>NZ_CP052859.1:4965000-5565000 GCF_012935695.1 Pseudomonas sp. ADAK18
AAACCATTCGCCACGAGCCTGCACGCGGATTCACGGTACAGATCGGTAACCCGGCGCTGCTTACGGAGTTGACCGGAATAACCGTTGTCAGCGACTTCCGCAGCCGCGATGTCGCCGCAGGTGGCCAAGGTGCACCGCTGGTGCCAGCCTTCCATGAAGCACTGTTCGGCGAACACACCGGCAACCGCGCCGTATTGAATGTCGGTGGTTTCAGCAACCTCAGCCTGATTGAGGCCGACAAGCCTGTCGCCGGTTTTGACTGCGGCCCGGGCAATGTTCTGCTGGATGCCTGGATTCACCAGCATCGCGGTGAAAACTTTGACCGCAGCGGCCAGTGGGCTGCCAGCGGACAGGTTGAGCCGGTCTTGCTCAAGGCCTTGCTCAGCGACCCGTTCTTCCTGACCCAAGGTCCGAAGAGCACAGGCCGCGAAGTCTTCAACCTGGGGTGGCTGGAGCATCACCTCGGCCGGCTGCCGGGCTTCGTCGCCCAGAACGTGCAAGCCACACTGCTGGAACTGACGGCACAGACCATCGTCGAGTCCCTGCAAACCGCCCAACCCCAAACCGAAACCTTGCTGGTCTGCGGTGGCGGAGCTCATAACACCACCTTGATGAAGCGCCTGGCTAGCCTGCTACCCACCACCTACGTCAGTAGCACCGCCGCTTACGGCGTAGATCCTGACTGGGTCGAGGCCATGGCCTTCGCCTGGCTGGCCCATTGCTGCCTTGAAGGCATCGCAGCCAATCGCCCCAGCGTCACCGGCGCCCGCGGGCTTCGCGTACTCGGCGCGATCTACCCCGCCTGAACCCTAGACAGCAAAACGCCGCTTGACCCTATCAAGGCCAAGCGGCGTTTTGCAAACTCGCTGACGATCAGATCGAGAACGAAGACCCGCAACCACAGGTTGTAGTCGCATTCGGGTTCTTGATCACGAAACGCGACCCTTCCAGACCTTCCTGGTAGTCCACTTCGGCTCCTGCCAAGTACTGGAAGCTCATCGGATCAACGACCAGGCTTACACCTTCGCGTTCAACGATGGTGTCGTCGTCGGCCACATCTTCATCGAAGGTGAAGCCGTACTGAAACCCTGAACAACCGCCGCCCGTCACAAATACGCGCAGCTTCAAGCGATCATTACCCTCTTCATCGACCAGGCTCTTCACCTTGTGCGCAGCACCGTGGGTGAATTGCAAAGCCGTGGGGGTGAAGGATTCAACGCTCATGCTGATTATCTCCCGGCGTAACGCCGCCATATGCGTAATGGTCGGCATTATCCGCTTCTCCTAGAAAAGCGGTCAACTATTGTTACGGTATATCAATCTGCACAGCAGCCATTAAAAATACAAAAGGCCCGATCAACGGGCCTTTGCGCATCTACAGAAAACCTTAAGGCAGCATGCCTGCATGGGACAGGCCCATCTTTTCATCCAGACCAAACAGGATGTTCAGGTTCTGTACCGCCTGGCCTGACGCACCTTTGACCAGGTTATCGATGACCGACAGTACCACCACCAGATCACCATCTTGCGGGCGATGCACGGCAATACGGCACACGTTGGCACCGCGCACGCTGCGGGTTTCCGGATGGCTGCCCGCCGGCATTACATCGACGAACGGCTCGTTGGCATAGCGTTTTTCAAACAACGCTTGCAAATCCACCGAGCGATCCACAACGGTGGCGTACAGCGTGGAATGGATCCCACGGATCATCGGCGTCAGGTGCGGCACGAAGGTCAAGCCGACGTCCTTGCCAGCGGCACGGCGCAGCCCTTGGCGAATTTCTGGTAGATGACGATGCCCTTTGACCGCATAGGCCTTCATGCTTTCCGACGTCTCGGAGTACAAAGACCCGACCGCCGCACCACGACCCGCGCCACTGACACCCGACTTGCAGTCAGCGATCAACCGCGAAGTATCGGCCAGCCCCGCTTCCAGCAACGGCAGGAAACCCAGCTGCGTAGCCGTCGGATAGCAACCCGGTACCGCAATCAGACGCGCTTGCTTGATTTGTTCACGATTGACTTCCGGCAGGCCATACACCGCTTCTTCAAGCAGCTCAGGAGCACCATGAGGCTGGCCGTACCACTTAGCCCACTCATCGGCATCCTGCAGACGGAAGTCTGCCGACAAGTCGATCACCTTGGTGCCGGCAGCCAACAGTTCACCCGCCAGGGCATGGGCTACACCGTGGGGCGTGGCGAAGAACACCACATCGCAGGCACCCAGGGTCTTGATGTCCGGAACCGAGAAAGCCAGGCCGTCGTAGTGACCGCGCAGGTTCGGGTACATATCGGCAACGGCCAGTCCGGCCTCGGATCGGGAGGTGATGACCACCACCTCAGCTTGCGGATGCTGAGCCAACAGACGCAGCAATTCGACACCGGTGTAACCCGTGCCGCCGACGATACCGACCTTGACCATAAACCTGCCCTCAACGAACCCACTGGAAAGCCGTCGATAATAGGGGCCGCATCGTCCTGCGACAACCGTCAACGTGACGTGCGGGCGCTTGAGCCACTACTATCTTCAGCTACCGTGAACCTGGGAATAACTAAAAATGCTTTATCTATGGGTCAAAGCCTTTCATATCGTCAGCATCGTCTGCTGGTTTGCCGCACTGTTCTACCTGCCTCGCCTGTTCGTCTACCACGCCCAAAGCGAGGACACCGTCAGCAAGGAACGCTTCTGCGTCATGGAGCGCAAGCTGTACCGGGGCATCATGGGCCCGGCCATGATCGCCACCCTCGTGTTCGGCATCTGGCTGATCGCTCTCAACCCCGGCGTCTTCGCCCAAGGTGCGTGGATGCATGCCAAGCTGACCTTGGTAGTACTGCTGATCGGCTACCACCATATGTGTGGCGCTCAGGTAAAACGTTTCGCTCGTGGCGAAAACACCCGCAGCCATGTCTTTTATCGCTGGTTCAATGAAGCGCCAGTTCTGATATTGCTAACTATCGTAATTTTGGTCGTGGTCAAACCGTTCTAACTTCTATTACTCGGGGTACTTCCAATGTCGCTGCCCGCTTTGCTTGAACAACGTCTGCGCCTGCCCGTGGTGGCTGCTCCGATGTTCCTGATCTCCAACCCACAACTGGTCCTGGCTTGTTGCCGCAACGGGGTGGTCGGCAGTTTCCCCGCCCTCAATCAGCGAGAAAGCAGCGGCTTCAAAGCGTGGCTGGAGGAGATCGAAGCGGGCTTGGCACTGCTGGACAACCCGGCGCCCTATGCCGTCAACCTGATCGTGCATAACAGCAACCCACGCGTGGAGGCCGATTTGGCGATCTGCGTCGAGCATAAGGTACCGATCGTCATCACCAGCCTGGGCGCGGTGAAAGAGCTGGTGGACGCCGTGCACAGCTACGGCGGCCTGGTATTCCATGATGTGACCACGCGCCGCCATGCCGAGAAAGCAGCTGAAGCCGGTGTTGACGGCCTGATCGCTGTCGCCGCAGGCGCTGGCGGGCATGCGGGCATCTGGAGCCCATTCTCGTTGATTGCCGAAATTCGTCAGTTCTTCGACAAAACCCTGTTACTGGCCGGCTGCCTGAACCACGGCCACGAAATCCTCGCTGCACAACTCCTCGGGGCGGACCTGGCGTATTTCGGTACCCGGTTTATCGGCACCACCGAAAGCCACGCACCGGATGCCTATAAAGAGATGCTGCTCACCTCCCGTGCCGCCGACATCGTGCACACCCCTGCCGTCTCGGGCGTACCGGCCAGCTTCATGCGCCAGAGCCTGGAAAACGCCGGTTTCGATCTTGCCGCCCTGCAAGGCAAAGGTGAAGTCAACTTCGGTTCCAAGCTCAAGCCCTTGAACGACGAAGCCAAAGCCTGGAAGACCGTCTGGTCGGCCGGCCAGGGCGTCGGTGAGATTGATGACTTACCCAGCGTCGATGATCTCGTTGCCCGCCTGGATGCTGAATACCGCAAGGCGCTCGAACATGCAGCGCAGTTACCAAAACGCTGGCCTCGCTGAATAAGTGGAGATGTATGGCCTGCTGACCGAGTCAGGCCTTACACTCCCTGTAACACCTACCTATTTCAAGTGACAAGGATGCCCGCATGAGCGAAAACCGCTTCAAGATCGTGTTTGACGGAGCCCTGCTACCGGGTGTCGAACTCACCACCGCCAAACTGAATCTCGCCGAGCTGTTCAAGAGCGACGTGGAAGCGGTCGACAAGCTCTTCACCGGTCGCCCAGTCGCCCTCAAGCGTGACCTCTCCCACGCCGACGCCGAAACCTACCTGCAAGCGCTGAAAAATACCGGTATCGATGCGCGCATCGAAGCCGAGCAGCCGGTAGCCTTCAGTCTCGCTGAGACTCACGAAACCAACACCGGCAGCTCCAACGACTACAATCGCCCTGCCGAATCGCCTTACGCCCCGCCTCGAGCTGCCGTTGGTGACAACCTGCCGGAATTTTCCACCCTGAAAGTCTTTACCGTCGATGGCCGTATCGGGCGCCTGCGCTTCCTGGCCTGGACGCTGGTGCTGACCGTCGTGATTCTGGCGGTCACCGGCATTTCCCTGATCGTCGGCCTGGGCATCGCCGCTGCATCTTCGACGGCCGCAATCACCATCGGATTTCTGGTGGGTATCGTTGCGCTTGTGGCCTCTATCTGGGTCAACGTACAGATCACCGTACAACGCCTGCACGACCTTGGTTGGTCTGGCTGGCTGTGGTTCCTGCACCTGGTGCCTTTCGTCGGTAGCATCTTCCCGATCCTGCTGGTGGTTCTGCCTGGCAATGCCGGTGCCAACCAGTATGGCGCCCCGCCTCCGCGTAACAGCACGGCAGTCAAGATTCTCTCCGTCCTGTGGTTGGCGTTCATTCCGTTGATATTTGTCCTCGGGATAAGCCTGGGGATGAGCGGTTATCTGGATCAACTCGAAACCGGCGTGGACAACACCTACGACAGCAGCTCCATCACCTCCGATGAAGCCGGCGACCAAGGCGTCATCACTGATGAAGAACCCCCGCAAAGTGCTGATGACACAGCCGAACCTGTAGACTCTCCGGAAGAATGAAGAAACGCCCGACGCCTGTGATGCCTCTGTCACAGGCTCGGTGGCGTTGCGATGGAGAAACGCATGACCCGTTACGCTCTGATCACCGGTGCCTCCAGCGGTATCGGTCTGGCCTTGGCTGAAGCATTGGCCCGCCGTGGCCGCAGTTTGATTCTGGTGGCCCGCCAGCGTGATCAGTTGGAAAGCATTGCAATCGAATTGACTCAGCGCTTCGGCGTCGAAGTGCTGTTCCGTGCCTGTGATCTCGGCGAACCCTTGCGGCTTTCCGGGTTTCTGCTGGAACTTGAAGAGGGCGAGCGGCAAATCGATCTGCTGGTCAACTGTGCTGGCATCGGCACCAGCGGCCCATTCCTGGCACAGGACTGGATGACCGAGCAGGACCTGATGGAAGTGAACATTCTGGCCCTCACCCGCCTGTGCCACGCCCTTGGTAACTCGATGGCGCTGCTGGGTGGCGGGCAGATTCTCAACGTCGCCTCGGTCGCCGCGTTCCAGCCCGGCCCGTGGATGAGCACCTACTACGCCAGCAAGGCCTATGTGCTGCACTTCTCCGAAGGTCTGCGGGAAGAGTTAAAGACATGCGGGATAAAGGTCTCGGTTCTTTGCCCCGGCCCGACGCGCACCGCCTTCTTCGGTACCGCACAGATGGACACCGCCAAACTGGACCGCAGCCAACAGCTGATGAGTCCGGAAGAGGTCGCGCTCTACGCGGTACGCGCTCTGGAAAAGAACAAAGCCATCATCATCCCTGGTCGCCGCAATCGCTGGCTGGCGTTCAGCCCCCGTTTAAGCCCGCGCTGGCTAACCCGAAAAATCGCCGGAGCCATTAACAAGGCCTACTGCGCGCGTTGACTTCCACCGATACACAAGAGGCTGGGCGCACACAGGTCGCCTGAGTACACTCAGCCTGCACTTTCACTATGGAGAAACAGCTGTGGATACTCTGTTCACCAAGATCATCAACAGAGAAATACCCGCGAAGATCATCTACGAGGATGACCAGGTCCTGGCCTTCCACGACATCGCCCCACAGGCGCCGGTACATTTTCTGGTTATTCCGAAAAAACCCATCCGTACCCTCAACGACCTCACCGAGGACGACAAAGCCTTGGCTGGACATATTCTGTTTACCGCCCAGCGCCTGGCAGTGGAACAAGGATGTGAAAAGGGTTTCCGCGTGGTGATGAACTGCAATGAAGACGGCGGACAGACCGTTTACCACATTCATATGCACGTATTGGGTCAGCGTCAGATGAATTGGCCGCCAGGCTGAGTGAGCTCATCGCAGGGTCGTGGTCCACGGCTGCGACCTTATGAGCATGACCCAACGCAAACCTTCCACCACCGATTGCGGTAAACTGGCCGCCGAGATTCTTTCCGGAGGTCAGCATGACTACCCAACGTCACTACTCGCCGATTGACCGCCTGTTGCTGCAAGCCGACACGGCGATGCGCACGCTGTTGCCTTTCAGCGGCCAGCCGTACCGTCCTTCGCCTGCCATTGTGCAACCCGAAGCGCAGATGAGTGAGACCGACACCCGCCACGTCGCCGGCCTGATGCGCATTAACCATACCGGCGAAGTCTGTGCCCAGGCGCTGTACCAAGGCCAGGCCCTGACCGCCAAGCTGCCCCAAGTACGCGCCGCGATGGAGCATGCCGCCGAGGAAGAAATCGACCACCTGGCCTGGTGCGAGCAACGCATTCGCCAGCTGGGCAGCCATCCCAGTGTGTTGAATCCATTGTTTTATGGTGTGTCGTTTGGCATTGGCGCCGTTGCCGGACTGATCAGCGATAAGGTCAGCCTCGGATTCGTAGCGGCCACCGAGCATCAGGTCTGTAAACACCTGAACGAACATCTGGAGCAACTGCCGGCCGAAGACGAAAAGTCCCGGGCGATTCTTGAGCAGATGCGTATTGATGAAGAACATCACGCAGAAAGCGCACTGGATGCCGGTGGCTTCCGCTTCCCTGCACCGGTGAAATTTGGCATGAGCCTGTTGGCCAAGGTCATGACCAAAAGCACCTACCGCATCTGATTCATCCTTTGTAGGAGCGCGCTTGCTCGCTCCTACAAAAAGCAGAAAGGGCGCTTAAAAGCGCCCTTTCTTTTTGCCTGGGGATTATCCCAGCTCAATGATCTCGTAATCATGAGTGATGACCACACCTGCGGCGCCGAGCATGATCGAGGCCGAGCAATACTTCTCCGCCGACAGCTCAATGGCGCGTTTCACCTGAGCTTCTTTCAGCCCACGGCCCTTGACCACAAAATGCATGTGGATCTTGGTAAACACCTTGGGATCTTCCGTGGCACGCTCGGCCTCCAGAAAGGCTTCGCAACTTTCCACCGCCTGGCGCGACTTTTTCAAGATGCTGACCACATCGAAATTGCTGCAACCGCCCACACCGAGCAGGAGCATTTCCATCGGGCGTACACCCAGGTTACGACCGCCGGCTTCGGGCGGTCCGTCCATGACCACAACATGGCCACTGCCCGACTCACCGAGGAACATGGCTTCGCCCGCCCATTGGATGCGTGCCTTCATCGCCCAGACTCCACTGCTAAAAAAGGGTCGCCAGCTTAGCACAGGGCCTTGAAACCGCAGTGGTCCCGGTGAAAGCGATCAACTACTGCATGGTTTGATAGATAAATTCTCTGATCGAGTCAGAATGTGTCTGTTAAGCTGGCGCCAAATCACTGGCGCTTTACCATCCATTGGATGACGTCGCACAACCTCTGATAGCGCTGGCTAAAAAAACAAGCTCAACCACACCGTGCAGTCTTTTCGGGATACAACCATGGTTGCTATTACTCCCACACCCAAGATCAAGAACCTCGACAAACTGTTGATGCATTGTCAGCGTCGGCGCTACCCGGCCAAGCACAACATCATTTGTGCTGGCGAGCGCTCCGAAACCCTATTCTTCATTATCAAAGGCTCCGTCACCATTGTGATCGAGGATGAAGATGGTCGCGAAATGATCATCGCCTACCTCAACACCGGTGATTTCTTCGGTGAGTTGGGGTTGTTTGAGCAGGCTGGAAAAGAACAGGAACGCAGCGCCTGGGTACGTGCCAAGATCGAGTGCGAAGTCGCCGAGATCAGCTATACGAAATTTCGCGAATTGTCCCAGCAGGATCCAGACATTCTGTACGCCCTGAGCGGCCAGATCGCCCAGCGCCTGAGAGATACCACGCGCAAGGTCGGTGACCTGGCGTTCTTCGATGTCACAGGCCGGGTGGCCCGTTGCCTTCTGGAGCTGTGCAAGCAGCCGGACGCCATGACCCATCCGGACGGCATGCAAATCAAGGTCACTCGCCAGGAAATCGGGCGCATTGTTGGCTGTTCACGGGAGATGGTCGGCCGGGTGCTCAAGGACCTGGAAGAGCGCAACCTGGTTCACGTCAAAGGCAAGACCATGGTGGTATTCGGCACCCGTTAAACCGGCAGGACGCTCGCGAGCATCTGCCGGTACAACGTGTCGAGCCGGCCAATCACGTCCGGCGCAAGAAAGGCTTCATGTAGGGCGATATGGCTTTCGGCGCGAACTCGTTGCTCAAGGCCACACGCTTCATTGAAGCGGTTGACCGCCGCAATCAACTCGATGCGATCATCGTCCAGTAACAATGCACCGTGCACCAGCCCCACCGGGCGTCCGCCGCTCTGACGCCAGCGCTGGGCGGTACCAACCATTTTTCGACCATCAAGGTTGACGTTGTAGCGACCGTCGCAGAAAGCACCGTCGATTTCGCCGAGGGATGGCTCGCCACCCAATTCCGTGAGCAGATCACAGATGGGTTGGCACAAGCGCTGATAACCGGTTTCAATCCGCCCCTGATCGCCTTCGCTACGCGGCGGCGCGTAGACCAGAGCGATATTGACGGTGGCGGCCGATTGCGGCACCGGCTCACCGCCGGTCTCACGCAGCAGCACCGGCCAACCGTAATCGGCCGACACTTGGCTAGCCGCCTCAAAAGCCGGAAGCCGGCTCAAACGAC
Organism: Pseudomonas sp. ADAK18; assembly: GCF_012935695.1. Classification (NCBI taxonomy): domain Bacteria; kingdom Pseudomonadati; phylum Pseudomonadota; class Gammaproteobacteria; order Pseudomonadales; family Pseudomonadaceae; genus Pseudomonas; species Pseudomonas sp. ADAK18. The sequence goes on from NZ_CP052859.1 coordinate 4,974,031, forward strand.
GCGGCATGACCAGCGCCTGATCACTGGGTTGCCAAAACAGCAGGCCAAACGGTTGCTCGCCCGCGCAGACGGCGGCGAGCAAATCCTGCTCGGCTTTGAGACCTGCTTCAACGGTCAGGGATACGAGCTGGGTCATGATCAATCCAGCGTCGACCCACTCACCGCCACGCCACGTTCCGGGAAGAACAGACGCTGAAGTTCAGCACCTGGGTTCTCGGCGCGCATGAACGTTTCGCCCACCAGGAACGAATACACGCCGCTGATTTCCATCAGCTCCACATCGGCCCGGTTAACGATGCCACTTTCGGTGATCACCAAGCGGTCGCGAGGAATGCGCGGCAACAGGTCGAGGGTGTTTTCCAGGCTGACTTCGAAGGTGTGCAGGTTACGGTTGTTGACCCCCACCAGCGGGGTGTCGAGGGTTTTCAGCGCACGTTCCAGCTCATCACCGTCGTGAACTTCCACCAGCACATCGAGGCCCACGCTTTTAGCCACGGCGGCCAACTCAGCCATCTTCACGTCGTCCAAGGCGGAGACGATCAGCAGCACGCAATCGGCGCCCAAGGCACGGGCTTCGACGATCTGGTAGGGATCGACCATGAAGTCCTTGCGAATCACCGGCAACGAGCACGCAGCACGCGCTTGCTGGAGGTAGAGATCGGAACCCTGGAAGAAGTCGATATCGGTCAACACGGAAAGGCAGGTTGCGCCGCCTTTCTCATAGCTCTTGGCAATATCTTCAGGAATGAAGATCTCGCGAATGACACCTTTGCTCGGCGACGCCTTTTTGATTTCTGCAATGACGGCCGGCTGTTTTTCCTTGGCCTGCTTGATCAATGCATTGGCAAAGCCGCGTGGCGCATCGGCGGTTTTCGCCAGGCGTTCCAGCTCGGCCAGGCTGACGCGAGCGCGGCGCTCGGCAACTTCTTCAGCCTTGCGGGCCAGGATCTTTTCCAGAACGGTTGGAACACTCATTCTTCATTCTCCATCTTGAATACGGCGGTGAATGCTCCCAGTTCTTCGAGCTTCTCGCGAGCCAGACCCGTGTGCAACGCATCGTGGGCCAAGGCGACACCTTCCTTAAGACTATAGGCATGATCGGCAGCGTAAAGTGCCGCGCCAGCATTAAGAACAATCATCTCGGCGGCTTTCTGGCCGTTTTCGGTTTTACGACGCCCCAGGGCATCGCGAATCAATTCAAGGGAAGCCGCCGGGCTTTCCACCGCCAGGCCGTGCAGGCTCTGGCTCTTCATGCCCAAGTCTTCTGGCTCGACCCAATATTCGGTGACCTGGTCATTCTTCAGCTCCGCCACGAAGGTCGGTGCCGCCAGACTGAACTCGTCCAGGCCGTCTTTCGAGTGCACCACCAACACATGCTTACTGCCCATGCGCTGCAAGACCTCAGCCAATGGGCGGCACAGTGCCTGACTGAATACGCCCACTACCTGATGTTTCACGCCGGCCGGATTCGTAAGCGGGCCGAGCATGTTGAACAGGGTACGCAGGCCGAGGTCCTTGCGCGGACCGGCGGCGTACTTCATCGCACCATGATGGGACTGGGCGAACATGAAGCCGATACCGACGTTCTCGATGCAGCGGGCTACCTGGACCGGCGTCAGGTTTAGGTAGATGCCCGCCGCTTCCAGCAAATCGGCGCTGCCGCTGTTACCGGACACGGCACGGTTGCCATGCTTGGCCACGGTGCAACCAGCGGCGGCCACGACAAACGATGAAGCCGTCGACACGTTGAAGATATTCGCACCGTCGCCGCCGGTGCCGACCACGTCGACTACACCGTCGAGGGTCTTGAGTTCGACCTTATCCGCCAGCTCACGCATGACCGAGACGGCGCCGACGATTTCGTCAATGCTCTCGCTCTTCATGCGCATGGCCATCATGAATGCGCCAATCTGCGCATCAGTGCATTGACCGGTCATAATTTCGCGCATCACATCGCTCATTTCAGCGGTGCTCAGGTCCAGATGGCCGACGATACGGCTCAGGGCAGTCTTGATATCCATGAAAAGTCCTTAGCGCGTGCCGCCGCTCTGCTTGAGAAAGTTGGCGAACAGCTCAAAGCCCTGCTCGGTCAGAATCGACTCAGGGTGAAATTGCACCCCTTCGATGTTCAATGTCTTGTGGCGCAGGCCCATGATCTCGTCGATAGAACCGTCTTCCAATTGGGTCCAGGCGGTCAGTTCCAAGCACTCGGGCAGCGTTTCACGCTTGACCACCAAGGAGTGGTAACGGGTGACTGTCACCGGCAGGTTCAAGCCATGGAATACGCCCTGATCATTGTGGAATACCGGGCTGGTTTTGCCGTGCATCACCTGGCGGGCGCGAACCACGTCGCCGCCAAAGGCTTGGCCGATGGACTGATGGCCCAGGCACACGCCAAGAATCGGCAGCTTACCGGCGAAATACTTGATGGCTTCCAATGACACGCCCGCTTCGGTCGGGGTGCAGGGGCCTGGGGAAACGACGATGCGCTCCGGGTTCAGCGCGGCGATTTGCGCCACGGTCAATTCGTCATTGCGCACCACCTTGACCTCGGCACCGAGTTCGCCCAGGTACTGCACAACGTTGTAGGTAAAGGAGTCGTAGTTATCAATCATCAGCAACATGCGGGTTAAAACCTCTTGAATTCACTGATTTCTAATGACGGCCTTCCAAAAGGGTGACCCGCTGCCAGACGCACGTTCCGGTTGCCAGGGTGAGCCGGCAAGGGGCGTCAAACAACAGGTGAAGAAGGCAAATCGGTACAGGTCCGGCCAGGCCGGTAGAGAAAAGTTAGGCGCGCCAACGCCAACGGGCGTGTGCCTTGACTACGCGCATCAAGAGTTTGCTGATGATCAACACAGGGAGGGTCTCATTCATACGTTCAGGCACAGTAACGTAGCCTCGCCAGCGGTGCAATATGGAGCAGCAAATACGGGGGGAAAAGGGCCCCCGGTTATTTGGCGTCAACCGCAGTAATCCCTGAATAAACCAGAAATAATTTGCTAAGGTTTTGCTGCCTACACACAACAATAATCACATGGACGACCTCATGCTCAGACCACCGTTCTTTGCGCCGCTTGCCGGCTGTCTCTTGTCACTGGCCTGCGCCCAGGCCTTTGCGGCACCGTCACCTTATTCAACCATGGTGGTGTTCGGTGACAGTCTGGCCGATTCAGGCCAGTTTCCTGATGCCGGCGGTCCCGCAGGGGCCACGTTGCGGTTTACCAACCGCACCGGTCCGACCTACTTGAGCAACGGGACAGAAAATTTCTCCCTGGTTTCATCCACGTTGCTGGGGTCCAAACTGGGGGTTGCCCCCAACGACTTGAACGCCTCCACGTCTCCGGTTCGCGCCGCACAAGGCTTGCCAGACGGCAGCAACTGGGCGGTGGGCGGCTACCGTACCGATAACATCCTCGACTCCATCACCTCGGTGTCCAACGCGGCGATCCCTCCGGGCAACCCCGGTGGTGGCACCGTGCTGCGCAGTCGCCAGGGTTATCTGCCAGCCAGCGGCGGGCGGGCCGATCCCAACGCGCTGTACTTCCTTTCCGGCGGCGGCAATGACTTCCTTCAGGGATTTGTACAAAGCCCTGGTCAAGCCGTCGCCGCCGGTGGCCGGCTGGCCGACAGCGCCCAAGTCCTGCAACAGGCCGGCGCCCGCTACATCATGGTCTGGATGCTGCCCGACCTGGGGCTGACGCCCGCTATCAATGGCACCCCGAGTCAGGCAGCCAGCAGCGCCCTGAGCAACATCTTCAACCAGGCACTGGTGCAACGCTTATCGCAAATCGATGCTCAAGTTATCCCGTTGAATATCCCACTATTGCTCAAGGAAACCTTCGCCGACCCTGGTCGCTTTGGCCTGGCCACTGGGCAAAACCTCACGGGGACCTGCTTCAGCGGCAATGGCTGCACTGCGAACCCCACCTACGGCATCGGCGGTACCAACCCGGACCCGACCAAGCTGATCTACAACGACTCGGTCCATCCCACCGAAGCCGGGCAACGGCTGATCGCCGACTACGCCTACTCACTGCTGGCCGCACCTTGGGAAGTCACCTTGCTGCCAGAAATGGCCCAAGGCACGCTGCGTGCGCATCAGGATGAACTGCGCAACCAATGGCAGGCCGACTCAGGTAACTGGCAAGCCGTGGGCCAATGGCGGGCGATCGTTGCCGCCGGCGGTCAGCATCTGGATTTCGATAATCAGAGCAGTTCGGCCAGTGGTGACGGCAGCGGCTACAACCTGAACATCGGTGGCAGTTACCGTCTCAACGAAGACTGGCGTGTCGGCTTAGCGGCGGGCCTCTATCGTCAGACTCTTGAGGCCGGCGCCAGCGATTCGGACTACAAACTCAACAGCTACATGGGCACCGCCTTCGCCCAGTATCAAGAGGACCACTGGTGGGCTGACGCGGCGTTGACCGGCGGCAAACTGGACTTCGACAGCCTCAAGCGCAAGTTCGCCCTGGGTGTCAGCCAAGGTTCTGAGAAAGGCGATACCGACGGTTGGTTGTGGGCCTTGAGCGCCCGCGTGGGGTACGACATCGCGCAGCCGGGCAGCGAATGGCACCTATCGCCCTTCATCAGCGCCGACTACTCGCGGATCGAAGTGGATGGTTACTCGGAGAAAGACGCCCGCTCCACCGCGCTGACCTTTGATGATCAACAGCGTGACTCCAAGCGCCTGGGCCTGGGCCTGCAAGCGAACTATCGCATCACGCCGCAAACCCTACTGTTTGGCGAAGTGGCCCATGAGCATGAATTCGAAAACGACACACAGCGGGTGAAGATCGCACTCAACAGCGTGCCGGGGATCGATTTCAAACTGGATGGCTACACGCCGCGCAGCAACTCGGATCGCCTGAACCTGGGGATCAGCCATAAGCTGACGAAGGAGCTGGCGTTGAACGCTGCCTATAACGTGAGGAAAGATGACAGCTTGACCCAGCAAGGGGTCAGTGTGGGTGTGAGCCTGGATTTCTAACGAGGCGTTGAATACCGCACAAATCAAATGTGGGAGCCGGGCTTTTTTGTGGGAGCTGGCTTGCCTGCGATTGCATCGCCCCGGTGTTTCTGAAACACCGAGGTGCCTGCATCGCGGGCAAGCCCGGCTCCCACAAAAAAGCCCGGCTCCCACATTTTGACCAGCATCTGTCTTTAATTGAGCGGCGTCTGCTCAGCCAACGCCACCGCACGGAACATCGCCCGGCGTTTGTTCAGGGTTTCTTCCCATTCCAGCGCCGGCACCGAGTCAGCCACAATCCCGCCACCCGCCTGCACATGCAATTCGCCGTCCTTGATCACCGCTGTGCGGATCGCAATGGCCGTGTCCATATTGCCGTTCCAGGCGAAATAGCCCACCGCACCGCCATACACACCGCGCTTGACCGGCTCCAATTCGTCGATGATTTCCATCGCACGAATCTTCGGCGCGCCCGACAAGGTGCCCGCCGGCAAAATCGCCCGCAACGCATCCATGGCCGTCAGCCCGGCCTTCAACTCGCCGGTGACGTTGGAGACGATGTGCATCACGTTGGAATAGCGCTCGATGACCATCTTCTCGGTAAGCTTCACCGAACCGATTTCCGATACGCGCCCGGTGTCATTACGCCCCAGGTCGATCAGCATCAAGTGCTCGGCAATTTCCTTGTCGTCGGACAGCAGGTCCAGCTCCAGCGCCAGGTCCGCCTCTTCAGTCGCGCCACGCGGACGGGTACCGGCAATCGGGCGCACAGTGATCAGGTTGTCTTCGACCCGCACCAGCACTTCCGGCGAACTGCCTACTACGTGGAAATCGCCGAAGTTGAAGAAGTACATGTATGGCGTCGGGTTGAAGCAACGCAGCGCACGGTACAAGTCGATGGGCGCGGCCTTGAAGTCGATGGACATGCGTTGCGACGGCACCACCTGCATGCAGTCACCGGCGAGGATGTATTCCTTGATGGTATCGACGGCTCGCTCGTAGTCATCCTGAGTGAAGCTCGAACGGAACACCGGGTCGGCTGCCGGCGGGCGGCTGAGGTCCAGGCCGCGACGCGGGGTGATCGGCTGACGCAGTTTTTCCAGCAGGGCTTCCAGGTTGGCCTGGCCTTGCTCGAACGCGTCGTCCTGGGAAGGATCGGCCAGGACAATCGCGTGCATCTTGCCGGCGAGGTTGTCGAACACCACCACGGCATCGGAGACCATCAGCAGAATGTCCGGCACACCCACCGGATCCGGGTTCGGGCATTTGCCCAGGCGTTTTTCCACATAACGTACGCAGTCGTAGCCGAAGTAGCCCACCAAGCCACCGTTGAAACGCGGCAGACCGACGATGGTCGGCACGTTGTAGCGCGCCTTGAATGCCTCGACGAAGGCCAACGGGTCTTCGACGTCGTGGCTTTCGATCTCTACGCCGTCATAAGTGATGCTAACGTGATGGTCGTGCACCCGCATGACCGTGCGGCACGGCAGGCCGATGATCGAATAACGGCCCCATTTCTCGCCGCCCTGCACCGACTCCAGCAGATAGGAGTTGGGCTCGTCGGCGAGTTTCAGGTAGATCGACAGTGGTGTGTCGAAGTCGGCCAGGGTTTCGCGGGCCATGGGGATACGGTTGTAGCCGGCAGCGGCCAAACGCAGGAATTCTTCGCGGATCATGAGGTGCCTCGTGGCTTGAGGGTCTAACGGTCAGGTGTGCAAACGTGCCGCAGCGCGGCCAGGATCAGTCAGGCGCGCCAACGCCAGCGGGCCAGGGCCTTGATGACTTTCATCCAGAGTTTGCGAGTGACCACCACGATGGGATTTCCAGAAGGGGATGGAACAGCGTCGGGCAACGTTATCTCAGCGCCCGCTCCCAAGCAACCGGGGATTAACAGGCGCAGGTCATCAATGACCAGCGCCGGGGATTCCTCGGCAATCGGACGACCGTGATTGTAGCCGTAACTCAAGGCCACGCATTTGACCCCCGCCGCTTTCGCCGCCAGCACATCACTGCGTGAATCGCCGACAAACAGCGACTGGGACGCCGGGATATTGGCCATTTTCATCACGAAAAACAGCGCGGCCGGATCAGGTTTTTTCTGCGGCAGGGTATCGCCACCGATGATCCAGCGGAAATAACGGCCGATCTTCATCTGGTCCAACAGCGGCGCGACGAAACGTTCCGGCTTGTTGGTGATGAGGGCCATTTCCACGCCCTGCTTGTGCAGCCATTTCAACGTGTCGCGCACGCCGGGATAGACCACGGTCAGTCCGTGGCCGTTCTCGTAGGCAGCGTTGAACAGTTCCAGCGCATGCTCAGCCTCGACATCATCGACGCCCTCGGCATCAATGTTGTTGGCCAGGGCCCGGCGCACCAGCATGTGCACACCGTTGCCAACCCACTCGCGCACCGCCTCGACACCCGCCCGCTTACGCCCGAGCTTGAGCAGCATCGCATCCACCGCGACTGCCAGGTCCGGCACCGAATCGATCAAGGTACCGTCCAGATCGAACATCACCAGCCGTGGCAATTTGCCGGGAAATAGCTGCTCAAAGCCGCTCATGGACGCGCCAGCGCCAGTTCTGCACGCATTTTGGCGATCACTTCCTGATAGTCCGGCGCGTTGAAGATCGCGGAACCGGCGACAAAGGTGTCAGCACCGGCGGCGGCGATTTCGCGGATGTTGTTGACGTTGACCCCGCCGTCAATCTCCAGGCGGATATCACGACCCGACGCATCGATCAGCGCCCGCGCTTCACGCAGTTTATCGAGGGTGCCTGGGATGAACTTCTGCCCGCCAAAGCCTGGGTTAACGCTCATCAGCAGGACCATGTCGACCTTGTCCATCACGTACTTGAGCACGTCCAGCGGTGTCGCCGGGTTAAAAACCAGGCCGGCCTTGCAGCCGCCTTCGCGGATCAGTTGCAGGGAACGGTCGACGTGCAGCGTGGCTTCCGGGTGGAAGGTGATATAGGTCGCACCGGCCTCGATGAAGTCACCGACGATGCGGTCCACCGGGCTGACCATCAGGTGCGCGTCGATGGGCGCGGTCACGCCGTACTTGCGCAGGGCGGCGCAGACCATCGGACCGATGGTCAGGTTCGGCACATAGTGATTGTCCATGACATCGAAGTGAACAAAGTCGGCACCAGCGGCCAGCACATTGTCGACTTCCTCGCCCAAGCGGGCGAAGTCGGCGGAGAGGATCGATGGAGCAATAACGAAGGGCTGCATGACGCACCTTTTTGAGCTAAATCACGATGGCGCGCATTGTATACCTCATGCTTTGCCGCGCGCACCGTGACCTCGCTCAATGGTTAGTACGCCGCGCGGTAGATTTTCTCGATATCCCCGGCGCTGAGCTTGCGCGGGTTGTTGCGCATCAACCGCTCAATACCCGCCGCTTCTACCGCCATGGCCGGGATGGCGTCTTCAGGAACACCAAAGCTGCACAGGCCTGAGGGGATCTCCACGGCGGCACACAGTCGCGTCATCGCATCGACGGCCTGGTCGGCGGCATCATTCACACTCAACCCAGCGACATTAACCCCCATGGCCTGGGCAATGTCCTGCATGCGCTCGACACACGCCAACTTGTTCCAGTGCATCACGTAGGGCAGCAGCAAGGCATTGCTGACCCCGTGGGCAATACCGAACCGCCCGCCCAACGGATACGCCAAGGCATGCACCGCGCCCACTCCCGCATTACCGAACGCCATCCCGGCCATCAGGCTGGCGGTGGCCATGTCGTCACGGGCTTGCAGGTTGGTCGGGTTGGCGTAGGCCTTGGGCAGCGCCTTGGCGATCAGCTTGATCGCGCCAATGGCCAGTGAGTCGGTGATCGGCGAGGCGTTGAGCGACAGGTAGGACTCGATGGCATGCACCAACGCATCGACACCACTGGCGGCGGTGACGCTGCGGGGACAGGTCAGGGTCATCTGTGGGCTGATCAGCGCCACGTCCGGCAGCAAGTAATCGCTGACGATGCCCTTTTTCAGTTGCGCGGCCTTGTCCGAAAGGATCGCCACATTGGTCACCTCCGAGCCGGTGCCGGCGGTGGTAGGGATAGCGATCAGTGGTGGGCCTTTTCGCGGCACCTGGTCGACACCGAACAGATCCGCCAGAGCGCCGTGGTAACCGGCGTAGGCGGCGACGCTTTTGGCGATGTCGATAGCGCTGCCGCCGCCTACACCGATCAGCCCGTCATGCCCGCCCTCACGGTAGACCCGCATGCAGTCTTCAACGATGGAGATTTCCGGGTCGGGCAATACGCGGTCGAAAATTTCGTAGGGACGCTCACCCAAGTGCTCAAGGGCCAGCGCCACGGTGCCAGACTTGATCAGCGCGGCATCGGTGACGATCAACGGGTTGTCGACATCCAGCCGCGTCAGCTCGGCGGCCAGCTGCTCGATGGCGCCGGGGCCGGTGAGCAATTTGTGGGCGATCTTGAATGAGGAAGTACTCATGTGCGCGGCCTCTTATAAATGTGTGGGGGCTGGCACAAGAGTAGCTGGGGTTTAAAGGTTGTCTCCCATTCATGGCCTGAATGGCAAGCCCGGCTCCCACATTTGATCCGGTTTCAGCCATCAAACTTGGGCAGTGCGTAGTTTTTCACTGCGCCCGCGCAGCCATTCCAGGGTCAGCAACAGCACCACCGAGAACGCGATCAACAAGGTCGCGGCCGCCGCAATCGTCGGGCTGAGGTTTTCGCGGATACCGCTGAACATCTGCCGGGGCAAGGTCGCCTGCTCGGGCCCCGCAAGAAACAACGTCACCACTACCTCATCGAACGAGGTGGCGAAGGCAAACAGCGCCCCGCTGATCACGCCCGGCGCGATCAGCGGCAAAGTCACCCGCCGGAATGCGGTCAGGGGTGATGCTCCGAGACTCGCCGCCGCCCGCACCAGATTATGGTTAAAGCCCTGCAACGTAGCCGACACGGTGATGATCACAAACGGCACGCCCAACACCGCGTGCACCACGATCAACGAGAAGAAACTGTTGCCCAGGCCCAGCGGCGCGAAAAACAGGTAACTGGCCACGCCGATGATTACCACCGGCACGACCATCGGCGAAATCACCAGCGCCATCACCAGCGCCTTGCCGGGAAAGTGCCCGCGGGTCAGGCCAATCGCCGCCAGCGTGCCGAAGACCATGGCCAGCACGGTCGCCGCCGGGGCGACGATGATGCTGTTCTTCAGCGCACGCATCCATTCCGCCGAAGCGAAGAAGTCCTGATACCAGTGCAGCGAGAAGCCTTGCAGCGGATACACCAGGAAACTGCCGGAGTTGAACGACAGTGGAATGATCACCAGCACCGGCAGGATCAGGAACAACAGGATCAGGCCGCAGAGAATCCGCAGGCTGTAGAACCACACCCGCTCAACGGGAGACATGTAAGGGCTCAGCATCGCAAGGTGCTCCTCAGCTCAGGCGCAGGCGACTGGCGCCCACCAGCCAGTTGTAGATCAGGTACAGCACCACGGTCGCCAGCAGCAACAAACCGCCCAAGGCCGTGGCCATGCCCCAGTTGATGCTGGTGTTGGTGTAGAAGGCGACGAAGTAGCTGACCATCTGGTCGTTCGGGCTGCCCAACAGCGCCGGGGTGATGTAGTAACCAATCGCCAGAATGAACACCAGCAAGCAGCCGGCACCCACGCCCGCGTAGGTTTGCGGGAAGTACACCCGCCAGAAACTGGCGAAGGGATGACAGCCCAGGGAAATCGCAGCACGCATATAGGTGGGCGAGATGCCCTTCATGACGCTGTAGATCGGCAGGATCATGAACGGCAACAGGATATGCACCATCGAGATGTAGACCCCGAGCCGGTTGAACACCAGTTCCACAGGCTTATCGATCAAGCCCATGCCTATCAACGCACTGTTGATCAAGCCGCCCGACTGCAGCAACACTATCCACGCCGCCACGCGCACCAGCACCGATGTCCAGAACGGCAGCAACACCAGAATCATCAGCAGGTTGCTTTGCCGGGCCGGCAAGTTCGCCAGCAGGTAGGCCAGGGGGTAAGCCAGCAGCAGGCAACACACGGTGATCACCAAGCCCATCCAGAAGGTGCGGGCGAAGATGTCCAGGTAGATCGCTTGATCCGGGGTGGCGGGCGCCAGTTCGCCGAGGTCGTCGATGCGGTGGTCGACGGACGCCAGCAGGTAGTAAGGCGTCAGGCTGCTGGTGTTGCGGCGGATCACCTGCCAATACGCCGGGTCTCCCCAACGCTCGTCGAGGTTTTCCAGCGCTTCTTTATAGGAGGCGGGCGTTTCGCTGAACGGCAGCGCCCGCGCGGTTTTGGTCAGCAAGCTGCGATAGCCCGCCAACTCCATGTTCAAGCGTTTGGAAAGATCACCCAGGGTCTGGTTTTTCCGGGCTTCGCTCAGGTCTTCACTGAGGGCCTGATAAACCGGCTCACCGGGCAAACCACGTCCGTCCCAAGCGGTGACCGCAACCACCGTGCGCGGCAGGCCATCCACCACTTCCGGGTTGCCAACACTTTTGTAGAGCAGCGCGACGATGGGCACCAGGAATACCAGCAACAAAAACAGCACCAGCGGCGCAATCAAGGCCTGGGCCTTCCAGCGATTGAGCCGCTCGGCACGGGCCAGGCGCTGTTTCAGGGTGGGGCTGGTGACCTCGTTCGAGGGAACGGCGATGGCCATGGCTGACTCCGGAAAATCTTCAGTTAAGTCCCTGCCGGGAGAGCTTGTGTGGGAGCCGGGCTTGCCCGCGATGGCATCACCTCGGTGCATCAGGCACACCGAGGTGCTGCCATCGCAGGCAAGCCAGCTCCCACACAAGCCCGCTCCCACAAGGCGTTTAGCGGTGTAGCAGGTTACTTGGCAGCCCAGGAATTGAACCGTTGCTCCAATTGCTCACCGTTATCCGCCCAGAAGCTCACATCAATCTGCACCTGGTTGGCGATATTTTCCGGGGTGGTCGGCATGTCCTTGAGCACATCTTTGGCCAGCAACGGCACGGCCTGGATATTGGCCGGACCGTAGGCGATGTTTTCCGAATAGACCTTCTGCTGCTGCGGCGCGACCGAGAAGGCAATGAACTTCTTCGCCGCTTCAGCACGATCCTTGGCCAGGCCTTTTGGAATAGCCCAGGCATCAAAGTCGTAGATGCCGCCGTTCCACACCACTTTCAGGTTGCTCTCTTTCTGCACAGCGGCGATCCGGCCGTTATAGGCAGAGCTCATGACCACATCGCCAGAGGCCAGGTATTGCGGCGGTTGGGCACCCGCCTCCCACCATTGGATGTACGGCTTGAGCTCATCGAGTTTCTTGAAGGCACGGTCCTGACCATCCTTGTTCGCCAACACTGTGTAGACATCCTTGGGCGCCACACCGTCGGCCATCAAGGCGAACTCCAGGGTGTATTTGGCGCCTTTACGCAGGCCACGCTTACCGGGGAACTTCTTCGTATCCCAGAAATCCGCCCAGCCACCTGGTGGCGCTTTCAGTTTGTCGGCGTTGTAAGCCAGCACAGTCGACCAGACAAAGAAGCCCACGCCGCAAGGCTGAATGGCGCCCTTCACGTAGTCTTCAGCCTTGCCAAATAATTTGGGGTCCAGCGGCTCGAACATATCCTCATCACAACCACGGGAAAGCTCCGGCGACTCCACTTCCACCAAGTCCCAGGACACGCTCTTGGTGTCGACCATGGCTTTGACCTTGGCCATTTCACCGTTGTATTCACCTGCGATGATCTTGCCGTTGCCCGCGCTTTCCCACGGGGCGTAGAAGGCCTTCACCTGCGCCGCTTTGTTCGCACCACCAAAAGACACCACCGTCAGGTCCGGGCCTGCCATGGCCTGTGTCGCGCCCATCAAGCCGATGGCCAGGGCGGAATATTTAAGGGATCTCAACATTATTGTTCTCTCCACGTGCAGGGTTGGTGAAGCCAGGGGGCGATCAATTCGCCTCTAGAAGTGGGTCGAGTGCGCGAACGTGCTCGACTTGCCAGCCAATCGGTACCACGTCGCCGACCGTCAATGCCGGATCCAGCTCGGCGATCGGTTGTTTCACGAAAAAATCGGACTTGCCGCAGACTTCCAGGCGCACACGCACGTGGTCGCCCAGGTAGATAAACTCCGCCACCCGTCCGGAGAAGCGGTTGACGCAGCTTTCACTGGAACCATTGAGGCTGACACGCTCAGGGCGCACCGACAGGGTCACCGGGCCACCCACCTGGCCAACATTCACCGCCAGCGCCTCGACCTTCTCACCCCGCGCCAGCTCCACCACACAACGCTCGCCGGTGTGGCTGTGCAGGCGGCCGTTGAGGCGGTTGTTCTCACCGATGAAGTTGGCGACAAAGGTGTTTTTTGGCTCTTCGTACAAGGTGCGCGGAGAGGCGATCTGCTGGATTTCACCTTGGTGAAACACCGCCACCCGGTCGGACATGGTCAGCGCTTCGCCCTGGTCGTGGGTCACGTAGACCACCGTCACGCCGAGGCGCTGGTGCAGGTGCTTGATCTCCATCTGCATGTGTTCACGCAGTTGTTTATCGAGAGCGCCGAGGGGTTCGTCCATCAGCACCAGTTGCGGCTCAAACACCAGCGCCCGGGCCAAGGCCACCCGCTGTTGCTGGCCGCCGGAGAGTTGCGCCGGGTAGCGCTGGGCGAAGGCGTCGAGTTGGACCATGCTCAGCACACGCTTGACCCGCTCGCTGATGTCGGTCTTGCTCAAGCCACGTACAGACAGCGGAAAGGCCAGGTTTTCCGAGACGGTCATGTGGGGGAACAAGGCGTAGTTCTGGAACACCATGCCGATGTCACGCTTGTGGGGCGGCACGTTATTGATGGAGCGGCCGGCCAGTTGGATCTCGCCGGCCGTCGGGGTTTCGAAACCGGCGAGCATCATCAGGCTGGTGGTCTTGCCCGAACCGGATGGCCCGAGCAGGGTGAGAAACTCGCCCTTGCGAATCTCCAGGTTGAGGTCTTTGACGATCAGGTTCTCGCCGTCGTAGCTCTTCTGCACGCCACGAAAGCTGACCAGCACATCATTTGAATCCACCTCGCTCATACCCGCACCTTTTTGTTTTTGGACTGCCGTGGAACAAGCGTAGTCCTGCCGACAGCCCGCGCAAATCGGGGGCTGGGAGAGATTGGTATCAGCGGATTGGAAGGCTCGGGGTAGGGATTGCCCTACACGGATGGCGGGGATAGAACAACGCCGCGATCAGCAGCACGCTACAACGGGCATAACGGTAGTTTTGTCAGGTCGCAAACAGATACGACGCTACAAAAGCTTGTGCTCCATCGCATATTTCACCAGCTCGGCCAGGCAGGTGATATTGAGCTTCTGCATCAACCGCGCCTTGTGGGTGCTGATGGTTTTGCTGCTCAACGCCAACTGCTGGGCGATATCGTTGACGTTGGCGCCCTGCGCCAGGCGCTCGAATACCGAGAACTCGCGCTCCGACAGCAATGAGTGCAACGGCCTCGCATCAGTAAGACCGACTTCGAAGACCATGCGGTCTGCCAGGTCCGGGTCGATGTAGCGCCCGCCCGCCGCTACCTTTCGGATCGCCGTCAGCAGCAGCGCCGGGTCGCTGTCCTTGGTGGCATAGCCGGCTGCGCCGACTTTCAAGGCACGGGCGGCCATTTGGGCTTCGTCGTGCATCGACAGCACCAGGATCGCCGGAGGGTTGTTCAGCGCGCGGATGCGTGGGATGGCTTCCAGGCCGTTGACACCGGGCATGGAGATATCCAGCAGCACCACCTCGCACGGCACTTGGCGCAGGGTTTCCAGCAACTGCTCGCCATTGCTCGCCTCGCCGACCACCAGCAGGTCCTTGGCCAGGCCGATCAATTGCTTGATGCCTTCACGAACGATGGTGTGGTCTTCAGCTACCAGTACGCGGATCAAGGGGATTTCCTCTTCTTGTGGTTATCAATCCAGCGGCACCGTCACACTCAGGGTGGTGCCCTCCCCCAACTCGCTGTCCAGGCTCAACTGCCCACCCATGATCAGCACCCGTTCACGCATGCCCACCAGGCCAAACGACACGGGACGTTCTTGTGCTTGCACAAACCCGGTGCCGTCATCGCTGATGGTCAGTCGCAGGTGCGGGCCCTCTACCACCAGGGTCAATTCGACAGTATGCGCCTGGGCGTGGCGCATCACATTGGTCAGCGCCTCCTGCAGGATCCGGAACAGGCCGATAGCCTTGGCATCACTGAGGGCTGGCAGGTTGTCCGGCACCTGCACCAAGCAAGGAATCTGTGTACGGGCCTCAAAGCGCCGCGCCTGCCACTCAATGGCCGAGGCGATCCCGGCGTCGAGAATCGGCGGGCGCAAGGCGGTGGCCACGTCGCGCACCAGTTGGAACAGTTGGGCGATCAGGCGCTTCATGCTGTTCAACCGCTCATGCAAGCCTGGGTCCAGTTGCGCGTAAGCCAGCTCGCACATGGAGGTTTCCAGTTTGAGTACCGTGAGCATCTGCCCCAGTTCGTCGTGTACTTCCCGGGCGATGCGCGCTTTCTCTTCTTCGCGCACAGTCTCCAGGTGGGCCGACAACTCGCGCAATTGTGCGCGGGAAGCGTCCAGTTCCAGCTCGATGCGCTTGCTGTCGGTGATGTCCCAGACAATCCCGTCCCACACCACCACGCCCTCTTCCAGGCGCCGGGTAACCGCCTTGATTTCGGCCCAACGTTGCTCGCCCTGGCGCGTGAAGATCCGGCCTTGCCAGGACCAGTTGCTTTCGGTGTCGATGGCCTGATCCTGCGTGCGGTGATAGCTGGCCCGGTCGTCCGGATGCACCAGGCTGCGAATCCCCACATCCCGATGGCTGAGCACCGCCGGGGCATATCCCACCAAGCGTTGGCTGCCCTCGCTGATATAGGCAAAGTCGAGTTCGTCGCTCAGCGGCAAGCGCTCCAGGCGAAACACCAACCCCGGCACGTTGGCGGCAATCCCCTGCAACCGCGCCTCACTTTCCTCCAAAGCGGCCAGGGCCCGACGTCGTTCGGTGACGTCATTGAGATAGACCACCAAGTATTCGCCGTCGGCAAAGCGCAGAAAACTCAGCGACACATCTGCGGGCAACACGCTGCCATCCGCCCGCACGCAGCGGGTAGCGAAGCTTTGCGGGCCGTCCTCGCTGGCCCGGGCACGCTTCCACAGGTTCAGCCAGCGGTCCATGGTCAAGGTCGGGTCGAAGGTGATCAGCGGGCGCTCGATCAGGGCCCCCGCGGCATAACCCAGCATGGCCTCTGCCGCATGATTGGCGTAGCGCACGTGACTGTCCCAATTGACCCAAAGGATGCCGACGGTGCTTTGATCGATGGAAAACTGCGTCAGCCGCAGCGCTTCTGCGCCGGCGGCTCGGGTGGCGCTTTCTTCACGGGCCGCCAGCAAGCCTTGCTCCAATCCACGCTGATGACGTCGCTGCCAAAACACCACGGCAAGGCTGGCCAGCAGCAACAAACCCAGCAGCACACTCAAGTTTTGCCAGAAACCAGGCGACGCCAAGCGCTGTGGATATTTGGGTTGCAGCCAGCGCGCATGCAACTGGTCCAGGTCCCGGGCCGGAATCGCCCGCAAGGCGCTTTCCACGATATCGGCCAATGGCGGCCAGTCACGCCGCGTGGCCACTCGCAGCAACTGCGGCAGGCCGATATCACCGACCACCGCCAAACCGGAGAACTCCGCTTCACCCGACAAACGACTCAACTGCGCCTCATCGATGACCGCATAACGAGCTTGCTGGCTCACCAACAACTGCATGGCCTGGCGTTCCAGGGGCACGCCTTGCAGGTTGAGATTCGGGTAGGTGCTGCGCAGGTAATCGGCCACGGCACCGGGCATTCGCACGGCCACCCGAGATTGTTCGTCGAGTTTTTCCAGGTCCACCGTCCCGCCGCCATCGGGGATGCCGACGATGTGCTGCGGCACTCGCATATAAGGGTCGGAGTACAACCATAGGCGCAATCCGGCGGGGGTTTGCACCAGGCCAGGCGCAAGATCGATCTCGCCGTCACGCACGGCGGCGTCCAGTTGTTCCTGATTGGGAAAGTTGCGCCAGGTCAGCTCAATGTTCAGTGCCTTAGCCAGCCATTGCATCAACTCGACATTGGCCCCGGACAAGCGCTGCAAACGCCGATCGTATTGCGCATAGGGCGCCTGTAATACCAGGCCGACCCGCAAATCCGGGTGCCCAGCGAGCCATTCGCGCTGCTCATCATTGAGCGGCGCCTGAGGCACGACGGGCGCAGGCGCGGCGTCCGCCATCAAGGGAATACACAAACAGCCGATAACCAGCAGATAGCGAAAACCCATGATCCACGTCTCACGTCACTGACAAATACTGACCAACCCATTAGGCTGCCGGAATCACTTCTGGCCGGAAATAGACAATGCCCCTTCTCCACCGCTCGGCACTGCCAGCATTGTGCCTGTCGCTGCTGTTTACCAGCGCCTTTTCCGTGCAGGCCGCCGATACCGCGCCTACCGCCCAGCCACCCGCAGAAACAAAACCGCCCGAGCGCCAGCCTTTGCTCGAGCGCAGCCAGGAAGACGCCAGCGCCCTGGAGCGGCAAATCCCGCCACAGGAACAGCAACAACTGCAGGCTGGCAGCGACACGTTCCTCGCCCTATGGAAACCGGCCAACAGCGCCGAACCCGAAGGTGTGGTGATTATCGTCCCAGGCGCCGGGGAAAGTGCGGACTGGCCTCAAGCAATCGGGCCGTTGCGGCAAAAGTTGCCGGACGCCGACTGGGGCACGCTCAGTGTGTCGCTGCCTGACCTGAGCCTGGACACCTTGCCGCCCCGTGTTATCGAAGCGCCGAAAGCGGCGGTGGACACTAGCAGTAAAGATGCCAGCACCGTCGCCAAACCCGTAGAGCAAGCCGCCAGTGCCGAAGCTGAGGGCACCGACCCCGCAGTGGTACCCGGTGATGATGAGCGAGACAAGACTGACGCCACGCGAATCTTTGCGCGCATCGATGCCGCCCTGGCATTCGCCCAGACCCAAAATGCACGTAGCGTTGTGCTGCTCGGTCACGGTACAGGCGCTTGGTGGGCGGCGAGATACCTGAGTGAAAAACAACCTGCTCAAGTACAGAAACTCGTCATGGTCGCAGCGCAGACGCCAGCGGGTCGCCAACCGGACCTACAACAATTGGCGCCGACACTGAAACTGGCGACGGCAGACGTTTTCTATCAGGACACCGCCCAGGCACGCAAAACTGCCCTGGAGCGTGCCCAAGCCGCCAAACGCCTGAAGAATGACAAGTACAAACAGATTTCACTGAAAGCCTTGCCCGGCAACAGTGCCGCCGGGCAAGAACAATTGTATCGACGGATTCGCGGTTGGTTGAGCCCGCAGAACGTCGGGAGTTGATCGCTGAGCGTCAGCGGAAATCCCGACGCTCACGAATCAACGCATAGGCGTTATGCAGCTCCCGCGTCATTTCGGTCGCCTCGCGCACTTGGGCGGGGCTGGCGCCACTGCCGGCAATCTTGTCCGGGTGATGGCGACTGAGCAGCCTTCGGTAGGCCCGCTTGATCACCGTCGGTTCGCTGGTGGTCGTTACCCCGAGGATCCGTAACGCTTCCTGATAGGCACCGCCGCGGTTGGCCAGTGGCTTGCGCTCCGGCTCGTAATCAGCCGCCAGCGCCTGGACCTGCTGCGTTGTCCACCCCAGCCATTTGCCCCACTGCTCAATCAACTCCCGCTCGGCCGTGCTGGCCTTGCCATCGGCCCAGACCATCCGCCAACAGGCGCGCAACACACCTTCCGACGCATGAGGCTGCGCCTTGAGTACGCGCAAATAGCTGCGCACCCGGTCCGAGCCCGACTTGCCTCGGTTGAACGCCGCAATCGCCCGCCGCTGGGCCGGCTCGGTCATGTCCAGCGAGCGCATTTCCTGGCGTGCCTGCTGGATATGCCCTTCCACCACTTGGCCGTTGCTTTTGGCCAGACGGCCAAGCAAGACAAACAGCAATTCGTCATTACGCAGCGCCGGCCGACCGCCCAGGCGCTCGCGCACCTGCGCCCAACTCTGCAATTGCAAACGCCGATCCAGCGCCTGCCCCAACAGCGCGCCCAACATGGCCCCCGGAATGCTGGCAATGGCAAAGCCCGCCCCGGCTCCAATCAGAGTCCCTGGCCACAACATCTTACTGCCCCGCTGTCAGCAGGTTTTCGACTTGCGCCAGGCGCTCCAGCGTGCCGACATCAATCCAGCGTCCGTCCATGTGTTCCCCCGTCACCAACCCTTTGGCCATTGCCGTGCGTAACAGCGGCGCCAGCTTGAAGGCACCGGCACTGCAACCCGCGAACAGCTTCGGGTCCAGCACTGAAATGCCACTGAAGGTCAGGTTATCGGCACCGGGAGCGGCATCATGAAGTGCACCGCCCTTAATGTAGAAGTCACCACCTGAAGGGTGATGCGCCGGATTATCGACCATCACCAGATGAGCCAAGCCATTCAGCGGTTGCTTGAGACGGGCGAAGTCGTAGTCGGTCCAGATATCGCCATTGACCACCAGGAACGGCCCGTCCCCCAGCAACGGCAACGCCTGGAAAATCCCGCCTCCGGTTTCCAGTGGCTCGCCTTCGGCCGAGTACTGGATGCGTACGCCGTACTGCGAGCCGTCCCCCAAATAGCCCTCAATTTGCTGACCGAGCCAGGCATGGTTGATGACGATGTCAGTGAAGCCAGCCTTGGCCAGCGCCTCCAGGTGATACTCGATCAAACGTTTGCCGCCCGCCTGGATCAGCGGCTTGGGCGTGTGCAAGGTGAGCGGACGCATCCGCTCACCTTTACCGGCGGCCAGGATCATGGCCTTCATACGACCGCCTCGGCCGGTTGACGCAGGCTTGCCAGCAACTCACCCAACTCGGCCAACTCCGGACGATCAGCCAGCACCGCCTCTATATAGGCAAAGAAGCGCGGCACATCGGCGAGGTAGCGTGGCTTGCCATCGCGGTGGCAGATACGAGAGAAGATGCCGATCACCTTGAGGTGGCGCTGTACGCCCATCAGGTCGCTGGCCCGCAGGAAATCACCAAAATCCGCCTGCACCGGGATGCCCAGTTGGCCAGCACGCTCCCAATAGCCGCGTTGCCATTCCCGCACACGGGCCTGGGGCCAGCTGAGGAAGGCGTCCTTGAACAGGCAGGTGATGTCGTAGGTCACAGGGCCATAGACTGCATCCTGGAAATCCAGCACACCTGGGTTCGGCGTGCTGATCATCAGGTTGCGCGGCATGTAGTCGCGGTGCACCAACACCTTCGGCTGAGCCAGGGCGCTGTCGATCAACAGCTCGCTGACATGCTGCCAAAGCGCCACTTGCTGGGCATCAAACTCAATGCCCAGGTGCCGGCGCACGTACCACTCGGGAAATAATTCCAGCTCGCGGCGCAATAACGCTACGTCGTAGCTGGGCAAGCCGGCGTCCATCGGCAATTGCTGGAACGCCAGCAACGCATCGATGGCATCGGCAAACAATTGATCGGCATTTTCACCGTCAATCACGTCCAGATAGGTTTTTTTTCCCAGGTCATTGAGCAAAAGAAAGCCTCGCGGCAGATCTTCGGCATAAATTTTTGGAACATTTATTCCTGATTTCGCCAGTAAATGAGCGATATCGACGAAAGGTTTGCAGTTTTCCTGGGGGGGCGGAGCGTCCATAACGACAAAACTGCGACCCTCGCTTTCCCAGCGGAAGTAACGCCTGAAACTCGCGTCGCTACTGGCCGCAGTCAGTGTGGCCGGGGGTACGGCACCCCAGCCCTGGGCGTTAAAAAGGATAGGTAACTGCTCATCAAGCCAGACTTTCAGGTGTTGCAAGCGTAGATCTTGGTGGGGCATTACAAGGGTCTCCGACGGCGCTAGCCGTCAAGCGGGTCATGCTTTATTATCACGCATCTTTTTCAGACCATCGAGAGGCGTGCGGCCCACACCGCGGGCAGATGGCACGCAGGAAGCCCGGACTAATAAGATGGCATTGAAATCCCCCGCGTTTCGTAGAAAATTTCCGTTGCTGGTAACCGGCAGTCTGCTGGCCCTGCAACCCTTCGCCACTTCATTCGTGGTCGCCGCGGAACAGTATGACTGCTCAGTCTCTGCTTCGGGTGCCTGGGATTGCGCGCCGAAAACCGCCGCTGTCCCATTGCCACCGCGTCCGGTGCATGACGGCAGCGCCGTCAGCTCGGCCAACGGCACGCCGCAAGGCGAGGCTGCTGGTGCCGACGCCGTACCGCAGAACAAGCTGGTCACCGAAGCCAAGGGCCGTGGCCTGCGTTCGCGCAGCGCCGACTACAGCCACTTGGACTGGGTCCCCCGCGACAAGCTCACCGCTGCGCAACTGGCCGAAACCGGTCCGTATTGCTCCGGCGCGTACATCGAGCCGATTCGTCCTGGCATGAACGACAAGACGAACAAGAGCGATGCGCCGACCTTCATCGGCGCCAAGGCCTCTCGTTACGAGCAGGAACAACAGGTCGCAACCCTGGCCGGTGACGTTGTCATGCGCCAGGGCAGCATGCAGGTCGAGGCCGACGAGGCCAGCCTGTACCAGGCCGAGAACCGTGGCGAGCTGAACGGCAATGTCCGTCTGCGCGACAACGGCGCTCTGTTGGTGGGCGATCACGCCGAAGTCCAACTGGACACCGGCGCGGCCAAGGTCGACAACGCCGAGTATGTGATGCACAAGTCGCGTATCCGCGGTAACGCGCTGTACGCCAAGCGTGCCGAGAACGCGATCATCCGTCTCAAGGACGGTACGTACACCACCTGTGAGCCGAACAGTAACGCCTGGCAGCTCAAAGGCAACAACATCACGCTGAACCCGGCCACTGGTTTCGGTACGGCCACCAACGTGACGTTGCGGGTCAAGGACATTCCGATCCTTTACACGCCGTATATCTACTTCCCGATCGACAATCGTCGCCAATCCGGCTTCCTGCCGCCGAGCTTCGCCTCGGGTGGTGAGTCTGGCTTTACGCTGACCACGCCGTACTACTTCAACCTGGCGCCGAACTACGATGCCACGTTGTACCCGCAATACATGACCAAACGCGGCATGTTGATGGAAGGCGAATTCCGCTACCTCACCAAGTCGAGCGAAGGTCAGTTTGGTGGGGCGTATCTTAACGATGATAGCGACGAGCGTAGTAAGCAGACCGACGCCGAAAAGTCCCGGTACATGCTCAACTGGCAGCATAAGGGTGGGTTGGATTCGCGTGTACTGACTCAGGTTGACTACACCAAGATCAGTGATCCGTACTACTTCCAGGATCTGAAAAGCAACCAGATAGGTATTCAGACCCAGGACTTTGTCAACCAACAAGGTTCCGTTACCTATCGGGGTGACAGCTACCAGGCTCGATTGAATCTGCAAGCGTACCAACTGGCGACGGTTTCCCAGATCACACCGTACGACCGACTGCCGCAGATCACCTTCAATGGTGCACTGCCGTATCATCCGGGTGGGCTGGACTTTGCCTATGAAACCGAAGCGGTCAGGTTTGAGCGAGATCTTAAGACTGGTAACTACGTTAATGAGGATGGCGGCCCCATCAACCCAGATGGCACTGTAGGCACACCTCGTCTGGACAGGAACGTTGCGGGTTTGACCCGTGCCAACGGTACGCGCTTGAATGTAGCTCCTAGCGTCTCTCTGCCGATGAATTGGACTTATGGCTTCATCACTCCGAAGCTTAAGTATGTCTACACCAAATATGATCTCGACCTTGACGGAACCGGCAAAGAGCAAATGGTTGCTGCTGGCCAGACATTCAAAAGCTCTCAGGATCGTTCAATCCCAATTGCCAGCGTAGACAGCGGCCTCTACTTCGACCGCAACACCCAATGGTTCGGTGACAACTACCGCCAAACCCTGGAACCTCGCCTGTTCTACCTCTATGTTCCCGAGAAAGATCAGTCCGACATTCCGGTATTCGATACCAGCGAAAATACCTTCAGCTACGCATCGCTCTTCCGCGATAACCGCTTCAGCGGCTCCGACCGCATCGGAGACGAAAATAAACTGTCCCTGGGCGTAACCAGCCGCTGGATTCAGGAGAACGGTTTCGAACGTCAACGGGCCAGCATCGGTCAGGCCCTGTACTTCAAGGACCGCGAAGTTCAGTTGCCAGGCATCCTGGCCGCCGACCGCGCAGATGCGCAGTCGAACGTCTCGCCAATCGCCCTGGAGTACGAGTTCCGCTTCAACCGCGACTGGCGCGCCACCGCTGACTACAACTGGGACACCGACAGCCACAGCGTACGATCCGGCAGTGCGATGTTCCACTATCAGCCGGAAGACGATAAAAACAAGGTCATCAACGTTGGCTATCGCTATCGTAATGACCAAGTGGTCTACAACCAACTGACCGGTAAATGGCAATTTGGCGGCGATTACAGCGTTCCATCAGATACCGCGAACTACGTGAAGGATTACTACAAAATCCAGCAACACGACTTCTCGATGATGTGGCCAATCGTTCCGCAGTGGAACCTGATCACCCGCTGGCAGTATGACTATGCACGCAACCGTACCCTGGAAGCCTTCGGTGGTTTCGAGTACGACAACTGCTGCTGGAAACTGCGCGTGATCAACCGTTATTGGGTCTCCAACGACGAATACAGCCAGATCGCCCCGCTGAACGAAAAAGGCGACCACGGGCTCTTCCTCCAAATTGTCCTGAAGGGACTCGGTGGCCTGACTGGCGCCAAGGTAGAGAGCTTCCTCGACAAAGGCATTGAAGGTTATCGTGAACGTGAAGACCAAGCTTTCTGATTGTCTGCGCCCGCTAGTGCTGGGCGCGCTGTTCCTGGGCACCGTATCGGCACACGCTGCGGTTCAACAGCTGGATAAGGTCGTGGCCATTGTCGATAACGACGTGATCATGCAGAGCCAACTGGACCAACGGGTCAAGGAAGTTCAACAAACCATCGCCAAGCGTGGCGGTGGCGTACCGCCTACCAGCGTCTTGGACCAGCAAGTTCTGGAGCGCCTGATCGTCGAAAACCTGCAACTGCAGATCGGCGATCGCTCCGGTATCCGCATCTCTGACGAAGAGCTGAACCAGGCTGTCGGCACCATCGCTCAACGCAACAACATGAGCATTGATCAATTCCGTGCTGCCCTGGCTCATGACGGTCTGTCGTTTGAAGACGCCCGTGACCAGATCCGCCGCGAAATGATCATCAGCCGTGTGCGTCAGCGCCGTGTCGCCGAGCGGGTTCAGGTGTCCGAACAGGAAGTGAAGAACTTCCTGGCCTCAGACTTGGGCAAGATGCAGCTCTCCGAAGAACTGCACCTGGCCAACATCCTGATCCCGACGCCGGACAGCGCCAACGCTGACCAGCTCAACGCGGCAGCGGCAAAAACCCAGGCTATCTATGATCGCCTCAAGTCCGGTGCTGACTTTGCTCAGATGGCGATTGCCCAATCCGGCAGCGACAACGCCCTCGAAGGCGGTGACATGGGCTGGCGTAAAGCCGCTCAATTACCACCACCGTTCGACCGTGAGTTGAGCGCCATGGAAGTCGGCGGCATCACCCAGCCAGCTCGCACCCCAGGCGGTTTCATCATCCTCAAGTTGCTGGGCAAACGCGGCGGTGAGACGTCGATGAAGGACGAAGTTCATGTTCGTCACATTCTGGTCAAACCAAGCGAAATCCGTACCGAAGCGCAAACCAAGGAACTGGCCCAGAAGATCTATGACCGCATCGAAAGCGGTGAAGACTTCGCCATCCTGGCCAAAAGCTTCTCGGAAGACCCAGGTTCTGCCCTTAATGGCGGTGACCTGAACTGGATCGACCCTAAAGCCTTGGTGCCCGAGTTCCAGCAAGTGATGGCCGATACCCCGCAAGGCGTACTGTCCAAGCCGTTCAAGACTCAATACGGCTGGCATGTCCTGGAAGTCCTTGGCCGTCGCGCCACCGACAACACCAGCCAGGCCCGCGAGCAACAAGCGCTGACCGTACTGCGTAACCGCAAATACGACGAAGAGCTGCAAACCTGGCTGCGTCAGATCCGTGACGAAGCCTACGTTGAAAACAAGCTTCCTGGCGCCGAGCAAACAGGCACCGACCAGGCAGCTCAGTGAAACCCCAGCGTTTCGCGTTAACACCCGGCGAGCCGGCCGGTATTGGTCCTGACCTGTGCCTGCTACTCGCCTCGCAACCTCAGCCACACCCCCTGATTGCCATTACCAGCCGCGACCTGCTCCTTGAGCGGGCCGCGCAGCTGGGCGTGGCTGTCAACCTGCTGTCGGTGACACCCGGCAACTGGCCAGACCTTCCCGCCCCGGCCAACAGCTTGTATGTGTGGGACACCCCGCTCCAGGCCAAGGTCGTGGCCGGGCAACTAAACAAGGCCAATGCGGCCTTTGTCCTGGAAACCCTGACCCGCGCCGGCCTTGGCTGTATCGACGGCGATTTCGCCGGGATGATCACCGCACCCGTGCACAAGGGTGTAATCAACGAATCAGGTATCGCCTTTTCCGGCCATACCGAGTTTCTCGCCGAGCTGACCCACACCGAACAGGTCGTGATGATGCTGGCAACCGGTGGCTTACGCGTGGCTCTGGTGACCACTCACCTGCCCCTGCGCGAGATTGCCGACGCAATCACCCCCGAGCGCCTGGAGCGTGTAACACGCATCCTGCACGCCGACCTGCAACAGAAATTCGGCATCGCCCAACCGCGCATCCTGGTTTGTGGCCTCAACCCACATGCTGGCGAAGGCGGCCACTTGGGCCATGAAGAAATCGACATCATCGAACCGACATTAGAGCGTCTGCGCCAAGAAGGCATGGACCTGCGTGGCCCACTGCCTGCCGACACTCTGTTTACCCCCAAATATCTAGAGCACTGCGACGCAGTGCTGGCGATGTACCATGACCAAGGGCTGCCCGTGCTGAAATACAAAGGCTTCGGCGCCGCAGTCAACGTGACACTGGGCCTGCCGATCATCCGCACCTCCGTCGACCATGGCACCGCCTTGGACCTGGCAGGCAGCGGCAAGATCGATACCGGCAGCCTGCACGTGGCCCTGGAAACCGCCTATCAGATGGCCGAGACCCGCATATGACTGAGCATTACCAACACCGAGCGCGCAAGCGTTTCGGGCAAAACTTCCTGCACGACGCTGGCGTGATCGACCGCATCCTGCGCTCCATCCATGCCAAGCCCGAAGACCGTCTGCTGGAAATCGGCCCGGGCCAGGGCGCGCTGACCCAAGGCCTGCTCAACAGCGGCGGGCAATTGGACGTGGTTGAACTGGACAAGGACCTGATCCCGATCCTCAACCAGCAGTTCGCCGGCATGCCCAACTTCAACCTGCATCAAGGCGATGCGCTGAAGTTCGACTTCACCAGCCTGAATGCCGCACCCAACAGCCTGCGCGTGGTCGGCAACCTGCCGTACAACATCTCCACACCGCTGATTTTTCACCTCCTGAATAACGCCAGCATCATCCGCGACATGCACTTCATGCTGCAAAAGGAAGTGGTTGAGCGTCTGGCAGCTGGCCCTGGCGGTGGTGACTGGGGTCGTCTGTCGATCATGGTTCAGTACCATTGCCGGGTTGAGCATCTGTTCAACGTCGGGCCTGGCGCGTTCAATCCGCCGCCAAAGGTCGACTCGGCCATCGTGCGCCTGGTGCCTCACGCGGTCCTGCCGCACCCGGCCAAGGATCACAAGCTGCTGGAACGCGTGGTACGTGAAGCGTTCAACCAGCGCCGCAAGACCCTGCGCAACACCCTCAAGGCGTTGCTCAGCAACGCTGAAATCGAAGCCGCCGGCGTCGATGGCAGTTTGCGCCCCGAGCAACTGGACCTGGCGGCGTTCGTGCGCCTGGCCGATCAGCTTGCCATTCAGCCTGCACCCGTCGCCGAATAATCCGGAGCCGGGCACAGCCAGACACCATGTCTGGCCTAGTGCCCGCCACTTGGCCTAGACTGACCGGCATCCGCTGTCCCCCGCTTTTGCTTTTAAGGCCTCTTGCATGTCCGATCCTCGCTATCAGATCGACGTCAGCGTCGTCACCCGCTTCCTGGCGGAACAATCGCAGCCCGACCAGAACCGTTTTGCCTTTGCCTACACAGTAACGGTGAAGAACAACGGTTCAGTGCCGGCCAAGTTGCTGTCACGTCACTGGGTCATCACCGACGGTGACGGCCATGTAGAAGAAGTACGCGGCGCCGGCGTCATTGGCCAGCAGCCACTGATTGATACCGGTGCAAGCCATACCTACAGCAGCGGTACGGTGATGACTTCCAAGGTCGGCACCATGCAAGGCACTTATCAGATGAAAGCTACAGACGGCCAGCTCTTCGACGCCATCATTGCCCCCTTCCGCCTCGCGGTTCCCGGAGCCCTGCACTGATGGCGACCTACGCTGTTGGCGACCTGCAAGGCTGCCTGGAGCCGCTCAAGTGCCTGCTTGAACGCGTGGCCTTTGACCCGACGAAGGATCGCCTGTGGCTGGTGGGCGACTTGGTCAACCGCGGCCCGCAATCCCTTGAGACTCTGCGCTTCCTTTATGGCATGCGTGATTCGCTGGTCTGCGTGCTGGGCAACCATGACCTGCACCTGCTGGCCGCCGGCAATAACATCGAGCGTCTGAAAAAAGGCGATACCCTGCGGGAAATCCTCGAGGCACCGGATCGAGCCGAGTTGCTGGACTGGTTGCGCCGGCAAAAAATCATGCATTACGACGAGAGCCGCAACATCGCCTTGGTGCATGCCGGCATTCCACCCCAGTGGACGCTGAAAAAAGCACTCAAATGCGCGAATGAAGTCGAAGCTGTCCTGGCCGATGACAACCTGTTCACGACCTACCTTGACGGCATGTACGGCAACGAGCCGGTGAAGTGGGACAACGAGCTCACTGGCATCGCACGCCTGCGGGTCATCACCAACTACTTTACCCGCATGCGTTTTTGCACCACCGAAGGCAAACTCGACCTCAAGAGCAAGGAAGGCGCCGATGCCGCGCTACCCGGCTACAAGCCCTGGTTCAGCCACAAGGACCGCAAGACCCGTGACACGAAGATCATCTTCGGCCACTGGGCTGCCCTTGAAGGCAAATGCGACGAGCCCGGCGTATTCGCCCTCGATACCGGCTGCGTCTGGGGCGGCACCATGACCCTGATGAACATCGACACCGGCGAGCGCCTGAGCTGCCAGTGCGACACCCCCATTTGCGAACCACTGCAGGCCACGGCAAAGCGCTAGACCGCGCCGTCCTGAAGGCCCAAGGAGCCCACCATGAGC
Source organism: Pseudomonas sp. ADAK18 (assembly GCF_012935695.1). Lineage (NCBI taxonomy): Bacteria > Pseudomonadati > Pseudomonadota > Gammaproteobacteria > Pseudomonadales > Pseudomonadaceae > Pseudomonas > Pseudomonas sp. ADAK18. The sequence goes on from NZ_CP052859.1 coordinate 5,002,259, forward strand.
GAATTCAAACGTATCCCTCCCGAACAAGCCCAAGCCCTGCGCGAACAAGGCGCTGTGGTTGTCGACATCCGCGACCAGCCGACCTACATCGCCGGCCATATCAGTGGCGCCCAGCATCTGGATAACCACAACATCGCCGATTTCATCCGCGTTGCCGACCTCGATGCGCCAGTGATCGTGGCCTGCTACCACGGCAACTCCAGCCAAAGTGCAGCAGCGTATCTGGTCAGCCAGGGCTTCTCCGACGTCTATAGCCTGGACGGCGGCTTCGAGCTGTGGCGTACGACTTATCCGGCAGAAATCTCCGAAGGCAAATCGGAATAATTTTTTTCACACCCCGCTATCCCGCGTGATGCTTGGGCTAGCGCCGTTTCTGACGAACGGTGCGCCCAAACAAATTACGTATCGCACCTTGAACTCCCGGATTCCGAACTATCCTTAAGCCCAGGCCATCCAAAACAGGGGAGAGCCGGTACACCGGCGTGCGGGTCATCGGTAACGTTTCAGGGTGTTCTGGGGGGAAAACAGCCGTTGGTGTCCACCAATGACTGCCAGCATCGACTGATTGATCCTGCGTCGACTCCACGTATCGAGCGAGGTGACGACGTCATGAGTATCTTTAGCCACTTCCAACAACGCTTCGAGTCCACCCGCCAGGAAGAACTCACGCTTGCTGAGTACCTCGATCTGTGCAAAAAGGACCGCAGCGCCTACGCGTCTGCCGCCGAGCGCCTGCTACTTGCGATTGGTGAGCCGGAGCTTGTGGACACCGCAGCCAATTCGCGCTTGTCGCGCATCTTTTCCAACAAGGTGATCCGCCGCTATCCGGCCTTTGAAGACTTCCACGGAATGGAAGAATGCATTGACCAGATCGTCTCCTACTTCCGCCACGCTGCCCAAGGCCTGGAAGAGAAGAAACAGATCCTTTACCTGCTCGGCCCCGTCGGCGGTGGTAAATCGTCCCTGGCCGAAAAACTCAAACAACTGATCGAGAAGGTGCCCTTCTACGCCATCAAGGGCTCACCGGTCTTCGAATCACCTTTGGGGCTGTTCAACGCCACGGAAGATGGCGCGATCCTCGAAGAAGACTTCGGCATCCCAAGACGCTACCTCAACACCATCATGTCGCCGTGGGCTACCAAGCGCCTGGCAGAGTTCGGCGGCGATATCAGCCAGTTCCGCGTGGTGAAACTCTATCCGTCGATCCTCAACCAGATCGCCGTGGCCAAGACCGAACCCGGTGACGAGAACAACCAGGACATCTCGGCGCTGGTGGGTAAGGTCGATATCCGCAAACTGGAAGAATTCCCACAGAACGACGCCGATGCCTACAGCTACTCGGGCGCACTGTGCCGCGCGAACCAGGGCCTGATGGAGTTTGTCGAGATGTTCAAGGCACCAATAAAGGTGCTGCACCCACTGCTGACCGCCACCCAGGAAGGTAACTACAACAGCACCGAAGGCTTGGGGGCGATTCCGTTTACCGGGATCCTGCTGGCTCACTCCAACGAATCTGAATGGCACACCTTCCGCAACAACAAGAACAACGAAGCGTTCATCGACCGGATCTACATCGTCAAGGTGCCGTACTGCCTGCGAGTCAGCGATGAAATCAAGATTTACGACAAACTGCTGTTCAACAGCTCGCTGGCCAAGGCCCACTGCGCGCCTGACACCTTGAAAATGCTCGCCCAGTTCACCGTCCTATCGCGCCTCAAGGAGCCGGAAAACTCCAACATCTACTCGAAAATGCGCGTGTATGACGGGGAAAACCTTAAGGACACCGATCCCAAGGCCAAGTCGATCCAGGAATACCGCGACACGGCGGGTGTCGATGAGGGCATGAACGGCCTGTCGACGCGCTTTGCCTTCAAGATCCTCTCCAAAGTCTTCAACTTCGACCCCCACGAAATCGCGGCCAACCCGGTGCACCTGCTGTACGTGCTCGAACAGCAGATCGAACAGGAGCAGTTCCAGGCCGAAACCCGCGAGCGCTACCTGCGCTTCCTCAAGGAATACCTGGCGCCGCGCTATATCGAGTTCATCGGCAAGGAAATCCAGACCGCCTACCTGGAGTCCTACAGCGAATACGGCCAGAACATCTTCGACCGCTACGTGCTGTACGCCGACTTCTGGATTCAGGACCAGGAATACCGCGACCCGGAAACCGGCGAAATCCTCAACCGCGTGGCCCTCAACGAGGAACTGGAAAAAATCGAAAAACCCGCAGGCATCAGTAATCCGAAGGATTTCCGCAACGAAATCGTCAACTTCGTGCTGCGCGCCCGGGCCAACAACAACGGCAAGAACCCCACCTGGCTCAGCTACGAGAAGCTGCGGGTGGTTATCGAGAAGAAAATGTTCTCCAACACCGAGGATCTGCTGCCGGTCATCAGCTTCAACGCCAAGGCCAGTAAGGAGGACCAGCAAAAACACAACGACTTCGTCACCCGAATGGTCGAGCGTGGCTACACAGACAAACAGGTACGGTTGCTCTCCGAGTGGTACCTGCGGGTCCGCAAATCGCAGTAAGGCAGCGACGAGCGCAAGGCTACCCGCTTGCGGTGCGCCCACGGGCGCACCCGGAGGCCGGCAAACTGACCGCTTGTCTTTAAGCTTCCAGCTTGCGGCTTGAAGCTTGTAACTTGAAGCTGCCCGGAGGGCTCCCTATGAGCTATGTGATCGACCGACGTCTCAATGGCAAGAACAAGAGCACGGTAAACCGCCAGCGTTTCCTGCGGCGTTACCGTGACCACATCAAAAAGGCCGTCGAAGAGGCCGTCAGTCGCCGCTCCATCACTGACATGGAGCATGGCGAACAGATCAGCATTCCCGGACGCGACATCGATGAGCCAGTGTTGCACCACGGTCGCGGCGGTAAACAGACCGTCGTTCATCCGGGAAACAAGGAATTCACCACCGGCGAACATATCCAGCGCCCTCAAGGCGGCGCTGGCGGTAAAGGACCAGGCAAGGCCGGTAACTCCGGCGAAGGCATGGATGAGTTCGTCTTCCAGATCACCCAGGAAGAATTCCTCGAATTCATGTTCGAGGACCTGGAGCTGCCCAACCTGGTCAAGCGCAATCTGACCGGCACCGACACCTTCAAGACCGTGCGCGCCGGGATCAGCAACGAAGGCAACCCGTCACGGATCAACATCATCCGCACCCTGCGCTCGGCCCATGCCCGGCGCATCGCCCTGTCTGGCAGCAGCCGTGCCAAGCTGAGGGAGGCGAAAGAGGAGTTGGAACGGTTAAAACGCGAAGAACCAGACAACTTCGGCGATATCCAGGAAACCGAGGCGGAAATAGCCAAGCTCAGTGCACGGATTCATCGCGTCCCGTTCCTCGACACCTTCGACTTGAAATACAACCTGCTGGTCAAGCAACCCAACCCGAGCTCCAAGGCGGTAATGTTCTGCCTGATGGACGTTTCCGGCTCCATGACCCAGGCCACCAAGGACATCGCCAAGCGCTTCTTCATCCTGCTGTACCTGTTTCTCAAGCGTAACTACGACAAGATTGACGTGGTCTTCATCCGCCACCACACCAGCGCCCGGGAAGTCGACGAAGAGGAGTTTTTTTACTCACGGGAAACTGGCGGCACCATTGTTTCCAGCGCTTTGAAATTGATGCAAGAGATCATGGCCGAACGTTATCCGGCCAACGAATGGAACATCTACGCCGCCCAGGCCTCCGACGGTGACAACTGGAACGACGACTCGCCCATCTGCCGCGACATCCTGATCAACCAGATCATGCCCTTCGTGCAGTACTACACTTATGTGGAGATTACCCCCCGCGAGCACCAGGCCCTGTGGTTCGAATACGAGCGTATCAGCGAAGCATTCGCTGACACCTTCGCCCAGCAACAACTGGTCTCGGCCGGCGATATCTATCCGGTCTTCCGTGAACTCTTCCAGCGCAGGTTAGTGACATGACCGCCAAAGAGCATAAGCGCCAACCCATTTCCACGGGGTCCGAATGGACCTTCGAACTGATCCAGGCCTATGACCGGGAAATCAGCCGTATCGCGGCCGGTTATGCCTTGGACACCTACCCCAACCAGATCGAAGTGATCACCGCCGAACAGATGATGGACGCCTATGCGTCCGTGGGCATGCCCCTGGGCTATCACCACTGGTCCTACGGCAAACACTTCCTTAGCACTGAAAAGTCCTACACCCGTGGACAGATGGGCCTGGCCTACGAAATCGTCATCAACTCAGACCCGTGCATCGCCTACCTGATGGAAGAAAACACCATCTGCATGCAGGCGCTGGTGGTGGCCCATGCATGCTATGGGCATAACAGCTTTTTCAAGGGTAACTACCTGTTCCGCACCTGGACGGATGCCAGCTCGATCATTGATTACCTGGTGTTCGCCAAGCAGTACATCATGCAATGCGAGGAGCGCCACGGGATCGACGCTGTGGAAGACCTGCTGGACTCCTGCCACGCCCTGATGAACTACGGAGTCGATCGCTACAAGCGCCCTTACCCTATCTCCGCCGAGGAAGAACGGCTGCGCCAGAAGGATCGCGAAGAACATCTGCAAAAGCAGATCAACGACCTGTGGCGCACCATTCCCAAGCGCGCCGGCAAGAACAGCGATAAGGACAATGCGCGCTTCCCTGTCGAACCCCAGGAAAACATCCTGTACTTCCTCGAAAAACACGCACCACTGCTAGAGCCCTGGCAGCGGGAAATCGTGCGAATCGTGCGCAAGATCGCCCAGTATTTTTACCCACAGCGCCAGACCCAAGTGATGAACGAAGGCTGGGCAACGTTCTGGCACTACACGCTGATGAACGACCTGTACGACGAAGGCCTGGTAACCGACGGCTTCATGATGGAGTTCCTGACGTCCCACACCAGCGTGGTCTTCCAACCCGGATTCGACAGCCCCCATTACAGCGGCATCAATCCTTATGCCCTAGGCTTTGCCATGTATCGGGACATCCGTCGCATGTGCGAACACCCCACCGACGAGGACCGCCACTGGTTCCCGGACATCGCTGGCAGCGACTGGTTGTCGACCATCAAGTTCGCCATGAGCAGCTTCAAGGACGAAAGCTTCATCCTGCAGTATCTGTCACCCCAGGTGATTCGCGACCTCAAGCTGTTCAGCATCATGGATGACGACCTCAAGGACGATCTCCTGGTACCGGCCATTCATGACGAACCGGGCTACCGTACCATCCGCGAAACCCTGGCTGCACAGTACAACCTGGGCAACCGCGAACCCAACGTGCAGATCTACAGCATCGACGTGCGCGGGGATCGCTCTCTGACCTTGCGCCACCAACAACACGACCGCAAACCGCTGGGCGAGTCCACTGACGAGGTCCTCAAGCACCTGCATCGGCTGTGGGGGTTCGATATCCATCTGGAGACGCTGCAAGGCGACCAGATTATGAAAACCCATCATGTGCCGCCCCGTAACGAGCACAGCGATAACGATTACGGCCGCCTGGACCTGGCCGTCGTGCATCTCTGAAACGGCAAAGCCTCCATTGGCGAGGCGCAGGCGTTATCCTGTGCCGCTAATGGAGGTTTTTTCATGCAAATCTACAAAGTCGGTGGTGCGGTGCGTGACCGCCTGCTGGGTATACCCGTTACCGATATCGACCGTGTCGTCGTCGGCGCCACTACTGAAGAAATGCTCGCCCAAGGCTTTAAGCCGGTGGGCTCTGACTTTCCCGTATTCCTGGACCCGAAGAATGGCGACGAGTATGCCCTCGCCCGTACCGAGCGCAAGAGCGGCCGGGGTTACGGTGGCTTTGTCTTTCACGCCAGCCCCGAAGTCACCCTCGAAGAAGACCTGATCCGTCGTGACCTGACCATCAACGCCATGGCCGAAGATGACGACGGCAACTTGACCGACCCGTATCACGGCCAGCGCGACCTGCAAGCTCGCATTCTGCGCCATGTTTCCCCGGCGTTTGCCGAAGATCCCCTCCGAGTCTTACGCGTCGCCCGCTTTGCCGCCCGCTACGCCGGCCTGGGTTTCACTGTGGCGCCCGAGACCCTTGAATTGATGCGCCAACTCAGCAATTGCGGCGAGCTGGAAGCGTTGACGCCGGAACGCAGCTGGAAGGAAATTTCCCGGGCACTGATGGAGGATCAACCTCAGGTGTTTATTCAGGTACTGCGGGACTGCGACGCACTGAAAACCCTAATGCCGGAAGTGGACGCTCTGTTTGGCGTACCGCAACCTGAAGCTCATCACCCTGAGATCGATACCGGAGTCCACACCCTGAGCGTCCTGGAACAGGCCGCGCGCCACGCTCAACCCTTGACCGTGCGCTGGGCTTGCCTGCTTCACGACTTGGGGAAAGGCCTGACGCCTGTGGATAAGTTGCCGCAGCATATTGCCCACGAACATAGAGGCTTGCGGCTGATCAAGGCGGTCAATGAGCGCTTCAAGGTGCCGAGGGATTGCCAGGAACTGGCGCTGCTAGTGGGCGAGTACCACACCCATGGTCATCGGGCGTTGGAGCTGAAGCCCTCGACTTTGCTGGAGTTGCTGCAAAGTTTTGACGTCTATCGTCGTCCGCAGCGCTTTGAAGAATTTGTGGTGGCGTGCGAAATGGACGCTCGCGGCCGCAAAGGCTTTGAGCAGAGAAGTTATCCACAGGCAGATTATTTGCGCGGCGCGGCACTGGCAGCACGAGGCGTTGCCGTTGCACCGTTACTGGAGCAGGGTTTCCAGGGCCCGGAACTGGGCGAGGCGCTCAAGCGCGAACGGCTTAAGGCGTTGAAAGCCTACAAAGAGCAAAGGCCTCTGTAGGCAACACCGCTACAACAGGCTATCAGGCGTCAGTTGCTGCTTTCGCCATTCAAACGCGACTGGCGCCAATACCTGATCGATTTGCGCATCCCGCCACAGCGAGGCGAACGTCTTGCCCACTTCAGAGTGCACGCGATCCGGCGCCATCAGCGACAACGGCCACAGCACAAAGGCGTTTTTCAAGATCTCTGCCCGAGGCAAGATCAGGCCGTCAAAGTTACCCACCAACTCGCCATACAGCAGCACGTCGATATCCAGCGGCAAACCTTTGCGGTCCGGCGCATAGCGACCATTGTCGGCCTCGATGAATTTCAGTCGGCGATCCAACTCCATCAACGGCAAATCGGTATACGCCGATACCACCAGATTGAAGAATGGCCCGCTTTTGATGCCCACCGGCTGGCTTTCGAATACCGCCGAACAGCGCACATCCGTCAAAAATCCCGCCAACGCATCAAGGCCGGCGCGTAAATGGGGCTCGCGCTCGATGTTGCTGCCAAGACCAAGGTAAACCTGAGTTAGCGACATCCGCGCTCGATCTCCACGCCCACGCCCTTGGCAGCCGGGACGGCACCAGGCTTGGTCAGTTTGAGGTGCAGCCAGGGAATCTGGAACTCGCTCATCAGCACTTCAGCCAAGCGCTCGGCAAAGGTTTCCACCAGTTGGAACTGTGCCTGCTCGGCAAACGCCTGGATGCGCGCTGAAACACTGGCGTAATCCAGCGCCAGGGTCAGGTCGTCACCGGCCGCGGCCGGGCGGTTATCCCAGGCGAAGCTCAGATCCAGGCGCAGGCATTGCCGGATGCCGCGCTCCCAGTCGTAGGCCCCGATCACGGTGTCGACTTCCAGGCCTTCGATAAACACTCTGTCCAAGCACTCTTCTCCGCAGCACGACAAGGGCGCAATGCCCCGTTAGAATCAGGGCGTCCTCGCCCGGAATAGTTAGCATGTTTTGGTTACTGGCGACCCTCGCCTACCTGCTCGGCTCTCTGTCCTTCGCCATTTTGCTCAGCCGCCTGACGGGAAATCCCGATCCGCGAATGAGTGGCTCAGGCAATGCTGGCGCCACCAATATGTTGCGCCTGGCCGGCAAGAAGCTCGCCGTACTCACGCTGTTCGGCGACGTCTGCAAAGGCCTGCTGCCAGTGCTGATCGCTGATCTAGCGGGCCTTGCCCTGCAACAACAAGCCTGGATCGGCATCTGCGCGGTCCTCGGCCACCTGTTTCCCCTGTACTTTCGCTTTCGCGGTGGCAAGGGCGTCGCCACGGCGGCCGGCATGCTGCTGGGGATCTATCCCCCTGCGGCCCTGCTGGCCATTGCCGCCTGGCTGCTGACGTTCTACCTGACACGCACCAGCTCCCTGGCCGCCTTGATTGCCACGCCACTTACCTTGCCATTACTGGCCTGGCAGGAATCAGCAGCGCTGGTCCCGATGAGCGTACTCACACTGCTGATCGTCTGGCGCCACCGCGGCAATTTACGCGACCTGTTTGCCGGGCGCGAACGGCATTTTTAAATACACCCCAAGAACCCGGCTCATGTTCACTGATTACAACGGTGACAGCTGCTCCATGGGCCAACGCGCCTGCACGCTGATTGCCAAGCTTTCATGCTGCCCGGCCTGCAGGCGCTGGCAGCCGGCAAAGGCGATCATTGCGCCGTTATCAGTGCAGAATTCTGGACGCGCATAAAACACGTCGCCCTTCATATCGCCGAGCATTTTTTCCAGCGACGCACGCAGCGCCTTGTTGGCGCTGACGCCGCCAGCGATCACCAGGCGCTTCATGCCCGCCTGCTTCAGGGCCCGCTTGCACTTGATGGTCAAAGTCTCCACCACGGCCTGCTGGAACGCCAGCGAGATGTCGCAACGGGCTTGCTCGCTGTCGTCTCCGGCGCTGACGCTCTGCTGCCAGGTGTTGAGGGCGAAGGTTTTCAAACCGCTGAAGCTGAACATCAGGCCGGGTCGATCACACATCGGGCGCGGGAAGAGGTAGCGTCCTGCGACACCCTGCTCAGCCAAACGAGCGATCTCCGGACCGCCCGGATAGTTGAGACCCATCATCTTCGCAGTCTTGTCGAAGGCTTCACCGGCAGCGTCGTCCAGGGTTTCGCCCAAAAGGGTGTATTGACCGATTCCGTCGACCTGAACCAGCTGCGTATGGCCGCCCGAAACCAACAAAGCGACGAACGGGAACTCTGGCGGCTTTTCTTCCAGCATAGGCGCCAGCAAATGGCCTTCCATATGGTGCACACCCAGGGCCGGAATACCCCAGGCAAAAGCCAGCGCCTGAGCGCAAGAGGCCCCAACCAACAGGGCTCCGACCAATCCTGGGCCCGCGGTGTAGGCGATTGCGTCGATCTCGGTCGGCACGCAACCAGCCTCGTCCAACACTTGGCGAATCAATGGCAGCATGCGTTTGACATGGTCACGGCTGGCCAGCTCCGGCACCACGCCGCCATAGGCACGGTGCAAGTCGATCTGGCTGAACAGTGCATCGGCCAACAGCCCGCGTTCACTGTCGTAAAGTGCGACACCGGTTTCGTCGCAAGAGGTTTCTAATCCCAGTACTAGCATGGGTTTGCGCCTTGTAGAGGCTGAATTCGAAGGCGCGCATAATAGTCGCCAGTCCTGCCCCCGACCAGCGGTTTTCGATCAGAGGCTTTGCATTCCGGGCAATGAGGGGTTAACATCCGCAACCCTTAAAAACCGACGACCTCAGCCGCGAATTTTTTGCGACGAGAACGTTGATCCCGGTAATGAAAGAAGGTAGCTCTGGATGCCAGCCGTCAAAGTAAAAGAGAACGAACCCTTCGACGTAGCTCTGCGTCGTTTCAAGCGCTCCTGCGAAAAAGCCGGTGTTCTGGCTGAAGTTCGTAGCCGCGAATTTTACGAGAAGCCAACTTCTGAGCGTAAGCGTAAAGCAGCAGCCGCTGTTAAGCGTCACGCCAAGAAAGTTCAGCGCGAGCAGCGCCGCGCCGTTCGTCTGTACTAATACACAGACGTTCGTAGCAAGCTTCTGCCAAGCCCGGCCCTCAGCCGGGCTGTTGGCATTTGCGGATATCGCTTGATGCTTCACTGTCAAAGCCGCACACGCGACCGAGACAAACTGCTTCACACGTCAGGACTGGCTCTTTTGCCAGCGGTGCACGTCTCTTCTGACGAGCCTAACAAGGCTACTGACGAGCACACTTATTTTTTAAACAGGCGATCAACAGGTCGACTGTGCCCACAGATGAGCTTCCGAGGCCTGCCATTGGCCGAGACCGGACTCCAGGGCGACACTTTCAACTACGTCGAAGACTGATTGGAACTAACGTCAGTGAATGCTCGACAGATACACTTCCTGACAGACCAAGCCGACGATTGATGATCGAGCCGCACGATACGCGCGCCTCGAGTACTTCGACCGCCGCGCGGGGCCCAATTTACGCGCAGTGATGACGAGAACGCCATGGCCGGGCTAATTCCCCAGAGCTTTATTGACGACCTTCTGAACCGCACCGACATCGTCGATGTAGTCAGCTCGCGCCTGCAAATGAAAAAGGCTGGCAAGAATTACACCGCCTGCTGCCCGTTCCATAAAGAAAAAACTCCATCATTCAGCGTCAGCCCCGACAAGCAGTTCTACTACTGTTTCGGCTGTGGCGCGGGTGGTAACGCCCTCGGCTTCATCATGGACCACGACAACCTGGACTTCCCCCAGGCGGTCGAGGAACTGGCGAAAGCCGCCGGCATGGAAATCCCCCGCGAAGAAAGTGGCCGGCCGCACAAACCTCGGCAACCCACTGATTCGCCGCTGTACCCGCTATTGACCGCTGCCGCAGATTTTTACCGCCAGGCGTTGAAGAGTCACCCGCAGCGCAAAGCCGCTATCGATTACCTCAAGGGCCGCGGCCTGACCGGAGAAATCGCCCGCGACTTCGGCCTCGGTTTCGCCCCACCCGGCTGGGACAATCTCTACAAGCACCTGAGCAGCGACACCCTGCAGCAAAAAGCCATGATCGACGCCGGCCTGCTGGTGGAGAACGCCGAGACCGGCAAGCGCTATGACCGCTTCCGTGATCGCGTGATGTTCCCGATCCGTGACAGTCGTGGCCGGATCATCGCCTTTGGCGGCCGGGTGCTGGGGGACGACAAACCCAAATACCTGAACTCGCCGGAAACCCCGGTGTTTCACAAGGGCCAGGAACTTTATGGCCTGTTCGAAGCGCGCAAGAACAACCGCAACCTCGATGAAATCATCGTGGTTGAAGGCTATATGGACGTTATTGCCCTTGCCCAGCAAGGCTTGCGCAACGCGGTGGCCACCCTTGGCACCGCCACCAGCGAAGAGCATTTGAAGCGACTGTTTCGCGTCGTGCCCAACGTATTGTTCTGCTTTGACGGCGATCAGGCTGGCCGTAACGCCGCCTGGCGCGCCCTGGAATCGACGCTTTCGAGCCTGCAGGACGGGCGTCGCGCTCGCTTCCTATTTCTGCCCGAAGGCGAGGACCCGGATACGCTGGTCCGCTCTGAAGGCACCGACGCGTTCCGCGCGCGCATCAATCAGCACGCGCAACCGTTGGCCGATTACTTTTTCCAGCAACTGACCGAAGAGTCCGATCCTCGCTCCCTCGAAGGCAAGGCCCACATGGTCACCCTCGCAGCGCCGCTGATCGACAAGGTTCCGGGCGCGAACCTGCGGACACTGATGCGTCAGCGCCTGCTGGAAATCACGGGGTTGAGTGGCGAGGCCGTCAGCCAGTTGGTACACAGCGCTCCCCAGGAAGCGCCGCCAACCTACGATCCAGGCATCGACTATGACGCCATGCCAGACTATTCCGACCTCCACCAACCGCAGGAGGCTTACACGCCCCAACAGGAGTGGACGCCGAAGAAACCTGGCGCTGGCGGCAAGAAATGGGACAAGAAACCCTGGGATAAAAACGGCAAGCGCGGCGGTGACCGTGACGAACCTCGCGGCCCACGCGTCCCAGCAGCGGTAGAGCCACCCACAATGGCGGCGCTGCGTACTCTTTTGCATCACCCGCAGTTGGCACAGAAAGTTGAAGATGCCGGGCACTTTGCGGCCGAAGACCACACCAACACTCAACTGTTGGTGGCCCTGCTCGAAGCCGTGCAGAAGAATCCTAAGCTAAACTCATTCCAGCTGATTGCCCGCTGGCATGGCACCGAACAGGGCCGCTTGCTCAAGGCATTGGCGGAAAAGGAGTGGCTGATTGATGGCGACAACCTTGAACAACAGTTTTTCGACACCATTACTAGCTTGTCAGCTCGTCAACGCGAGCGAAATTTGGAACAACTTCTTCGAAAAGCACGTCAGAGCGAATTGACTGCCGAAGAGAAAAATCAACTGCGCGACCTTTTAAGTCGCAATGTTTCCGCATCAAACCCGACCTCAGCTGGCGTGTGAGGTCATAGCTCGGGTATAATCCTCGGCTTGTTTTTTGCCCGCCAAGACCTTCAGTGGATAGGGTGTTATGTCCGGAAAAGCGCAACAGCAGTCTCGTATCAAAGAGTTGATCACCCTTGGTCGTGAGCAGAAGTATCTGACTTACGCAGAGGTCAACGACCACCTGCCTGAGGATATTTCAGATCCTGAGCAGGTGGAAGACATCATCCGCATGATTAACGACATGGGGATCCCCGTACACGAGAGTGCTCCGGATGCGGACGCCCTTATGTTGGCCGACGCCGACACCGACGAGGCAGCCGCTGAAGAAGCAGCCGCCGCGTTGGCTGCGGTAGAAACCGACATCGGTCGCACGACTGACCCTGTGCGCATGTATATGCGCGAAATGGGTACGGTAGAGCTGCTGACACGGGAAGGCGAAATCGAAATCGCCAAACGTATCGAAGAAGGCATCCGTGAAGTGATGGGCGCAATTGCGCACTTCCCAGGCACGGTTGACCATATTCTGTCCGAGTACACTCGCGTCACCACCGAAGGTGGCCGCCTGTCCGACGTCCTGAGCGGTTATATCGACCCGGACGACGGCATTGCGCCGCCTGCTGCTGAAGTTCCGCCACCTGTCGATCCGAAAGCCGCTCCAGCGGCCGACGAGACCGAAGAGGATGACACTGAAGCCAGTAGCGACGACGAAGACGAAGTCGAAAGCGGTCCGGATCCGGTTATCGCGGCACAGCGTTTTGGCGCTGTCTCCGATCAAATGGAACTGACTCGTAAAGCCCTGAAGAAGCATGGTCGCGGCAGCAAGCAGGCAATTGCCGAGTTGCTGGCCCTGGCTGAGCTCTTCATGCCGATCAAACTGGTACCGAAGCAATTCGAAGGCCTGGTTGAGCGGGTTCGTAGCGCCCTTGAGCGTCTGCGTGCACAAGAGCGTGCCATCATGCAGCTCTGTGTCCGTGATGCGCGCATGCCGCGTGCCGACTTTCTGCGCCAGTTCCCGGGCAACGAAGTTGACGAAAGCTGGACCGATGCACTGGCCAAAGGCAAAAGCAAATACGCTGAAGCCATTGGTCGCTTCCAGGCCGACATTGTTCGTTGCCAGCAGAAGCTGACTGCGTTGCAGACCGAAACCGGTCTGACGATTGCCGAGATCAAGGACATCAACCGTCGCATGTCGATCGGCGAGGCCAAGGCCCGCCGCGCGAAGAAAGAGATGGTTGAAGCGAACTTGCGTCTGGTGATCTCCATCGCCAAGAAGTACACCAACCGTGGCCTGCAATTCCTCGATCTGATCCAGGAAGGCAACATCGGCTTGATGAAAGCGGTGGACAAGTTCGAATACCGTCGCGGCTACAAGTTCTCGACTTATGCCACCTGGTGGATCCGTCAGGCGATCACTCGCTCGATCGCCGACCAGGCCCGCACCATCCGTATTCCGGTGCACATGATCGAGACCATCAACAAGCTCAACCGTATTTCCCGGCAGATGTTGCAGGAAATGGGTCGCGAACCGACCCCGGAAGAGCTGGGCGAACGCATGGAAATGCCTGAGGATAAAATCCGCAAGGTATTGAAGATCGCTAAAGAGCCGATCTCCATGGAAACCCCGATCGGTGATGACGAAGACTCCCATCTGGGTGACTTCATCGAAGACTCGACCATGCAGTCGCCAATCGATGTTGCTACCGTTGAGAGCCTTAAAGAAGCGACTCGCGACGTACTGTCCGGCCTCACTGCCCGTGAAGCCAAGGTACTGCGCATGCGCTTCGGCATCGACATGAATACCGACCACACCCTTGAGGAAGTCGGTAAGCAGTTCGACGTGACCCGTGAGCGGATCCGCCAGATCGAAGCCAAGGCGCTGCGCAAGCTGCGCCACCCGACGAGAAGCGAGCATTTGCGCTCCTTCCTCGACGAGTGATCACAAAACCCCCAGGCCAAGGCCTGGGGGTTTTGCTTTGTGCAGATTAAAACCTCCCCGCCCCACCTCCCCCGCAATGCCCGTCTACACTCGAACCATTCCCCGTGCCATAACGAGACCGTTATGCCCAGATTGCCGACCGTGTTTCTGCTGTCGCTGCTGACCTGGACCGCAACGGCTGGCGCGTTGACTCTCACTGATGAAGAGCGTGGCTGGCTGTCGGACCATCAGGAGTTGCGCTTGGGCGTGGACGCCTCATGGCCGCCCTTTGAATACCGTGACGAAAATGGTCGCTACCAAGGCTTGGCCGCCGACTATGTGCGACTGATCCAGGATCGCCTGGGCATCAGGATCAAGCTGATCGAGCCGGTCAACTGGAGTGCCGTGCTGGAGCAGGCCAAACACAACCAGATCGACCTGCTACCCGGCATCATGTCCACACCGGAGCGCCAAAGCTTCCTGTCATTTACCCGCCCCTACCTCGACTTCCCCATTGTCATCCTCGCCCATGAAGGTGGCCCACAACCCCGCACTCTCAAGGACCTGTACGGTTTGAAGATTGCCGTGGTGGAGAACTACGCACCTCACGAATTGCTGCGCACCCACCACCCCGATCTCAACCTGGTGGCCATGCCCAATGTCAGCTCAACGTTGCAGGCCTTGGCCACCGATCAGGTCGACGCAGTCGTCGGTGACCTCGCCTCCAGCGTCTGGAGCCTCAGGCAACTGAAACTCGACGGCCTGTACGTCAGCGGCGAAACACCTTACCGCTACCAGTTGGCGATGGGTGTGCCTCGAGACAACAAAATGCTGGTGGGCATTCTGGATAAAGTCCTGGCTGATATTACCCCAGCCGAAACTGAGACTATCCAGAAACACTGGGTCGGTAATTTCATTGATCACCGCGCCTTCTGGACCGATGTGCTGACGTATGGACTGCCTGCAGTATTGCTGCTGAGCACGGTGCTAGCCATTGTCATTCGGATCAACCGCCGCCTCAGCTCGGAGATTTCCCGGCGAGTTGCCCTGGAACAAGAACTGCGCAGCAGCGAATACCATTACCGCGGTCTGGTAGAAAGTCTCTCCGCCATCGCCTGGGAAGCCAGCGTCAGCGATTTCACCTACAGCTATGTGTCGCCCCACGCAGAGGAACTGCTGGGTTATCCCCGTGCTCACTGGCTGATCCCAGGGTTCTGGCGCAACATCATTCACCCCGCTGACCTGACTCGCGCCGAAACCTTCTGCCACAACGAGACCCGCGCCAATCGCGACCACAGCCTCGACTACCGGGTCATCACCGCCGATGGCCGCTGCCTGTGGGTACGCGATATTGTCAGCCTGATCGAACACGGCCATCAGCCCGTCATGCGCGGCCTGATGATCGACATCAGCGAGGCCAAGCGCACCGAGGAGGCCTTGCGTCTTTCGGAGCAGAAGTTCGCCTCGGTCTTCCAGCAATGCCCGGACATTCTGGTGATCGCCCGACTGTCCGACGGCTGCCTGCTGGAGGTCAATAAGGCATTTGAGGATCAAATCGGTCTCAGTGCTGAAGACGTGGTCGGCAAAACCGCCGCTGAATTGAATATCTGGGGCACCCAGGGTGTAGGACCCAACCTGCTGCAACGGGTGCAGACCACCAGCATCCGCAACCTGGAAATGCCATTCCTGCGCAGCAACGGCCAAGCCTTTACCGGGCTGGTTTCCGCCGAGCCGTTTCAACTCGACACCACCGAAGCCCTGGTGGTTGTGGTACGGGATATCACCCAACTGAAAGAAACCCAGCAGCAACTGCAAACCTCCGAAGAAAAATTCGCCAAGGCCTTCCATGCCTCCCCCGACGGCCTGCTGCTGACCCGGCAACGGGATGGCCTGCTGATTGAAGCCAACGAAGGCTTCAGCCGCATCACGGGTTTCAACAATGTCATGTCGCTGGAACAGTCAACTCTCGACCTCGGCATCTGGGTAGACCTGAACGAGCGCAAGCACATGCTCGAGCTGTTGCAGCGAGATGGTTTTGTCTGCGACTTCGTTTGCCACATCCGTCGCAACGATGGCCAGATACGCCTGTGCGAAGTCTCCAGTCGTCCGCTACCCATCGGCGATGAAGACTGCATGCTAACCATCGCCCGCGACATCACCGAACGCCAATTGATGCAGGAAAAACTGCAACAGGCCGCCACGGTATTCGAGAGCACCGCAGAAGGCGTACTGATCACCGATACCCGGCAAAACATCAGCGCCGTCAACCGAGCCTTCAGCGAAATCACCGGCTACAGCGAAAGCGAAGCCCTCGGCCACACCCCTCGCCTGCTCGCTTCTGGCCTGCATGACAGCGCCTTCTACGCGGCCATGTGGCACCAGCTAACCGCCAATGGACATTGGCAAGGCGAGATCTCCAACCGCCGCAAGAACGGCGAGGTGTATCCCAGTTGGCTGACCATCAGTGCCGTGCGCAACCGCGAGCAAATGATCACCCACTTTGTGGCCGTATTTGCCGACATCTCCAGCCTGAAACACGCCCAGGCGCGCCTAGACTATCAGGCACACCACGACCCGCTGACCGGCCTGCCCAACCGCACCCTATTTGAAAGCCGGTTACAGACCGCCCTCAACAGCCAACATGACACCGGCAACCAGGGCGCCGTGTTGTTTCTTGATCTCGACCGCTTCAAACACATCAATGACAGCCTCGGCCACCCGATCGGCGACCTGCTGCTCAAGAACATTGCCGTTCGCCTCAAAGACCAACTGCGGGATATCGACACCGTGGCTCGCCTGGGAGGCGATGAATTCATCATCCTGCTCCCCGGCCTGCAACACGCCAGCGACGCCGAGCACCTGGCCAATAAGCTGCTGGCCTGTTTTATCCCGCCCTTCCAGGCGGGCGAACACGAGTTTTTTATCAGCGCCAGCATCGGCACCAGCCTCTATCCACAGGATGGTGTCGACGTCGCCACCTTGGTGAAAAATGCCGATGCGGCCATGTACCGCTCAAAGGCCAAGGGCCGCAATCGGGTCGAAAGCTACACCCGGGACCTCACCGCCCAAGCCAACGAACGGCTTGCGCTGGAACACGAACTGCGCCGGGCAATCGAACGCGAAGAAATGTTTCTTTACTACCAACCGAAACTCAGCCTGGACACCCAGCAACTGATCGGTGCCGAAGCACTGATCCGCTGGCGCCACCCCGCTTTCGGCGACGTACCGCCTGAGCACTTCATTGCCCTGGCCGAAGAGAACGGAATGATCCTGCAAATTGGCGATTGGGTACTGGAACAGGCCTGCCAGCAAATGCACGCCTGGAGAAAGACCTATGATGAATTCGGCTCGCTCTCAGTCAACCTCGCCGGCGCGCAATTGCGCCACCCCAACCTGCTGGGCCGCATTGAGCAATTGCTCGACGACAACCATTTGGAGCCGGGCTGCCTGCAACTGGAGATCACTGAAAACTTCATCATGAGCCAGGCCGAAGAAGCCCTGGAAGTGCTGCATCAACT
Organism: Pseudomonas sp. ADAK18; assembly: GCF_012935695.1. Taxonomy (NCBI): domain Bacteria; kingdom Pseudomonadati; phylum Pseudomonadota; class Gammaproteobacteria; order Pseudomonadales; family Pseudomonadaceae; genus Pseudomonas; species Pseudomonas sp. ADAK18. The sequence goes on from NZ_CP052859.1 coordinate 5,019,881, forward strand.
CAAACACCTCGGCGTGCAACTGGCCATCGATGACTTCGGCACGGGCTACTCCTCCCTCAGCTACCTGAAAAGGTTGCCGCTGGACTTCCTGAAAATCGACCAGTCCTTCGTTCGTGGTTTGCCCGACGACGCTCACGACGTAGCAATCGTGCGGGCCATCATCGCGCTGGGCCACAGCATGCAATTCACCATCATCGCCGAAGGCGTGGAAACCCCCGCCCAGCAAGCTTTCCTTGCTGCCGAAGGCTGTGAACAGATGCAGGGCTACATCGTCAGCCTGCCCCTGCCCCCCGATATCTTTGCCGCCACCTTCCTTCACATGACCCTTTCGGATTTTTCGGATAGCACCACGGAGAAACCATCGCTATAATCCGCGACCTACTGAGGGCCTATAGCTCAGTTGGTTAGAGCAGGGGACTCATAATCCCTTGGTCGTAGGTTCGAGTCCTACTGGGCCCACCATCTTGAAAGCCGCGCATTGCGCGGCTTTTTTGTTTCCGGTCGGTCATCACTGATCAAACCTCTTCGTCACCGACATTGGCTTGGCTTCCGCTTTTTGAAAAATGGTTGAAGGCCACGCCGAGTTTTCGTTGCTCAAAGATAGAGAACACCAGGGCGCCTAATAAAATCAGCATCCACACCAAAAACACCTTCATGGTGTCTACCTGAGCGATCACCAGCATCATGGTTATCGCGCCACCAATGAACATGCCGCCCCCCGTCCAGGCGCCCAGAATGCGACCCACCGCGAGGTGAGCGCGCCTGGGCAAGAACAGCCGGATGGCGATCGCGACGACAATCATCGCCAGGAAGAAACCAAACGCCGCCATGAACGGAATCGGAACGCCGCCTTCACTGTACAGCCAAGCCAAAAATCGATAGGCAGGACCCTGTTCCGCCAATTGCTGATAGGTGTGAAGGCCTGGTAGATGCAGTTGGGCAAAGTGCTCAGGTGTCATGGCCATGATGCCGACACCGACCAAGCCCATCACGATGGCGTAGAAACCACTGACTCGCCAAAGCGGCGCCAGCACACGGCGGTTTTCTACATACTGGGTCTCTACCAGAGCGAATACCGCGTTACGTGGTTTGCCCTGGGCTATCACTGCTTTGCCGTCGCGCTCGCAAGCGTCACCAATCAGCATGACCTCCAGGCCCTGGTGGAGGAGGATTTCGCCTTGCCGACGGGAGTTGCTGATCCATCGATGATCGGTAGGCGACTTCTTGCCAAACAGATCAACGCCTTCGGCGATCACGGTGACTTCACCGGTGCCGTCCTGCAGGCGGAAGTCATTGCAGCGAGCCTCGCCAGAGACTTGGCTCCACCGCCAATCTCCGTCATCGTCTCGCGTGCCGTCCTCGACGATCCATACGTAACCGGCGCAAGGCTTGCCGTTGACCGGAGACAGCAGCGGCTTGTCGACAATTACCTTGCCGCGCACCTCTACCAACCCCATGGCCAGCGAGCGTATTTGGCTGGTGGCAAGTCGTTGTTCAGTTCGATAAAAGTTTTGCCCGAAACTGGTCAACAAACCAATCAGGATGCACACGGGGAAAAACAACGCCACCAAGGTCTCAGGGGCGTAAATCATCAGGCAGATAAAGCCTGCGAGAAACACCAGCGCCAAGACCGTTTTCCATCGCGGCTTTTCCGCTACAGCGCCGACCTGAGTCGTTTTCATGCCTGCGGAACCTCAAGCTTCACACCCTCGTAACGGGTTTCTTCGGCGCTGATGGCCAGCATCGGTATGCGTGGGTAGCCGAGCATCCGTGCAAAGAACAAGTCGGGGAAAATCGCGATGGCAATGTTGTAGAGGTTCGCCGACTCATTGAAGAACTCACGACGGTCAGCTATTCGCTCTTCCACTGCCGAGATCGCTTGCTGCAACTCGACCATATTGGGACCGGAAATCAGTGTTGGATAATTCTCCGCGACCGCCATCACTGATTTGAGCGCCGCGCCGAGCTGGTTGGAAGCGTCAACCTTCTCGTTGAGGCTGCTGGCGTTGAGGTAACGGGTACGGGCATCGCTGAGGCGGGTGAACAGCGCATTTTCGTGGTTCATAGCGGTTTGCACCACGCGCATCAGGTCCGGGATCTGATCGGCCCGTTGCTTGAGCAACACATCTATGTTGGCGAAGGCCTTGTCCACATCGTTGCGCCGCATGACCAGGCCGTTGTAGACGCCAACCAGCCAGCCCACCAGGCCAACAACGATAATCAGCACGACGATGCCGGCGATCAGGAGTTCTATGTTCATGTGTGACGGCATCCCTGTCTGGTGATCCACAGGGTCGCATTCTAGGGGGGAAACGAAGTCACGCACTCGGAATTAGTCCACAGAAACAGCAAGACCAGATAGGCGGTCGGCAGACTGCGCTTGCAGCTGGCCAAGATGAGAATGCCATCCCCAATAGCTTGGTCGATATTATCTAGATTAATACTCTCGTACGGCTCAACGCCCATATTTACTTTACTTCGCGTTTTGCGCACTCTACACATTCAATATATTGAGGTTTTTTACATGATAAAATCACAAGATAAAATCAAAAAACCAATGTTTGACGAAAGTAATGGCTTTAACTTTATGGCTGGTTGGCCCCCCATCGCTCGATGGGTAAGTATTGTGCCCGCCGTGCTGGTGGCTTTTTTTGTGTTTCGCCTCGCATTCGGCACACTTGCAATGCTTCTCCAAAAAGTCTTGCCTGATCTAATAAGTTCTTACCTGATTGCTTTTATACCTTTTTTTATTTACTTCGCACTGACCTATGCAGGGGCTGCGGCAGCCCCAATAGCGGGTCGAAAAGCGGTGGCCATTGGGCTGGCATTACTTTTTTCGGTTGGCTTGGTGGCAGTTTCTGTAATTGGCTGGCCTCAGGTTGAAGGCCACGATGCAGTTATACTGACCATCAGTACGCTGTTGTCTTTGCTGGGGTGTGTTACAGCGATAACTTACTTTTCAAAAACACAGAAGCTCGACCCCACGCCTTGAGCAACTGGCCGCCCTTACAAAGTCTATCGATGATCTAAAGGCGCCCGTCAGGGCAGTTATTGCAGGGCGCCTGTCATTTTACACAGCCGAAGCGTTGTTACTTATTTTTCAAAGTAACGTCACCTGTTGTGCAATAAGGTTCAAGAGCTTTTAAACAAGCTCCACAAGAACGCCAGCAGACCACCCAACGTGGCAATCGCCGCCAGCCAACTAAACATCGGCAAACCCATCCAGACCGGCCCCGCCGTAGCGATCTGCGGGCCGAAGGCAATCACCAGTGCACTGATCAGTAATGCCAGGGACAGCCTTGTCGAGGCCAGGCGCAGGGAACGCTCCAGACGTTCCAGCCCCGGCAGGTCCATGCGCACTTCCAGCACGCCGTGCTTGAGCCGGTTGACCAGCAGCCGTGTCAGTTGTGGCAGCTCACCCAGCAAGCCACGCCCCAACTCAAGGCCATCGAGCCCCAGGCGCTTGGCGATCCTCCAGCTCAATTGTTCTTTGAGCATTTTGACGATGGCCGGTTTGGCGGTGGCGATGAGGTCCAGTTGCGGGTCCAGCCGCGTCAGCACACCATCGGCGGTCACCAAGGCTTTGAACAGCACCAGCAGATCGGGCGGTAGCAACAACTGGTATTCGCGCATCAACCCGAGGAAGTCCTCAATCAGTGCACTCATGTTCAGTGCCTTGCCACCGTGGCGCGCCATGTATTCTCGGGCGGCCTGCTCGATGGCGGGCATGTTCTGCACGCCGTCGCCACTCCAGTCGATAAGCACCGTCACCAGCGCATCGCTGTTGTTCTCGGTCATGGCGCGCATAAAGCTCATCACCTCCAGGCGGCGGCGCTCGTCGAGGCGACCGACCATGCCGAAGTCGATAAAGCCGACACGGTTGTCGCTCATGGCCTTGAGATTGCCCGGGTGCGGATCGCCATGGAACAGCCCGTCTTCCAAGAGCATCTTGATAAAGGCGCGGGCACCACGACTGGCCAGCAGGCTCGGGTCCAGCCCTTGTTCGATCAGGACCTGGCGCTCCAGTGGAGTGTGGCTGGGCAGGTATTCCTGGACCAACAGCCGCTCGCTGCTGTGAGCCCAGTAAATACGCGGGATGACGATGTGCGGCTGCTGGGAAAAATTAGCCGCCACGGCGTCACAGTTGCGGCCCTCCTGGGTGAAATCCAACTCTTCCAGCATGGCCCGGGCCAGTTGCCGGACCATCTTGCGCGGCTGGTACTGAGCCAGGGCGCCGGTTTCCTCAATCAGTTGGGCGATACTTTCCAGTAGTTGCAAGTCGGCAGTCATTTTGCGCCGCAAGCCAGGGCGCTGAACCTTGACGATCACGTCCTCGCCACTGAGCAGGCGCGCCCGATAGACCTGGGCCATGGACGCTGCCGCCAGAGGAGTGGTATCGAACTCGGCGAACACCTGATCCAGCTCGGCGCCGAGGTCTTCAAGGACCAGGCCCTGCAATTGCTCCCAGGGCAAGGTTGCCGCGCTGCTGTGCAGGGTTTCCAGTTCGTCGATCCACACTGCCGGCAAGATGTCGCTGCGGCTGGCAAGGATCTGCCCAAGCTTGACGAAGGTCGGTCCCAACGCTTCCAGCGCCCGCCGCACACGCTGCGGGGTACCCTCGTCAGTTGGCTGGCCGGCGACAGGCTCGGCCTCCCCCACCAACCGTCCGAGGCCCAGGCGAAACAGCACATCCTGGGCGCCGAAGCTGGCGAGGATAGTCACAATCTGCCGGACCCGTTGATGGTGCTTGAGCGCAGTCCAGGTCGATTCGAGCATGAGGGCGGCTCCTTGGGTTTTGCCTGTTACTTGCGGTACTGAAATGTGTCACGGTCATGCGATGGGCCATCAGGGCCCGGCAAGCGTGCCTCGAGAATAGTCTGCACGGGATCAATTCGACCGGGCGCGGTGCTTATGACCCGTGGCATACGCTGGTTGTTCTACGCGCCGCGTTTTTTGCTGCTTCCTGGCTCTCGATGCAGGCCCTGGCTGATAGCTTGTGCAGCCCTCAATAACTGCGCGTCATCCCTGAACGTCCCAACCAGCTGTAATCCCACAGACAACGCTCCTTCCTCTGGCCACAACGGGATATTCACCTGCGGCCAACCAAACGCGCCCCAGAATTTGATGAAATCCGAGGGTCCGGTTGATGCCAACCCTGTCGGCGCGAGCATGCCGCAACTGACGCTCAACATCCCATCAAACGGCCGGCAGATTTGCGTCAGCAACGGCGCCAGTTTCATCAGGCGGGCCTTAGACGCAGATTCCTGCTCCCACGTCGTACCCTTCGCGCGCTCGAACATTGCCAAAGTCGAATCACTGAGCAGTTCGGGGTGAGCCTGGAACTCTTTGGCCAAGGACCGGGCGCCCTCGCAGTCGTTGATCAATTGGTGGTCGTCGAACACACCGGCGAAAGCTTCCGGGAATATCACCTCGCTGATTTGATGCCCCTTGGACGCTAACAGGGTGATCGCCTGTTCAACGGATTTTGCCACCACGGGATCGACATCCTGCCAGCGAGTGGTTCGGTAGAACCCAAGGCTTAATGGGCGCGCCAAAGGTTCTACTGCAGGGAAACCAGGGATCAACACCCGGGCCAGTCGTTCCAGGTCACGCACCGAGCGGCCATACCAACCCACGGTGTCGAAACTCGGTGCCAAAGATTTCACGCCCTCCAGGGATACCAGCCCCAACGATGGTTTGAAGGCATACAGCCCGCAGTAGGCGGCAGGTTTTAAGAGTGAACCCGCCGTCTGGGTACCCAGCGCCAACGGGAAGAACCCGACCGCCATGCCTGCCGCCGAGCCCGCGCTGGAACTACCGGGGGTGCGGGACAGGTCGTGCGGGTTGCGGGTCGGCCCGGTGTGCATATAGGCAAATTCCGTGGTGTGGGTCTTACCCATGATCACCGCCCCGGCCTGCCGCAGCAGCGCCACCACGTGAGCATCACGGGACGGGCGATTGCCCTGGTAAATCGGCGAATAGAATTCGGTGGGATGGTCGACTGTATCGAAGATGTCCTTGATGCCTACGGGCACCCCCGCCAACGGCCCCTCAGCGCCTTGGGTTTGCTGGCGTACGGCTTGAGGATCAAAGGATGCAAACGCCTGAATAGCCGGCTCATGGCGTTCAATCAGCCCAAGAAAATGCTCCGCGACCGCCGCCGCTGTCGTGGTTCCAGAGCGCACCGCCTCGGCAATGGCTGTTGCGTCGAGGTGGTTCATGATCGCCTCCTCACTTGGCAAACAACTGCCCAATATCCTTGAATGCCTTGAATTCCAAGGCATTACCACAGGGGTCAAACAGAAACAGGGTCGCTTGCTCACCCACCTGTCCCTTGAAACGGATATGCGGTTCCAGCACAAACCGCGTGCCACGCGCTTGCAGGCGCTCCGCCAGGGCGTGCCAATCGTCCCAGCCCAGCACCACGCCAAAGTGCGGGACCGGCACGTCATGACCATCTACCGCGTTGGTGTGGGCAGCTTCCTGAGAAGCAGTTTTCGGGTGTTCATGGATCACCAACTGGTGGCCGAAGAAGTTGAAGTCGACCCAATGTTCGCTGGAACGCCCCTCCTCCAGGCCGAAGAGGTCACCGTAGAACAGCCGTGCTGCGGCCAAATCAAATACCGGGATTGCCAAGTGGAAGGGTGCAAGGGGCATCAGGTCAAACCTCTGTGGGTATTAAGTCTGTCCGAGTCTAGCCTTGCCTTTTACGATGAAAAGACGATAGTTTTTGTACCGAGCTCAAATTATTTTGATCAATCGAGACGCCGATGCTGCGAGAACTGAAAACCTTCATCGCCGTCACCCGCCATGGCACGTTTGCGGCGGCAGGGATGCATATCGGTCTGACGCAATCGGCGGTCAGTGCCCAGATCCGTCAGTTGGAACACGTACTCGGCGTGCAGCTGTTCGACCGCACCGGGCGCCAGGCCATTCTCAACGCAGCGGGTATACGGGCGTTGCCACTGGCACGGGAGATCCTGGAGACCTTCAGTCGCATGGCGGTGCCGGTGGACGCCAACGAGTATCGAGGTGAGTTGAAAGTTGGCGCCATCACGACCGTCCAGACCGGCCTGTTGCCTCAGGCTCTGGTGCGTCTGCGCCAAATGGCTCCTGCGGTGGAATGCAAACTGGTGCCGGGCGTGTCCCTGGAGTTACTCAGCCAGGTGGACGCTGGCGAACTGGACCAGGCAATCATCATTCGCCCGCCCTTTGATCTGCCCAAGGAGCTGCACGTTCAGGTATTGCGCAAGGAACCGTTTGTACTGATCGTGCCCAATGCCGTCGAGGGTGATGATCCGCTGCAACTGCTCAATGCCCATCCCCACGTGCGCTACGACCGGGCTTCATTTGGCGGACGGCTGGTCAGCCAATTCCTGCGCGAACAAAAGCTGGAAGTGCCGGTAGCGCTTGAACTGGATGAACTGGAAGCCATTGTGAAGATGGTCGAATGCGGCCTGGGTATCTCGCTGATTCCCCATGCAGGCCTGTGGCTGGAGCGAGCAGCAAAGATCCGTGTCATCCCGCTGGACGAGCTGACTTTTCACCGGGAAATCATCCTGCTGAGTCGGTACAGTCAACGCAATCTGCCAGTACCGCAACTATTTGCCCAATGCTTGATGGCTGGTGCCGACGAAGCCTGAGCCACAAAAAAGCCGCACATCTGTGCGGCTTTTTTTGCTGATTGCCTGGAGTAGCGGATCCTTCTCCTAAACGAGAGGCTTCATACCGCTAACTCACGCAATGCAGCTGTCGCCAGAAATCCTGAACGTGAAGCGTAGCGGTGATCCTTTTGTACTCGCTCGTCAATGCGACTCAGCAGGTGCTCCGGCAACGAGGCGTTGAATCTAACCGACTTCCCCAAATACGGAGTCAGGTCAAAATCGATCACAGCCCACACACCGCCGGTGAAGTCCGGGTTCTCCAAGTGGGCATCAACTTCTTGCGCCTGCGGCAGCGCCTCCTCGTCGGCCACCAAACCCTCCAAGTGCAATGCCAACGCCTCGCGAACGTTATCCAGCGCTTCGGAAAACGAGGTGCCAGCAGAGAAGCAACCCGGCACGTCAGGTACTGTCACGCTGTAATCTGAGTCAGCGTCTTTATGTACAACCACGGGAAATTTCATTTTTCCTCCAGCGAAGGCCCCCCTGAGGCGCCTTCGAAAACATCTGCTCTGGCCATCATTTCAGACCAGCGGATTTCAAAATACTGTGCAACGTGCCTTTTGCTATTTCTGATTTCGGGTGCGGAACGGTTACCCGGCCTGGCTTGGTTGAATGCTTGAATTGATGGTGACCACCCTTGACCGCCACTTCAAACCATCCATCCACCAGTAATAAATCAATCACCTCTCTACTTCGCATCCCAACCCTCCCTCAGTGTGTATATTACACACCACAGTTCCGCTCGCAATTTTTATACACATCACACAGACAAAAGCCTGCTCAGTTTCTGAACAGGCTCGCAAGAAAACATCATGGCAACACACCGGTCATTTCCGCCAACAGAGTCATATGAGCTTTTGTGTAGTGAGGCTAGGACTCCATCGCCAATAACAAAAAAAGCCGCACATCTGTGCGGCTTTCTCATGCCCATCAATCTCTATTTTTTGGGCAACGCATAAGCAATCACATAATCCCCACGATCCAGCGACTGCCGCGCGCCGCCTGCCGTGAGCACAATGTATTGCGTGCCGGTTTTCGGCGAGACGTACGTCATCGGGCCAGACTGGCTACCCACCGGTAAACGGGACTTCCAGATTTCGTTGCCATTGCCAGTGTCGAAAGCGCGCAGGTAGAAGTCCTGGGTGCCGGCAAAAAATAGCAGGCCCGACTGTGTAGCCAGGGACGCGCCGAGGGTTGGCATACCGATAGGAATCGGCATGTGCATGCGGATGCCCAGAGGCCCGGTGTCTTCAACGGTACCCACCGGTACTTGCCAGACCAGCTTGTGGGTTTTCAGGTCGATGGCCGACATCGTGCCGAACGGTGGCTTCTGGCACGGAATGCCGGCGGCCGAGAGGAAGCGCTCGCGCATGGCACCGAACGGGGTGCCGGCTTGCGGCACCACGCCCATTTCGATGCCACTGGCGCCCGCCGCGATTTTGTCCCGCGGGATCATGTAGTTGGCCAGGCCCAGGCGCATGTCGTTGACGAACATGTAGTGGGTGTTCGGGTCCACCGACACACTGCCCCAGTTCATCCCACCCAGGGAGCCAGGAAATTGCAGCGCGCGGTCCAGGCCCGGCGGGGTGTACACACCTTGATGGCGCATGCCTTTGAACTGGATACGGCACATCAACTGGTCAAACGGCGTGGCGCCCCACATGTCGGACTCGGTCAGTTGTTGATTGCCGATCGAAGGCATATCCACCGAGAACGGTTGAGTCGGCGAGTAGCGTTCGCCGGGCACATTGCCTTGAGGCACTGGGCGCTCTTCGACCCGGGCGATGGGCACACCGGTTTCGCGGTTGAGCAGGAAGATTTCACCTTGTTTGGTGACTTGGGCCAACGCCGGTTGCACCCCACCCTTACCGTCCGGAATGTCATAGAGCAGCGGTTGTGCTGGCAGGTCGAAGTCCCAGAGGTCATGGTGAGTGGTCTGGAAATGCCAACGTACCTGTCCGGTCTTCACATCGATGGCGACGATGGACGAACTCCACTTGTCATCAAGGGCCGTGCGCTCGCCGGCGAAGAAGTCCGGCGTGGCGTTACCGGTCGGCATGTAGACCAAGCCCAGCTTGGCATCATAGGACATGGCCGACCAGACGTTGGGGGTGCCACGGGTGTAGGTTTCACCCGGTGGCGGCCGCTTGGTGGTGTTCGGGTTGCCCGGATCCCAGGCCCAGACCAACTCACCACTGTGTACATCAAAGGCCCGCACCACACCTGGCGGCTCGCCGGTGGAGAAGTTGTCTGCCACACGGCCGCCAACAATCACCACATTGCCCGCCACAAGCGGCGTTGAGGTCTGTTGGTAATAACCGGATTTGACTTCACCCATGTCGGTTTTCAGGTCCACCGTACCGTGATCGCCAAAGTCGTCACACGGCGCGCCGGTTTCGGCGTCGAGTGCAATCAGGCGGGCATCACCGGTGGGAAGAAACAGGCGTTTCGCACACGCAGCAGGAGCTGCGGGCTGGGCGCTGCGGCTGTTGTCGAAATAACCCAGCCCCCGGCAACGCTGCCAGTTCGGTCCACTGCCTTGAGGATCGAACTTCCAGCGCTGGACGCCGGTGTCTGCGTCCAGGGAAAAGACTTTGCCGTAGGCGGTGCAGACGTAAACATTGTCGCCAATCTGCAATGGGGTGTTCTGGTCTTCGGCGCCGGAGCCGTTGCTCTCGGGAATGTCGCCGGTATGGAAAGTCCAGGCCACCTGGAGCTTGTCGATATTGCCTTTGTTGATCTGGTCCAGCGCGGCAAAACGATTGCCGGCGGTGGTATTGCCCCAGTGGGCCCAGTCCTTTTGCTCAGCACCCGGCGCAACCGGTGTGACGGCAGGCTCACTGCTGGCCTTGACCACATGGGTCGGCACAAACATATACGCCAACGTCGCGACCACTCCAACGCCTAGCAAACCGGCCAGGCCATAGGCTCCTCGCCCTGGAATTACACCCGAGGCACGGGCCAGCTGTGGATAAATCAGCGCAACCACCAGGCCGATAACTGCAAAGGTCAGCACTCTAGACACCAACGGCCAGTATTCCATTCCGGCGTCCCAAACCGCCCAAATGGCCGTCAAGATCAGCGCTACACCGTATAGCCACGCCCCCGCAGGTTTGCATTTGGCGATCAGCACACCAGAAACAAACATGGCCAGGCCCATCAACACAAAATACCCACTGCCACCCAACACGACCAGATAACCGCCACCGGCCACCAGGCCCAAGCCGATCAAAGCAATCAACAAGCCCAAGCCAACCAGCAACCATCTGCTGCCGGCGGCAGCCCCAGAGTTATTCATCGAGCACACGTCCTTCCTGTAGTCACATCGAGAAATAATGTACCAAACAGTTACTTTTAACAATCTGACACAGATAAAGCTGTGCGATCAGCGGCGAAAATAAATTCCAGTACTTGCTTGAATTGGAATTTTGTTTCCAATAGTGTTCATTTTAGAAACTCCCTTGCACTCACAACAATAAAAAGGAACCTCGCTGATGAAGCGTCTATTCGGCTGCCTTTGCGCCCTGCTGCTGTCTACTGTCGCCCACGCCGAGTTGCGCATTGGGGTCAGCGTCGGACAGTTCGATAACTACGTTTCCTATCTGGTGCAGGCCATGCAGGACCGGGCCAAGGCCTCGCCTGACGGTGTGAAGTTGCAGGTGGAGGATTCCGCCAGCGACGTGGTGCGTCAGTTGAATCAGGTGGAAAGTTTTATCAGCCAGAAAGTCGACGCGATTATCGTCAACCCGGCTGACACCGCCGCCACCCGCAAAATCAGTGAGAAGGCCAGCGCTGCCGGCATCCCGCTGGTGTACATGAACAGCCGGCCGGAAGTGGATACGTTCCCGCCGGGTGTGGTCTTCGTCGGCACCGACGAGCGCGCCATCGGCCGGATGCAGATGGAATACCTGGCCGAGAAGATGGGTGGCAAGGGCAACCTGGCAATCATTCTCGGCCGCCTAGCTCACAGCGATACCGGCAAGCGCACCAGTGGGGTCAAGGACGTGCTGGCCAAGTATCCGGACATCAAAGTCGTCGAGGAACAATCCGGTGACTGGCAACGGGAAAAGGGCATGGACCTGATGAACGACTGGCTGACCAAGGGCAAAACCATCAATGCCGTGGCCTCCAACAATGACGAAATGGGCATCGGGGCCGCCATGGCCCTGCGCCAGACAGGGCATCAGGAAATCCTGGTAGGCGGTATCGATGGCACGCCGGACGGTTTGCAGGCACTGAAAAAGGGCCAACTGGCGGTCAGCGTGTTCCGCGACCCGGTGGCCATCGGCGCCGGCTCGGTGGACGCCGCGCTGATGCTGATCAAACATGCCGCCCTGCAAGGTGACATCTGGGTTCCGACACAACTGGTCACGCCAGACAACTACCAGCAGTTCCTGCGCAAATAGACCGCCGCGAGCATCGATGAGGACGAGCCTGTAACATGCTCGCCCATTGATGCCCGTGCCGGAGAACACCTTGCCCGCCCACCGCCCTCCCGTCCTCGATGAAATCGATCGCCAGTTGATCGCCGCCTTGCAGATCAACGCCCGCGAGAGCGTGGCCATGCTTGCCCGGCAACTGGGGATCGCCCGCACCACGGTCACTTCGCGGCTGGCGCGCCTGGAAAAGACCCAAGTGATCACCGGCTATGGCGTGCGCCTGGGCCAGCGTGTGGTGGATGGCGGCTTGCAGGCCTATGTCGGGATCACCGTGCAAGCGCGGTCCGGCAAGGAAGTGTTGCGGCGGCTTAGCGCCATGGCCCAGGTCCAGCAACTCTGTGCGGTCAGCGGCGAGTTTGATTACGTGGCCTGGCTGCGCACCGATTCGCCGGAACAGCTTGATCAACTGCTGGACCAGATCGGCAGCGTCGACGGCGTGGAAAAAACCACCACCTCGATCATCCTCAGTAACAAATTGGACCGCGGACAACCAATCTGACCAGCAACCTCGTCACTCCGACTAAAAACAACTCAATACGACGACACTTTGCGCCTTATTAACGAACGCTACGCTCCCTAGAATGGCTGCCATCTTTTCCTATACTCAGCGAGTCGTGCCCCGCCGAGTTGCCAGCAAGGTCAGCCATGAACATTACCCACAAAAAAAATCGCCACCCTGCAGACGGTAAAAAACCTATCACCATCTTTGGCCCGGATTTTCCGTTCGCCTTCGATGACTGGATCGAACATCCCGCCGGCCTGGGCAGTATCCCTGCCGTCAACCACGGTGCTGAAGTGGCGATCGTGGGCGCCGGGATTGCCGGGCTTGTCGCCGCTTATGAGCTGATGAAGCTGGGACTGAAACCGGTGGTGTACGAAGCCTCGAAAATGGGCGGGCGCCTGCGCTCCCAGGCCTTCGAAGGCGCCGAAGGCATCATCGCGGAACTGGGCGGCATGCGCTTTCCGGTGTCCTCCACGGCCTTCTACCACTATGTAGACAAGCTCGGCCTGGAGACCAAACCCTTCCCCAACCCGCTGACGCCAGCGTCCGGCAGCACGGTCATCGACCTGGAAGGCCAGACCCATTACGCACAGAAACTTGCCGACCTGCCTGCACTGTTCCAGGAAGTAGCCGACGCCTGGGCCGACGCCCTTGAAGCCGGCTCGCAGTTCGCCGATATCCAGCAAGCGATCCGCGACCGTGATGTGCCACGCCTGAAAGAACTGTGGAATACCCTCGTGCCGCTGTGGGATGACCGCACCTTCTATGACTTCGTCGCCACCTCCAAGGCCTTCGCCAAGCTGTCATTCCATCACCGCGAAGTGTTCGGCCAGGTCGGTTTCGGCACCGGCGGCTGGGACTCGGACTTCCCCAACTCGATGTTGGAAATCTTCCGCGTGGTGATGACCAACTGCGATGATCACCAACATCTGGTGGTGGGCGGTGTTGCACAAGTACCCCTGGGCATCTGGCGCCATGTGCCGGAGCGTTGCGCGCACTGGCCGCAAGGTACCAGCCTCAGCTCCCTGCACAACGGCGCGCCACGCACCGGGGTTAAACGCATCGCCCACGCTGCAGGCGGCCGCTTCGCCGTTACCGATAACTGGGGCGATACCCGCGAATATGCGGCCGTACTGACTACCTGCCAGAGCTGGTTGCTGACCACCCAGATCGAATGCGATGAAACCCTGTTCTCGCAAAAGATGTGGATGGCCCTGGACCGCACCCGCTACATGCAATCGTCGAAAACCTTCGTCATGGTCGACCGGCCATTCTGGAAAGACAAAGACCCGCAAACCGGCCGCGACCTGATGAGCATGACCCTCACCGACCGCCTGACTCGCGGCACTTACTTATTCGACAACGGTGACGACAAACCTGGGGTGATTTGCCTCTCCTACTCCTGGATGAGCGACGCCCTGAAGATGCTGCCGCAGCCCATCGAAAAACGGGTGAAGCTGGCCCTCGACGCGCTGAAGAAGATCTACCCGAAAGTCGATATCTCCGCGCGGATCATCGGCGACCCGATCACTGTTTCCTGGGAAGCCGATCCGCATTTCCTCGGGGCCTTCAAAGGTGCGTTACCAGGACACTATCGCTATAACCAACGGATGTACGCGCACTTCATGCAGAAGGACATGCCCGCCGAGCAGCGTGGGATCTTCATCGCCGGTGACGACGTTTCGTGGACCCCGGCGTGGGTCGAAGGCGCAGTACAAACCTCGCTGAACGCGGTGTGGGGCATCATGACCCACTTCGGCGGCAGCACTCATCCAGAGAACCCGGGGCCGGGTGATGTGTTCGATGAAATCGGCCCGATTGCCCTGGCCGAATAAGGAGTTACACCATGCGTGTCGCCCTGTACCAATGCCCGCCGCTGCCGCTGGATGTGGCCGGTAATCTCAAGCGCCTGCACCAACTGGCGCAAGAGGCGTCCGGCGCTGATGTGCTGGTGCTGCCGGAGATGTTCCTCACCGGTTACAACATCGGTGCCGAAGCCGTTGGCGCGCTAGCCGAAGCGCAGGATGGGCCATCGGCGCAAGCCATCGCCGAACTGGCACACAGCGCGAAGCTGGCAATTCTGTACGGCTACCCGGAGAGGGCCGAAGACGGGCAGATCTACAACGCTGTGCAACTGATCGACGCCAACGGCCAGCGCCTGTGCAACTACCGCAAGACGCACCTGTTTGGCGACCTTGATCATTCGATGTTCAGTGCCGGGGCGGATGATTTCCCGCTGGTGGAACTGAACGGCTGGAAGTTGGGTTTTCTGATCTGCTACGACCTGGAGTTCCCGGAAAACACCCGCCGCCTGGCCCTGGCCGGTGCCGAACTGATCCTGGTGCCCACTGCCAATATGGTGCCGTTCGACTTTGTCGCCGACGTCACCGTGCGGGCCCGGGCGTTTGAAAACCAGTGCTACGTCGCCTACGCCAATTACTGCGGGCACGAGGGTGAGATTCAGTACTGCGGGCAAAGCAGCATTGCCGCACCGGATGGCCAGCGGATCGCCCAGGCCGGCCTCGATGAAGCCTTGATCGTCGGCACCCTGGATCGGCAGACGATGATCAACGCCCGAGCCGCCAATCACTACCTGCAAGACCGTCGCCCCGAGCTTTACAAAGCGCTGCACAAGCCCTGACGGGCCGGGTTTGCGCTAGCATAGGCACTTCCTACGTTTCGGAAGTGCTCATGCCTGCGGCTCACCCTCATCACCTTCATCTGACCCTGGCCAACGGTCTGCGGGTTTCCTTGCGTCATGCGCCGCGTTTGAAGCGTTGCGCCGCTGTCTTGCGGGTGGCGGCCGGCAGCCATGACGTGCCGATGGCTTGGCCGGGGTTGGCGCACTTCCTTGAACACTTGTTGTTTCTCGGGACTGAGCGCTTTCCCGCAAACGAAGGGTTGATGACCTACGTGCAGAGCCTCGGAGGCCAGGTCAATGCGAGCACTCGCGAGCGCACCACCGATTTCTTCTTTGAACTGCCCGTGGCGACCTTTGGTGACGCACTGGAGCGTCTGGCGGACATGCTGGCCCATCCGCGCCTGACGCTGGAAGATCAACTGCGTGAACGCGAAGTGCTGCACGCGGAGTTTGTCGCCTGGTCCCAGGATGCCAAGGCGCAGCAGCAGGTAGCGCTGCTGGAAGGCCTGGCGGCCAATCATCCGTTACGGGCTTTTCATGCGGGCAACCGCGACAGTCTGCCGGTGGAGCGTGCAGACTTTCAGCAAGCCTTACGGGACTTCTACGAGCGCTTCTATCAGAGCGGGCAAATGACCTTGAGTCTTGCGGGCCCACAGCCCTTGGACGAACTGGAAGCAGTGGCGCAACGGTTCAGCGAGGATCTGGCATCAGGGCCTCTGCTCCCACAAGAAATTCCACCGGCATTGATGGCCGGTCATGAACGGCGTTATCAACACACCGACAAAGGCCACATGCACCACGTCATCACCTGCGACGCCCCTCGCGAAGCGCTGGACTTTCTCTGCGCCTGGCTCAACGCATCCGCGCCGGGAGGGCTACTCGCCGAACTGAGAGCACGACAACTGGCCACCGCGCTGCAGGCGAGCGTGCTCTACCACTTTGACGGGCAGGCGGTACTGGATATCGATTTCACCCTCGGCACACACAGCGAACTGACGACGCAAATCGAAGCGCTTCTGTACGACTGGCTGAGCTTTTTCGCACACGGCGACTGGACCTTACTGCGGGAAGAGTTCGCCCTGTTGATCGCTCGCCAACAACAGATCCAAGGTGCCTTGGCGCTATCCAGATACGATAGCGAAGACCTGGAACCGCAACTGTCCGAACACAACGCCGTAGCCCTCAAAGCCTGGCTGGACTCGCTGCACTTGGAGCCTGCCCGGCACAGCTGGCAACTGCCGCCGAATAACCCATTCCTGCGCCCGCCCGCCAAGGAAGAACGGGCCGGGTTGATTCGCGGCCAGACCAGTGCCCATCGTGGTTTGCGTACCTTTGCCCAGGATCGCTCACGCGGGCGAAAGGATCTGTCAGCACTGACCTTCAGCCCGGTTTTGCCAGACGACACTGGAGAAGGCGCCCTGTACCTGCGCTGGCGTCTGGATTCAGCGCCACACACAGACCTTTTCCCACGCCTGGAAAGCAGCCTGCAGACACTGTGCGACGATGCTCGCCAAGCGGGTGTCGACCTGTCCTTCGAGATGCTGGGAAATGAATGGCGGCTGAAAATGAGCGGCCTGCACGAACCCATGCCGGCGGTGCTGGAACAGCTAGCACGCAGCCTGACTTATCCTGATCAACAGGCCTGGCAAGCAACATTGCCGACTGCCGAGCCACTGATCGCGATCCGCCAACTGCTCGCGTTACTGCCCGCCTCGTGCGCCGACAACAGTCCCGCCGCCCCACTGTCCGCCGCAAGTCTTACCGACCTGCAAGACACCTGGTCAACCGCGCGCTGGCACGGGTTTGCTGTCGGCCTGCCTGCCGCCTGCGAGATGGCAATCAAAAGCGCGGTGGGACGCTTACCGGGCCAGCCCACACACAGGGTCGATAAATCTGCTCCGATCAGCGGACAGTACCGTTGGCACTCGGTCGAGACTGATTCCAGCGAAGCAGCCCTGCTGCTGTTCTGCCCAGCGCCAACGCAATCCTTGGCCGACGAAGCCGCCTGGCGACTGCTGGCGCACCTGGGGCAAGCACCGTTCTATCAGCGTCTGCGGGTCGAGCTGCAATTGGGCTACGCCGTATTCAGCGGTGTCCGACAAATCAACGGGCAGACCGGCCTGCTGTTTGGCGTGCAATCTCCCAGCGCTTCGCTGGAGCAAATACTCAATCATCTCCAGGCATTCCTTCAAAGCCTCCCGACGCTGATTGCTGGATATGACGAACAGGTAGCACGCACCCTGGCAAACCAGTTTTCCCCTGAGTCGTTGCCGACCTCCCAGGCCGCCGAGTGGCTGTGGCAGGCACAACTGGCCGGCCATCCGTCGGATTACATGGAACAGTTACAAAATTTCATCCGCAGCCGCACACGGGAGGATTTGTTGCACGCAGCCAAACAACTGAATAAGGCCGACAACGGCTGGCTCTGCCTGGCCAACGGAGCTTGCCCGGGTGAGCCTTGGCAGCCGGTGAAATGATCATTACCAACCGTGCAACGAGCTTTCTTCGGCAAGCCGAAGCGAGCTCGATGAAAAATTGAGTAACATTCGTACCTGAGCATCTGAACATCTCCGGTCGGAGGTGGACTATATGTATAGCTAGTAGTAAACCTTGCACCCACCCACAGGAGAATTCTCATGACTTGGTCCAAACCTGCTTACACTGATCTGCGTATCGGCTTTGAAGTCACCATGTACTTCGCCAGCCGTTAATTGATTTGTATTGCAACGCAACGCCTCGGCTCGCCGGGGCGTTTTTATTTTAAGTTTTGTGTGATGGAGCGAGCATGTTCGTCCAGATTCTAGGGTCCGCCGCCGGCGGTGGTTTTCCGCAGTGGAACTGCAACTGCGTGAACTGCGCCGGCTTTCGCGACGGCAGCTTGCGGGCCCACGCCCGCACCCAGTCTTCCATCGCAATCTCCGATGACGGCGTGAACTGGGTGCTGTGCAACGCCTCACCGGATATTCGCGCACAGCTACAGAGTTTTGCCCCGATGCAACCCGGCCGCGCCCTACGGGATACCGGCATCAGCGCGATCATCCTGATGGACAGCCAGATCGACCACACCACCGGCCTGTTGAGCCTGCGTGAAGGCTGCCCGCACCAAGTGTGGTGCACTGACATGGTCCATGAAGACCTGAGCACCGGCTTTCCGTTGTTCACCATGCTGACCCACTGGAACGGCGGCCTGGCCTGGAACCGCATTGAGCTGGACGCAAGTTTCACCATCCCCGCCTGCCCCAACCTGCGCTTCACTCCGCTACCGCTGCGCAGCGCCGCACCGCCCTACTCGCCCCATCGTTTCGACCCGCACCCGGGCGACAACATCGGCCTGATCGTTGAAGACCTGCGCACCGGTGGCAAGCTGTTTTACGCCCCAGGCCTGGGCAAAGTAGACGCGCCGTTGCTGGAGATCATGGCCGACAGCGACTGCCTGCTGGTGGACGGCACGATGTGGGATGACGACGAAATGCAGCGTCGTGGCGTGGGCACCCGCACCGGTCGAGAAATGGGCCATCTGGCGCAGAACGGCCCCGGCGGCATGCTCGAAGTGCTGGAGCAACTGCCCAAGCAGCGCAAGGTGCTTATTCACATCAACAACACCAACCCGATTCTGGATGAGGACTCACCCGAACGAGCCGAGTTGGCGCGACGCAATGTGGAAGTGGCGTACGACGGCATGAGCATTGAATTGTAGGAGTGAGCCAAATGACTGACACACCGCTGACCACCGCCGAGTTTGAAGAGGCCTTAAGGGCCAAGGGCGCCTTCTACCATATCTACCACCCGTATCACGTGGCGATGTACGAAGGCCGGGCCACCCGCGAGCAAATCCAGGGTTGGGTCGCCAATCGCTTTTACTATCAGGTGAACATTCCCCTGAAGGACGCCGCGATTCTGGCCAACTGCCCGGACCGGGAAATCCGCCGCGAGTGGATCCAGCGCCTGCTCGACCATGACGGCGCCCCCGGCGAAGACGGCGGCATCGAAGCCTGGTTGCGCCTGGGCCAAGCGGTCGGGCTCGATCCGGATCAACTGCGCTCCCAGGAACTGGTATTGCCCGGCGTGCGCTTTGCCGTCGACGCCTACGTCAACTTCGCCCGCCGCGCCAGTTGGCAAGAAGCCGCCAGCAGCTCCCTGACCGAATTGTTCGCCCCGCAGATCCACCAGTCGCGCCTCGACAGTTGGCCGCAGCATTACCCGTGGATCGACCCTGCCGGGTACGAGTACTTCCGCACACGCCTGGGCCAGGCGCGGCGGGACGTCGAGCATGGCTTGGCGATCACGCTGCAGCACTACACCACCCGCGAGGGCCAGGAACGCATGCTGGAAATTCTCCAGTTCAAACTGGACATCCTTTGGAGCATGCTCGATGCCATGAGCATGGCCTATGAACTGAACCGCCCGCCGTATCACAGCGTGACCAGCGAGCGGGTCTGGCATAAGGGAATCACCCTATGAGTTTTGATCGCAGCAAAAAACCGACCTGGCGCCAAGGCTATCGCTTCCAGTACGAGCCCGCGCAAAAGGGGCATGTGCTGCTGTATCCGGAAGGCATGATCAAGCTCAATGACAGTGCTGCTGTGATCGGTGGTTTGATCGATGGCGAGCGCGACGTAACCACGATCATCGGCGAACTGGAAAAGCAGTTCCCGGGCGTTCCTGAGCTCGGGGAAGATATAGAGCAATTCATGGAGGTCGCCCGTGCTCAGCACTGGATCGAACTTGCCTGATCTGCCGCCCAAGCCTGAAATCGGCCTGCCGCTGTGGCTGCTCGCCGAGCTGACCTACCGCTGCCCACTGCAATGCCCGTATTGCTCCAACCCGTTGGACTTTGCCCAGCAAGGCAAGGAGCTGAGCACCGAACAGTGGATCAAGGTGTTTCGTGAGGCCCGGGAAATGGGCGCCGCACAACTGGGGTTTTCCGGCGGCGAACCGCTGGTACGCCAGGACCTTGCCGAACTGATCGGCGAGGCCCGCAAGCTGGGGTTCTACACCAACCTGATCACCTCCGGCATCGGCCTGACCGAGCAGAAGATCAGCGACTTCAAGAAGGCGGGCCTGGACCATATCCAGATCAGCTTCCAGGCCAGCGACGAACAGGTGAACAACCTGCTGGCCGGCTCGAAAAAAGCCTTTGCGCAAAAGCTGGAAATGGCCCGTGCGGTGAAAGCCCACGGCTATCCGATGGTGCTGAACTTCGTCACCCATCGGCACAATATCGACAAGATCGACCGCATCATCGAGCTGTGCATTGCCCTTGAGGCAGACTTTGTCGAACTCGCTACCTGCCAGTTCTACGGCTGGGCGCAGCTCAATCGTGTCGGCCTGTTGCCGACTCAGGAGCAGTTGGTCCGCGCCGAGCGCATCACCAACGAATACCGCGCCAAGCTTGAAGCCGAAGGTCATCCCTGCAAGTTGATCTTCGTCACCCCGGACTACTACGAGGAACGCCCGAAAGCCTGCATGAATGGCTGGGGCAGCATCTTCCTGACGGTAACGCCGGACGGCACCGCATTGCCGTGCCACGGCGCCCGCCAGATGCCGGTGCAGTTTCCTAACGTTCGCGATCACAGCATGCAACACATCTGGTACGACTCATTCGGCTTCAACCGCTTTCGCGGCTATGACTGGATGCCCGAACCATGCCGCTCCTGCGACGAGAAGGAAAAGGACTTCGGCGGCTGCCGCTGCCAGGCGTTCATGCTCACCGGGGACGCTAGCAATGCCGACCCGGTGTGCAGTAAATCCGAACACCACGGCATGATCCTCAAGGCCCGCGAAGAAGCCGAACACGCCACCCAGACCATCGAGCAACTGGCCTTTCGCAATGAGCGCAACTCACGGCTGATCGCGAAAGGCTGATGGCTTTAGCGTTTGGCGATGATGTACACCGCATGCACGATGCCCGGGATATAACCGCACAAGGTCAGCAGGATATTCAGCCAGAACGCGCCGCCAAAACCTACTTGCAGGAACACACCCAGGGGAGGCAGCAGGATGGCGATGATGATGCGAATGATGTCCACAGGGTCAGCTCCTTAAAATCGGCTCGTGTGAGCCGTACAGCTAATCGACCTTGGCCATTCGGCAGGGTTCAGTGGAATCTGGCTTGTGGCCATCTCCGTCAGGCCAGAATCTCCAACCCGTGCTTCTGCACGATGCTCAGTAGCTTGAGCGCCATGCCGCTGGGCTGTTTTTCACCCGACTCCCACTGCTTCACGGTGGAGGCACTGGTGTTCAAGTAACGGGCAAACACCGGCTGGCTGACATGACTGCGCTCGCGGATCTGCTTGATTTGCTCAGCGGGTATTTGTACCGGGACTGGGGCCAGGCACGCCTCGTCGAACTGACGCAGGGTGGTCTTGCTGATAGCGCCGATTGAGTACAGCGCAGTGGCCGACTCGTGAATCGACTCAAGTGCTTCGCTTTCAAATTTTTTGGTCATGATGTATCTCCACAAACTCCCTGAGATCCAGTAACTGTTGGATCTGCACATCGTTTAAACCTTCATAGGCCTTTGCCAGCGTCCGAAACCCAGCCAACTCCTTCTGGCTGATATTGCTTTGATCTTGCTTGGCAAACAGAAACTGGTAGACCCAATAGTGCCTGCCCTTCGCCAGGATAATGGAACGGTGGCGGTTCTCGTTCAGGCGTTTCTTCCAAACGCCGCCTCCCAGGTTGTCGGCCTGGCCGTTAAGCATTTCGCCAAATGCCGCCTTAAGCTCTGAATCGCAAATCCAGGCCTTGCTGGCCGATGCTGCAAAATACCGGGTTTTGAATAACCTGAACGTCATGGACATCCCTTCCCACAAACATACCACTGAGTGGTACAGATTAAAAATGGCGCGTGCACAATGATCTTGCTCGCGGTCGGCAGTCCTTGCCGACGCCCGCTAAAAAGCCATTGTTTTCGTTGGCACTCAAGCACACTTTGCGATTTGAAAACCGCCGAGACAAAAAAACGCCCCCAGCCAAAAGAATCAGGCTGGAGGCGCCGCGTACACCGCGAGACGGTTCAGGGAATAAGGGATTAAACGGCGATGCCCTTGCGGCACTGCAGTTGTGTGGTATGTACCCGGGCGAAGGCGCGGGCCAGGCGCAGGAGCATTTCGTCGATGTTGCTCTTGCTGACGGTCAAGGCCGGAGTAAAACGCAGGCAATTCGGCTGCGGGGCATTGAGTATCAGGCCTTCGTAGAGCGCGGCCTTTACCACGGCATCGGCGGAATCATCCGACAGGGTCAACCCCCAGAGCAGTCCCTGGCCACGCAGCTCGCCTTGGTCGTAGCGATAAGCCAGACGGGCGAGACCTTCCTTCAGGTAGTGACCGGTCTCGCGGATGTGTTCGAGAAAACCGCCACCCAGAACAGTGTCGAGTACCGCCCCACCAGCGGTCGCCATAAGCGCGTTACCGTGATGGGTGCCTTCCAGTTCGCCGAGCTCAAAACAGCACGCCTTACCTCGGGCCAGCAGGGCTGCCAGGGGTACACCACCGCCCAGGCCTTTGCCGAGGGTGATGATGTCGGCGCGCACGCCATAACGTTGTTCGGCCAGCAAAGTACCGCAGCGGCCGACGCCGGTTTGCACTTCGTCGAGAATCAGCAGGATCCCCAGCTCGCGGCACAGGCGTTCGACACCTTTGAGGTAATGCTCGGTCGCAGGAATAACCCCGGCCTCCCCCTGGATCGGCTCCAGCATGATGGCGACCGTTTGCGCATCCACCGCGGCATGCAACGCCGGCAGGTCGTTGAACGGGACATGGCTGAAGCCAGACAACTGGGGTTCGAAACGGTTTGCCCCAGCAGCGTCTGACGCCGACATCGTGGCAAAGCTGCGCCCGTGGCAACCGTTGCTGGCGGTGATGATGTGATAAGCGCCGCCGCGATGCAGCTGGCCCCATTTGCGCGCCAGCTTGATCGCCGCCTCACAGGCTTGCGCGCCGCTATTGAGCAGGTAGACCTGATCGCTGCCAGTGCTGTGACACAGGCGGTTGGCCAGGTTCAATTGACTGCGATTGTGCAGGCCGTTGCCGGGATTGATCAGCGTGTATGCCTGGTCGGCCAGGGCTTTGGCCAATACTTGCGGGCTGTGGCCGAGGCTGTTGGCGCCGCCGCCCTGGGAGAAGTCCAGGTACGCATGGTCGTCGCTGTCCCAGAGCCAGGAACCCTGGCCACGCACAAAAACCTGAGACGGTCGGGCCACGCTGGGCATCAGGCAGTCACTGGACAGTTCGTCCCGCAGCATCGGCGTTTCAGGCTCCCGTATCAGGTCATCAAGGCTGGGTGCAGGGCGGCGCAGATTAAACAGGTTCATGGGCATGACCTTTTGGCAACCCGACGTTTGTCGGTATCGTCCATCAAGCCCAGCCTGAGGTTTTTTGCATTGCCTATGTAAACAGCTTCAACACAAACAGTATTCATCGTGCGCTCTGGCCCTGTAAGCCTTGTGAATAGGCGCTAGACTAGGCGCCTTGGGGGCACACGGCCATTTCGATTTTCCAGCTTTTTCGATAAGAATTACTTATGGATTTTAAGCAACTGCGTTATTTCGTCGCGGTGTATGAGGAAGGCCATGTGGGGCGTGCGGCGGAACGCCTGTCGATCTCACAGCCGGCCTTGTCGCAGCAGATCCGCCAGCTCGAGCAGAACCTCGACGTCAGCCTGTTCGAACGCAGCAGCAAGCGCCTGTTGCCCACGCTCGCCGCCCACACGCTGTACAACCACGCCCTGCCCTTGCTCGACGGGATGCAGCAAGCGGTCGAGGCCCTGCGCAACTTCAAGGGCCAGGCCTTGCGCACCTTGGCCATCGGCGTGCTACAAACCGTGCACACGAGCCTGGTGCCGCAAATGCTGGAACGGGTACGCAAAGCCCATCCGCATCTCGTGGTGCAGATCTACGAATTGACTGGCATTGAGATCGAGCGCCGTCTGCTCAACGGCTCGCTGGATATCGGCATCAGCTACCTGCCGCCGCGCCAGCCAGGCCTGCACGGCGTGCTGCTGTACGAAGATGAGTTGAAGGTGGTGATTCCTGCCGACCACCCGTTGCGGGAGTTCAAGAAGGTCTCCCTGAAACAGGCCGCCGAATTGCCGATGTTGCTGCTGGGAGAAGAGTTCCAGGTACGACAGATCTGGCAGGGTCAATTGGCCAACCTCGGTCGACGACCTCAGGTGCAGGCAGAGTTGAATACCATGGCGGGGATCCTCGACAGCCTGCCTCACACCAAGCTGGCAACGGTGCTGCCCGGACGCTCCCAAGATGAACACAACAGTAAGGCGCTGCTGTGGAAACCCCTGAGCGAACCACGGGTTCCGTTAAAAGTGGGGTTGGTGTGTCGGGATGTGCAACGCCAGCAAGCAACACTTGAGCTGCTGCGCACGCTGCTGGAAGACGTGATGAATGCCCCAGGCGTGCAGGCCTGAACTTTTTTCGCAGGCAAAAGAAAACCCCGCCGAAGCGGGGCTTTGCAGACTGTTTCCCTGACATCCATTTCACTCCACCATCCTGGCAGAATCCTACGTGTCCCTGTTGTTGCTTTGCGCTTCCTGCGCGACGTCCATGTGAAGTAGATTATCCATGGATCCAATCCAGCGATAGAGGACGATTAGCAGCACGTCATGTAAGAGAATGCTTACACGACGCTTCCCCGGTCAGAACTGCGCTTCATCCAACAAATACAGCGACTCACTGCCGGCCCGGACCGAAGCGCTGAGGGACTGAATCCGCGGCAATAGACGGGCAAAATAGAAACGCGCCGTCCCCACTTTGCTGGCGTAGAAGTCTTCCTGCTGTTCTTTGCCCAACGCCGCCTTGGCCATCAATGCCCACATGTAGGCGTAGGCCATGTAACCGAATGCATGCAAATACTCCACCGACGCCGCACCGATTTCATTGGGGTTGGATTTGGCGCGATCCAGTACCCAGGCGGTCAGCTCATCGAGGTCATCCACCGCGGCGTTCAGCGGTTGGGTGAACTCGGCCAGTTCAGCACCTGCCGTCGCGGTGAAATGGCGAATCTCGTCAGCGAACAAGGTGTAGAACGCCCCGCCGCTGCCAACGATCTTGCGTCCCACCAAGTCCAGAGCCTGGATACCGTTGGTGCCTTCGTAGATCTGGGTGATGCGCACATCACGCACCAGTTGCTCCTGGCCCCACTCGCGAATGTAACCGTGGCCGCCGAAAATCTGCTGGCCGTGGACGGTGGTTTCCAGGCCCAGGTCGGTCAGGAACGCCTTGGACACCGGTGTCAGCAACGCCACCAAATCATCGGCACGTTTGCGGGTCGCCGCGTCTTCGCTGAACTTGGCGGTGTCCAGCTGCATTGCCACATAAGTGGAGAATGCACGGCCGCCTTCGTTCGAGGCTTTCATGGTCAGCAGCATGCGCCGCACGTCGGGGTGGACGATGATCGGGTCAGCCACTTTGTCCTTGGCTTTTGGACCTGTCGGCGAACGGCTTTGCAGACGGTCGCGGGCGTATTCAATAGCGTTCTGATAGGAGCGCTCGCCGGACGCCAGGCCTTGGATGCCGACGCCCAGACGTTCGTAGTTCATCATGGTGAACATCGCCGCCAAACCACGGTTTGGCTCGCCCACCAGATAGCCCACAGCTTCGTCGAAGTTCATCACGCAGGTAGCGGAGGCCTGGATGCCCATTTTGTGTTCGATGGAGCCGCAGGTCACCGGGTTGCGCGCACCCAGGTTGCCGTCGGCATTGACCATGAACTTGGGCACCAGGAACAGCGAGATGCCCTTGGGCCCTGCCGGTGCGTCCGGCAGCTTGGCCAGTACCAAGTGAATGATGTTGTCGGTGAGATCGTGTTCGCCACCGGTGATGAAGATCTTGGTACCGCTGACTTTGTAGGACCCGTCGGCCTGAGGCTCAGCCTTGGTGCGGATAATCCCCAGGTCGGTCCCGGCATGGGGTTCCGTCAGGCACATGGAACCGGCCCACACGCCGGAGTACATGTTCGGCAGGTAAGTCGCTTTAAGTTCTTCGCTGGCGTGGGTGTTGATCGACACGCACGCGCCGGAGGTCAGCATCGGGTAGAGGCCGAAGGCCAGGCCCGAGGAGTTGATCATCTCTTCAACCTGGGCCGATACCGCCTTGGGCATGCCCATGCCGCCATAGGCCGGGTCGCCACCAACACCCACCCAGCCGCCTTCAGCGTAGGTTTTGTAGGCTTCCTGGAAACCGGCCGGGGTGCTGACCGCGCCATTCTCCCAGCGGCAGCCTTCTTCATCGCCGCCACGGCTCAGCGGGGCAATGGTTTTGGCAGTGACTTTGCCGGCTTCCTCAAGGATCGCCTCAACGGTCTCGGCATCGACGGTGTCCGCCAATGCCGGGAGTTGGGCCCAAAGTTTGGCGACCTCAAAAACTTCGTTGAGGACGAAGCGCATATCGCGCAGCGGCGCTTTGTAGTCAGCCATGGCAAACCTCGTGAGACTTTAAAGTGATTCGGGTAGTGTCGATTTTACAGACCCTGAGTGTACCCGAACAACTTTTGAGACACATAGGGTCCAAACATGACCATAAAGTATTTATCGGTCACAATAATATCCTGTAGCCGCTGCCGAAGGCTGCGATAAGACCGAAGGTCTTCAGCGATTCAATCCTTGCGCCTCTGCGAGGCGATCGCAGGCTTCGCCAGCGGCTACAAGGCAAACAATTCCGCCGGCAGACTCATCAAGCACTCGCTCCCCGCCTCCACCGCCGCTCGATGCGCGGCCGTACGCGGCAACAGGCGCTTGAAATAAAACTCACAGGTCGCCAGCTTGCCCCGGGCATAGTCGCCGTCGCCGCTACCGTCCTCCAGTTGCGACTGAGCCACCAGTGCCATGCGCAACCACAGGTAGGCCAGGATGATGTAACCGCTGTACATCAAGTAATCCAGGGCTGCCGCGCCGACTTCATCGGGGTTCTTCATGGCAGCCATGCCAACCTTCACCGTCAGTTCGCCCCACTGCTGGTTAAGCTCATTGAGCTGCGTCACATGGGCCTTGAGTTGCGGGTGATCGGCATTAGCGGCGCAGAACTTATGGACGATTTTAGTAAAGCCCCGAAGCAGCTTACCCTGGCTACCAAGCACCTTGCGCCCCAACAAATCCAACGCCTGAATGCCATTGGTGCCTTCATAGATCGGCGCAATCCGGCAATCGCGCACCAACTGCTCCATGCCCCATTCGCGAATAAACCCGTGGCCGCCAAACACCTGCATGCCATGGTTGGTCACTTCCAGACCGGTTTCAGTCATGAAGGCTTTGCAGATCGGCGTGAGGAACGCCAGCAGATCCTCGGCTTCCTGGCGCTGGCCTGCATCGCCGCTCAGGTGCGCGGTGTCGAGCAATTGCGCAGTGAAATAGGTCAGCGCCCGGTTGCCTTCGTTGAAGGCTTTCATGGTCAACAGCATCCGCCGTACATCGGGATGCACGATGATTGGGTCGGCGACCTTATTCGGGGCCTTGGCGCCGGTCAGGGAGCGCATCTGCAAGCGATCGTTGGCGTATTTTATCGCGCCCTGAAAACTCGCTTCCCCCAGGCACAAGCCCTGCATCCCGGTACCCAACCGCGCATGGTTCATCATGGTGAACATGCAGTTGAGGCCCTTGTTGGCCTCGCCAATCAGGAAGCCCTTGGCACCGTCGAAGTTCAGCACGCAGGTCGCCGAGGCCTTGATCCCCATCTTGTGTTCAATGGAGCCGCAGTTGACACCGTTGCGCTCACCTGAATCCGGCAGGAACTTGGGCACGATAAACAGCGAAATACCCTTGGTACCGGCGGGCGCATCCGGCAGCTTGGCCAGTACCAGATGGATGATGTTTTCAC
Source organism: Pseudomonas sp. ADAK18 (assembly GCF_012935695.1). Classification (NCBI taxonomy): domain Bacteria; kingdom Pseudomonadati; phylum Pseudomonadota; class Gammaproteobacteria; order Pseudomonadales; family Pseudomonadaceae; genus Pseudomonas; species Pseudomonas sp. ADAK18. The sequence continues at coordinate 5,047,953 of NZ_CP052859.1, forward strand.
TCATGTCGTGCTCGCCGGCAGAGATGAAAATCTTGCTGCCGGTCACTGCATAACTGCCGTCGGCCTCGGGCACGGCGCGGGTCTTGATGATCCCCAGGTCAGTGCCGCAATGGGCTTCAGTCAGGCACATGGTGCCGGTCCACTGGCCAGCGGTGAGTTTGCTCAGGTAGGTGTCTTTCTGCTCCTCGGTGCCGTGGGCGTGGATCGCCGACATGGCGCCGTGGGTCAGGCCCGGGTACATGCCCCACGAGGTGTTACTGGAGGCGATCATCTCGCTGAGCACCAACCCCAGGGACGATGGCAAGCCTTGCCCGCCATACGTCGGGTCTGCCGCCAGGCCGTGCCAGCCGCCTTCCACGTACTGCGCAAAGGCCTCCTTGAAGCCCTTGGGCGTGGTCACCACGCCATTGTCGAAATGGCAGCCTTCTTCATCACCCGAACGATTCAGCGGTGCGAGGACGTTTTCGCAGAATTTCGCGCCTTCTTCGAGGATCGCACTGACCATGTCCGGGCTGGCATCGGTGGCGCCCAGCTCGGCGTAATGGCCGTGGAAGTCAAAGACGTGATCGATCAGAAAGCGCATATCGCGCAGGGGAGCTTTATAGTCAGGCATGATGATTTCTCCGGCAGCAGATGCCTTCAAGCTACTGCCGCACGGTGCCTCGGACAATCACTGTAGGAGCGCTGAATACAGCGCCATCACTCAACCGGCAGCAGTGTTCATGCGCACCGCGCCCCGGCGATTCTGCCCCGATGCCACTACGCAGTTACGCCCGGCCCCCTTGGCGTTGTACAACGCTTGATCGGCGGACTTGAGCACTTCCTCCGGGCTGCGCTGCTCGGCCTGGCGCTCGGCAACTCCGATGCTCACCGTCACCGAAACACTGGAGGCGCCGCTACCGATCCGGCGCTGGCGACCTTGGTGGTCGTCATGAGGACGGTTGTCCGGGTTGCGCAACTTGATGTCGTAGTTGGCGATGGTCTCGCGAATCTCTTCCAGGTGCGGCAGGCACTCCTCCAGGGTCTTGCCGGCGAACACCACGGCGAACTCTTCGCCGCCATACCGATAGGCACGACCGCCGCCGCTGATCTTCGACAGTTTGCTGGCAACCAGACGCAGCACCTGATCCCCGACATCGTGACCGTGGGTGTCGTTGAACCGTTTGAAATGGTCGACGTCGCTCATGGCCAGCACATAGTTGCGCCCCAGCCGTTGCATGCGTTCATTGAGGGCCCGACGGCCCGGCAAGCCGGTCAGCTCATCGCGGAAGGCCATTTGATACGCCTCATGGGCAACACCGGCGGCGATCATCAGCATCACCTGGCTGCACATGATGTTCAGGGTAAAGGGCAGGATGAACGTCTGGGGCAGCATCCAGAAAAGCCCCAGCAACCCCACCAGTTGCGCGGCGTGCAGGGGCCGTGGCTGGCGCCAGTACTGCACCGCCAGCGCGATAAACCCCATGAAAAACATCGGGTATGACAGCTGGATCAAACTCATCCAGTTGCCATGCAATGCCGGCCAACGGATCTGCGCCAACCAGTTCAATACCGCCTGGGGATAACTTTGTTCCAAGGCCAGCGCCACGCCACCAATCGCCAACAGCACCGCACACCGGGCGACGAAGTCACGAAACAGGTGGGTGCGCTCCTGCCACAGCGCGTAGATGCTGAACAACAGCGGCAGCAACAACGAGCACAGGTGGAATATCACCGCAGCATCTTCTCGGACGCGGCCGTTGTCGCGGTAGTAATCGGTCTGGGTATCAAGCAGGAAATAAGCGACGTACACCGTGATCATCAAGAACAGCTCACGCTGGCGACGGTAAACCGCGCAATACGCACCGCCCAACAACAGCACCAGCGTTGGCAGGACATTGAACAACGAGGTGAAGAAGACGTTGAGGTCCTTGACGTACGCAGCCGACAACCCCGCCAGCAACAACAGCAGTGAGGGCAGAAAATGGCTAAAACGTACAACAGACACGCGTGACAAGGGTAAAGCTCCGGGACGACCTAAAAGATGGCACTGTGCCTTCAATCAGCACAGTTAAGCACACTCAATGTGACCTGTATCACATTGCCATCACTTTAACGGCAGCCTGCGCCAATCCCTGAGCGTTGCGCCAGGGTTAATGAGATGGTCACCCCCAACACCCTGTGAGGGCTACGCTTTCACGGGGTGTTTTGTTTTCGGAGGCCATCATCATGAGCGAGTCAGCACTGATCGGTATCGATCTCGGCAAACATACTTTCCACCTGCACGGCCAGGATAAGTCGGGCTGTGAGGTGTTTCGCAAAAAATGCTCACGGACGCAAATGATGCAGTTTTTCGGCAACTCGCCGAGCTGTATCGTGGTGATGGAGGCCTGTGCGGGGTCGCACTATGTTGCTCGTCAGTTGGCGGCAATGGGGCACACGGCCAAGCTGATTTCTCCGCAGTTCGTTAAGCCCTTCGTCAAGGGCAATAAAAACGACTTTGTCGACGCTGAGGCAATCTGCGAAGCCGCTTCGCGCCCATCTATGCGCTTCGTCACGCCTAAAACCGAATCCCAGCAAACCCTGTCCGTGCTACACCGGATGCGCGAATCGCTGGTGCATGACCGCACCAAAACGGCTAATCAGATGCACGGTTTCCTGCTGGAGTTTGGGATCAGTCTGCCCAAAGGGTTGGCCATCATGAAGCGTCTGGCGAGCGCCTTGGCCGAGCATGAATTACCCGTTCGTCTGACGATATTGTTGCAACGCCTGCACGACCACTTTGCCTACCTGGATGAGCAAATCAAGGTCTTGGACAAAGAGCTGGCGGGCCAACTGGCCGACGATGATCTGGGCAGTCGTTTGCTGAGTCTTCCATGTGTCGGCCCGATCACCGCCAGCCTGCTGGCTGTAGAAATGGGCGACGGCAAGCAGTACCGATGCAGTCGGGACTTTGCCGCCTCAGTGGGCTTGGTGCCCAGACAGTACAGCACCGGTGGCAAGGCCAACTTGCTGGGAATCAGCAAGCGTGGTGACAAGCACCTGCGACAACTGTTGGTGCAGTGTTCCAGGGTCTATATGCAAAATCTGGAGCACCAAAAAGGCGCCTTGGCCGATTGGGTGCGCTCATTGCTAAGTCGACGACATTCGAATGTCGTGGCCTGTGCCCTGGCTAACAAACTGGCGCGTATCGCTTGGGCGATAGCCGCTCACCATACGCAATATGAAGCAGGGCCAGACGCCTTGAACGCCTGACCCCGCGGTTGTTGCAGTACCACGATTCACCTTCAGGTTTTGCGATAGCTGAACAACAGATGATGTGAACGGCACACCGGCCTGGCGAAGATCCTGACATAAAAATCGGCTTCAGAAGCCGACGGGTTTTTAAGGATCGTCAGGCGCGACTCTCATCGTGGCGCTGGGGCATGCCCCAAACAGACGCCGGATAGATTTAAGCAAGCCAACCACACCACCCGTTAATCAGTATTGCAAAAATGGGGGTGACCATAGATTTTTATCGCGCATAAAAAAACCGCCGCTCCCGAAAGAGCGGCGGCTTCAGAGGCACCCGGTAAGGCTTAGTAGCCCAGGCCGAAGTTCTCTTCTTTCATGTCCATCAGGTTGTTGGCGCCCGACAGCATGGTTGCAACGTGAGTGCGAGTACGCGGCAGGATGCGCTGGAAGTAGAAGCGCGCAGTCTGCAGCTTGGCGGTGTAGAACGCCTCTTCGCTGGTGCCGGCAGCCAGTTTCTCGGCAGCCAGGCGGGCAATATCAGCCCAGAAGTAAGCCAGGCAGGCGTAGCCGGAGTACATCAGGTAATCCACCGATGCCGCGCCGACTTCTTCACGGTCCTTCATGGCTGCCATGCCGACCTTCATGGTCAGCTCGCCCCATTCCTTGTTCAGTGCGGCCAGCGGTGTAACGAACTCTTGCACGGCTGCGTTGCCTTCGTTGGCCTGGCAGAACTTGTGGACGATCTTGGTGAAGCCCTTGAGCGCTTCGCCTTGGGTCATCAACACTTTACGGCCCAGCAGGTCCAGGGCCTGGATGCCGGTGGTGCCTTCGTACAGCATCGAGATACGGCTGTCGCGAACGTTCTGCTCCATGCCCCACTCGGCGATGAAACCGTGGCCACCGTAGATTTGCACGCCGTGGTTAGCCGCTTCAAAACCGACTTCGGTCATGAACGCCTTGGCGATCGGGGTCATGAAGGCCAGCAGCGCGTCAGCCTGTTTCTTGGCTTCGTCGTCAGTACCGTACTTGACGATATCGACCTGTTTGGCGGTGAAGTACACCATCGCGCGGTTGCCTTCGGCGAAAGCCTTCATGGTCAACAGCATGCGACGTACATCGGGGTGAACGATGATCGGGTCAGCGGCCTTGTCCGGCGCTTTCGGGCCAGTCAGGGAGCGCATTTGCAGGCGATCGCGGGCATATTTCAGGCCGCCCTGGAAACCGATTTCGGCGTGGGACAGGCCTTGCAGCGCGGTCCCCAGGCGAGCGGTGTTCATAAAGGTGAACATGCAGTTCAGGCCTTTGTTCGGCGGGCCGATCAGGAAACCCGTGGCCGCGTCGAAGTTCATCACGCAGGTGGCGTTACCGTGGATGCCCATCTTGTGTTCCAGGGAGCCACAGGAAACAGCGTTGCGCTCACCAACCGAACCATCGGCGTTCGGCAGGAATTTCGGAACGATGAACAGCGAGATACCTTTGGTACCCGCCGGAGCATCCGGCAGGCGGGCCAGCACGATATGGACGATGTTGTCGGCCATGTCGTGTTCACCGGCCGAGATGAAGATCTTGGTGCCGGAGACTTTGTAGGAACCATCAGCCTGAGGCTCGGCCTTGGTGCGCAGCATGCCCAGGTCGGTACCGCAGTGTGGCTCGGTCAGGCACATGGTGCCGGTCCACTCGCCCGACACCAGTTTGGTCAGGTAAGCGTCTTGCTGTTCTGGGGTGCCGTGCTCGGAAATGGTGTTCATCGCACCATGGGACAGGCCTGGGTACATGCCCCACGACCAGTTGGCTTCGCCGACCATCTCGCTCACTGCCAGGCCGAGGGACTCCGGCAGGCCTTGGCCACCGTGCGCCACGTCATGGGCCAGGCTTGGCCAGCCGCCTTCGACGAACTGTTTGTAGGCTTCTTTGAAACCAGTAGGGGTTTTAACGCCTGACTCGCTCCAGGTGCAACCTTCGATGTCACCCACGCGGTTCAGCGGTGCCAGCACCTGCTCACAAAACTTGGCGCCTTCTTCGAGAATGGCGTCAACCATGTCCGGGGTAGCGTCCTGGCAAGCCGGCAGGCTCTGATAGTGCGCTTCGTAGCCGAGCAGTTCGTCACGAACGAAGCGAATATCACGCAAGGGGGCCTTGTAGTCAGGCATAGCGATAAACCTCTGCTGATGTATCTGGAATGAACAACCGCGTGGATTTGTTGTAGCGGTCAAACAGTTGTTTGAAACATACGTTTACGACCTATCCTTGTCAAGCATCCGTCAGATGCCGTTTGTCATGACGTGGGTCAACACCAGGCACAGCAAGGCCTGCAGCGAAATGCCGCATGAAATTTCAAGCGTTGAAGAAAAAACTGGAGGGGACGAAACTCAAATGTGGGAGCTGGCTTGCCTGCGAAACAGGCGCCGCGGTATGTCAGGAGGACCGAGGTGATGCTATCTCAGCGATGCCGCTCCCACAGAAAGCTGTGGGTGAACACTATTCAAGCGTAGGTATCGATCAACGTACCCAGCATTTCATTGGAAGCCTTGGCGACTTTTGCCCCCAACTCCACCTGAAACTTGCCTTGGGCCATCTCGACCATATTGCTGGCCGAATTCGATTGCTGGTTACCATCCACCGCCCGCAAGCGATCGTTCAGGGCATCCGAGGGTTGGCTGGTGGCGGCGCTGGCAATTTTGCCGGCGGCGGCGTCCACACGGTTCTGCCCGGACTGCATACTGCTCAGCCCCGAATAAAACGCGCTGCTTCCAGAGACTTCCATGGCTTGAACCTGCCTTCAGAGAATCGTGAACTGTTATTGAAGCAGACATACCGGGGAAATACCCGTCAAAAACACTAATGGCACAATGCCTTGTCCATAGACAAAACTAGTCAAGCAGGTCCAGTTGCAGGTACTCGGCTACCGCTGCGGCGCCCGGCTGCTTGAGTTTCGGCACCCTTCCCAGGCAGGGCGCAGGCAGTCGCTCGGCCAGGGTGGCGAGGTTTTCTTCCAGACGGGAGGTCTTGGGATCGATGATGTTGGCCACCCATCCCGCCAGTGACAGACCGTCTCGAGCGATGGCTTCGGCGGTCAGCAAGGCATGGCTGATGCAGCCCAGGCGCACGCCCACCACCAGAATCACCGGCAGTTGCAACGCCTTGGCCACGTCCGACAGATTGTCCTGGTCAGCCAATGGCACACGCCAGCCGCCCGCCCCTTCAATCAAGGTAAAATCCGCCTGCTTGGCGAGCAGGTGTTGCATGGGTTTGAGCAAGGATTGAACCGTCAGCAAGACACCGGCTTCACGGGCCGCCAGATGCGGCGCAATGGCCGGCTCGAATGCCACCGGATTGACCTCGGCGTAACTCAGCAGCAACGAACACTCAGCCAGCAGGGCCAAGGCATCGGCGTTGCGCAGCCCCTTGGGCGTTACTTCACAGCCTGAGGCCACCGGTTTGCCGGCCGCTGTCGTCTTGCCCAGTTGCCGGGCGGCATGCAGCAGGCCTGCGGCGATGGTGGTTTTGCCGACATCGGTATCAGTGCCAGCGATGAAGTAAGCAGCATTCATAGTGGTTTCTCCAATACGGCATACACCACCTGGTAGGTGGCCGGCAGTCCTTGAGACTGGCGGAACTGCTCGTAGGCTTCAACCAGTGCAACAATCCGCGCCCGGCCAGTCAAGCCACCCGGGCGCCCTGGATTCAGATTGTGCGCACCCAATGCTTTCAATTCGTGAGTCAGGCTGCGTACATCCGGGTAATGCAGCACGTGGGGGCATTGCTCCAGGCCCAGCACCCGAAAGCCGCTGCTATCGCACAGCTGTTGATACGTGCTGAACGGCCGGAAACGATTGACGTGAACCATGCCATCCGCTGCCCGCCAGCTTTCGCGCAGTTCATCCAGCGTCCCCACACACAGGCTGGCAAACGCCAACACACCACCGGGCTGCAACACTCGGTGAGCCTCCCTCAGCACTGCGGCGAAATCGGAACACCACTGCACCGCCAGGCTGGAGAAGATCAACTCGCAACTGCCGTCCTGTAACGGCAACCGCTCGGCATCACCGGCAATAAAGTGCTCGGCTCCGCCCAAGGGTCGGGCGTGGTTGAGCATGCCCTCGGCGATATCCAGCGCCAAGCCTTGGCTCGCTGAATACGCCTGGCCCATGACCCGGCTGAAATACCCGGTGCCGCAGCCCAAGTCCAGCCAGCGCCGTGGCGTAAACCCTTGAGGCAAACGCTGCAACAACTCACCGCCGACCGCACGTTGCAACTCGGCAACGCTGTCATAACTGGCCGCAGCACGGGAAAAGGAGGCCGCTACCTGGCGCTTGTCCGGCAAGGCGCCTGGCAGGGGAGGATGGGACAAATCAGTCATCACCGCACTCATGCAAAAAAGCCTGGATCGCCCCCGCCACACCGTGGGGATCTTCCAGAAGAAAAGCGTGACCGGCCTGTTCAATCAGACCGATTTCAACATCCGGCAGTAACTTCAGCAGATGACCAGCAGCCTCGGCCGGCACCAAGCCGTCCATCCCCGCAAACAGATGCAACTGCGGACCACGAAACGCTTGCAAGGCGTCCCGTGTGTCCATCTGCGCGAGCAACTCAAGGCCGGTCATCAATACCGAAGACGGCGTATTCGGCGCACTGCTGACCAGCAAGCGCGCCAGTCCCCGTGGATCTTCGGCGCCCTTGGCGCACAGTAGGCCAAAGCGCTTGAGGGTGACTTGGGAGTCGGCATGGCAACCGGCGAGGAACGCATCGAAGGTTTCGGCAGGCATTGCGCTCGGCCAGTCGTCGTAGGCGACAAAACACGGGTTACTGGCCAGGGTCAGCAAGCCACAGCAACGATCTCCCCGGCGTGCTGCCAGTTCGGAGGCGAGCATGCCCCCCAAGGACCAGCCGCCGAGCCAGGCGTTATCCGCCAGCGTGGCGTCCAGTTCATCGAGCCATTCGCCGAGATCGCTGGAATCCATCTCCGGCAACGGTTCGACCTGCACCCGCAGACGCTCGTCCAACCCCTGCAACGCCGCCGCCAACGGTTCCATCGGCGATACACCAAGGCCCCAGCCGGGCAGCAGTATCAGTCGATCACGCATGGTCGGGCTCCTGGCCTAACAAGCACAAACACGCTTCCAACGCGCTTAACAATAGCTGGACCTGGGCTTCACTGTGGGCTGCCGACAAGGTTACCCGCAGGCGAGCACTGCCGGCGGGCACGGTCGGCGGTCGAATTGCCGTCACCATCAGCCCACGTTCGCGCAGCATCTGAGACAAACGAATCGCCCGGGCACTGCTGCCAATCATGATCGGCTGGATCGGCGTGAAGCTGTCCATCAACTCCAGGCCAATCTGCTGCGCACCCTGGCGGAACTGGCGGATCAAGCCATTGAGGTGCTCGCGACGCCAGTGTTCGGTGCGCAGTAATTCCAGGCTTTTGAGCGTCGCGCAGGCCAGCGCTGGAGGCTGGCTGGTGGTGTAGATATAGGGACGGGCGAACTGGATCAAGCTTTCGATCAGCTCTTCACTGCCCGCGACAAACGCGCCAGCAGTACCGAACGCCTTGCCCAACGTGCCCACCAACACCGGCACGTCCTCCTGGCTCAAGCCGAAATGCTCGACGATCCCGCCACCGTTGGCACCCAGCGGGCCAAAGCCGTGGGCGTCGTCGACCATCAACCAGGCGCCCTTGGCCCGAGCTTCGCGGGCCAGGGCCGGCAAGTCGGCAAGGTCGCCGTCCATGCTGAACACACCGTCGGTGACCACCAGCGTATTGCCGGTGGCTTTCTCCAGGCGCTTGGCCAGGCTGGCGGCGTCGTTGTGCAGATAACGATTGAAGCGCGCACCGGACAGCAGGCCCGCGTCCAGCAGCGAGGCGTGGTTAAGACGGTCTTCCAGCACCGTATCGCCCTGCCCCACCAGCGCCGTGACCGCGCCGAGGTTGGCCATATAACCGGTGGTGAACAGCAGCGCACGTGGACGACCGGTCAGGTCGGCCAAGGCTTCTTCCAGCTCATGGTGTGGAGTGCTGTGGCCGATCACCAAGTGCGAAGCGCCACCGCCGACACCCCAACGGGTCGCGCCGGCGCGCCAGGCTTCGATCACTTGCGGGTGATTGGCCAGGCCCAGGTAGTCATTGTTGCAGAACGCCAGCAACGGTTGACCGTCCACCACCACTTCCGGGCCTTGAGGGCTTTCCAGCAACGGGCGTTGACGATAGAGGTGTTCGGCACGACGGGCAGCGAGACGCGCGGCGAGATCGAAAGACATGCAGGCCTCGGTAGGTCAGGGTGAACGCGGTCAGAAATGTGGGAGCGGGCTTGCTCGCGAAAGCGGTGGGTCAGTCGCCAGATACTTTGACTGACATGCCGCATTCGCGAGCAAGCCCGCTCCCACATTTGAATTGCAGTCCAAATGAAGTTATTGAACAGCTGCGTTATAGAACTGCTCGCTGCTCTTTTGCTCCACCAACGCCTGCTCGATCGCCGCCTGATGCACTTCATCGGCGTGCTCTTCACGCGCCTCCGGCAGGATCCCCAAACGCGAGAACAGTTGCATGTCCTTGTCGGCCTGCGGGTTGGCGGTGGTCAGCAGTTTGTCGCCATAGAAAATCGAGTTGGCGCCAGCGAAGAACGCCAGGGCCTGCATCTGCTCGTTCATGGCTTCACGGCCGGCGGACAGGCGAACGTGAGATAGCGGCATCAGGATGCGCGCCACGGCCAGCATGCGGATGAAGTCGAACGGGTCGATATCTTCGGCATTTTCCAGTGGCGTACCGGCGACTTTCACCAGCATGTTGATCGGCACCGACTCCGGATGCTCCGGCAGGTTGGCCAACTGGATCAGCAGATTGGCGCGGTCGTCGAGGGATTCGCCCATACCCAGAATGCCGCCGGAACAGATCTTCATCCCCGAATCACGCACGTAGGCCAAGGTTTGCAAGCGCTCGCCGTAGGTGCGTGTGGTGATGATGGAGCCGTAGAACTCAGGCGAAGTGTCAAGGTTGTGGTTGTAGTAGTCCAGGCCAGCCTGGGCCAGGGCTTCGGTCTGGTCCTGATCGAGGCGGCCGAGGGTCATGCAGGTTTCCAGGCCCATGGCCTTCACGCCTTTGACCATTTGCAGCACGTAGGGCATGTCTTTGGCCGACGGGTGTTTCCAGGCGGCGCCCATGCAGAAACGAGTCGAGCCGATAGCTTTGGCGCGAGCAGCCTCTTCGAGGACCTTCTGCACCTCCATCAACTTCTCTTTTTCCAGGCCAGTATTGTAGTGGCCCGACTGCGGACAATATTTGCAATCTTCCGGGCAGGCACCGGTCTTGATCGACAGCAAGGTGGAAACCTGGACCCGATTGGCATCGAAATGCGCGCGGTGCACGGTCTGCGCCTGGAACAACAGGTCATTGAAGGGCTGAACGAACAGCGCTCTGACTTCGGCGAGAGACCAATCGTGACGCAGGTTGGCAGTGGTGCTGGCGCTCATGGGCGATTCCTTGATTATGCTTTGGCAAACACTGTGGGAGGCAATACCCACAGGCACGACACGGATGCTCGGCATATTTAAGGAAGATTCATGCACTGTCAACCCAACTACAAACACGAAGTTTACATCTGGTTAAAAAGCAACCAGACCTGTTTAGTCTGCGATGAACACACAGAAACCGCCCATTCGATCTGTAACGCCTGCGAAACCGAACTGCCATGGCTGATGGATCACTGCAACGTGTGCGCCCTGCCCTTGCCCATGGAAGGCTTGATCTGCGGCCAATGCCAACGGCAGCCACCAGCGTTTAAACAAGTGATCGCGCCGTGGACCTACAGCTTCCCCATCGACAGCCTGATCAGCCGTTTCAAGCATCAGGCCAAATGGCCTTTGGGGCATTTGCTGGCGCACCTGCTGGGACAGTTCCTGCAAGACCGCTATGAAAACGCTGAACTGACACGCCCTGACTGCCTGCTGCCAGTGCCCATGGCCCGTAAACGCCTGCGGGAAAGAGGCTATAACCAAGCGTCGATGCTTGCGCGATGGCTGGGCAAAAACCTGGATATTCCGGTTGAGGAGCACCTGTTACTGCGCCCTCACGAAACCGTGGCACAGCAGGACCTGGACGCCAAGGCCCGCAAACGCAACCTGCTCCGGGCCTTTGCCTTGAACCACAGTGATCAGGTCAAGGGCCGCCACCTGGCCCTGGTGGACGATGTGCTGACCACCGGTGCCACCACCGACAGCCTGGCCCGCCTGCTGATGAAGGCGGGCGCGCGGCAGGTCGACGTGTACTGCCTGGCCCGCACGCCGAAACCCGGCACATGACTTGACTCCAGCGCCCCCTGGCCGCAACGTCCCGTCCATTCCATCCCAGCGTGTAACCGTTCGCCATGCCTTTACCGACTCTGCTGAGCCAACATATCGTCCGTCGCCCCCAGCGCATTGCCTTGCTGCAACATATCGCCGAGCAAGGCTCCATCACTCGCGCAGCAAAAAGCGCCGGCTTGAGCTACAAGGCCGCTTGGGACGCCATCGATGAGTTGAACAACCTGGCGCAAAAACCGCTGGTTGAACGCAGCGTCGGCGGCAAAGGTGGCGGTGGCGCTCGGTTATCTGCTGAAGGCGAACGGGTGTTGCGCCTCTATCAACGCCTGCAAGTGTTGCAGGCTCAAGTATTGGACGCCGCCGAGGACGCCAGCGACCTCGATCTGCTCGGCCGCCTGATGCTGCGTACCAGCGCCCGTAACCAACTGCACGGCAAAGTCATCGCCATCGACAACCATGGCCGCAATGACCTGGTGCGTCTGGAACTGGCCGGCGGGTTGACCCTTGAGGCGCAGATCACCCACGACAGCACCCTGCACCTGGAACTGGAAATCGGTACTGAGGTGGTGGCGCTGATCAAGGCGGGTTGGCTGGATGTCCTGGCGACCGAGCACGCCGCAACACTTGGACACAATTGTCTGAGCGGCAACATCGAGGCGATTCTCGATGCTGACGATGGTCCCAGCGAGGTCAGAATCACCCTGCCCAACGGCCAGGTTTTGTGCGCCCTGGCGCAGCCCGCCGAGCTCAAGGCGATTGGCGCCAAGCAAGGAAAAACCATTCAGGTGCAGTTCGCCCCCAGCAACGTCCTACTGGGCACGCCGGTATAGATTAAAACTGCAACAATTTGGTCACGAGCGCTCCTTAAGGTGTCTGCAAAAACCCGCAGGGAGCCTGATATGAGCCTATTAGAAGAAAACCAAGCCACCGACCTCGAACAGATGGTCGGCCTCAGCCGCCGTCGCTTTATCGGCGCCGGTGCCCTGTGTGGTGCCGCGATGTTCCTCGGCGGTAACCTGCTGACCCGCAGCGCCCTGGCCGCCGGTGTCAGCGCCGCGTCCGGCAGTCCGTTGCTGGGCTTTACCAGCATCGCTGCTGCCACCAGCGACACCATCACGCTGCCGCCGGGCTACACCTCATCGGTGCTGATCAGTTGGGGCCAGCCCCTGCACAAGAACGCGCCGGCCTTCGACCCCAGCGGCAATGGCACGGCCAAGGCCCAGGAACAACAGTTCGGCGACAACAACGACGGCATGAGCCTGTTCCCGTTTCCCGGCGACAACAACCGGGCGCTGATGGCGATCAACAACGAATACACCAATTACCACTACCTGTTTGCCCACGGCGGCGCGCCGCAATCGGCCGAAGACGTGCGCAAGGCCTTGGCCAGCGAAGGTGTGTCAGTCATCGAAATCAAACGCCAGGGCGACAGTTGGCAGTTCGTCCAGGACTCGCGCTACAACCGGCGCATCCACGGCAACTCGCCGCTGCGCCTGAGTGGCCCGGCGGCCGGGCATGCCTGGCTGAAAACCCGTGCCGACAAGAGCGGCAAAAAAGTCCTAGGCACGTTCCAGAACTGCGCCAACGGCAAGACGCCGTGGGGCACTTACCTGACCTGCGAAGAAAACTTCACCGACTGCTTCGGCAGCAGCAACCCACAGCAGACCTTCGACGCCGGGCAAAAACGCTACGGCGTGGCGGCGGCCAGCCGGGAGATCAACTGGCACCCGCACGATCCGCGCTTCGACATGGCGAAGAACCCGAATGAACTCAATCGCCATGGCTGGGTGGTGGAAATCGATCCGTTCGACCCACAATCCACCCCAGTCAAGCGCACCGCCCTGGGCCGCTTCAAGCATGAAAACGCGGCCCTCGCCGAAACCCGCGACGGCCGTGCCGTGGTGTACATGGGTGACGATGAACGCGGCGAGTTCATCTACAAGTTCATCAGCCGCGACAAGATCAATCACAGGCATCCCAAGGCCAATAAAGACTTGCTGGACCATGGCACTTTGTACGTGGCGATCTTCGATGCGGGCGACGGCAATGCCGATCACCCCAAGGGCAAGGGCCAGTGGGTTGAGCTGACGTTCGGCAAAAACGGTATTGATGCCAACAGCGGTTTTGCCAGCCAGGCCGAAGTACTGATCCATGCCCGCCTGGCCGCCAGCGTGGTGAAAGCCACACGCATGGACCGCCCGGAATGGATCGTGGTCAGTCCCGCCGACGGCCAGGTCTATTGCACCCTGACCAACAACGCCAAGCGCGGCGAAGAAGGCCAACCGGTGGGCGGGCCAAACCCGCGGGAGAAAAACGTCTACGGCCAGATCCTGCGCTGGAAGGCCAACGCCGATGACCATGGCGCCATGGACTTCTCCTGGGACCTGTTTGTGGTCGCCGGCAACCCGGGCGTGCACGCTGGTACGCCGAAGGCCGGCTCGTCCAACATCAACCCGCAGAACATGTTCAACAGCCCCGATGGCCTGGGTTTCGACAAGGCTGGGCGGTTGTGGATCCTTACCGATGGCGACTACAGCAACAAGGGCGATTTTGCCGGCATGGGCAATAACCAGATGCTCTGCGCCGACCCGAACACGGGTGAGATTCGCCGGTTCATGGTGGGGCCGGTGTCGTGTGAGGTGACGGGGATCAGTTTCTCGCCGGACCAGAAAGCCTTGTTTGTGGGGATTCAGCACCCAGGGGAAACCGGTGGCTCGACCTGGCCTGAACACTTGCCGAATGGCAAGCCAAGGTCTTCGGTGATGGTGATTCGCCGGGAAGATGGCGGGATCGTCGGCGCCTGATCCCCTGTGGCGAGTGGGCTTGCCCCCGTTGGGCTGCGAAGCAGCCCAATAAAATCACCGAGGTCCTCCAGGAAGAACTCGGCGGCAGGTTCTGGGGCTGCTGCGCAGCCCAACGGGGGCAAGCCCCCTCGCCACAATAGCCGACCACCTATCCCGCCCCGTGTGCGTTACCATACCGGGCCGGACGCGGCGCCCTGCTGCGCGCAGGAGTTCGCATGGCTCACCCGTTTGAAACACTTACCCCAGACCTCGTGCTCGACGCTGTCGAGAGCATCGGTTTTCTCAGTGACGCCCGCGTGCTCGCGCTCAACAGTTACGAAAACCGTGTCTACCAGGTTGGCATCGAAGACTCCGAGCCACTGATCGCGAAGTTCTACCGTCCTCAGCGTTGGACCAACGACGCGATCCTGGAAGAGCACCGCTTCACCTTCGAACTGGCCGAGTGCGAAGTGCCGGTGGTGGCGCCAATGATTCACAACGGTGAAAGCCTGTTCGAACACGCCGGTTTCCGTTTCACCCTGTTCCCCCGCCGTGGTGGCCGCGCGCCGGAGCCGGGCAATCTCGATCAACTGTATCGCCTTGGGCAACTGCTGGGCCGCTTGCACGCGGTCGGTTCCACACGTCCTTTCGAGCACCGCGAAGCCTTGGGCGTGAAGAACTTCGGCCACGATTCCCTCACCACCCTGCTGGAAGGCAACTTCATCCCCAAGAGCCTGCTGCCGGCCTACGAGTCCGTGGCCCGCGACCTGCTCAAGCGTGTGGAAGAGGTCTACAAGACCACACCCCACAAGAACATCCGCATGCACGGCGACTGCCACCCCGGCAACATGATGTGCCGCGATGAAATGTTCCACATCGTCGACCTCGACGACTGCCGCATGGGCCCGGCAGTGCAGGACCTGTGGATGATGCTCGCCGGGGATCGTCAGGAATGCCTGGGGCAGTTGTCGGAGTTGATGGACGGCTACCGGGAATTCCACGACTTCGACCCGCGCGAGCTGGCGCTGATCGAGCCGCTACGCGCCTTGCGCCTGATGCATTACAGCGCCTGGCTGGCACGACGCTGGGATGACCCGGCATTCCCCCACAGCTTCCCGTGGTTCGGTACCGAGCGGTATTGGGGCGATCAGGTGCTGGCCTTGCGCGAGCAGCTGTCGGCGCTGAATGAAGAACCCCTGAAGCTTTTCTGACCTGTAGCCGCTGCCGAGGCACGAGGCTGCGATGCGTGTCCGCAGGACCGCCGTGGGGCTGCTACGCACCCCATCGCAGCCTCGTGCCTCGGCAGCGGCTACAAATCAAAAATTGCGTGCCTCTTTCCTGACAAATATCCTTACAATCGCGGCTTTGTTAGCTGCCTAAGCAAGGATTTTGCATGCAAGCCGCCAACCCCCGCCGCGGGTACATATTGGGCCTGAGCGCCTACATTATCTGGGGCCTGTTCCCCATCTACTTCAAAGCCATTGCCAGCGTCCCGGCCGCAGAAATCATTGTCCATCGTGTGCTGTGGTCGGCACTGTTCGGCGGTTTGCTGCTGATGGTCTGGAAACACCCGGGGTGGTTCCGTGAACTGCGGGACAACCCAAAACGCCTGGCGATTCTGGCGCTGAGCGGCACCCTGATCGCAGCCAACTGGCTGACCTATGTGTGGGCGGTGAACGACGGGCGCATGCTCGAAGCGAGCCTGGGGTATTACATCAATCCGCTGGTCAATGTGCTGCTGGGCATGGTGATCCTGGGCGAACGCCTGCGCCGTCTGCAATGGCTGGCCGTTGTGCTGGCCGCCTTGGGTGTCGCGCAACAGGTGTGGCAGGTGGGCAGCCTGCCGTGGGTATCACTGGTGCTGGCGTTGACCTTTGGTTTCTATGGTTTGATCCGCAAGCAGGCGCCGGTCAAGGCGCTGCCAGGGCTGGTGGTGGAAACCTGGATGCTGGTGCCCATTGCCGTCGTCTGGTTGTTGTTCAACCCGACAGCCCACAGTGCGCAAATGGAGTTCTGGGGCACGTCCGAAGCCTGGTGGCTGGTGGCCGCAGGCCCGGTAACCTTGATCCCGCTGGTGTGTTTCAACGCCGCCGCCCGGCATTTGCCCTACACAGCCCTGGGCTTCCTGCAATACGTGGCGCCGACTCTGGTACTGCTGGAAGCGGTGCTGCTGTTCAATGAACACTTGGCACCGAGTACGCTGATCGCCTTCCTGTTTATCTGGGCCGGCCTGGTGGTCTACAGCATCGACGCCTGGCTGACGATACGCAAACGCTGATCAAATAACGTACAAACCTCTGTAAGCCACAGCCTGCGTGGCTTGCAGACATCCACCCCAAGGTAATCCACAAGCGGGTCCCCGGCGTTTGTGCACAAGCCATTGAAACTGCTCGTTTTTTGCTCAATCGAAGCGAAGCCCCGGCGGGTGTGGCCTGGCGCCGGGTCTCTACAGGTTATCCACAGGCCCATGCAAGATTTCCATGCATAACCTCGGTGGACCGTTACTCCTCGCTGCGGAACTCCAACTCCACCATCAAGTCGTCTGCCAGGGTTTCCAGGGCTGCCTGCAAGGTTTCCAGCGGCAAGGTCAGCGGCACCGCCAGCAAGGCCTCTGCGTGGAACAACAGGTCGCTGCTCATGGGTGCCGGGCGTACGTCGGTGATCAAGCGTTCCAGGTTGACGCCCTGCTTGCTCAGCAACGCCGTGATATCGCGAACGATCCCCGGACGATCATTGCCCACCAACTCCATGGCAATGGGTTGCCACTCGCTGCCGACAGAGACACTGCTTTCACCCAGCAAGACGCGAATGCCATGGGTCGATAAATCCTCCAGCGCCGCGATCAGCTCCTTACGATTCTCAACGGGCACGCTCACGCGCAAGATCCCCGCAAACTGCCCCGCCATGTGCGCCATGCGACTTTCCAACCAGTTGCCACCAAAGGAGGCAATGCATTGGGCAATGCGTTCGACCACGCCCGGTTTGTCCGCAGCGATGACGGTGAGTACGAGATGGTCCATGGTATCAGCCCTCTTTTTGTGGTTGATCAGCGAGTATAGGCCCCTGCCAATAGCGAGCCTTTAAAACAAATCGTGTACCATTTTTATATTTATCTGGAACAATCCAATAGTTTTTTGAGAACATCCGATACCCCACTGTGACCGGACAGCCAAAGTGGGTCGCTAAACGACGTATTTAGTCTAATTTTCACAACCGCAACTCATCATGTAGTATGCCGCAGCGCGCACTACATAACGTTAGGTCGATGTCTGCCAAGACGCCGTAGTAACCTCAAACACCCCGTCAGCAAGGCCTATGCCGTTGATTGGAACCACCCAGCCGCCATCTATGGCATGTACTGGTGCCCAGGGTTTGTGGTTTAAATGGCCAGAGGCTTCATTGGTAAATTGGGAAAGCTGAAAAGCGAATTAAGCTCCGCAGAGTGAGGCAAGCAATGACTGAACACGTTCAAGTCGGTGGCCTGCAGGTCGCCAAAGTCCTGTTCGACTTCGTGAACAACGAAGCCATTCCCGGTACCGGCCTCACCGCCGACCAGTTCTGGGCCGGTGCCGACAAGGTCATCCACGACCTGGCGCCGAAGAACAAAGCCCTACTCGCCAAACGCGACGATTTCCAAGCGCGGATCGACACCTGGCACCAGACCCACGCCGGCCAGGCCCATGATCCGGTGGCCTATAAGGCCTTCCTGCAAGACATTGGATACCTGCTGCCAGAAGCCGCCGATTTCCAGGCCACGACTCAAAACGTCGATGACGAAATTGCCCGCATGGCTGGCCCACAGCTGGTCGTGCCGGTGATGAACGCGCGCTTCGCCCTCAACGCCTCCAATGCGCGTTGGGGCTCGCTGTATGACGCGCTGTACGGCACCGATGCGATCAGCGACGCCAATGGCGCCGAGAAAGGCCAGGGCTACAACAAGGTCCGTGGCGACAAGGTCATCGCCTTCGCCCGCGCCTTCCTCGACGAAGCTGCACCGCTGACTGCCGGCAGTCACGTTGATTCCACCGCCTACAAAATCGTTGACGGCAAACTGGTCGTCAGCCTCAAGGGCGGCAGCAATAGCGGCCTGCGCAACGATGCTCAGTTGATCGGTTTCCTGGGCGACGCCGCCAAGCCGACCGCCATCTTGCTCAAGAACCACGGCCTGCATTTCGAAATCCAGATAGACGCCAACACCCCGGTCGGCCAGACCGATGCTGCCGGTGTCAAAGACGTCCTGATGGAAGCCGCGCTGACCACCATCATGGACTGCGAAGACTCCGTCGCCGCCGTCGATGCCGATGACAAAGTGGTGATCTACCGCAATTGGCTCGGCCTGATGAAAGGCAACCTGGCCGAAGACGTGGCCAAGGGAGGCAAGACCTTCACCCGGACCATGAACGCCGATCGCACCTACACCGGTGTCGATGGCAAGGACGTCACCCTGCACGGCCGTTCGTTGTTGTTCGTGCGTAACGTCGGTCACCTGATGACCATCGACGCGATCCTCGACAAAGATGGCAACGAAGTGCCGGAAGGCATCCTCGACGGCCTGCTGACCAGCCTCGCTGCAATCCACAGCCTCAACGGCAACAACAGCCGCAAGAACAGCCGCACCGGTTCGGTCTACATCGTTAAACCGAAAATGCATGGCCCGGAAGAAGCCGCGTTCACCAATGAGCTGTTCGGCCGCATTGAGGAAGTACTGAACCTGCCGCGCAATACGCTCAAAGTCGGGATCATGGACGAGGAGCGTCGCACTACGGTCAACCTCAAAGCCTGCATCAAGGCCGCCAGCGAGCGCGTGGTGTTCATCAACACCGGCTTCCTCGACCGTACCGGCGATGAAATCCACACCTCCATGGAAGCGGGCGCGATGGTGCGCAAGGCGGCAATGAAGGCTGAAAAATGGATCGGCGCCTACGAGAACTGGAACGTCGATATCGGCCTGAGCACCGGCCTGCAAGGTCGCGCACAGATCGGCAAAGGCATGTGGGCCATGCCCGACCTGATGGCCGCCATGCTGGAGCAGAAGATCGCCCACCCGCTGGCCGGCGCCAACACCGCTTGGGTCCCCTCGCCGACCGCCGCTGCGCTGCACGCGTTGCATTACCACAAGGTCGACGTGTTCGCCCGCCAAGCCGAGTTGGCCAAGCGTGAGCGTGCGTCAGTGGATGACATCCTGACCATTCCTCTGGCCAAAAATACCGATTGGTCCGACGAAGAAATCCGCAACGAACTGGACAACAACGCCCAGGGCATCCTCGGTTACGTGGTGCGCTGGATCGACCAAGGCGTGGGTTGTTCGAAGGTGCCGGACATCAACGACGTCGGCCTGATGGAAGACCGCGCCACCCTGCGTATCTCCAGCCAGTTGATCGCCAACTGGTTGCGCCACGGCATCGTCAACGAAGCCCAGGTGCTGGAAAGCCTCAAGCGCATGGCGCCAGTGGTGGATCGGCAGAATGCCGGGGATCCGCTGTACCGTCCGCTGGCTCCGGACTTCGACAGCAACATTGCCTTCCAGGCGGCGGTGGAGTTGGTGATTGAAGGGACCCAGCAACCGAATGGGTATACCGAGCCGGTGTTGCATCGTCGGCGTCGGGAGTTCAAGGCTAAGAATGGTCTGTGAATAAGTGCTGAAAGTGAAAAGCCCCAAGTCGAAAGACCTGGGGCCCTTTTGGAGAGGACAGACTTAATGCGATTCGGACGAGACTGTATATGTGCCATTGAGTCGTATGGTGGGCTCTTCATCGCTATAGGCCACGTCTTCCAAGCTGCCGATGTGCTTGAAGTCAGTACCGAACTCTGGGCGTTCAACAACTACATGAACTTTTCCTGATGTTGGCCGAAAGCGCTCGTGACCGTGCTGGTCCCGATACGTCAGCCTCAGGTCCGAGGCCTCAAATGTATGAGAGCCTGCCTTCAAATCGCTGCCATAGTGAATACGGATGCTAGTGGGCCATTCACCATCGAGGCCACTCCAGGACAGATACCCAAAAATATCCTGCACCGGATACAGATGAACTTCCTTCCCGATAGAAACTTTGATGTCTGCTTTGCCAGCTACCTTATGTTTTTTTATTTCTTCATCACTGATGGGAAACTGTTTATTACTCATGACGAACTCCTGTTCACAGGCCAATAAGGCGCTGATCCCCGACCAGCACTCTCCCAACCAGTAAACAACTCGAGTTCAACCTTTCGCTACTGTCATAATTGACAGGTTTTGATGAATCCAGACCAACGGCGACCCGCCTAAGTCGCCATCCCCAACTCCCGTTTCACCATCTTCGCCAACTTCACGCTATCAATCGGCTTGAGCAGAAAATCCACCACGCTCAGGTGCATGGCGTCGATAACGTCGGGGGCTTCCGCATCCCCGGACATGATGATGATCGGCAGCGCCGCCCGGGTGGAGCCGCGCACCTGTCGTATCAATTGCAGCCCGTTGCTCGGCTCCATACGCAGATCGGTGATCAGCAAACCGATGGAACTGTGGGACTTCAACAAATCCCACGCCGCCTCGCCACTGTCGGCAGTCATGCAGCGAATACCATCCAAACCAAGAATCTCCGCCAACAGTTCGCGTGCGTCCTTGTCGTCGTCCACGATCAAAACACGTTGTGGCGGTAAATCAGGCTCCTGCATTACGGCGCTCAGGGCCTCGCGCTCGGCATCACTCAAAATATCGTGGTCGGACATACGTCTCTCGGCAGTTCTAATCAATCTCCCAGCACACTCGTCAGACATCACCAGAAGGGCGCTCAATGTGCACTTCGTCGGAAAGTTTGCCTAGTGGGCGTTTTACGGGGTTTGGACGATATTCATGTAAGGTTTTTCCCTAGTCGTGAATGGCGTAATCGCTACCTAGACTTACGTCCAATGGGCACCCATCGCGCGGGAGCCGACCATGCAGGACGATAACGACAAAAACACTGCGATCATTGTTATGAGTAAAGCTGATGCTTTCGCACAAGCGGGAAAAACCGCAGTGCTGCAGAACATCCACGGCACCCTGCAATTCCTGCAACGCTTCCCGCCGTTCAATCAGATGGAAAATGCCCACCTGGCGTTTCTGGTCGAACAGTGCCAATTGCGCTTCTACAGCCCCGGCGAGAGCATTCTCAAACCGTCGGGCGGCCCGGTAGAGCACTTCTATATCGTCAAACAGGGGCGCGTGGTCGGCGAGCGGGCGGACTCAGCCGAAACCACCTTCGAAATCACCACGGGTGAATGTTTCCCACTGGCGGCGCTGCTAGGGGAGCGGGCAACCCGCACTGAGCATAAAGCCGCCGAAGACACCTTCTGCCTGCAACTGAACAAGCCGGCCTTTATCAAACTGTTTGCGCTCTCCAGCCCGTTTCGCGACTTCGCCCTGCGCGGGGTGAGCAGCCTGTTGGATCAGGTCAACCAGCAAGTCCAGCAAAAAGCCGTGGAAACCCTCGGCACACAATATTCCCTGAACACCCGCCTGGGCGATCTGGCTATGCGGCACCCGGTGACCTGTGGCCCGCTGACGCCTCTGCGCGAAGCCGTCACGCTGATGCATGAGCAGCAAGTCGGCAGCATCGTGGTGGTGGACGAGCACAAGGCACCCTTGGGGATTTTCACCCTGAGGGATCTGCGTCAGGTGGTGGCCGACGGCACCAGCGATTTCAACCAAAGCATCGAGCGCCATATGACCCAGGCGCCGTTCTTCCTGACGCCGGACCACAGTGCATTCGATGCGGCGATTGCCATGACCGAACGGCATATCGCCCACGTCTGCCTGGTCAAGGACCAGCGCCTGTGTGGCGTGGTCTCCGAGCGTGACCTGTTTTCCCTGCAACGGGTGGACCTGGTGCACCTGGCCCGGACCATTCGCAACGCGCCCCGGGTGGAGAACCTGGTGGCGATCCGTGGCGAAATCGGCCAGTTGGTAGAGCGCATGCTGGCTCACGGTGCGTCGTCGACCCAGATCACCCACATCATCACCCTGCTCAACGATCACACAGTGTGCCGCGTCATCGAGCTGACCCTGGCGGACAAGGGCGACCCCGGCGTGCCGTTCAGTTGGCTGTGTTTCGGCAGCGAAGGCCGCCGCGAGCAGACGCTGTACACCGACCAAGACAACGGCATCCTGTTTGAGGCCAAAGATGCTGCCGAAGCCGCCGCGATTCGCGCGCGCCTGCTGCCTCTGGCGCAGCACATCAACCAGAGCCTGGCGCTGTGCGGCTTTACCCTGTGCAAAGGCAACATCATGGCTGGCAACCCGCAGCTGTGCCTGTCTCGCGCTGAATGGGCACGGCGGTTTTCCGGGTTTATTCGCGAGGCAACTCCGGAGAACTTGTTAGGCTCAAGTATCTACTTCGATCTGCGCGTGGTCTGGGGCGATGAGCAAGGGTGCGAGCAGTTACGCCAAGGAGTTCTTGACCAAGTGGCGGATAACCGTGTGTTCCAACGCATGATGGCCGAGAACGCTTTGCGCCAGCGCCCGCCGGTGGGGCGCTTCCGTGATTTCGTACTGACGCGCAAAGGCTCGGAAAAGGCCACCCTCGACCTCAAGGTCCAAGGCCTCACGCCCTTCGTTGACGGCGCCCGCCTGCTGGCGCTGGCCAACGGCATCAGCGCCAACAATACCCTGGAGCGTTTGCGCCAGTTAGTAGCCAAGGCAGTCATCGAGCGTCTGGACGGCGCGGCCTATGAAGAGGCCTACCATTTTATTCAGCAAACCCGCATGCAGCAGCACCAGTTGCAAACCCGCGAGAATCAGCCCTACTCCAACCGCGTCGACCCCGACAGCCTCAACCACCTGGACCGGCGCATCTTGCGAGAGTCCCTGCGTCAGGCCCAACGCCTGCAAAGCAGCCTGACCTTTCGGTATCAGCTGTGAGCCTGTTCAGTTGGCTGCGTAAACCCAAGCCTGGCCTGGATTCGATACAACAGCGGCGTGTCGAGCAATTGCCCAGGCCACGAGAGCTGGGCGAATGTTCGTTGCGGGACCAGCGTTGGGTGGTGGTGGACCTGGAAACCAGCGGCCTGAACCTCAACCGTGATCAGGTGCTGTCCATTGGCGCCGTAGTGATCGAGGACGGTGCCGTCGACTTTTCTCAACTGTTCGAGCGCACCCTGCATCGAGCAGAGACCAAGCTCAGCCCCAGCGTGTTGATC
This sequence comes from Pseudomonas sp. ADAK18, assembly GCF_012935695.1. Classification (NCBI taxonomy): domain Bacteria; kingdom Pseudomonadati; phylum Pseudomonadota; class Gammaproteobacteria; order Pseudomonadales; family Pseudomonadaceae; genus Pseudomonas; species Pseudomonas sp. ADAK18. The sequence continues at coordinate 5,071,394 of NZ_CP052859.1, forward strand.
CACGGCCTGGGCCCCAGCGCCATCGCTGCGGGCTGCGACCCTGCGCAAGCGCTGATGGACTTCATGGAGTTTGTCGGCGACAGCCCGTTGCTGGCGTTTCATGCGCCCTTCGATCAGCACATGCTGGGGCGGGCACTCAAGGACAGTCTGGGTTATCGCCTGGCCCATCCGTTTCTCGACGTGGCTGACATCGCCCCACTGCTGTGCCCCGACGCTACTCTTCGTGAAGCCGGGCTGGATGACTGGATCGAGCATTTCAAGCTGCACGTGGGAGAGCGTCATCACGCCAGTGCCGATGCGCTGGCGACGGCGGAATTGATGTTGATTTTGTTCAGCCGGGCGCGGCAGCAGCAATTGGACAGTCCGTTGGCGCTGCAGCAGCGGTTGAGCCAGTGGAAGCGCCGTAAACAAGCGCCCTCTTTCTAAGCAGTTAAACGCGACCCTGTGGCGAGCGGGCTTGCCCGCGTTGGGCTGCGAAGCAGCCCCAATAGGATTGCTGAGATCTTTCAGTTGGACCGAGAAGGCAGGTTTTAGGGCTGCTGCGCAGCCCAACGCGGGCAAGCCCGCTCGCCACAACAAGCCAACTCACCACAACAAGCCCAAACATCACAATAAAACCCCCTCGCCACAACAAGCGCGCACCTCTGGCAGATATCAGTGAACCTCTAACCGACCAACGCCAATTGCCACCACTGCGCACCTCTGACACAATCGCGAATAATTCTCGTTAGTTTAAACTTCCCGATCGGTGATGCCTTGTCGTCAGCCCAAAGTCCCCACAGTGAGCTTGTTGGCGCGTTGTACCGCGACCATCGTGGCTGGCTGTTGGCGTGGCTGCGACGCAATGTGGCCTGCCCCAGCCGGGCCGAAGACCTGAGCCAGGACACGTTCATGCGCCTGCTGGGCCGTGAAGAATTGCGCGAACCTCGCGAACCCCGGGCGTTCCTGGTGGCCATCGCCAAGGGCCTGCTGTTCGACTATTTCCGCCGCGCCGCCCTGGAACAGGCCTACCTCAGCGAACTGATGCTGATCCCGGAAAGCGAGCAACCGTCCCCGGAAGAACAGCAACTGATCCTCGAAGACCTCAAAGCCATCGACCGCCTACTGGGCAAACTCTCCAGCAAGGCCCGCGCCGCGTTCCTCTATAACCGCCTCGACGGCCTGGGCCATGCCGAAATCGCCGAGCGCCTGGGTGTGTCCGTACCTCGGGTGCGGCAATACCTGGCCCAGGGCATTCGCCAGTGCTACATCGCGCTGTATGGCGAGCCGCTGTGAGTCAGGTCAGCTGCAAACCGGTGTCGGCGCCCGTTCTGGATGCAGCGATTGCCTGGCAACTGTCCCTGGATTCGGGTGACGGCAGCGCCGTGGAGCGCGAAGAGTTCGCCAAATGGCTGGCCAGCAATGAGGAGCACACCCGCGCCTGGCGCCAATTGGGCATGCTCGACCAGCGTTTCAGTGTGGCCTCAGGCCCGGCGCGCGCGGCCTTGTTGCAGTCACGCGAAGGCATTCGCCGGCGTGTGCGCAAGCTCGGTAGCGGCCTGGCCAGTGTGGTGCTGGTGGTCGGTTTGGCCTTGTTTGCCGGCCAACGATACGTGCCGATCAACTATTGGCTGGCCGACCAACGCACCGCCACCGGCGAGCAGCGCACGCTGAAACTGGCGGACGGCACGGTGATCAACCTCAACACCCACAGTGCTATCGACGTGCGCTTTGACGAAAAGCGCCGGCTGATTGTGTTGCAGGAAGGCGAAATCCTCGTCGAGACCGGCCACAACGACGCCCGCCCGTTTTTCGTCGAAACCCGCGAAGGCCGCCTGCGAGCCTTGGGCACGCGGTTTATCGTCAAGCGCGAGGATGACGGCACGCGGCTCAGCGTGTTGCAGTCGGCCGTCGCCGCCCAGCCGCAAGCGTCGCACCTGGAGCAAATATTCAAGGAAGGCCAGCAAGTGCTGATGCGCAGCGACGGCCTTGGCCCGATGCTGGCCATCACCCCCGGCACCGACGCCTGGACCCGCGGCATGCTGGTGGTAGATAACGCCCGCCTGGGGGATGTGATCGAGGAGCTGGGGCGCTATCGCACCGGGCACTTGGCCGTGGACAAACAGGTGGCAGACCTGATGATCACCGGCAGCTTCCCGCTGCACGACACCGACCTGGCGTTGAATGCGCTATTGCCAACCTTACCGGTGCAGATCGAACAGCGCACGCCGTGGTGGGTGACCGTCACCGCAAAAGCCACCTCGCGCCCGTAGATACCATCTTGAGCAGGTTGGAGGTGCCCTGCGTAGCCGCTGTCGAGCGCCAGCGAGGCTGTTTAGGACGCGGCTCGGTTCAAGATCCGTGGCGCGCCTGACGCAGCCTCGCTGGCGCTCGACAGCGGCTACGCAACGTATGTTTTTCCGATGAGAAATTATTTTCAATCTGGCCCTATCACTTTTTGATTCTCGTTCGGCACATAGGCAATTGCGAATTACTTCCATTCAGGAGCCGCCCATGTCCCGCTCGCTAGACACCTTGTTGCGCCCCAGCCTGTTGGCCGTGGCGATTGCCCTCAGCGCCCCACTGGCCAGCACCCAGCTGATCGCCGCCGAACAGGCGTCCAGCGTGCGCGCCTATAACCTGCCGGCAGCACCGTTGGCCAGCACCCTGAACCAGATTGCGAGCCAGGCGGGCCTCGCGCTGACCCTCAATCCGGCACTTGCCTCGGGTAAAACCTCGGCACCGGTCCAGGGCCAGTTCGATGCACCGGGTGCGCTGCGTGAAGCCTTGCGTGGCACCGGGTTGCAGCTGGAGCAGAGTAGTGCGGGGACGTTCAGTCTGGTGGCGATTCCGGAAGGCGTGGTTTCGTTGCCGGAGACCAATATTACTGGCCAAGGCGATCTCGAAAGTGCATGGGGGCCCGTTGAAGGTTATCTGGCGACTCGTACCGCCGCCGGCACCAAGACCGACACCGCTCTGGTCGAAGCCCCACGTTCGATCTCCGTCGCCACCCGCGAGCAGATGCAGGACCGCAACGTCCAGAACCTCGATGACGCCGTCAAGTACATGCCCGGTATCGTTTCCGCCAGCTACGGCAGCGATACTCGCTACGACTGGATGCGTGTGCGCGGCTTCGAGCCCACACAATTCCTCGATGGCCTCCCACTGCCTCGGGGCGTGTATGCCAACCCGAAGGCAGAAACCTGGAACCTTGATCGTCTGGCGCTGCTACGTGGCCCAGCCTCTTCGGTGTACGGCCAGACCCCACCGGGTGGCCTACTGGACATGGTCAGCCGGCGTCCCAGCGCTGAGTCGAGCAGTGCTATCCAGGTGCAGTACGGCAGTGACAACTACCGCCAGATCAACTTCGCCAGCACCGGCAAGATCGATGATGAAGGTGAGTTTCTCTATGGCATCAGCGGCGTGGTGCGCGATGCCGGGACCCAGGTCGATCACATCGACAACAAACGCTACAACATCGCCCCCAGCCTGACCTGGAACATCGATACCGATACCAAGCTCACCCTGCTCTCGCAGTTCACTCGCGACGATACCGGTGCCACCAGTCAGTTCCTGCCGATACAAGGCACCAAGATCAAATCGCCACTCGGCGAGGTCTCGCATCACAAGAACCTGGGCGACCCGAACTATGAGTTCTACGACCGTACTTACTACGCACTGGGCTACGCCTTCGAGCATCGCTTCAACGACACCTGGCAGTTCAAGCAGAACCTGCGCTACACCAAATCAGAACTGTCCTTCCAGCAACTAACCGTAGGTGCCTACGCTTTCGCCCCAGCTGACGCTGAGGGCAATATCAGCCGTACGTCGACCAATGTTGACGAGAATATCGGTCAGTTTGCCGTCGACAACAACTTCCAGGCCGACTTCGCCACCGGCGACATCACGCACACCTTGCTGCTGGGCCTGGATCATCAACGCACCGATACTTCCTATCTTTCGATTTACGGTGACGGCGGGACCACCAACATCTTCAACCCGGTCTACGGCCAGCCAATCGTGCGCCCAGCACGCTCCGGTGCGTATTACGACTACAACCAGAAAACCGTGCAGACCGGTCTCTACGTGCAGGACCAGATGGCCCTGGACAAGTGGCGCCTGACCTTGGGTGGTCGTGAAGACTGGGTGCATCAAGGCACCACTTACTTCAACAAGAACGACGCGACCAACACCGACCGCAGTAAGAACTTCAGTGGCAACGCGGCGCTGAGCTATGTGTTCGACTCGGGGTTTGTGCCATATATCTCCTACGCCGAATCATTCCAGCCAGCGAGCAATGCCAGCGTCTCGCCTACCGAGTCGTATAAGCCCACCGAAGGCAAGCAATGGGAGCTGGGGATCAAGTACCAGCCTCCCGGCTCAAACACGCTGTTGAGTGCCGCGGTCTATGACTTGACCCAGAAAAACGTCCTGGCCACCAGCACCGGGGCCGGTGGCGTCTCGATCACCAACCAGACCGGCGAAGTGAAAGTCAAAGGCCTGGAACTGGAAGCGGTGTCTGACGTGACCGAGAACCTCAAGGTCATCGCCGCCTACACACTGGCCAAGTCCGAAGTGCAAAAAGGCGATTTCAAAGGCAACCGCCTGCAATTGATGCCAAACCAGCAAGCCTCCCTGTGGACTGACTACACCTGGCACACCGGTGTGCTCGACGGTTTTGGCATTGGCGCTGGCGCCCGCTACACCGGCAATACCTATGGCGACCAGGGCAATACCTGGCTGGGTAAGGCCAATGCATACACGGTGTTCGATGCCGCCGTGCATTACGACCTTGGCCGCCTGGACAACAGCCTCAAAGGTGCTTCGTTGAAACTGAACGCCACCAACCTGTTCAACAAGGACTACATCTCTACCTGTGATGGTTCCTACTGCTACTACGGCGATCAACGCAGTGTGGTCGCCAGTGCCACCTATCAGTGGTAATCGGCTGATTTAACAGCCGGGCCGTCCCAAGGGGGCGGCTTTGGTTTGTCTGAAGGCAATGAAATGAAAAGCAAAACCCTCCGCCGCTGGTCCTTCATCCACACCTGGACCAGCCTCGTCTGCACCGTGTTCCTGCTGATGCTCGCGCTGACTGGCCTGCCGCTGATCTTTCATCACGAGATCGATCATCTGCTGGGCAACGAGCCTGAACTCAAGCAGATGCCGGCCGACACACCACAGCTCAACCTCGAACAGTTGGTAGTGGCAGCGCAAGCTCATCGCCCGGGCGAAGCCATGCAGTACCTGGCCTGGGACGAGGACGACAAGAACGGTGTGATCGCGATCATGGCCGCCACAGCCGGTACCGAGCCCAATTCGTCCCATACGTTCATGCTCGATGCACGCACCGGTGAAGCGGTGGAAACACCGTCGGCCAACGGCGGGCTGACGATGTTCCTGCTGCGCCTGCATGTGGATATGTTCGCCGGACTGCCGGGCAAGTTGCTGCTGGCCTTCATGGGCATTCTGTTTGTGCTGGCGATTGTTTCCGGCACGGTGTTGTACCTGCCATTCATGCGCCGCTTGAAGTTCGCCACGGTGCGCCAGGACAAATCCACCCGCCTGCGCTGGCTCGACCTGCATAACCTGATCGGCGTGGTCACCCTGACCTGGGCCTTGGTGGTGGGCGTGACCGGAGTGATCAGCGCCTGCGCCGACCTGATCATCGCCGCGTGGCGTACGGACAGCCTGAGCGCGATGATCGAACCGTATAAAAATGCCCTGCCGCTGACGTTGCGCGCACCGGCCACCGACCTGCTGAAGATCGCCGAAAAGGCCGCCCCCGGCATGGAGCCTGACTTTATCGCCTTCCCCGGCACGCGCTTTTCCAGCGAGCACCATTACGCCGTATTCATGAAGGGCAGCACCCACCTGACCTCGCACCTGCTGACCCCGGTGTTGATCGACGCCAGCAACCTGTCCGTCACCGCCATCGCCGAACGGCCGTGGTACATGGACGCCATGGGCATGTCCCAGCCGCTGCATTTCGGTGACTACGGCGGCATGCCGATGAAGATCCTCTGGGCGGTGCTGGATGTGCTGACCATCATCGTGTTGGGCAGTGGCGTGTACCTGTGGCTGGTACGGCGCAAGGCGGCCAAACCATGAAGCCGAGGCAGTCGAACTTCTGGAAAGTGTTCGGTATTCCCCTGGGAATCGGCCTGCTCAGCGCGGTGGGATTGTTTGCCGCGCTGTTGGGGGATGGGCTGTGGGATTCGTTGAGCTGGGTCGGGCTGGGGATACCAGCCGTCATTGGCGTTTGGGGGTTGGTGAGGCGGCGCGACTGAGGGCTCCATCGCGGGCAAGCCCGACTCCCACAGTTGACCGTATTAGTCAGGTAGAGCGGGACCAACTGTGGGAGCCGGGCTTGCCCGCGATAAGGCCCTCAGAAGCACCGAAAATATTCCAGCGGGCACCTCGTCAGCCGCCATACAACTGTCTAGGCTAAGGTTGCCCTTTTCCGAGGAATCTCCATGTCCGCTCCCAGCATGACGTTGTTCCACAACCCCGCTTCGCCGTTTGTGCGTAAAGTCCTGGTGCTGCTCCACGAGACTGGCCAGCAGGAGCGGGTCGCCCTGCAGACCGTGCTGGTCACGCCGATCAACCCTATCGAGCAGTTGAACGACGGCAACCCGCTGGGCAAGATCCCGGCCCTGCGCTTGGCTGACGGCAGTGTGATACACGACAGCCGGGTGATCTTCGATTACTTCGATTACCAGCACGTCGGCAACCCGCTGATTCCCCGCGACGGCTCGGCCCGCTGGCGGCGCCTGACCCTGGCCTCGACAGCCGACGGGATCATGGATGCGGCCGTGGTGGTGCGTTATGAAACCGCCCTGCGCCCGGCGGAAAAACACTGGGAGCAATGGCTGGAGGAACAGCGCAACAAGATCCGTCGTGCCCTCGGCATGCTGGAGCAGGACGCGATCGCTGAACTGGCGAGCCATTTTGACGTTGCCGCTATCAGTGTCGCCTGTGCCTTGGGTTACCTGGATTACCGACACCCGGATATGGAGTGGCGATCCAGCCAGCCGAAGCTGGCGGCCTGGTATGCCGAGGTCAGCCAACGGCCGTCGATGCTGGCAACCCAGCCGCCGATTTGACCCCAAGCTTATTGTGGTGAGCGAACCTATTGTGGCGAGCGGGCTTGCCCGCGTTGGGCTGCGCAGCAGCCCCAGTAATATCACCGAGATTCTTTCAGATAAACCGCAGTGGTGGTTTTAGGGCTGCTTCGCAGCCCAACGCGGGCAAGCCCGCTCGCCACAATAAGCCCCTCGTCCGCGCTCTTCTAGTGGGGGAAACAACGCAGCAATCCTCGCCACCAACAGCTCCCGCACCCGATGGTCCTCGCGCAACCCCAATGACCTACTCATGGGCCGCCTCCAAGTCAAACACCAGGGGTTCGGCGCTCTTGCGCTTGCCCACGCCATACCAGTCCAGTTTGCGCGTCAGCACCATCACCGTACCCAGCAGGCCGAACAGCAACAGCGAACCCATCAGCAGCGCGTAATCCTCGGCACTCAATAACCCATACAGCAAGCCATACAACGCCGCCAACCCCGCCGAAAACCCCAGGCCATGGGCCAGGCTGCGCAGCACGTGACAGACGTAAAAACCGATCAGCAATACGCACGCACTCGCCGACAACAGGTACGCCAGGGCAAAGCCGATATGCTCCGATAACGACAACAGCAGCAGGTAGAAAAACGCCAGCGCCACCCCCACCAACGCGTACTGGATCGGGTGCACCGCCAGGCTCTTGAGCACTTCGAACAGGAAGAAGCCGGCAAAGGTCAGGGCGATAAACAGCAGTGCATATTTGATCGCCCGGTCGCTCTTGAGGTACTGGTCCACCGGGTCGATAAAATTCACACCAAAGCTGCGCCCGTTGAAGTCTTCACAACCACGCTCCGACAGACAGCCGCGCAAGGCTTCTTCCAGGTTGGTGGAGAAAAACGAGGTCTGCCAGTTGGCGGTGAAGCCTTTGTCGGTGACCTCGCGCTGAGCCGGCAGGAAGTTGCCGATAAAGCTCGGATGTGGCCAGTTGGAGGCCAGCGTGACCTGGCTGGCCTTGCCCACTGGTACCACTTGCAACTGCTCGGTGCCTTGCAGGCGCAGGTCGAAGGCGAAGTCCAACGGTGCAGGCTTTTTGCTGTCTTGTTCAGGCAGCATCACGTGCACACCCTCCCCCAACCAATCCACTTGGGTCCCCGGAGAAAACTCCAGGCGCTGGGTGCCCACCTCCAGTTTCAACGCATTTTCGATACCGCGAATATCGCTGATGCCCACCGCCAGAAACGCTGGGTCAAACTGGTAATCGGCAAAGTTTTCACTGATGCCCAACTGCGCCGGCAACACAAAACGCCCGCTGATGCGACTATCGGCATGGAACAGTCGCGCCTGGTAGATACCCCGGGCCCGCAGTTCGGTTTGCACCTGGCCATCGAGCTCAAAGTGCTCCGGCAGGAAATACAAACGACCACGCACTTCACGGGTTTCTTCATAACGTTTGTTGAGCTTTTCATTGAGCTTCCACTCACGAACGGTCTTGCGATAAGGCACTACCATCACCGGCCCGCTGAGGCGCTGGCTGTAGCTGGAGCTGCGGGCAATGTCCATCAACACGCCGTCGCGCAGTTCCTGTCGGTCACTGATGATGCCGTCGATCATCAGCAATGGAATCAGCAACAGCAGGATCAACAGCGCGATGGCGCCAAGTTTGGATAGCAGGCTGCGGTTCATGGATCTCTCCCTGTTTGAATAAGGGAGAGTCTGGGAGGGGCATGTGGGGGATTTATGTGGGGGATGTGGAGACTGTGTGGAGATGCAGCACCACCTGTACACCGCCCGGCACGTTGCCGATTAACAATGAGCCGCCATGCAGCTTCATCACTTCCTCGACAAAGTTGAGGCCCAGGCCGGTGCTTTTACGGCCGCTGGCCGGGCGCGGCAGAGAGTAGAAACGCTCACTGAGGCGCGGCAAGGCGTACTCGGGAATCGGTTCGGCCTGGTTGAACAAGCGTAAGGCCACATCACCGTCACGCTCCTCGGCACTGAAACGTAGGGCGCCACCGGGTGGTGTGAAATCCAGAGCATTTTCCAGCAGATTGCCCAGCGCCTGGCGCAGCAGGAAGGGTTCGCCGAACACCCTCACCTCCTGCGCAATCGACTGTTCAACCTGCAAGCCCGCCCCTTCAATCCGCGCGCACTGGGCCTTTAACACTTCGTCTACCAGCGCCGCCAATGGCACGCTGGCCTGGTCTTCCAGGCCTTGGCGTTGCTCCACTTGGGCCAGGTTCAACAGCCGCTCGATCAACTGCTGCAAGCGCGCACTTTCACTGTCGATATTGCTGACGAAGCGCTGTTGCTGAGCGTGGGACATATCACCCTGCAACAGCTCTGCCGCCCCCCGAATCGCCGCCAGCGGGCTTTTCAGTTCGTGAGTCAACGTGTGCACATAACGCTCGACGTAGGCCTTGCCTTCCAGCTGGGTGCGCATGTGCTCGACGGCGGTAGACAGCTGTTCCAACTCACCGCCGCGATAATGCGGCAACTCGGCGCGGCGACCTTCACTCACGGCCTGGGCGTAGGCCGTGAGCCTGCGCAACGCAACACTCAACCACCACGACAGCAGCGCGCCAAACAGCAGGCCCAGGCCCACCAACCCGGCGCCGTACCACAACAGGCGGTTCTCCGTGCGATCCACATAAGGTTGCAGCGAGCTATTGGGCTTGGCCACGGTAACCACGCCAATGATCTGCCCGTTATCACGGATCGGCGCGCCGACGTGCATCACTGACGACGCGGGGTCATCGGGCTGGCTGCGTGTCGAGCGAGCGCCGTATTCGCCGCGCAGGGTCAGGTACACGTCGTTCCACTTGGAATAGTCCTGCCCCACCGCTTCGCCCGTAGAGTCCAGCAGCACCATGCCCTTGGCGTCGGTGACGTAGATACGATGGTTGACCTGATTCTTCGGCAAGCCCCAGATCGTGGCGCCGGGCTGACGGTTGCCGTAGGCCTTGAGCAGCTCCGGCCAGTGGCTCTGGCCAAGGGTGCCATCCTTGACGTCTTTGCGCAGGACTTCGGCCAGCAGGTTGGCGGTGTCCACCAAGGTTTCTTCGGTGGATTGGCGCACGCCGGGGCGGATTTCCTTCATCACCGTGTTGAGCACGAAGTAGCCGGTCAGGCCGATAAACAGTGCATAGACCAGGAAGAACCGAATCCCCAGGCGCATCAGCTGTGGCCCGGACTGAAGCTATAGCCCAGGCCGCGATGGGTCTGGATCGGCTCGGCATCGGGCGCCACGCTGCGTAACTTGCTGCGCAGGCTTTTGATATGGCTGTCGATATTGCGCTCATAGCCAGCATCGGCGGCGACGCCCACGGCATCCAACAACTGCTCGCGACTAAAGACGCGCTCGGGCTGCTCCAGCAGGCAGTTCAGCAGACGGAATTCGTGGCGGGTCAGGCTCAATGGTTGCCCCCGGTAGCTGATCTGCACCCGCTCCAGGTCCACCTGGAACAAGGCTGGCGCGGCCCCCGGCGTAACTCGTTTGAGGATCGCCCGCACTCGCGCTGCGACTTCCCGAGGGCTAAAGGGTTTGACCACGTAATCGTCGGCGCCAATCTCCAGGCCCACCACCCGATCAATCTCAGCGTCCCGGGCACTTAGGAAGATCACCGGTACTTCGCTGAAACGGCGCAGTTGCTTGCAGGTCTCAAAACCGCTGATGTCCGGCAGGCCGATATCGAGGATGATCAGGTCCGCCGGAGTTTGGCGCTGATGCTCAAGCGCCACCTGGCCGAGGCTCAGCCAGGTGGTGGTGAAGCCTTCGCCTTGCAGGGCAAAAATCAGCGTATCGGCTATCGCCGCTTCGTCTTCGACAATCAGGATATGAGGCATGGCGTCCGAGCACTGGAGAGCAAAGCTGAGACGGTGCCCCAAGCCTGCACGGGCGTCAATCAGCAGTCAGGTTTGTCGGCGGTGTAACGACGAGCCGGGTTCACCGCCGCGCCAAACTCGCGCAGGGCCTTGGCGCCGATCAGCAGCGGGTAGTTGAAGCTGCTGCGGTCGGTCAGGTTGACCTCGACGGTACGCTTGACGTTGCCCAGGCACATTTCCAAGTCAATCACCGGGCGCTTGGCGGCGGTGGCTTCGTCCTTGTCTTCATCTTCGTCGGCGCGGCTCTTGATCTTGCTGACCCGTGCGACTTTATGTTCGTAGACCTTGTTGCTGGTGTCCTTGCCGCTCACGCGAAAACGCACCCAGTCCTCACCGTCACGGGTGAAGGTCTCGATATCCTGGGCCGACAGCGAGGCGGTCAGTGCGCCGGTGTCCATTTTGGCCTTGAAGGTTTCACCGATTTCCGGCAGTTGGATGTATTCGTAGCGCCCGTACAGGGTCGGCTCGGCGGCCATGACTGGGAGAGCGACGAGGGCTAGCAAGGCAAGGATGGATTTCACGTAGGTGGTTTCCTTGAAATAGGTAGGCAAATTCTAGACCGCAAAAACAGGCCTTAGTTAGATGTCCAGCATACCCAGCACTTTGTGAAACATTCATTCGCTTATTTGCGATTTGGCCTCTAGGCAGAAGCTGCTTATCATGTTGCGCCAAAATGATTCCAAGAGTTACTTATGCGCCGCCTGCTCACCGGCTGTTTCGTCACATTGCTGTTATTGCTCAACACCCTGGTCCTGTTCGGGCCGCTGATGGTGTTTGCCCTGCTCAAACTGGTGGCTCCCGGTCGCTATCGCGACTATGCCTCCAAAGCGGTGATGTGGATCGCTGAAACCTGGGCCGAGATCGACAAACTGATCTTCACCCTGTTCACTCCCACCCAATGGGACATTCGCGGCGGTGACGACCTGCGGGGCGACACCTCCTATCTGGTGATCAGCAACCACCAGTCGTGGGTCGATATCCCGGCGCTGATCCAGACCCTCAACCGCCGTACGCCGTTCTTCAAGTTTTTCCTGAAAAAGGAGCTGATCTGGGTGCCGTTCCTGGGCCTGGCCTGGTGGGCGCTGGATTACCCGTTCATGAAGCGCTACAGCAAGGCATTCCTGGCCAAGCACCCGGAGCTGGCGGGCCAGGACCTGAAGATCACCAAAGAAGCCTGCGAGCTGTTCAAGCGCCAGCCGGTGACGGTGGTCAACTACCTGGAAGGCACGCGTTTCAGCGAGGCCAAGCGCCAGCAGCAGGCCTCACCCTTCACGCACCTGCTCAAACCCAAGGCCGGCGGCGTGGCGTTTGTGCTGGCCGCCATGGGCGAACAGTTGGACGCGATCCTCGACGTGACCGTGGTTTATCCATCACAAAAGCAGCAGGAGAAAATTCCAGGATTCTGGGATTTGATCAGTGGCGCGGTGCCGAAAGTGATCATTGATATCCGCACCCGCGAGCTGAATCCAGCGTTGTGGCAGGGGGATTACGAGAACGATCCAGCGTTTCGCCAGACCGTCCAGAACTGGGTCAACCAGCTCTGGATGGAGAAGGATGCGCGTATCGAAGCGTTACGCGCAGAAGGCCATTAACCGCCGGCGCCCCACAGGCTGCCCAGCTTGCCCAGTACTGAAGTGCTGGCACCCTGGCCGCCCAGATACTGGAGGATCACCGGGGCAAACTTGCCGACCATGCTGTCGTCCATGCCCAGCGCGCTGAAGGCGGTGTTCAGGTCGCTGGTGTCCTTCACGTTACCCAACACACCGTCCAGGCCCGACGTCTTGCTGCCACCGCTCTGGCCGAGCATGCCGCTCAGGGCGCCCAGGCTGCCCAGCGAGTTGCTGCCGGACAGTTTGTCCAGGCCCGGCACGCTCTTGGTCAGTTGTGAGTAATCACCGCCGCCCAGTTTGTTCTTGGCCAGGCCCAGCATCGCGCCGGTACCGCCGACAGCCTGCTCTGGCGTCACATTCAATTGCGAAGTCAGGGCACCCAGCAAACCCGCCGTTTGTGACGTCGGCGCAGCAGCCGCCGCCTTGTCGCCACCTTGAGCCGCAGAAACGGCCTTGGATACGTCATCGAGGCTAAAACCTGCCGCAAACACCGGGCTGGCCGCCACGGTCAACAGGCAAGACAGGGCAAAACCGCGTGAAATCTTCATCGAGACAACCTCTTGATTCATGAACCCACCGGCCTACACCGCGTGGGACAAAGCAGCCGTTGGACTGGGGTTTGCCAGGGATTGTTCCCATAGACAGATTAGTTCAGGAACCTGTATTCGCTGCTGACGGCATCGCAGGCGACGGACTGACCGGTCGAGTCAGGAACCCATTGCCTATTTCAAGGTCAATGGCAGTACTGCAAAACTCGACCAGCCTACTAGCAAAGAGCTACTAACGGCCTTCGGCAGCGGCCTCATCTGCTTTCTTTTCCCCGCCCGTGCGCCGTACTCAACCCCTGTCAGGAATAGCCTAATGACTGCGACCGACTCCCATGTGATTGACCACAAACCTTCATTCTGGAACCGCCCTCGCCTGTTCGTCGGTGCCTGCCTCGTTGTCGCCGCCGGTATCGGTGGCGCGATCTATACCCAAGATAACGTCAAGTCTGCCGCGACCCTGGTCAGCACCACGCAGCAACCGGCCGCCCAGATCATGGCTCACAAGGATTACCTGGAAGTAAAACCGATTGCTTCGACAGCGCCGGAGCCTGATCGCAGCCTGGAGCTATGGGCCATTCCCGCCGACGGTACGCCTGTCTCGCTAGGCCTGCTGCCCGAAGACGGCAACGGCATCATTGGCTTGAACCCACGCCAGCAGGAAACCATCAGCAAGCCGGTTGAGCTGCTGGTGAGTTCAGAAACCAAGGGTGGATCGGTGAGCAAGCAACCGACCGGGCCTACGGTGTATCAAGGCGCATTGGCGGTTCGCTGAGCGCCTGCAACCTGCAGACAAAAAAAGGGCGACCCGCAGGTCGCCCTTTTGTTTGCCTGACGCTTATGCCGCGCTGAACAGCTTGTGCGGATCAATCACAAACTTCTTCGGCACGCCGGCATCGAACTCGCCGTAACCACGCGGTGCATCATCGAGGCTGATGACCTCCACGCCCACGATGTCGGCAATCTTGATGCGGTCCCACATGATTGCCTGCATCAGTTGGCGGTTGTACTTCATCACTGGTGTTTGCCCAGTATGGAAGCTGTGGGACTTGGCCCAACCCAGGCCGAAGCGGATGCTCAGGCTGCCCATTTTAGCGGCGGCGTCGACCGCACCTGGATCTTCGGTGACGTACAGACCAGGAATACCGATCTTGCCAGCTACCCGCACCACACCCATCAGCGAGTTGAGCACCGTAGCCGGAGCTTCGTGCTTGACGCCGTCATGCCCGTGACCACGGGCTTCGAAGCCCACCGCATCCACCGCACAATCGACTTCCGGCTCGCCCAGCAGTGCCGCGATTTGCTCGTGCAGCGGCGTGTCCTTGGACAGGTCGGCAATTTCGAAACCCTGGGCCTTGGCGTGAGCCAGGCGGATCGGGTTCACGTCGCCGATGATCACCACCGCTGCGCCCAGCAGGCGAGCAGAAGCAGCCGCAGCCAAGCCGACAGGGCCGGCACCCGCCACATAAACCGTGCTGCCTGGACCAACACCAGCGGTCACTGCGCCGTGGTAGCCAGTCGGCAGAATGTCGGAGAGGCACGTCAGGTCACGGATTTTCTCCATGGCACGGTCGCGGTCCGGCAGTTTCAGCAGGTTGAAATCGGCGTAAGGCACCAGCGCATATTCGGCTTGGCCGCCGGTCCAGTCGCCCATGTCGACGTAGCCATAAGCACCGCCCGGACGCGCCGGGTTGACGCTCAGGCAGACCCCGGTGTGCATTTCCTTGCAGGAGCGGCAACGGCCGCACGCAACGTTGAACGGCACGGAGACCAGGTCACCGATTTTCAGGTTCTCGACGTCACTGCCTTTCTCGATCACTTCGCCGGTGATCTCGTGACCCAGCACCAGGCCGGTCTGAGCAGTGGTGCGACCGCGCACCATGTGTTGGTCGGAGCCGCAGATGTTGGTGGAGACCACGCGCAGGATGACGCCGTGCTCAATCTTCCTGCCACGGGGGTCCTGCATTTTGGGATAGTCGATTTTCTGTACTTCGACCTTGCCGTTGCCGAGATACACGACACCACGATTACCAGACATGCTTTCACCTCGCTGTTGTTTTTATGGAACCGCGTTGCCCAGGCAGGCAGCGCGTTAAATGCTCGGGTACAGATGCTGTTTCTTGTGTTGCTTGTTCGGGCCTCTTCGCGAGCAAGTCGAATCGTCGCACCGCCGCTCCCACATTCGACCGAGTTCCAATTTTGAAATGCGGTCGAATGTGGGAGCGGCGGTGCGACGATTCGACTTGCTCGCGAAGGCGTCCATCAGAGCACCACAGTTCGATTGGCGTTCAAAAACACCCGCCGCTCAATGTGATACCCAACCGCCCGGGCCAACGTCAGCCCTTCGATATCCCGCCCCTTGGCGATCAAATCTTCCGGGTAGTGACTGTGATCCACCACTTCCACGCCCTGAGCGATGATCGGGCCTTCATCCAGGTCGTTGTTGATGTAATGCGCGGTGGCGCCTACCAGTTTCACGCCCTTGTTGTAAGCCTGGTGATAAGGCTTGGCGCCCTTGAAACCAGGCAGCAGGGAGTGATGGATGTTGATGGCTTTGCCATCGAGCTTGCGGCACAGCTCCGGTGACAGCACTTGCATGTAGCGCGCAAGGATCACCAGTTCGGCGCCGGACTCCTCGATCACCTGCCACACCTGACGCTCCTGAGACGGTTTGTCGTGAGGGTCCAGGGGGAAGTGGTGGTAGGGAATCTGGTGCCAGTCGGCCAAAGGCTTGAGGTCAGGATGGTTGGAAACGACGGCAACCACGTCCATGGACAACTGGCCGATACGCTGGCGGTAGAGCAAATCGTTGAGGCAGTGATCGGCCTTGGAGACCATGATCACCACTTTGGGCCGGTAGTTCGGTGCGGTGAGCTCGAAGATCATGCCGAAGGCTTCACCGCGTGTGGCCAGGCCATCGCGGAAGGCTTGCTCGTCAAAGCCGTCAGGCTGGCGGAACTCCACACGGATGAAGAAACGGCCCGAGAGCCGGTCATCAAAGGAGTGGTGTTCGGTGACGTAGCAGCCCTGCTCGAACAGATAGCGGGTCACCGCGTCCACCGTGCCGAGCACGCTGGGGCAGTCGGCGGTCAAAATCCATGTATCGGGTGCGCGGCTCATAGTGTGTTTCCCTTAGGCCTTTGTGGCGAGGGGGCTTGTCCCCCGTTGGGCTGCGAAGCAGCCCCAAAACCTGCCGCTAGGTTATTTCAGAAAAGATGCTCTGAC
Organism: Pseudomonas sp. ADAK18; assembly: GCF_012935695.1. NCBI lineage: Bacteria > Pseudomonadati > Pseudomonadota > Gammaproteobacteria > Pseudomonadales > Pseudomonadaceae > Pseudomonas > Pseudomonas sp. ADAK18. Next base: position 5,087,697 of record NZ_CP052859.1, read on the forward strand.
CTTATTGGGACCGCTGCGCGCTCCAACGGGGGACAAGCCCCCTCGCCACAACAGCCCACCCATTACAGAAGGTATGCGCTTATTCGATCAGGCTTCCACGCTCAACCCATATTCCGCCGCTGCATCCTGCAACCACAGCCACCAGTAATCCGAGAAGCTGCGACGAATCACCAGCTCCCACGTGTCTTCAGCGGTATGGCGGATCACCAATTGCGACTTGGCGAACACCGTGCCAATCGCCTTGCCCACCGGAAAGTTATCGGGGTGCACGTCGTAGCTGGTGGACTTCATCAACACATCGCGCACATTCGGGCCGCTGAGCTCCAGGATCTGCTGGCCGCCGCTGACGTTGACGATCTGGATATGCAGGTCACCCAACGCTTCACGCAAACTTTTCTCGGCAGCGAACTCTTCACCGCTCGGCACCACCAGCAGCCATTCATCCGGGCCAAGCCATTGCAGGCTGGTTTCACCTTTGACGATTACCGCCAGGGCGCCAGGCAACTCGATGCCCAGGGCCTTGTGTACGCCTGCGGCGAAGGCAGCGTCATGGCCATCGCCACGAATGGTCAGGTGGCCGAGGAGTTTCTTTTCACGCACGGTCACGCCGGCGTTTTTACGGCCCTTACCCGCGAGGCTGGCGAGGTCGGCATGGTGCAGCGACGACTCGGCCTTGGCTCCGGAGGTGGGGCGTTGTTGGTAAACATTGGCTGCTGTCATAAAGCACCTGTGTTGAATTCTGTAGGTCTTGCGGTGACTGTCCTGGCCTCATCGCGGGCAAGCCAGCTCCCACATTTTGATGGGTGAACACATTCAAAATGTGGGAGCTGGCTTGCCTGCGATGCAGGCGACTCGGTCTGTCAGATATTTTGACGATCGCCTTTAGGATCAAAGAACACCGAAGAAACAATCTCCGCCTCGATCACGCTGCCATCGGCCAACGGTGCAAACACCCGTTCGCCAATACGCTTCAAGCCGCCCTTGACCACGCCCATGGCAAACGAATAGCCGAGGGAGTTGTGGGCATAACTTGAAGTGACGTGGCCGACCATCTTCATCGGAATCGTCTGCTTCGGATCGAACACCAACTGGGCGCCTTCCGGCAGCCACACGTTCGGGTCGATCGGCTTCAAGCCCACCAGTTGCTTGCGCTCTTCACGCACGCAATCTTCGCGATTCATCCCGCGCCAGCCGATCCACGAGAACGGTTTGGTACGGCCTACGCACCAGCCCATGTTCAGGTCGTCGGGGGTCATCGAACCGTCGGTGTCTTGCCCAACGATGATGAAGCCCTTCTCTGCCCGCAGTACGTGCATGGTCTCGGTGCCGTACGGGGTCAGGTTGTATTTTTTGCCGGCCTCGACGATCTGTTCCAGCACGCCCATGGCGTAGTCGGCCTGCACGTTGACCTCATACGACAGCTCGCCGGTAAACGAGATACGGAACACCCGCGCCGGCACACCGCCGACCAAGCCTTCTTTCCAGGTCATGAACGGGAAGCCGTCCTTGTCCAGGTCGATGTCGGTGACCTCGCTCAGCAGCTTGCGACTATTGGGGCCAGACAAGGTCATGGTCGCCCAGTGGTCAGTGACCGAAGTGAAGTACACCTTGAGGTCTGGCCATTCGGTCTGCTGGTAGATTTCCAGCCACTGCAGCACACGCGCTGCGCCACCGGTGGTAGTGGTCATCAGGAAGTGGTTGTCAGCGAGGCAGGCGGTTACTCCGTCGTCGAAGACCATGCCGTCTTCCTTGCACATCAAGCCGTAGCGTGCCTTGCCCACATCGAGCTTGGTCCAGGCGTTGCTGTAGATGCGGTTGAGGAACTCGCGCGCATCCGGACCTTGAATGTCGATCTTGCCGAGGGTCGACGCGTCCAACAGGCCGACGCTGTCGCGCACAGCCAGGCATTCGCGTTTCACCGCAGCGTGCAGGTCTTCACCGTTACGCGGGAAGTACCACGGGCGTTTCCACTGGCCAACGTCTTCAAACTCGGCACCGTTCTTCACGTGCCAGGCTTGCAGCGCGGTGTAGCGCACCGGTTCGAAGATGTGCCCACAGTGCCGGCCCGCAACGGCGCCGAAGGTCACCGGCGTGTAGTTGGGACGGAACATGGTGGTGCCCATCTGCGGGATGGTCACGTTCAGCGAACGGGCTGCGATGGCCAGGCCGTTGACGTTGCCGAGCTTGCCCTGGTCGGTACCGAAGCCCAACGCGGTGTAGCGTTTGACGTGTTCTACCGACTCGAAACCTTCGCGAGTGGCCAATTCAATGGCGGCGGCGGTGACGTCGTTTTGCAGGTCGACAAATTGCTTCGGCGCCCGTGCGGTAGCTTTTTCATGCGGCACCTGGAACAGCGCCAGAGTCGGCTCCTCCAGACGGCTCAAGGCTTTAGGCAGCACGCCTTCTACCGGTGCAAACCCGGCTTCGCTGGCCGCGCGCACGCCACCTTCAAAACCATCCGCCAGGGAATCACCAAGGCCATAGACGCCATTGATACCGCCGACACACACACGTTTCTGCGGTGCTTCGCCCGGCACAAAACCGAGGATGTCTTCACGCCAGGTCGGCTTGCCGCCCAGGTGCGAAGCCAGGTGGACCACCGGGCTGTAGCCGCCGGAGCTGGCCACCAGATCGCAGTCCAGCCATTCGCCGGGACTGGTAACCTTGTGAGCCTTGACGTCAATCGCCGCCACACGGGCGCCGCTCACGTGCTTGCTGCCACGGGCTTCGATCACGGCGCTGCCGGTGAGGATGCGGATGCCTTTGGCACGCGCTTCTTCAACCAACGCACCGCGTGGATTGTGGCGGGCATCGGCCACAGCGACCACTTGCAGGCCGGCGTCGTACCAGTCCAGCGCCACGCGGTAGGCGTGATCGTTGTTGGTCGACAGCACCAGTTTCTTGCCCGGTGCCACACCGTAACGGCGCACGTAAGTCGAGACCGCACCCGCGAGCATGTTGCCCGGCACATCGTTGTTGCCATAGACCAGAGGACGCTCACACGCACCGGTCGCCAGCACCACACGCTTGGCGCGGATACGGTGGATGCGCTGACGCACCTGGCCAATCGGCGCACGGTCGCCGAGGTGATCGGTGAGGCGCTCGTGAATGGTCAGGAAGTTATGGTCGTGGTAGCCGTTGACCGTAGCGCGGGGCAGCAGCACCACGCCCGGCAGGGATTTCAGTTCGGCAATGACGCCGGCAACCCATTCGGATGCCGGTTTGCCGTCGAGGCTTTCGCGAGAGTCCAGCAGCGTGCCGCCGAATTCTTCCTGCTCATCAGCGACGATCACGCGGGCACCACTGCGAGCAGCGGCCAAGGCAGCAGACAGACCCGCAGGGCCAGCGCCGACAATCAGCACGTCGCAGTGACGGTTCATATAGTCGTAGGTATCCGGATCGTTCTCGGTCGGCGAACGACCCAGGCCTGCGGCCTTACGGATGTACTTCTCGTAGGTCATCCAGAACGATTGCGGGTACATGAAGGTTTTGTAGTAGAAGCCCGGTGGCATCAGCTTGCCGCCGACCTTACCGAGAATACCCATCATGTCGTTGTTCACGCTCGGCCAGCCGTTGGTGCTGGTGGCGACCAAACCCTGGTACAGCGCCTGTTGCGTGGCGCGCACGTTGGGGATTTGCGTGGCTTCGGTGGCGCCGATCTGCAGCACTGCGTTGGGCTCTTCAGCGCCGGCAGCAAAGATGCCGCGTGGACGCGAGTACTTGAAGCTGCGACCGATAACGTCGACGCCGTTGGCCAGCAATGCAGCGGCCAAGGTGTCGCCTTCAAAGCCTTTGTAGCTCTGGCCATTAAAGGTGAAGCTCAAGACTTTGTTGCGGTCGATCCGGCCACCGTTGGACAGGCGATTGATCTGGCTCATACCTTCTCTCCAGAAGCCTTGGCGGTGAATTGCGGCTTGCTGCCAATCTTGTAGGTTTCAAGAATTTCGTAGGTGACGGTGTCGCGGGTCGCGTTGAAGTACTGGCGGCAACCGGCGGCGTGAATCCACAGTTCGTGGTGTAGGCCGCGGGGGTTATCGCGGAAGAACATGTAGTCGCCCCACTGCTCGTCGGTGCAGGTATTCGGGTCCAGCGGGCGCGGAATATGCGCTTGGCCGGACGCGTGGAATTCCTCTTCGGAGCGCAGTTCGCCACAGTGAGGACAGAAGATATGCAACATAGGGAATTTCTCCTGTTAGTGGGCGACGGCCGCAGCGCCGTGTTCGTCGATCAGCGCACCGTTGTGGAAACGGTCGATGGAGAAAGGTGCTGCCAACGGGTGCATTTCACCCTTGGCGAGGCTGGCGGCAAACACGTTGCCTGAGCCTGGCGTGGCCTTGAAACCACCGGTGCCCCAACCGCAGTTGAAGAACATGTTCGGTACCGGCGTCTTGGAGATGATCGGGCAAGCATCCGGTGTGGTGTCGACGATGCCGCCCCACTGGCGGTTCATGCGCACACGGGACAACACCGGGAACATCTCGACGATGGCCTGGATGGTGTGTTCGATCACCGGGTACGAGCCGCGCTGGCCGTAGCCGTTGTAGCCGTCAATACCGGCGCCGATCACCAGGTCGCCCTTGTCGGACTGGCTGATGTAACCGTGCACGGCGTTGGACATGATCACACTGTCGATGATCGGTTTGATCGGCTCCGACACCAGCGCTTGCAGCGGGTGGGATTCGATCGGCAGGCGGAAACCGGCGAGGCCTGCCATGTGCCCGGAGTTACCGGCAGTGACCACACCGACACGCTTGGCGCCGATAAAGCCCTTGTTGGTTTCGACACCGATGCACACGCCGTTTTCCTTGCGGAAGCCGATCACTTCGGTCTGCTGAATCAGGTCCACGCCCAGCGCGTCCGCAGCACGAGCAAAGCCCCAGGCCACGGCATCGTGACGGGCCACGCCACCACGACGTTGAACGGTAGCGCCCAGCACCGGGTAGCGGGTGTTTTTCGAGCAATCCAGGTACGGAATTTCGTCGGCGACTTGTTTGGCATCGAGCAGTTCGCCGTCCACACCGTTGAGGCGGTTGGCACTGACACGACGCTCGGAATCGCGGATGTCCTGCAAGGTGTGGCACAGGTTGTAAACGCCACGCTGAGAGAACATCACGTTGTAGTTCAGGTCCTGGGAAAGACCTTCCCACAGTTTCATCGCGTGTTCGTACAGGTGTGCCGACTCGTCCCATAGGTAGTTGGACCGCACGATGGTGGTGTTGCGCGCGGTGTTACCGCCGCCCAGCCAGCCTTTCTCGACCACGGCCACGTTGGTGATGCCGTGCTCTTTCGCCAAGTAGTAGGCGGTCGCCAGACCATGCCCGCCGCCGCCGACGATGACCACGTCGTAGACCTTTTTCGGGGTCGGCGTGCGCCACATTTTCTGCCAGTTTTCGTGATGGCTGAGTGAGTGTTTGAAGAGGCCGAAGCCCGAGTAGCGTTGCATAGTCATTACTCCAAAACCGCGCTCAGCGATAAACCGGGAAATCAGCGCACAGGGCAGACACGTGCTTGGCCACGTTAGCCTCGACATCGGCGTCACCGAGGTTGTCGAGGATGTCGCAGATCCAGCCGGCCAGCTCCAGGCATTGGGGTACTTTGAAACCGCGAGTGGTCACCGCCGGAGTGCCGATACGCAGGCCCGAGGTCACGAACGGCGACTGTGGATCGTTGGGCACAGCGTTCTTGTTGACGGTGATGTGGGCACGACCGAGGGCGGCGTCCGCCTCTTTGCCGGTGAGGCCCTGACGGATCAGGCTGACCAGGAACAAGTGGTTATCGGTGCCGCCGGACACTACATCGTAGCCGCGTTTGATAAACACGCCGGCCATGGCCTGGGCGTTGTCGATCACTTGCTGTTGATAGACCTTGAAACCCGGCTCCTGGGCTTCCTTGAAGCACACCGCCTTGCCGGCGATCACGTGCATCAGCGGGCCGCCTTGGGCGCCAGGGAATACCGCAGAGTTGAGTTTCTTTTCAATTTCTTCGTTAGCCTTGGCCAAAATCAGCCCGCCACGCGGACCACGCAGTGTCTTGTGGGTCGTAGTGGTGACCACATCGGCGTAGGGCAGCGGGTTCGGGTACAGACCGGCGGCAACCAGGCCGGCGACGTGGGCCATGTCGACGAACAGCAGCGCACCGACTTTGTCGGCAATCTGGCGAAAGCGCGGGAAATCCAGGGTCTTGGAGTAGGCGGAAAAACCGGCCACGATCATCTTCGGCTGGTGCTCCACGGCCAGGCGCTCGACCTCGTCGTAGTCGATCAGGCCGGTGGCGGTGTCGATGCCGTATTGCACCGCGTTGTACAGCTTGCCCGAGGACGACACTTTGGCGCCGTGGGTCAAGTGACCACCGTGGGCCAGGCTCATGCCAAGGATGGTGTCACCAGCGTTCAGCAGCGCCAGGTACACCGCGCTGTTGGCGGACGAACCGGAGTGCGGCTGCACATTGGCGTAATCGGCGCCAAACAGTTGCTTGGCGCGTTCGATGGCCAGGACTTCAACTTTGTCGACGTGCTCGCAGCCACCGTAGTAGCGCTTGCCCGGATAGCCTTCGGCGTATTTGTTGGTCAGGCCGCTGCCTTGGGCTTGCATGACGCGTTTGCTGGTGTAGTTCTCTGACGCGATCAGCTCGATATGATCTTCCTGACGCTGCTCCTCGGCATTCATGGCCGCCAGCAGTGCATCGTCATAACCCTGGATCTGGTCTTGCTTGCTGAACATCGCGTCTCTCCCAGCGGCGGCGGTGCGCCAATCGTATTGTTGGGGCCGCCGCACGACGGAGGGGCCCTTTGATGCGATGGTAGGGCTGGCGCTGGGAGATCAAATGCCTATGGACGCCACGCAAAGGTGCGTTTACGACATCGAATGAACGGCACAGAACAAATGTGGGAGCGGGCTTGCTCGCGAAGGCGGTGGATCAGTAAATACATGTGCCGGCAGAACCACCGCTTTCGCGAGCAAGCCAGCTCCCACAGGGGTTAGGCGATGATCTTGCGAACGAGTAGCAGCAGTAAGAAATGCAGCGGATAGAGGGCATACGCCCAGCGCCGCATGGCTGGCGGCGACACATGTCTGGCATGTCGCAACAAGACCAATCCAGCCAGTGGCGCAATCAGGCATGTCACCAATCCCAGCATCGCCACAAGCGTGCCGCTATTGAGCAAAACCTGCCACTGATTGGCGGCCAGGCACACAAGGCCCGGCAACAGGCTTAAGTACCACGGCCGACGAAACACCCACAACATCGCCAACGGCAGCAATACGCCAAAGAACCCAAACATCAATTGCGCTGAGAACACCGCCGCCAATACCAAGGCAATCAGCGCCAATCCTCGATCAAAAACCGTCTTCTGCTGCCATCCTCGGGCAACCAGCAACCCCAACGCCAACGTCGGCAGTACATTTAGCGTATCCGCATCGTCGATAAACATCCGATACGGCACCTCACTGATCACACTGAACAGCAATAGCCAGCCCAAGTAACGCCATTGAAAGGTCGCGGGCGCATCCTTGATCCGATGCAGATTCGCCGTAATCGCCAGGCAAAACCACGGGAAGGCCAGGCGCCCCGGTACATACAGGCCGTCCAGGTTCAAACCGACGTAACGCAAGTGATCCAGCACCATACTCAACAGCGCCAGCCATTTGAGCAGGTCGAGGGCGCCGTCACGGACGCGGCTTACAGGAATCGTTTCAGTACCGTGCATAATTCCCCAGTGACTTTGCATTAACAGAGCGTGCGTGCGCCCGACAATCTTGGTTAAAGTGCGCACCAACATCGACCACAGGAACGGGCCATGACTGACAAGAGCCAACAATTCGCCAGCGACAACTATTCCGGCATCTGCCCGGAAGCCTGGGCCGCCATGGAACTGGCCAACCAGGGCCATCAACGCGCCTACGGTGACGATGAATGGACCCACCGCGCCGCCGACGGTTTCCGCAACCTGTTTGAAACCGACTGCGAAGTGTTCTTCGCCTTCAACGGCACGGCGGCCAACTCCCTGGCCCTGTCGTCGTTGTGCCAGAGCTACCATAGCGTGATTTGCTCGGAAACCGCCCACGTCGAAACCGACGAATGCGGCGCACCGGAGTTTTTCTCCAACGGCTCGAAACTGCTCACCGCCCGCACCGAAAACGGCAAGCTGACCCCGGAATCGATCCGCGAGATCGCCCTCAAGCGCCAGGACATCCACTACCCCAAGCCGCGCGTGGTGACCCTGACCCAGGCTACGGAAGTCGGCAGCGTCTACACCCCGGAAGAAATCCGCGCCATCAGCGTTACCTGTAAGGAACTGGGGCTGAACCTGCACATGGACGGCGCGCGGTTCTCCAATGCTTGCGCGTTCCTCGGCTGCTCGCCTGCCGACCTGACGTGGAAAGCCGGCGTCGACGTACTGTGCTTTGGCGGCACCAAGAACGGTATGGCGGTGGGTGAGGCGATTCTGTTCTTCAACCACAAACTGGCCGAAGACTTCGATTATCGCTGCAAACAGGCCGGGCAACTGGCTTCGAAGATGCGTTTCCTCTCCGCCCCGTGGGTAGGACTGCTGGAAAACGACGCCTGGCTCAAACACGCTCGCCACGCCAACCACTGCGCACAGTTGCTCAGCAGCCTGGTAACGGACATCCCTGGCGTGGAATTGATGTTCCCGGTGCAGGCCAACGGTGTGTTCCTGCAACTCTCGGAACCGGCGATTGCCGCGCTGACGGCCAAGGGCTGGCGGTTCTACACCTTCATTGGTAAAGGCGGCGCGCGGTTCATGTGTGCGTGGGATACCGAGGAAGAACGGGTAAGAGAGTTGGCTGCCGATATCAGGGAAGTGATGAACGCTTAAAGTAGGACTCAGGCCAGCGCGTACCGGCCTATTGCCGAGTCTGTTTTTTGATATTTCTGACAGCATCGCATTGCGATTTCATTGTCTAGCCTCTTGGAACCCGGAAGGAAAGCGCAGCGATATCTGCCACCTTCCGGAATTAACCGCCTGCCGAATAATCGGCCGGAGACAGAAATCAAATGGAGAGCTGAATTATGGAATATCAAAGCAACGTCAACACCCTACAAAGCGACGGCACTGTCAGCACTACGGTTATCGACTGGGATGAGTTCAGGAAATACGCAAAAGTGGGCGACACCATCCGCGAGCCATCAAGGACGCTGAGGATCTACGACAAAGCCTATGAATTGACAGCATCAGGCCAGCACTTCGTCGTCCATATCTACGCCCAGTAATCATTAACGTCTAAGGCCCGCGTCGAAGACTCATGACCTTCGACGCGGAACTGACGTGACTTAAAATCCCCCGATTCAAAACTCAATCCGCACATCACCCTTCGGCACGCTGCAGCACGACAGGATGTAGCCTTCGGCTTCGTCTTCCTCGGTGATGCCGCCGTTGTGCTCCATTTCGACTTCCCCACCCAGCTTCATCACCTTGCAGGTCCCGCAAATCCCCATGCCACAGGCTTTCGGGATCAGCAGCCCAAGCTTGGCCGCAGCGGCGTGGACGGTTTCGCCCGGTGCCACGCGAATGCTTTTGCCCGACGAGATGAACTCCACCTGATGCAGATCCGCCAGGTCGATTTCCGGTGCATCTGCTGCTTGCTCGGCTTGCTCCACGGCATCGGCACGGGCTTCCGGCGGCGTCGCGCCGAAGGATTCCTCGTGGTAGCGGCTCATGTCGAAGCCGTTGGCTTCCAGCAAACGCTTGACCGCATTCATGTACGGCGTGGGGCCGCAGCAGAAGACTTCGCGCTCCAGGAAATCGGGCACCATCAGCTCGAGCATTTTCTGGTTGAGGTAACCGCGATAACCGGCCCATGGCTCACCCAGACCGTGCTTCTCACAGATCAGGTGCAGGCTGAAGTTGTCGATCCGCGACGCCATGTGTTCCAGCTCGCGGTGATAGATGATGTCTTTTGGCGAGCGGGCGCTGTGGACGAAGACCATGTCGACATTCGCGTTGGTGTCGTAGAACCAGCGCGCCATGGACATCACCGGGGTGATACCAACACCACCGCTCAGGTACAGCACTTTCGGGTTGGTGTAGTCGATAGCGTTGAACAGTCCGACCGGCCCGTGCACCGCCAGCTCTTGCCCTTCATGAAGAGTGTCGTGCAGCCAGTTGGAAACCTTGCCGCCCGGTACGCGCTTGATGGTCACCGAAAAGCTGTAGGGCACCGATGGCGAGCTGGAAATGGTGTACGAACGCATGATCGGCTGGCCGTCGATTTCCAACTCCAGGGTGACGAACTGCCCCGGCTTGAAAAAGAACAGGATCGGCTGGTCAGCCATGAAGCAGAAGGTGCGCACGTCCCAGGTTTCCTGGATGACTTTGACGCAACGGACGATGTGCCGACCATTGGCCCAGGTCTGGGTGGTTACCGGATTCAGGAAGCTGTTGGACATGCTGTTCTCCATAGCCGTGTGCTCGGCCTTATGATGGCGATTCTGCGTAACGCGCGAATCACCCATTTACCTATCTGCGACATTCACATACTTATCGCGACCAGCCCCCAACTACCGGGGGTTACGCGTCGGGAACAGATTGGGCCATGTCGCCCATAGATAAGGTTCAGGCTAGCGCCGGCCCCACACTCGCAGCACATAAAGACGCTTTCTTTACGCCTTGCACAGCACCAACCGTAGCCACTATTCGCCGGCCACACAGAATGGCCATGAGGACACACACGATGGACGTCACCGCAACCTTAAGCTTGGGCGATCCGCTGGAACCCGCACGCAAGGCCACCGCGCAAATGCTGCAAGAGCGCGAGCGTACCTATTCGCTGCCGCAGCCGTTTTACTCTGATGAGCGGCTGTTTGATATCGACATGCAGGAGATCTTCCAGAAAGAGTGGTTGATCGCCGGCATGACCTGCGAAATCCCCACCAAGGGCAACTACATCACCCTGCAAGTGGGTAAGAACCCAATCATCGTGATTCGTGGTGCTGACGGCGTGGTTCACGCGTTCCACAACGTCTGCCGCCATCGCGGTTCACGCTTGTGCACCAGCGACAAGGGCAAGGTGGCCAAGCTGGTCTGCCACTACCACCAGTGGACCTACGAGCTGGACGGTCGCCTGCTGTTCGCCGGCACCGAGATGGGCGCTGACTTCGACATGAAGCAGTACGGCCTCAAGCCGGTGAACGTGAAGACCGCCGGCGGCTACATCTTTATCAGCCTGTCGCAGAACCCGCCGGCCATCGACGACTTCCTGTCGACCCTGAGCCACTACATGGAACCCTACGACATGGAGAACACCAAGGTGGCGATTCAGACCACCTTGTTCGAAAAAGCCAACTGGAAGCTGGTGCTGGAAAACAACCGCGAGTGCTACCACTGCAACGCCTCGCACCCGGAACTGTTGAAAACCCTGCTGGAATGGGACGACGTCACCGACCCACGGGCCGACCAGGCCTTCAAGGACCACGTGGCTGCGTCTGCTGCTGCCTGGGACGCCGAGAAAATCCCTTACGCCCACGCCAGCTTCGGCCTGCGTAACCGGATCGTGCGCATGCCACTGCTCAAGGGCACGGTGTCCATGACCCTGGATGGCAAGCAAGGCTGCAAGAAACTGATGGGCCGCATCCAGAACCCGGACCTGGGTTCGATGCGCATCCTGCACCTGCCGCACTCGTGGAACCACTGCATGGGCGATCACATCATCGTCTTCACCGTGTGGCCAATCAGCGCCCAGGAAACCATGGTCACTACCAAGTGGATCGTCCACAAGGACGCCGTGGAAGGCGTGGACTACGACGTCGATCGCATGCGCCAGGTATGGGACGCAACCAACAACCAAGACCGTCGTCTGGCGGAAGAAAACCAGCGCGGGATCAATTCCACCGCGTATCAGCCGGGGCCGTACTCCAAGACCTATGAGTTTGGGGTAGTGAACTTTGTGGATTGGTACAGCGAGCGGATGCTGAGCAACCTGGGGGCGGCACCAGCGCCGTACCTCAAAGGCGTTGCCGTACACGAGTAACAGGCTGCCGATCAAAAATGTGGGAGCCGGACTTGCCCGCGATAGCGGTTTAACATTCAACCCTTGTGTTGGCTGTTACTCCGTCATCGCGGGCAAGCCCGACTCCCACACTGGTTTGTGGCTGTACAAAATTCGTCCAACACCTTGGCAGACCACTCCCACCCTGCCCTCCAGCCATCGCCCAACAACTTATCCACAAAGCCACCCACAGCAATTGTGGGCAACTGCTCTTCCCTCTCGAAATAAAACCAAGAAAATCCGTGACTTATTCAAAGCACGGGCTTTTACCCACTATTGATCAATTTTTGATCTAAAGCCTGTAAGCCACGGATTGTATGGTCTACAGGGGAACGCGAACACCTTATCCACAGAAGCACCAACAGACTTTGGGGGCAACTTTGGCCTTTCTGTGGAAAACCGACTGTGGCTAAGGAAAATCGAGGCTTTGACGGATATTTAAAGCTGAAATGACGATATTGATCATATTTTAATCAGGTCACTGAAAGCCTTTGTTCATATGGCCTGTAGCGGATAGCAAACATCTTATCCACAGAAGCGCCAACAGACTTTGGGGGCAAGTATGAGCCGGGTACTTTCCTTATCCACAGAAAAACCCAAGGAAAAACCGTCAGTTAGGTTGGTTGTTTTTCGTACAGAGGGCTGCAGGGCTTGATTTGCCTGGGATGTGGACAGCCGCAAACAGGTTATCCACAGGTGGGCCAACAGGGATTGTGGGTAACCGCCGCGTTAGCCATCCGGGGTTAGGGATACTGCATCAAGTAGGCTTCGCCCGTAACACGCAGCATCGGGTGCGGGGTTATCGAGCAACTGCCGACAATACGAAAACCATGGCGCTCATAAAATCGTCGGGCGCCTGTGTTGGCGGCGTAGTCGATCAGGCTCAAGCCAATCAATCCAAGCTCCTCGGCCCGCGCACGCGCACGGGTGAGAAACTTCAAACCCAACCCTTGGTTACGCCAATCTTCGTGCAGCGCCAGACTGGAGATATAGAGGGTGTCGGGTATTTCCAGATCTGCATAAGGTGCCAGCACCGGATCGGTAACCGGCGCGGCGTCCGGGTCATGGTGCATCGCATAGCTGTGCATCATGCCTACCACTTGGCCCTCGGCCTCGGCTATCAGGCAATTTTCATAGGAGAAATCTACACCGCTACGCGCATACCGACGGGTACCGACATCCAGAAGCTCCTCACCCGGCTGCGCAAGCTGGCTCCAGATGTAGGCGGCAGCACCCTCGGAGGAGATAAGGAACAACCTCGAGATTTCCCGGGAGTCACTCGACAGTGCTGGACGAAACGTGACGGACATGGTGCTGAATCCTTTGGCCTGAAGTGTTTTGTTTAGCCTCGTCTGCACGCACTGACAAGTCACTCGGCCTTGCCATATATGAGTGTTTGTTTCGAGACTTAACGGACAACCCCTTCCTCAATCAACAACTTGAGAATCGCTTGGGCACCCTCTTCGGCGCTAACGCCCTTGAGCACCTGCCCGCCACCACCGCTGGCCTTGGCCGTGGCTGCTTTCATCCGGTCGGCACCGCTCTTGGCCTTGATCACTTTGAGGCGCTTGGGCCGAGGTTTGGCCGGTTGCAACACCGCGCCTGTGAATAACTCATCGTCCAGTACCTGTACGTCATGGGCCGTCAACTCCCCACGTTGCGCCGGACCGTAAGCACTTTGCCGAGGCTTGGGTGCGGCGTTATCCACAGTGGCGAGAAACGGCAGACGTACTTTCAAGCGCCGCCGCTGACCACGGGGCAAGGCTTGCAGCACATGGGCCACGCCGCTCTCAATAGACTCCACCTGGGCCAGGCCGACAATCAACGGCCAGCCCAACTGCTCGGCCAACAGGAACGGCAACATGCCCGAACCTTCACCGGTTTCCGCCTGGCTGCCGGTAAGCACCACCTGGGCGCCAGCCTCCCGTAAATAGTCACCCAGCACCGGTAAGGCATCGGCGCCAGCGGGTTGCTCCAGCACGTGCAGTTGTTCCAGCCCCATGCCCAGATAGGCGCGCAGGGTCGGCTCAGCAATATCACCGGCATGCAGCACTTGCAGGTTATCCCCAGCCAGTTGCAAACCCAGTTCCACGGCGCGGGCATCCTGTTCCGCGCGGCGTGGCCGGCCGGAGGTCGGGTGGGCGCCGATAGATACCAGGCTGATTACATGGGTCGTCATGGCCATATCCTTTGCTTAAGCCGCATCGCGCTTGGCGCCGCTGCGGTAGGTCTCGACCGCGGCGATCAAGGCTCGAAGTATTTCGGCGCTTTCGCCAATCACCGACAGGTCGGCACGCTTGATCATGTCGCAGCCAGGGTCGAGGTTGATCGCCACCACCTTGTCGCAGGCACCAATACCTTGCAGATGCTGGATTGCCCCGGAAATCCCCACCGCCACGTAAACCCGCGCAGTGACCCAGGTGCCGCTGGCGCCGACCTGGCGATCACGCGCCATAAAGCCATCGTCCACCGCCACCCGGGAGGCGCCTTCGGTGGCACCCAGTGCCGCGGCGGTCTGGTGGAACAGCGCCCAGTCCTTGACCCCGTTGCCGCCAGAGAAAATAAACTCGGCCTCGGCCATGGGAATCGCTGCCGGGTCCACCGCCACTGCACCGAGGTCTTCAATACGCGGCAGACTGCGGGCCAGGCTTGTGGATAACTCCTCCGGCAACACTTCGTGACGGGTTTCGCTGACGGGATCGGCGCACTCCGCTGCCGCCAGAATCAGCCGTGGCAGCGGACGGGCCAAGTCCTCCTGACCAGCACCGGCGCGGCCAATGCACTCTTGTCCCTTGATCTGCCAAACCCGTGTAGCCGGGCGTTCCTTGAGACTTGCGGCAAAGCGCCGGCCCAATTCACCGCCACCGCTGCGGCTGTCTGGCAGCAACCAATGGAGCGGGCTGAACTGGTTATCCACAGCCCGCAGGCCCTGGACCCGCTGCTCCGGTGAATACCCCTCGAACTCATGGCCGTCCAGCACCAGCAGCCGATCCACACCGGCTGTGGCAAAGGCGTTTTCCTTGTGTTCACCGAACACCACGGCCAGCACTGCGCCGTCGCTGCCGGCCAACTGCCGGGCCAGGCCCAACAAGTCACGGTCGTGGCTGCTCAGGCGGCCACCGACCATGTCCGGTACCACGTTGATATAGAACGCCGGGACAGCAACCTGATGCAACGGAAGCTGCACTTCCACCGCCGCCGACCGTTTGGCCGCGCCGCCCTGCTGGGCACCACTGCGATCGATACGCTTGATGCCGTTGGGGCCGATAAAACCGACACCATGAACATTCTTGCGGATGATACCGTTAGGTCCCATCCAACTGTGTTGTACCGGCTGCATGGCCGCGTGCAGCGGGTGCAGACGGTTGCGGGCGATCCATTCAGCCCGTGGGTCGCGGCGGATAATGTCGCTCATCAATGCACCTCCGCAGATTCATGCTGGATAGGGCGCTTGATCGGTGTCTTGGCCGGTGCGGAGTCTTCCAGCAGCGCGTCAGCCACCAACTCGGCGATGTCCAAGATCCGTGGACGCGGTTCGACCACACCTTCAAGCATTGCCGTGCACTGTGGACAACCCACGGCCACCAGCTCGGCGCCCGTCTCGCGGATGTCTTCCATGCGCATATCGGGAATCCGCTGCTTGCCGGGAATATCGGTGATCGGCGCGCCGCCACCGCCACCGCAGCAGCGGGAACGGAAGCCGGAACGTTGCATTTCCTTGACCTCGATCCCCAACGCCCGCAGCACTTGGCGCGGAGCCTCGTATTCACCGTTGTAGCGCCCCAGGTAGCACGGGTCGTGATAGGTCACGCTGCTGCCTTTGTGCTGGCCCAGGTTGAGGGCGCCGGCGTCGATCAGCTCGGCCATGTAGGTGCTGTGGTGCTGCACTTGGTAGTTGCCGTCGAAGGCGCCGTATTCGTTTTTCAGCACGTGGAAACTGTGAGGGTCGCAGGTGACGATGCGCTTGAAGTTGTACTTGGCCAAGGTCTGAATATTGCGTGCGGCCAACAGTTGGAAGGTCGCTTCATCGCCAAGACGTCGGGCGACATCACCGCTATCGCGCTCTTCAAGACCGAGCACGGCAAAGTCGACCTGGGCCGCCTTCAGCACTTTGACGAAGGCGCGCAAGGTACGCTGGTTGCGCATGTCGAAGGCACCGTCGCCGACCCAAAACAGCACGTCGACACTTTTCTTGTCGCTGAGCAATGGCAGGTTCAAATCCGCCGCCCAGTTCATCCGCCCGCCCGGCGCAAAGCCGCCCGGGTTGTCGGTGGCAATCAGGTTCTCCAGGACTTCGGCGCCCTTGTTCGGCGTCGCGCCTTTTTCCAGGGTCAGGTGGCGGCGCATGTCGACGATGGCGTCCACGTGCTCGATCATCATCGGGCACTCTTCCACGCAGGCGCGGCAGGTGGTGCAGGACCACAAGGTCTCGGCGTCCACCAGGCCGTTGACGATCGGTTGATGAGGGTTGCCGCCGTGTTCGCCGATGGCCTTGCCCGGATACGGGCTGCCGGCGAACTTGGCATCGGTGCCGCCGGCCAGGCCGACAACCATATCCTGGATGAGTTTTTTCGGGTTCAGCGGTTGACCGGCGGCGAACGCCGGGCAGGCCGCTTCGCACTTACCGCACTGCACGCAGGCGTCGAAGCCGAGCAGTTGATTCCAGGTAAAATCCACAGGCTTTTCCACGCCCAATGGCGCGGTTTTGTCGGCCAGGTCCAGCGGTTTCAAACCGGTGGAACGGCCACCGCCAAAGCGCTCGGCGCGGCGGTGCCAGGCCAGGTGCAACGCACCGGCGAAGGCATGCTTCATCGGGCCGCCCCAGGTCATGCCGAAGAACATTTCCGACACGCCCCACAGCACACCCACACTCAGCAGCGCTGCCAGCAACCAGCCGCCGAAGTCTGCCGGCAGAATCCCGGCCACGGGCAAGGTCACCAGGAAGAAGCTGACGGAGAACGCCATCAGGCTTTTCGGCAGGCGCATCCACGGGCCTTTCGACAGGCGCGACGGTGGGTTGCGGCGACGCAGGTAAACGAAGGTAGCGCCAACAAACATCAGCACCGAAGCCAGCAGCAAGGCATAGCCGAGGATGCGGTTATGCAGGCCGAAACCATGCACCAGAATCGCCAGCAGCGCCGACAGCACAAAGCCCAGGGCGGTAGCGACGTGGGTGTTGGCAATGTATTTGTCACGCGCGACCACGTGGTGCAGGTCGACCATGTAGCGCTTGGGCATGGCCAGCAGGCCGCCGATCAAGTCAACCTTGGATGAGCGGCCACGGCGCCACATGTTCATCCGGCGCAACGCGCCGAGGACCGCAAGGCCCAACGCGGCGAACAAAAGAACGGGAAGCAAGGTGTTCAACATGGTGAAGCTCCCACAGATCACACAGGTCTAATGTGGGAGCGGGCTTGCTCGCGAAGGCGCAGTGTCAGTCACCCAATGTACTGACTGATCCACCGCTTTCGCGAGCAAGCCCGCTCCCACATTTTTAACCGAGTACACATTGGTTCAGTGTCGGGTCAGAAATCCTTGCACAGGCGCAGGGCGTCATAGATCGCAGCGTGGGTATTACGCTGAGCCACACAGTCACCGATGCGGAACAGCAAGTACCCCTCGCCCGTCTCGCTCAAGCACGGTTGCGGCTTGATCGCGAACAAGGCTTCGATGTCCATCTGGCCCTTGTTGCGCGAACCTTCCTTGAGCCCGTAGTAGATCTCTTCATCCGGGCGCACACCGTTCTCGACCACCACCTGGTCCACCACTCGTTCCTCTTTGGCGCCGGTGTATTCGTTCTCCAGCACCGCCACCAGCTTGTCGCCTTCGCGATAGACCTTCTCCAGCATCATGTCGCCGGTCATGATCACTTCTTTGGGGTACATGCTGCGGTAGTACGTCGGGAACGATGTACCGCCGATGGCCACGCCCGGCTTGATGTCGTCGGTGACGATCTCCACCTGGCTGCCCTTGTCCGCGAGGAAGTCCGCCACCGACATGCCGGTGAACTCGCAGATGGTGTCGTAGACCAGCACGTTTTTGCCCGGCGCAACCTTGCCGTCGAGCACGTCCCAACTGCTGACCACCAGGCCTTCAGCGGCGCCCCAGTGTTCGTTCTGTTCAAGGAACGGATGACCGCCCACCGCCAGCACGACTACATCCGGACGCAGGTCCAGAATGGTCGCCGCATCCGCCGCCACGCCCAGGCGCAGGTCGACATTCAGCCGCGCCAGTTCCAGCTGGAACCAGCGGGTGATCCCGGCAATCTGGTCCCGTTGCGGGGCTTTGGAAGCGGTGGTGATTTGCCCGCCGATAAACTCTTTCTTCTCGAACAGCGTCACGTCGTGGCCACGTTCAGCGGCAACACGCGCGGCTTCCATCCCGGCAGGGCCGGCACCTACCACAACCACCTTGCGTTTAGGTCCGGTGGATTTCTCGATAATGTGCGGCACGCCCATGTATTCACGGGAAGTCGCGGCGTTCTGGATGCACAGCACGTCCAACCCTTGGTACTGACGGTCGATGCAATAGTTGGCGCCGACGCACTGTTTGATCTGGTCGATCTGGCCCATCTTGATCTTGGCGATCAGGTGCGGGTCGGCGATGTGGGCGCGGGTCATGCCGACCATGTCCACATAACCGCCTTCAAGGATGCGCGTAGCCTGGTTCGGGTCCTTGATGTTCTGCGCGTGCAGCACCGGAGCCTTGACCACTTCCTTGATCCCGGCCGCCAGGTGCAGGAATGGCTCCGGTGGATAACTCATGTTCGGGATAACGTTGGCCAGGGTATTGTGAGTGTCGCAACCCGAGCCGACCACGCCGATAAAGTCCAACATGCCAGTGTCGTCGTAGTACTTGGCGATCTGCTTCATGTCCTCGTGGGACAGGCCGTCCGGGTGGAATTCGTCGCCACACAAACGGATGCCGACGCAGAAATCCGGGCCCACTTCGGCACGCACGGCCTTCAAGACTTCAAGACCAAAACGCATGCGGTTTTCAAAACTGCCGCCCCATTCATCGGTGCGCTTGTTGACCCGCGGGCTCCAGAACTGGTCGATCATGTGCTGATGCACCGCCGACAGTTCCACACCGTCCAAACCACCGGCCTTGGCCCGCGCCGCTGCACTGGCGTAGTTGCCGATCACCCGCCAGATTTCTTCCGGCTCGATGGTTTTGCAGGTCGCACGGTGCACCGGCTCACGGATGCCCGACGGCGACAACAGCGTCGGCCAATGCTCGCCATCCCAGCGCGAGCGACGGCCCATGTGGGTAATCTGGATCATGATCTTGGCGCCATGCTTGTGCATGGCATCGGCCAGGTTCTGGAAGTGCGGGATGATCCGGTCATCGGCCAGGTTCACCGATTTCCACCAGCCTTGGGGGCTGTCGATGGCCACGCTGGAAGAACCGCCGCAGATCGCCAGGCCGATCCCGCCCTTGGCTTTCTCTTCGTAATACTTCACATAGCGGTCGGTGGTCATGCCGCCGTCGGTGGCATACACCTCGGCGTGGGCGGTACTGAGCACGCGGTTGCGGATGGTCAGTTTGCCGATCTGGATCGGCGCAAACATTGCTTCGAAAGCCATGGCAGGGTCCTCGACTTACAACGGCTTGACGGTGAACAGGCCGTCGTCGTGGCCCTCTTCGGAGCCGCCGTAGACTTGCTCGGCCACCGTTCGGATCTTGCTGCCGCGGGCTTGCAGAATCTGGTCCATGGCCCCGGCAAACCAGCCGGTGAACATGTAGTCAACCTTGCGCCCGACCTTGCCGTACACGTAGACGAACGCAGAGTGTTCAAGCTTGACGCTGGCGGTGCCTTTGTCGAGGTCGATGTCCTGGATCTTGAACAAGCCCCAGCCGCGTTGCGACAGGCGCTTCATGTAGTGCTCGAACACCGCAACGCCTTCCAAGCCGTGGCATTCAGCTTCTTTTTCGCACCAGTGCCAGGCGGACTTGTAGCCGGCCTTGTAGAGGATTTCGGCGTAGGCGTCAGCGCCCAGGACTTCTTCGATGCCCATGTGGTTGTTGACGAAAAAGTGGCGCGGTACGTAGAGCATCGGCAGGGCGTCAGAGGTCCAGACACCGGTTTCGCTGTCGACTTCGATAGGCAATTGAGGGGCGATCTTGGCCATGGGGTAAAGCTCCAGAATTCAGTATGTGGTTGTAGCCGCTGCCGAGGCACGAGGCTGCGATGCGTGTCCGCAGGACCGCCGCTTTGGGGCTGCTACGTCGGAATGCCGCACCAAGCCCATCGCAGCCTCGTACCTCGGCAGCGGCTACAGGAGTTGTGTTGAGATCGAGGGCTTATTCGCCCCAGACGTCCTTGAGGACGTTGACCCAGTTCTCGCCCATGATCTTGCGCACCACACGCTCAGGATGGCCGCGCTTGAGCAGGGTCTCGGTGAGGTTGGGGAACTCGCCCACGGTGCGGATGCCCAGCGGGTTGATGATCTTGCCGAAGCTGGTCAGGCGGCGGGCGTAGCCCTTGTCATGGGTCAGCATTTCAAAGAAATCCTGGCCATGGCCCTGGGTGAAATCGGTGCCGATGCCGATGGCGTCTTCGCCGACGATGTTCATGGTGTATTCGATGGCTTCGGCGTAGTCGTCGATGGTCGAATCGATGCCTTTGGCCAGGAACGGCGCAAACATGGTCACGCCGACAAAGCCGCCATGGTCGGCAATGAACTTGAGCTCTTCGTCGGACTTGTTGCGCGGGTGCTCTTTAAGGCCCGACGGCAGGCAGTGGGAATAGCACACCGGCTTTTTCGATTCGAGGATGACTTCTTCGCTGGTCTTGGAACCGACGTGGGACAGGTCGCACATGATGCCGACACGGTTCATCTCGGCGACGATCTCGCGGCCAAAGCCCGACAGACCGCCGTCGCGCTCGTAGCAACCGGTGCCGACGAGGTTCTGGGTGTTGTAGCACATCTGCACCACGCCAACGCCCAACTGCTTGAAGATCTCGACATAGCCGAGCTGGTCTTCAAACGCATGCGCATTCTGGAAGCCGAAGATGATCCCGGTCTTGCCCTGCTCCTTGGCGCGACGGATGTCAGCGGTGGTTTTCACCGGGATCACCAGGTCGCTGTTCTCGCGGATCAGTTTCTGGCTGGCGGCAATGTTGTTAATGGTGGCCTGGAAACCTTCCCACACCGACACGGTGCAGTTGGCAGCGGTCAGGCCGCCTTTGCGCATGTCTTCAAACAGGTCGCGGTTCCACTTGGCAATGATCAGCCCGTCGATAACGATGCTGTCGGCGTGCAATTCGGCTGGGCTCATCAGGCGTCCCCTTATTGGCGATTCATGCGCCGAATCGTCTGCCGGCGCTTTGGGGCCAGCATATGCCCAGGGGCTGATGGAGCCGGGTGCAAAAACGACAGGGGAATTGCCGAAAGCGTCAATCCACGACAAAGGCCAACATGACATCTCTGACTGGTGTCTGTTCTTTGTCCTACGCTTGAGCCAGAATTTGGCCCATCACCTGATATGAGACGGCGCAATGAAATCGATTCTCCTGGCTTTGGCACTCATCGCAACCGGCGTACACGCGGCAGAAGACACCGACAGCACGCCGTGTGACGGCATCGAAAACGACAAGCAAACCCTGGAATGCGCCACCTACAACAAAACCACTGCCGAGCAATTGCTCAAGGATAACTACCAGGGCCTGCTGGAACGCATGGGTAGCACCTATGCCAGCAACAAGGCGCAGCTGGCAGACATTACCGCTCGTCTGAAGGATGCCCAGCAAAAATGGGACAAGTTGCGGGACGCCGATTGCGCCGTGGACACCTTCCCAGCCGTGGCGGGGAGCAAGGAATATGCGATTGCGCAAAATGATTGCCTGGCGCGCATGAGTGATGAGCGGTCGGAGTTTCTGGAATCGATCGGGCAGGAGTAATACGCGAGCATTGATGCGTGATTCACTGAATTCGCCTGTTTGTTGACTTGCCAGTCAACCCATTCCTTCGCCATGATCGCCGTCCATTTCTCCTGTGCGGCGCCTCATGAACCCACGCATCTACCTGCTCGCCCTCGCCGCCTTCGTGGCCGGTATCGATGAAAACCTGGTAGGCGGGATTTTGCCGTTATTGTCCCGGGAACTGGGTGTCACCCTGAGCGCTGCCGGGCAGCTGACGGCGGTGTTTTCCCTGACCTTTGCCGTGTGCGCCGCGCCGCTGCTGTCGCTGACGTCGCGAATTGAACGGCGCACACTGCTGATCGCCGCCTTGCTGACCTTTGCGCTGGGCAACCTGGGTTCCGGGCTAGCGGTAAATTACTGGATGCTGCTGGTCTGCCGGATCGTCAGTGCCGGCAGTTGTGCCTTGGTGGTGGTCCTGGCGTCAACGTTGTCGGCATCGCTGGTGGAGACGCGTTTACGTGGGCGGGCGATTGGCATTGTGTTCATGGGCATCAGCGGTTCACTGGTGCTGGGGATTCCTGTCGGTATCGCCTTGGGTGACTCACTGAGCTGGCGAGCGCCGTTTCTGCTGTTGGCACTGTTGGCCGTGGTGATTGCAGGGCTGCTGCGCCTCACGCTACCGACCTTCGCCAGCCGCCCACCTACATCGTTGCGCGATTACTGCCGCCAGTTGGTGATTCCCAAGCTGCTATTGGCGCAACTGGTCTCCGTATTGCTGCTGACCGGGCATTTCGTGCTGTTCGCCTACCTGGCGCCCTACGTGCAACAGACCATGGGCATCCACGGTGTGTCGCTGAGCTATCTCTATGTATTCTTCGGCATTGCCGCGATCAGCGGTGGCTACTGCGGCGGCTGGCTGTCGGATCGGCTGGGGTTCAAGCGGGCGCTGGTGCTGATTCCCGCGCTGTTCACCCTGGTCATGGCACTACTGCCGTGGGCGACCGGTTCGTGGGTGAGCTTCCTGGTGCTGTATGCACTGTGGATGGCCTTGAGCTGGACCATCTCGCCGGTGGTACAGAACTACTTGCTGCACACCGTGCCCGAGGCCGGCGAAGCCAATGTGGGGATTAATACCTCGGCGATGCACCTGGGCGTGGCCTTGGGTGCTGCGCTGGGCGGTGTGGTAATCGCCAAGGGCAGCCTGGAAATAACGCCGTTGGTCGGCGCGCTGGTGACGGCACTGGCGCTGACCGCTGCGTGCTTGAGCCTGATGTCTGGCGCGCGCCGAGCGCTTCGAGCCTGATACCATTCGCGGCTTCTCCACCTCTTCCAAGGCGACCCCATGAGCATTTGCGGCATTGAAATCAAAGGCAGCGAGGCGATCATCGCCGTCGTCGCCCTGGACAACCAGGCGCTGAGCCACGTCGCCCTGGCCACCAAGAAAATCGCCCTCGAAGACGACGATGAAGCAGCCAACGTCAAAGCGTTCGCCCATCAGGTGACTGCGTTTGTACGCGATAACGGCATTACCCGCATCGCCATCAAGAAGCGCAGCAAAAAAGGCGAGTTCGCCGGCGGCCCGACCACGTTCAAGATTGAAGGGGTGTTTCAGCTGCTGGACGGTGTTGAGGTGACGCTGCTCTCGCCTCAAACCATCAATGCGCAGAACAAGAAACATGACTTCGCCCTGCCGGCGACACTGAATAAGTATCAGCATGAGGCGTACAAGGCGGCGTGTTTAGAGGCAATTAAAACCTCTACAAAAAAACGCTAAATGTACACAAAATCGTCGATACACCGATAGCCTTGATAATTTTCGCATTCAACTACACTGGTTTTTACTGCTTATTCGAGCAGTAAAAACCAACGAAATGCGATTGATTCAAGGAGAATGATCATGTCTTGGTTTCCATCCTTAGGCGCCCTGGGAGGTAGCAGTGGCGCACACATCCAGGCCGGCCCGCAAACGATCCGCCAGCTCAGGACAGGCACTTCACGTCTGATAGATGCATACCCTTATGACTACGCAGAAATCCTTCGAGCCTCCAGCCCGGAGGGCGGCTGGCTGGCCCAACCTCTGGTAGGGGCAGAAAAGGACGCCCGAGTCATCATTATCGGGGCTGGAATGTCCGGTCTGTTGACGGCAAGGGAGTTGCTACGAGCGGGTTTGAACGTGACATTGTATGAACGTAACCAACTGGAGGACATCGATGCCGACTGGCACCGGTATAACTACGGTCGAGCCCGAAGCTTCGTACGCAAGCTTCAGTCCGATACCGTGTGTGAACTCGGAGCCATGCGTTTTCCTGCGAAAGCCAAAGTCACTTGGGAAATGTTCGGGGACGTGCTGGGCGAGGATACGCTGCTCGATTTGTTTCCCAATCCAGGCATAGTGCCCACAATCCTGTGCAAGGATGGCATCACCTACCCTTGGATGAGCGGCAGTGCTCAAGCACCTGACCTGCCTGCGCAGTTCATGACTGTTTCCGTTGACACGCGCGATGCCATCAACGCCATCGAGGGAGGAGGCACCACTATTCTGGAAGTCCTGGCGTTGCTTGAACAGCCGCAATTATCCTCCGAAGAGGAGAAGCGCATCCAGGATTTCTGGGTGTCGATGATTCAACGCTTTGACAAGTTGAGCCTGGGTGACTGGATCCATGAGTACGTCGCAGAGCCCAAGGGATGGACGCCCGAGCAAATGTCGATCTTCGTCAATCTCGGCTTCGGAACCGGTGGCATGGGCAGCATGTTCCCCATGGGCTTTCTCGAAATGCTGCGGATTTGGCTCTGGGACTATTTGGATGAGTATGCGCTACCACCTGGGGTGGGGGTGGGCACAATTGCCCATAGGCTGTTGGGCAAACTCATGGATGAGTTTGGGGCAAATGGTAAAAATACGTTCACTTTGCATGAGCGACATGAAGTCCAGGAACTGGGACTGTTCCTGACACCCGACGAGCTGTCCGCAAAACCAGGGATACTGGTACGCGATCTCAAAGGACAGGGAATAGAAGGGGCTACGCTGACACCGGTCCATGCCGACTATGTAGTTGCAGCCGTTCCTCATACCGCCATGCTAACCATGATGTCGCTGGCAAGTGAGCTAAGTTACCCGCGCAATGGCACACGGGTAGAAGTCCCGCTCGATGGCAAACGCTATGGGTTCTACAGTTACTTTGAAAAGTCATGGTCAACAACCTATGACAGTCGTATCGCCCCGCTGAAAAACGCCATCGCGCGCCTCAATATGATGAACGCCAGCAAATCCTTTTATGTCATGCCGCAGGCTCCCTGGGCAGCAGGCTCGGTGCTGGCCGATAGTTGGCGGCGCATCGACAACAGCCCCATACAGTGTGTGCTGAGCGAGGGCTGGACACGTGCCAGCTACTTTATTCCGACTACTTCAGAGAGCCAGAAAGGTCCGGTTGCTGCCTTGCTTTCCTACACTTGGAGTCTGGACTCGAACAAGGCTCGCAGCGTGCTTGACGTTGCCCCTTCCCGGGAAAACGGTACGACGGCCATTCCGATGTTTACCGAAAACCCTAATTGGTTCGGACCCGGATATCCGAAAGAGTGGTGGAGAAGCTACCGTGCCAGCGCTGCGGTACTGCCCTATATTCAGACCGTTCCACACCGCGTCAGAACAACGGAGTACTTCAACTCCATACTGGGCAGCAACCAGAGCGACTCCAATGCGATCGGCATTGACTGGCAGGACCAAGCTGGCGCAACAGGTGCATTCAAGCTCGACGCCGCAGGGGATTTCGCGACGTCCAATGCTCTATGTAACTTGTATCTTTTCACCCAAGATCCTGGATTCAACGTCAGCGAAAGGGATCGTACCTATCAAAAAATATTCCTGTCCTCGGACAGTGCCAGCAACTATCCAGGCTGGTGCGAAGGAGCCTTTATGTCAGGCATGAATGCCGCCATCGGCGTATTGGCCAATATCAATCAGAGCAAACTCAAACCCGAACCAGCGCAGTTGCTGCAAGGCAATCCACTCGCCGCCGTCAATCGGCTGATACCGCTTAAACCCTACATCAGACAGGTATAGTCAACTTATCGAATGGGATTAACGTCATGAAGGTCGTCGCTGAAGTGTGTAGTAGCCCCCTCCTCGCTAGCCTTTCCCAGCGCAGTATCGAGTAAGCGAAACCAGTCTCTGGGCTGGTTTCGCTTCTGAGCCCCTTCCCCATCCTATCGATCTCAATGCTTGCACATCATTCATTCGTTTTACTTCGCCTGCCGTGCTGCAGCCAATCGCCAAACGACTTGTCTTCCAGCGCATAAGCCCCGCGACTTGATTTCCAGACCAACTCCTTGTCGCGCAGAGCATCGATACAGGCCTGAATAGTCTGCGTGCCCGGCACCACATCGCTGCCCATCGCCTCCAACGCCTTGCCCACCGCCGTGAGCGTGCTGTCGGTGAACGGCGCAAACGGCTCGTTGTTCTGGGAGCGCTCGACCATCACTTCCAGTACCGCTCGTTGCGGCACGGTCAGGGCATTCCAAGCACTTTCAAACTCAGTCCACACGCCCGCGCGCAGGAATTCGGCACGGTTGTGCAGCAATTGGCTGAGGTTGCTCGCATCGCCGAGGTCCAGTGCGACTTCGCTGATGATGGTGCGCAACATCTCCGGGCGACGGCCGACCAGTTCGAAGGCTTCATCAATATCGGCAGCGCTGAACTGATTGGTGTCGGCCAATTGGGCATTGAGGTGCGCGGTGTAGGCCTGGGTGAACTCTTTGCCGAGCAAGGGAAACGGGGTAATGCTGGAGCCGAAAAACGGCTGGCTTTTACCGAGCACCAGATGGGCAAGTTTGTCGCGGTTGGAGCCGGTGAACACCAGGCGCAAGCCGCTGCCCTCACCTTCACGGCCTTGGTTAAGCTGATCCCGCGCCGCCTTGAGGGCGAACATCGCGTTGATACCGGCCTCGGTGGTCAGCGCGTGTTGTGCCTCGTCAATCACCAGCACTACGGTTTTCTGCGCCGCGCTATGGAGCAACTCTAACGCTTGAGTCAGCGTGGCCCCGGCCGGCAGTTGAGGCTTGGTGAAGTCCCAGGACAAGGTGCGCAGGAAGCTAAGCTTTTCGACGCCGATGGATTTAGCCAGTTTGCGAATGCCGTTTTCATAGGGCACCAAGGCGGCGGCGATGGCTCCGGCGATCAGGTCTGCCGGGTCTTGTTCCTTGTTGGCCCAGAGGTCGACATACACCGCCAACCAGCCCCGAGCCTGGCACTCCGGGATCAAGTCTTCGCGTAAAAAGGTACTTTTGCCCGTGCGACGCGGCGCCGCCAGGAACAGGCCGGAGGTGAAATCCTGGATCCCGGTACCCACCAGGCCATCGGCAATGCTGACGGCCAGCGCGGGCCGACGAAACACGAAACCAGTGTTCTTCGACATGGCTTTATACTCAATTATGGAAACGACTATAAATTATAGTCACGAGTATAATTTACTATAATCGGCTGTCAAACCACCTCCCGTCGCCGGTCTTCCCTCGGGCACTTGGCAAACCGCGCCCGGTAGCTACGGGTGAAATACGACGGCGATTCAAACCCGCAGGCAATGCTCACCTCCAGCACGCTCATGTCGGTCTGGCGCAGCAGTTGCCGAGCCTTTTCCAGGCGCAGGCCGAGGTAAAAGTTGCTTGGTGTATCGTTCAGGTGCAGCCGAAACAGCCGCTCCAACTGCCGCCGTGTGACCTTGATCGCCTCCGCCAGCGCCAGCGTGCTCAGCGGCGGTTCAGTGTGCTGTTCCATCTCGCCGATCACGTGCACCAGCTTCTTGTTGTTGATGCCGTAGCGTGTGGCTATTTGCATGCGCTGGTGGTCTTTGCGGGGGCGAATGCGGCCCAGCACGAACTGTTCGGAGACCTGGACCGCCAGTTCCGGCCCGTGGGCCTGGCTGATCAGGTCGAGCATAAGGTCGATAGACGCGGTACCGCCGGCGGAGGTGATACGCCGACGGTCGATCTCGAACAGTTCCTGGGTCACCGTCAGCTGTGGATAAGATTCCTTGAAGGCGTCGATGGCTTCCCAATGCAGGGTCAGGCGGTGGTCGTCCAGCAGGCCTGCCTCGGCAAGGACAAAGCTGCCGGTGTCGATAGCGCCGAGGGTCACGCCGTCGTTGTCGAGGCGGCGCAGCCAATGCTCGAGTGCAGGCGTGGCGAACTTCAACGGTTCGAAACCGGCCACCACCAATAAGGTCGCGCCCTTTTTCAGCGGTTCCAACGCAGCGTCGGCGTTAACCGACATGCCATTGCTCGCCAGTACTGCGCCGCCATCGGCGCTCAGCACATGCCAACGGTACAACTCACCACGAAAGCGGTTGGCCACGCGCAGCGGTTCGATGGCGGAAATAAAGCCGATGGCGGAGAAACCCGGCATCAGCAAAAAGTAGAAATCCTGGGACATGGAGCGCACTCGTGGGACGGGTAGCGTGGTCACTGTGATACGCCAGTTCAATCGGCGATTCAAGAGCACAGGTCGCTGCAGTGCAAGAGCTGGTCGCCGCCGTGCGTTTTGTCGGGCATCAAGCTGAGTAACTTGGCTGCACGGCGCACAAAGACGCCGGAACCCACAATAACGACCTGCCGAGGGATCCACCATGAACCGACTGATCAGCCGTTGTGTGCTTGCACTCAGCGCCAGCGCCATTTTGAGCACCCACGTAATGGCCGCCGACGCCGCGTCCTGCCAGAACGTGCGCATGGGCGTGGTGAACTGGACCGACGTGATCGCCACCAGCGCCATGACCCAAGTGCTGCTCGACGGCCTCGGCTACAAAACCAAACAAACCAGCGCGTCCCAGCAAATCATCTTCGCCGGGATCCGCGACCAGCGCCTGGACCTGTTCCTCGGTTACTGGAACCCGCTGATGACCCAGACCATCACGCCGTTTGTCGACGCCAAGCAGGTCAAGGTCCTCGACGCGCCCAGCCTCAAGGACGCCCGCGCCACCCTGGCGGTCCCGACTTACCTCGCGGATAAGGGCCTGAAAACCTTCGCCGATATCGCCAAGTTCGAAAAAGAGCTGGGCGGCAAGATCTACGGCATCGAACCCGGCTCGGGCGCCAACACCCAGATCAAGGCAATGATCACCAAGAACCAGTTTGGCCTGGGCAAATTCCAACTGGTGGAGTCCAGCGAGGCCGGCATGCTCGCCGCCGTAGACCGCGCCGTGCGGCGTAAGGAAGCCGTGGTGTTCTTCGGCTGGGCGCCGCACCCGATGAACGTCAACGTGGCGATGACTTACCTCACTGGCAGCGATGACGCCCTGGGCCCGAATGAAGGCATGGCCACGGTCTGGACCATCACGTCTCCAACCTATGCCGAGCAATGCCCGAATGTGCAAAAGCTGCTGACCAACCTGACCTTCACCGCCGCCGACGAGAGCCGGATGATGCAGCCGCTGCTGGATCACAAGGACGCTTTCGAGTCCGCCAAGCAATGGCTCAAGGATCACCCGCAAGACCAGCAGCGCTGGCTGGAAGGCGTAACCACCTTCGATGGCAAGCCGGCAGCGGCCAACCTGCAATTGACCAGCAAATAACTTTTTCCGAATCACCGTTTCGCAGCTGAGGTTGGCTGCGAACGGCATCACTACGCCCGCCTGTAAGGAACCTGCCCCATGAACCACGACGTCATCATCACCTGCGCACTCACCGGTGCTGGCGACACGACCGCCAGAAGCCCACACGTGCCGGTCACCCCAAAACAAATCGCCGCCGCGGCGGTGGAAGCTGCCAAGGCTGGCGCCACGGTCGTGCATTGCCACGTACGTGACCCCGAGACCGGCAAGTTCAGCCGCGACGTGGCGCTGTACCGCGAAGTGATGGAACGCATCCGCGAGGCGGACATCGACATCATCGTTAACCTCACCGCCGGCATGGGTGGCGACCTGGAAATCGGTGGCGGCGAGAACCCGATGGAGTTCGGTCCCAACACCGACCTGGTCGGCCCGCTGACCCGCCTGGCCCACGTTGAAGCGTTGCTGCCGGAAATCTGCACCCTGGACTGCGGCACCCTGAACTTCGGCGACGGCGACACTATTTATGTTTCCACCCCAGCCCAACTGCGCGCTGGCGCCAAGCGCATCCAGGAACTGGGCGTGAAGGCCGAACTGGAAATTTTCGACACCGGTCACCTGTGGTTCGCCAAGCAGATGATCAAGGAAGGCCTGCTCGACAACCCGCTGTTCCAACTGTGCCTGGGCATCCCATGGGGCGCACCGGCTGACACCACCACCATGAAAGCCATGGTCGACAACCTGCCGGCGGACGCCGTGTGGGCCGGCTTCGGCATCGGCCGCATGCAAATGCCGATGGCGGCGCAAGCGGTGCTTCTGGGCGGCAACGTGCGGGTTGGCCTGGAAGACAACTTGTGGCTGGACAAGGGTGTGCTGGCAACCAACGGGCAACTGGTGGAACGCGCCAGCGAGATTCTTAGCCGCCTCGGTGCGCGAGTCATGACCCCGGCTGAAGGCCGCATCAAGATGGGTTTGACCAAGCGCGGCTAACCACACTTTCCCGGTCGGAACCGGATCAGTGTGGGAGCGGGCTTGCTCGCGAATGCGGTGAATCAGTCACCTAATGCATCAACTGACATACCGCATTCGCGAGCAAGCCCGCTCCCACACTGATCCGGTTCCTATACATAATCACCGAACCTGTCAGGAATCAGCCATGAGCTTTATCACCGAAATCAAAACCTTCGCCGCGCTGGGCAGCGGTGTTATCGGCAGCGGTTGGGTGTCCCGCGCCCTCGCCCACGGCCTCGATGTAGTGGCCTGGGACCCGGCACCGGGAGCTGAAACCGCCTTGCGCAAGCGCGTTGCCAACGCGTGGGGCGCCCTGGAAAAACAAGGCCTGGCGCCGGGCGCATCTCAAAACCGCCTGCGCTTTGTCGCCACCATTGAAGAGTGCGTGAAAGACGCCGACTTCATCCAGGAAAGCGCCCCGGAACGCCTGGAGCTGAAACTGGAATTGCACAGCAAGATCAGCGCGGCAGCCAAGCCGAATGCGTTGATCGGTTCAAGCACTTCGGGGCTGTTGCCCAGCGAGTTTTATGAAGGTTCGACTCACCCGGAACGTTGCGTGGTGGGTCACCCATTCAACCCGGTGTACCTGCTGCCGCTGGTAGAAGTGGTGGGCGGCAAGAACACCGCGCCGGAAGCGATTCAAGCGGCGATGAAGGTGTATGAATCCCTCGGCATGCGCCCGCTGCATGTGCGTAAAGAGGTGCCTGGCTTTATCGCTGACCGTCTGCTGGAAGCGCTGTGGCGCGAGGCGCTACACCTGGTCAACGATGGTGTGGCGACCACTGGCGAGATCGATGATGCGATCCGCTTTGGTGCCGGTTTGCGGTGGTCGTTCATGGGGACTTTCCTGACCTACACCTTGGCCGGTGGCGACGCGGGGATGCGGCATTTCATGGCGCAGTTTGGGCCGGCGTTGCAGTTGCCGTGGACCTATTTGCCAGCGCCTGAGCTGACCGATAAGTTGATTGACGATGTGGTGGATGGCACCACTGAACAGCTGGGAACGCACAGCATTTCGGCGCTGGAGCGCTACCGTGATGATTGCCTGCTGGCGGTGCTGGAGGCGGTGAGGACGACCAAGGAAAAGCATGGGATGACCTTCGCCGAATAACCGCTGAAGATCCAATGTGGGAGCGGGCTTGCTCGCGAAAGCGGTGGGTCAGTTTATGCATATTTGACTGCCCCACCGCTTTCGCGAGCAAGCCCGCTCCCACATTTTTGACCGAGTACACATTTGGAACTGTAACCATGCCCGCGCTCACCACCTACACCACCAAAATCCTCCCCGACTGGGTCGACTACAACGGTCACCTGCGCGACGCGTTTTACCTGCTGATCTTCAGCTACGCCACTGACGCGCTGATGGACACTCTGGGCCTGGATAGCGAAAACCGCGAAGCCCGCGGCAACTCGCTGTTCACCCTGGAACTGCACCTCAACTACCTGCACGAAGTGAAGCTGGGCGCCGACGTCGAGGTCCACACCCAACTCATCGCCCACGACCGCAAACGCCTGCACCTCTATCACAGCCTGCACCTGGTGGGCGAAGCACGGGAGCTGGCGGGTAACGAACAAATGCTGCTGCACGTTGATCTCACCGGGCCGCATTCGGCGCCATTCAGTGAAGCCGTGCTAGGCAAGTTGACGGCCATCAGCGCCGAGCAAATTGACCTGCCGAAACCGGCTCTGCTCGGCCGAGTGATTGGACTGCCACCCCAAAAATAAGGAATCGCCATGCAAACTGCCGTCGCTGTTGCCGACTTCCGTACTTACCCATTGATCAGCGACCTGGCCGACGTGCAGGTGCACAGCGATCACCTCCAAGTGCAATGGGCCGATGGCCGGGTGAGCCCGTTCCATCACCAATGGCTGCGGGACAACTGCCCCTGCCCTTCGTGCGTCTACAACGTGACCCGCGAGCAGGTGTTGGAAATCGTCGATGTCGACGAGAACCTCACGGCTATCAGTGCCCGTATCGACCTGGGGGTTCTGAGTGTGCAGTGGAGCGGCGGTCATCACAGCCAGTACGATCCCGGCTGGCTGAGGGCCCACGCCTATGACGATGAATCCCGCGCCGAACGCCGGGCTGCCAAACCGAAATCCAAGCTCTGGGACCGCTCATTCGAGCTGCCTGTTTTTGAATACACAGCCTTGATGGAAGACCCCAATGCACTGCTGCAATGGCTGTTGGCATTACGCGACAGCGGCCTCACGCAAGTACGCGGCGTGCCCACCGAACCCGGCTCCCTGGCACTGATCGCCAAGCGTATTTCGTTCATCCGCGAGAGCAACTTCGGCGTGCTGTTCAACGTGCAATCCAAGGCCGACGCCGACAGCAACGCCTACACCGCGTTCAACCTGCCACTGCACAGCGATTTACCGACGAGAGAGCTGCAACCGGGGCTGCAATTTTTGCATTGCCTGGTGAATGACGCCGACGGTGGCGAGAGTATTTTTGTCGACGGTTTCGCCATTTCCCGGGCCCTGCGCGATGAGGATCCCGAAGCGTTTCGCGCCCTGTGTGAAATCCCGGTGGAGTTCCGCAACAAGGACCGCCACAGCGACTATCGCCGCCTGGCGCCGATCATTGCGCTGGATGCCGTGGGTGACGTCGCCGAGATCCGCATGGCCAACTTTCTGCGCGGGCCGTTTGAGACAAGCGTGGAACACATGCCGTTGTTGTATCGTGCCTATCGCCGGTTTATTGCGATGACCCGGGAAGAGCGCTTTCGCCTGGTCAAACGATTGAATCCCGGCGAACTGTGGTGCTTCGATAACCGGCGCACCTTGCATGCGCGCAACGCGTTTGACCCGGCGTCCGGCGCACGGCATTTCCAGGGCTGCTATATCGATCGGGATGAGTTGTTGTCCAGGATATTGGTATTGCAACGGTAGACCGAGTCGCCACACCTCCCACACAAAAAAAGCCCCGGTCCAGCCGTGACTGGATCGGGGCAGAGTGCTTTGTGTGAGCTGTGCATCCCGAGGGTGACCAAACCTTCAAGCTGCTTGCTTGAGTTCAGTGTGCCTACTCCGTCCCCAAACGAGTTAGCCGAAAACGACCTGTTCATAGGTGTCCCGGACATTCATGCATTCAGCGCTTGCCGACACAGTGATGGCCTACCAGAATCGACCTCATCACCGCTCCCCTAATAAGGATAAACGTCATGATGCACGCGGATTTGATTGACCAGGATGACCTGCTTGGCCAACTGCGGTCATTGGGTTTCGAAGTGTCCAGCGGCGCCACCGCCGAGCAGGCGTGTGAATGCGCGGTACGCGGCTTGAGTGAGTCGCGGGCCAAGGCGCTTAAAGGCATGGTCGAGCAGATGTATACCGGCAGAGCGACGATTTTGCCGGCGGTCAGGCAGGCGATTGATAAGCAGTTGTTGCCGGCGCTTGTGCAGTTTCGGCAGAACTCTGGCGCTTGATAAACCGCTTTCGCGAGCAAGTCGAATCGTCGCACCGCCGCTCCCACATTTTGATTTGTGAACACAGTCAAATGTGGGAGCTGGCTTGCCTGCGATGAAGACGACTCGGTCTAGAGCCTCACGCTAGCAAAAGTCGACTCATTACGCGCCTGGCTCAACGCCGACAACGGCCCAGACAACGGTGACAACACCAGCGCCTGCGGGATCGGCAACATCGCCACTTGCTGGGCAGTGTTGGAACCTACACGCTCATCCCGTGGCGGAATGCCGAAATATTCGCGGTAGCACTTGGAGAAGTGCGGCGTAGAGACAAACCCACACACCGACGCCACTTCGATGATCGACATCGGCGTTTGCTTGAGCAATTGCCGCGCGCGGATCAGGCGCAACTTGAGGTAGTAGCGCGACGGCGAACAGTGCAGGTATTTCTGGAACAACCGCTCCAACTGACGCCGGGAAACCGCGACGTACACCGCCAGTTCATCGAGGTCGATCGGCTCTTCCAGATTGGCTTCCATCAGCGCGACGATTTCCTGCAACTTCGGCTGGTTGGTGCCGAGCATATGCTTGAGCGGTACGCGCTGGTGATCCTGCTCATTGCGGATGCGTTCGTAGACAAACATCTCGGAGATGGCTGCCGACAATTCACGGCCGTGGTCGCGGCTGATCAGGTGCAGCATCATGTCCAGCGGTGCGGTGCCGCCCGAACTGGTGAAGCGGTTGCGGTCGAGGGTGAACAGGCGTGTGCTCATGGCCACGCGCGGGAAGGCTTCCTGCATCGACGCCAGGCATTCCCAGTGCACGCTGCAATCAAAACCGTCCAGCAAACCGGCACAGGCCAAGGCCCAACTGCCCGTGCACACCGCGCCGAGACGGCGAGACTGGCGCGCCTGGCTTTGCAACCAGGACACATGCTCGCGGGTGACGGTGCGCTGGATGCCCACGCCACCGCAGACAATCACGATGTCCAGGGCCGGGGCTTTGTGCATGGAGCAATCGGGAGTGATCTGCAGACCGTCGCTGGCCCATACCTGGTTTCCGTCGACACTCAAGGTCGTCCAACGGTACAGCTCGCGGCCGGACAACTGGTTGGCCATACGCAGCGGTTCGACTGCGGAGGCCAGGGAAATCAGCGTGAAATTGTCCAGCAGCAAAAAGCCGATGGATTGAGGCGCACGGTTCTGGGGTTGGGCCCCGGAGTTGAACGACGTCATCGCGGTATCTCCTCACACAAAGCGGGTGATGGCCTCAGGCGAGGCTCTTGTTATTGCACTCATCTTCTAAAGAGAGAGGCTTTTGATTGATAGAGCAAATGCCATGCCTAAAGTTGAATGCGCATTCAATAACTCCTGAAAACGACCTCATGACGCGTCTATATAAGCCCGCGCACGGAGTGCGGGATATGACCCGAAAAAGGCGCAGGAGAAAGCAGGCTCAAGGTGTGTGAGCAGTTCGGTAGCACTTGTGGGAAGGAGGAGAAACGACGTGGGAAAAGTCTGTCACCCAAAGCACGGTGGACGAGTGGTTGCGGAGACGAATCGTTTGGGAGCTACTTATCTAATTGCGACGCGCTAAAAGGTGGCGTGATTGGGGCAGGGTGTTCACTTTATGAGCAGTTACTCGTGGCGAGGGGGCTTGCCCCGTTGGGCTGCGAAGCAGCCCCAAAAAGATCGCTGAGTTTTTTCCGATAGACCGAGTTCGTAGATTTTAGGGCTGCTTCGCAGCCCAACGGGGGCAAGCCCCCTCGCCACAGGTGAAACTCAACACTCCACCGCACTCACCGCCAACCCACCCCGCGATGTCTCCTTGTACTTGTCGTGCATATCCGCCCCGGTGTCTCGCATGGTGCGGATCACCCGGTCCAACGAGATAAAGTGTTGGCCATCACCCCGCAACGCCATCTGCGCCGCGTTGATCGCTTTCACCGCCGCAATCGCATTACGCTCGATGCACGGCACTTGCACCAGCCCACCCACCGGGTCGCACGTCAGGCCAAGGTTGTGTTCCAGGCCAATCTCCGCCGCGTTGCACAACTGCTCCGGTGTGGCACCGAGAATTTCTGCCAGCCCAGCCGCCGCCATTGCACAGGCCGAACCGACTTCACCCTGGCAACCCACTTCAGCGCCGGAGATCGAAGCGTTCTTTTTACACAGAATGCCCACCGCTGCAGCGCTCAGGAAATAGTCGACGACGTTGGCTTCGGTCACCACTTCGCTGAACTTCATAAAGTAGTGCAATACCGCCGGGATAATCCCCGCCGCGCCATTGGTCGGCGCCGTGACCATGCGCCCGCCGGCGGCGTTTTCTTCATTCACCGCCAGGGCAAACAAATTGACCCACTCCATCGCGCTCAAGGTCGAGCCAATCACATTGGGTTTGCCCAGTTCCTGCAAGCTACGGTGCAACTTGGCGGCACGCCGACGCACATTGAGGCCACCCGGAAGAATGCCTTCGTGCTTGAGGCCCTGCTCGACGCAATCTTGCATGGCACGCCAAAGCTTCATCAGACCGCTGCGGATTTCTTCTTCCGAACGCCAGACTTTCTCATTGGCGAGCATCAGTTCGGCCACCCGCAGGTTGTGGGTCTGGCACAGGCTCAGCAACTCCACCGCACTGGAGAAATCGTAAGGCAGCTCGGTGCGATCCATATCCGCCACGCCGCTGTTGGCCTGGGCTTGATCCACCACAAAACCGCCACCTACTGAATAGTAGGTATCGCGGTGCAATTCACCGTCATCACCGAACACCACCAGGGTCATGGCGTTGGGATGAAATGGCAGGTTTTCGTCGATCAGGCGCATGTCCCGCGCCCACACAAACGGCACCGGCAAACGCCCGTCCAGTAATAAGGTATTGGTTTCACGCAGGGTCTCGATGCGGATGCCGATCTGCGACGGGTCAATCGCGTCCGGCCACTCGCCCATCAGGCCCATGATCGTCGCGTTGTCGCTGCCGTGACCGATGCCGGTCGCGGACAAAGAGCCATAGAGCTGAACTTCAACGCGCCGTACTTGTTCCAACACATCACGAACGCGCAGTCCTTGAACGAACAACGCCGCGGCGCGCATGGGCCCGACGGTGTGAGAACTGGAGGGACCGATGCCGATCTTGAACAGGTCGAAAACGCTGATAGCCATTACCGTGAAACTCCTCGATGAGCACAGGCCAAGCGCAATAGCGCCTGGTGGCGGAGCTGCTACGCTCAAGTCGCCCAGATGGCGGCATCATCAAGCTTTTGCTGCCCTCTGCGGCGTCTCACACCGACGCACCCATGCTTACCAGCGCCGCTCCTGTGCGATCGCACGTTCTGGGCGCTTTTTACGGTGCAGATCGGCAAAAAGTGCAGTTTTGCCTTTTAAAAAATCTGTAAGCGACGTCACCGACACTGGATACGACCATCCCTGTACTGGATACGACGCCCCCTGTAGGCGTCAGATTTTCACTGGTACATGATCAGTCTCGACTCGTTTGCAAAACACCCTGGCAGAGCTGTCATCGCACGCCCCAACCGCAACACCTATAAAGCGCGGTCAACCGCCGCCAGAAAAACATCAGGAGTCTACCCACATGAAAGGTTCCCCCACGTTGTTGTTGGCCGCCATGCTGAGTCTGCCAGTCCTGGCTCAAGCTGCAGAACCGGCTCAATGCAGTACCGTCAACTTCTCTGATGTTGGCTGGACAGACATTACCGTCACCACCGCCACCACCAGCGAAATCCTGAAAGGCCTCGGCTACAAACCCCGTACCACGATGATTTCCGTTCCGGTGACCTACAAATCGCTGGCCGACGGCAAGAACATGGACATCTTCCTCGGCAACTGGATGCCGACCATGGAAAACGACATCAAGCAGTACCGTGATGCCGGCACCGTGGAAACCGTGCGCGCCAACCTCGAGAACGCCAAATACACCCTGGCGGTGCCCGAAGCGCTGTACGACAAGGGCCTGAAAGACTTCGCCGATATCGTCAAATTCAAGGAAGAGCTGGGCGGCAAGATCTACGGCATCGAGCCAGGCAACGACGGCAACCGCACCATCCAGAGCGTGATCGACAAGAACCAGTTCGGCTTGAAAGACGCCGGTTTCAAGGTGGTCGAATCAAGCGAAGCCGGAATGCTCTCGCAGGTGGAACGCGCCACCAAACGCGGCCAGGCGATCGTGTTCCTGGGCTGGGAACCGCACCCGATGAACACCCGCTTCAAGATGAAGTACCTGACCGGGGGTGACGATTCATTCGGCCCCAACTACGGCCAGGCCACCATCTATACCAACACCCGCAAAGGCTACGTCCAGGAATGCAGCAACGTCGGCCAGTTGCTGAAAAACCTGTCGTTCACCTTGAACATGGAAAGCACCCTGATGGGTAACGTCCTTGACGACAAGATGAAGCCTGACGCTGCAGCCAAGGCCTGGCTGAAGAAGAACCCGCAAGTGCTCGACACCTGGCTCGCCGGTGTCACCACCATTGATGGCAAACCAGGGTTGGAGGCCGTGAAAGCTTACCTCGCCAAGTAACTGCTGACCCCGGGCCGGCTCGCTGGCCCGGGATGTTTTTCCTATTCGCATGTGGACATTCACTACCATGCTGACTGAACAGAAAATCCCACTAGGCCAGTACATCGCTGCCTTCGTCGAATGGTTGACCAAACACGGTGCCAACTACTTCGACGCAATCGCATCGACACTGGAAACGATGATCCACGGCGTGACGTTCGCGCTGACCTGGTTCAATCCACTGGCATTGATCGGTCTGATTGCGCTGCTGGCTCACTTTATTCAACGTAAATGGGGACTGACTGTTTTTGTCATCGCCTCCTTCCTGCTGATCCTCAACCTGGGTTACTGGCAGGAAACCATGGAGACCCTGGCGCAGGTGCTGTTTGCCACCCTGGTCTGCGTGGTCATCGGCGTGCCGCTGGGCATTGTTGCCGCGCACAAACCGATGTTCTACACCCTGATGCGGCCGGTGCTCGATCTGATGCAGACCGTACCGACCTTCGTCTACCTCATCCCTACCCTGACCCTCTTCGGGCTGGGTGTGGTGCCCGGTCTGATTTCCACGGTGGTGTTCGCGATTGCCGCGCCGATCCGCCTGACCTACCTGGGTATCCGTGATGTGCCGCAAGAGTTGATGGATGCCGGCAAGGCCTTTGGCTGCTCACGCCGTCAGTTGCTCTCGCGCATTGAACTGCCCCACGCCATGCCGAGCATCGCCGCCGGCATTACCCAATGCATCATGCTGTCGTTGTCGATGGTGGTAATCGCCGCCCTGGTGGGTGCCGATGGCCTCGGCAAGCCGGTGGTCAACGCACTGAACACCGCCGACATCGCCCTGGGCTTTGAAGCCGGCCTCGCGATCGTGTTGCTGGCCATCATGCTCGACCGTATCTGCAAACAACCCGACGCCAAAGTAGGGGGTGACGCATGAGCATCATTCGCTTCGATCAAGTCGACGTGGTGTTCTCCAAGGACCCGCGTGAAGCCCTGAAACTGCTCGACCAGGGCATGACCCGTGACCAGATCCTGAAAAAAACCGGGCAGATTGTCGGCGTTGAAAAGGCCAGCCTGGATATCGAGAAAGGCGAGATCTGCGTGCTGATGGGCCTGTCCGGCTCCGGCAAATCGAGCTTGCTGCGCTGCATCAACGGCTTAAATACCGTCAGCCGCGGGCAACTGTTCGTCGAGCACGAAGGCAAGCAGATCGACATTGCCTCTTGCTCCCCGGCCGAGCTGAAAATGATGCGCACCAAGCGCATCGCCATGGTCTTCCAGAAGTTTGCCCTGATGCCTTGGCTGACGGTGCGCGAGAACATCAGCTTTGGCCTGGAAATGCAGGGCCGGCCGGAGAAAGAGCGGCGCAAGCTGGTGGACGACAAACTGGAGCTGGTGGGCCTGGCCCAGTGGCGCAACAAAAAGCCCGACGAACTGTCCGGCGGCATGCAGCAGCGTGTGGGCCTGGCCCGTGCCCTGGCGATGGATGCCGATATTCTGCTGATGGACGAACCCTTCTCCGCACTCGACCCGCTGATCCGCCAAGGCCTGCAAGACGAATTGCTGGAGCTGCAAAACAAGCTGAGCAAGACCATCGTGTTCGTCAGCCACGACCTGGATGAAGCGCTGAAACTCGGTAGCCGCATCGCGATCATGAAAGACGGCCGGATCATCCAGTACAGCGTGCCGGAAGAGATCGTGCTGAACCCTGCCGATGACTATGTGCGCACCTTCGTGGCCCATACCAATCCGTTGAATGTGTTGTGCGGTCGCAGCCTGATGCGCACGCTGGACAAGTGCACGCGCGTTAACGGTTCGGTGTGCCTGGATCCAGGCGGCGACTCGTGGCTGGACCTGGCGGAAGGCAACACGATCAAGGGCGCGCGGCAAAACGGTTCAGCGTTGAACTTGCAGAACTGGATGCCTGGTCAGGCGGTGGAAGGCTTGGGCCGGGTACCGACGCTGGTGGACTCCAATATCGGCATGCGCGATGCATTGCAGATTCGCTATCAGACGGGGAACAAGCTGGTGTTGCATGACAACAACAAGGTGGTGGGGATACTCGGGGATAGCGAGTTGTATCACGCGTTGCTAGGCAAGAACCTGGGCTGATTAAGCACCGCAAAACAAATGTGGGAGCGGGCTTGCTCGCGAATGCGGTGTATCAGTGTCGGACGTACTGACTGACACTCCGCTTTCGCGAGCAAGCCCGCTCCCACATTGGATAGGCGGTGTCCTTGAGGACACCGCTCACATCAACACTCAGCTATAGACACGGCCAAGGAGCTGCCGATGGCTTTCAAACTGATCGAGCACGTCCCGGGTGATCTGCTCCTGGGTGAAGCCCATCAGGTCGTATTCCTGACTCCCGTTGTGCAGGTAAACCTCGGCGCGGTAGTAACGCGCGCGCTCCTCCTCAGCCTCAGCCGACTCACTCGGCGCCGCCAGGTAACCGTCCAGGCTCACCTCGTAGACAAACGGGTTGCCCTCTTCCATCTCGATTCGCAGGCCCATGCAGCGCTTGGATTTACCGAGCAAGGTCTGCACATCCAGCCCTTGGGCCCGCAACGCCATTGCCGCTTCTTCCAGCGCCGGCGTCACCTTCTTGTCCATAAAACGTTGCACAACTGCCTGAGTCGGTTGCAGGTCCTGCGCGGTCAGACGCTCACTGAAACCACGACGCCCACGCTCAGCCAACTGCGCTTGCTCCTGCTCGATCGCCACATCCTGGCGCATGGCCTTGTGCAAGCCGAACATAAACAGAATCAGCACCACCGAGAACGGCAGGCCGGCCAGCACCACCATGGTTTGCATGGCTTCGAAGTTACCGGCGAACAGAAGACCGATGGTCACCAGCGTGATCACCACCGACCAGAAAATCCGCAGCCAGTGCGGCGCATCTTCGTCAACGTTGCCGCCCTTGCAGGACAGGTTCGCCATCATCACCGCGCCGGAATCCGCCGGGGTCAGGAACAACACGAAGCCCACAAAGATCGACACACCAATAACAATCTTCGACGCCGGGTAATGCTCAAGCAGTTGGTAGATCGCCATGGACGGTTGTTCCAGGGCGGTCTTGCCCAGCTCCACCGCCCCATGGTTAAGCACCAGGTCCAAGGCCGAGTTGCCGAAGATCGACAGCCACGCCAGGGTGAAGCCCAACGGGATCAGCAGCACGCCGGCCACCAGTTCACGCACGGTGCGACCACGGGAAATACGCGCGATGAACATGCCTACGAATGGCGCCCAGGAAATCCACCAAGCCCAGTAGAACAGGGTCCACAGGCCCATCCAGCGCTCGGTCTTGTCGCCGTCGCCTTCATACACATAAAGGTCGAAGGTTTTCAGCACGATGCCGTTCAGGTAATCGCCGGTGTTCTGCACCAGGCCGTTAAGCAAATGCAGGGTGGGGCCGAACAACAACACGAAAATCAGCAAGCCGCTGAACAGCACAATGTTCAGGTTGGACAGGCGACGAATGCCGTTTTCCACACCCGACACGGCAGCGATGGTCGCCACGGTGCTCATCACGATGATCACGATC
Source organism: Pseudomonas sp. ADAK18 (assembly GCF_012935695.1). NCBI lineage: Bacteria > Pseudomonadati > Pseudomonadota > Gammaproteobacteria > Pseudomonadales > Pseudomonadaceae > Pseudomonas > Pseudomonas sp. ADAK18. Next base: position 5,129,582 of record NZ_CP052859.1, read on the forward strand.
AGCAGGTTGGTGTTGCTGTGCTCCATGCCGAACAGGTTTTCCAACCCGGACGACACTTGCATCGAACCAATCCCCAGGTTCGTCACCAGGCCCAACAGCGTCACGAACATGCCGAAGCCGTCCACCGCATGACCGGCCGCGCCCTTGACCCAACGCTCGCCCACCAGCGGGTACAGCGCCGAACGCAGCGCCAGCGGTTGGTTATGACGGTAGGCAAAGTACGCTACGGCCAGGCCGACCAGCGCGTAGATCGCCCAGCCGTGCAGGCCCCAGTGCAGGAAGGTCAACTGCAACGCCTGACGTGCAGCGCCGTTGCTGGCGGCCGCGCCTTCAGGCGGGTTGAAGTAGTGGTCCAGCGGCTCGGACGCGCCGAAGTACAGCAGCGAAATGCCGATCCCCGACGAGAACAGCATGCCGGCCCAAGCGCCGTAGCTGAAGTCTGGGGTGTCGTCCTTGCTGCCCAGTTTCAATTTTCCATAGGACGAAAACGCCAGGCCGACCACAAACACCAGGTAGGCAGCGATAACCACCATGTAGTACCAGCCAAAGCTTTTCGACAACCAAGCCTGGGCCACGCCGAGCATCCTGCCAGCCTCCTGCGGGGCGATGATCAAAATCGCGGTCAACAACAGAATCAGCGCGGTGGAGGTGTAGAACACCCAACCGTTGACCCGCACCTTTTCTGGCGGGGTCTTTATAAGAGAGGCAGAACTCATGGCACAGATGCTCCGGGCAGTGCAGAGAAACGCAAGGCAGCGCTTGACCCGCGCCATCGATTTTTCGGCAGTCGACGGACGGGTGTTATAAAGACACCCCGAAAATTCCTGAACCCCACCGAAGCCGTGGCTTGGGCTGTTTCAAGGGTTTTTGCAGAGGTCAGATGTCGCCACATGCACGTAGGAAATACCTGTAGGCAGCGACCATTTGTCGCAGATCTTATTCTTTGTTGATTGAACGTTCAATCAAAACAAAATAGACTGGCCATCAAGCCGACGGACGTTTATCGCTCGCCGGCAGGCCTAAGGAGAGGTGCTACATGCCCAAGGTCGGTATGCAACCCATACGCCGCCAGCAGTTGATCGAAGCCACGTTGACGGCCATTGATCAGGTCGGAATGGGAGACGCCAGCATTGCGCTGATCGCCCGTTTGGCCGGTGTTTCGAATGGCATCATCAGTCACTACTTTCAGGACAAGAATGGCCTGATCGCCGCGACGATGCGGTACCTGATGAACGTCTTGATCGAGAACGTGCACGCACGTCGACACGCGTTGGAGGATGACAGCCCACGGGCGCACCTCCAGGTAATCATCGAAGGCAACTTCGACGCCAGCCAAGTCAACGGCCCGGCTATGAAAACCTGGCTGGCCTTCTGGGCCACCAGCATGCACCACCCGTCATTGCACAGGTTGCAGCGGATCAACGATCACCGTCTGTATTCCAACCTGTGCTGCCAGTTCCGCCGTGCGATGCCGCTCTCAGAGGCACGCAGCGCAGCCCGCGGGCTGGCGGCCCTGATCGACGGTTTGTGGTTGCGCGGCGCCCTGTCGGGAGACGCTTTCGACACGGAGCAGGCGCAGCGGATCGCTTACGAATACATGGATTTTCAATTGGCCAAGCAGGTGAGTTAGAGCACACATAAACGCTCAACCCCTGAACGGCTGCTGATCGGTGTTGCCAGAACCTTATGGCCCACCCCTCAGCGGTTAACGCCAACCACTTATGCACTTGCGAGGACTTTATGGCCCGTTTCGAACTGCAAAAACTCTACATTGACGGCGGCTACAGCGACGCTAGCAGCGATGCCACCTTCGAAGCCATCAACCCGGCTAACGGTGAAGTTCTCGCCAAAGTGCAACGTGCGACAAAAGAAGACGTTGAACGTGCTGTTGTCAGCGCCGAAAAAGGCCAGAAAATCTGGGCCGCCATGACCGCCATGGAGCGTTCGCGCATCCTGCGCCGCGCCGTGGAAATCCTGCGCGAGCGCAACGACGAACTGGCCGCCCTGGAAACCCTGGACACCGGTAAAGCGTTCTCCGAAACCAAGTATGTCGACATCGTTACCGGTGCTGACGTGCTGGAATACTACGCAGGCCTGGTGCCCGCCATCGAAGGCGAGCAGATCCCGCTGCGCACCACTTCTTTCGTCTACACCCGTCGCGAGCCTCTGGGCGTTGTGGCCGGTATCGGCGCATGGAACTACCCGATCCAGATCGCCCTGTGGAAATCCGCTCCAGCCCTGGCGGCCGGTAACGCGATGATCTTCAAGCCAAGCGAAGTGACGTCCCTGACCACCCTGAAACTGGCTGAGATCTACACCGCAGCCGGCGTTCCAGACGGCGTGTTCAACGTCCTGACCGGCAGCGGCCGTGAAGTCGGCACCTGGCTGACCGAGCACCCACGCATCGAAAAAATCTCCTTCACCGGCGGCACCGACACCGGCAAGAAGGTCATGGCCAGCGCTTCCGGCTCTTCCCTCAAAGACGTGACCATGGAACTGGGCGGCAAATCCCCGCTGATCATTTTCGACGACGCCGACCTCGATCGCGCCGCCGACACTGCGATGATGGCCAACTTCTACAGCTCCGGCCAGGTCTGCACCAACGGCACTCGCGTGTTCATTCCAAAGCACCTGCAAGCCGCCTTCGAAGCGAAGATCGTTGAACGCGTTGCACGCATCCGCGTCGGCAACCCGGAAGACGAGAACACCAACTTCGGCCCGCTGGTCAGCTTCGCCCACATGGAAAGCGTGCTCGGCTACATCGCCAAAGGTAAAGAAGAAGGCGCTCGCCTGCTGTGCGGCGGCGACCGTCTGACCGATGGCGACTTCGCCAAAGGCGCCTTCGTGGCACCGACCGTGTTCACCGACTGCACCGACGAGATGACCATCGTCCGTGAAGAAATCTTTGGCCCGGTGATGAGCATCCTCACCTACGAAACCGAAGAAGAAGTGATCCGCCGCGCCAACGACACCGACTTCGGTCTGGCTGCCGGCCTGGTCACCAAAGACCTGAACCGCGCCCACCGCGTGATTCATCAACTGGAAGCCGGTATCTGCTGGATCAACGCCTGGGGCGAGTCCGACGCCAAGATGCCAGTTGGCGGCTACAAGCAGTCGGGTGTTGGCCGTGAGAACGGCATCAGCTCGCTGAACAACTTCACCCGCATCAAATCGGTACAGGTTGAGCTCGGCGACTACGCCTCGGTGTTCTAAGACCCCTGAAATCCGGGGTGGCCAATGTGGCGAGCGGGCTTGCCCGCGTTGGGCTGCGTAGCGGCCCCATCCCAGACACTGCGATCTTTCAGACAGAACCCGAGCGCCGATTTTGCGACTGCTGTGCAGTCGAACGGGGGCAAGCCCCCTCGCCACAAAAGCGGCCTGACCACACTTTTAGAGGGTGCATTTAATGTCCCAAGAATACGACTACATCATTGTGGGTGCCGGCTCCGCCGGTAACACCCTGGCGACCCGTCTTACCGAAGACGAAGGCGTCACCGTCCTGCTGCTGGAAGCCGGCGGCCCGGACTACCGTCTAGACTTCCGTACCCAGATGCCGGCCGCCCTGGCCTTCCCGCTGCAAGGCCGCCGCTACAACTGGGCCTACGAAACCGATCCAGAGCCACACATGGACGGCCGCAAGATGGAATGCGGTCGCGGCAAGGGCCTGGGCGGTTCTTCGCTGATCAACGGCATGTGCTACATCCGTGGCAACGCCATGGACTACGACAACTGGTCGAAACTGCCTGGCCTGGAAGATTGGACCTACCTGGATTGCCTGCCGTATTTCCGCAAGGCCGAAACCCGCGACATCGGCCCGAACGACTACCACGGTGGCGAGGGCCCGGTCAGCGTGACCACGCCAAAAGCCGGCAACAACCCGCTGTTCCACGCCATGGTTGAAGCAGGCGTGCAAGCCGGTTACCCACGTACCGAAGACTTGAACGGTTACCAACAAGAAGGCTTCGGCCCGATGGACCGTACCGTGACGCCGAACGGCCGTCGCGCCAGCACCGCTCGCGGTTACCTGGACACCGCCAAGAAGCGTTCGACGCTGACCATCGTCACTCACGCCCTGACCGATAAAGTGCTGTTCGAAGGCAAGCGTGCCGTCGGCGTGCGTTACCTGATCGGTGCTGCCGAAGAGCGCGTTGAAGCCCGTGCCCGCAAGGAAGTCCTGGTGTGCAGCGGCGCTATCGCCTCGCCGCAGCTGCTGCAACGTTCGGGTGTAGGCCCGGCGAAACTGCTGGAAAGCCTCGACATCCCGGTGGTCCACGACCTGCCAGGCGTCGGTGAAAACCTGCAGGACCACCTGGAACTGTACCTGCAATACGCATGCACCCAGCCGGTGTCCTTGTACCCGTCACTGCTCTGGTACAACCAGCCGGCCATCGGTGCCGAGTGGCTGTTCAACGGCACCGGTATCGGCGCCAGCAACCAGTTCGAAGCGGGCGGTTTCATCCGCACCCGTGAAGAATTCGATTGGCCGAACATCCAGTACCACTTCCTGCCGGTCGCGATTAACTACAACGGCAGCAACGGCGTAAAAGAGCACGGTTTCCAGGCGCACATGGGCTCCATGCGTTCGCCTAGCCGTGGCCGCATCCAGTTGAAGTCGAAGAACCCACGGGACTACCCGAGCATCCTCTTCAACTACATGGCCACCGAGCAGGACTGGCAGGAATTCCGCGACGGCATCCGCCTGACCCGTGAAATCATGCAGCAGCCGGCGCTGGACGCTTTCCGTGGCCGCGAAATCAGCCCGGGCATCGACGTGCAGACCGACGAGCAACTGGACAAGTTTGTCCGCGAGCACGCCGAAACCGCGTTCCACCCGTCCTGCTCGTGCAAGATGGGCACCGACGAGATGGCCGTGGTTGATGCCGAAGGTCGCGTGCATGGCATGCAGGGTCTGCGTGTGGTCGATGCCTCGATCATGCCGATCATCACCACCGGTAACCTGAACGCACCGACGATCATGATCGCCGAGAAAATCGCCGACAAGATCCGTAACCGCAAGCCACTGCCGCGTAGCACCGCCGACTACTACGTCGCGGGTGAAGCGCCGGTACGCGGCAAGCCGTTGCGTGAAGTGAGCCGTACTGCGCAGTAACTGATACACCGCGTCGCCTGTATCGCAGGCAAGCCAGCTCCCACCTTTGACCACGTTCGCCAGAACAACTCGGTCAACTGTGGGAGCCGGGCTTGCCCGCGATGAGGCCCGACCAGACAGCAAAAGTCTTCCTGCATCACCCCCAGTAAACCCATCCCACACCGCCCCACCCTTGATCCCACCCCCCGCCCGGGCCTAATCTAGTCCCCGCGCAAACGTTTCACCTTCCTGCCCTATCGACACGCCGGCTTCTGCCTGGCCACGAGGCTTTCTCATGTTTGATGTCGTTTCTTCGAGCAAATGGCCTACCGGCTTCCTGATCAATCCCAACGTTGAACCCCTGGATCCAAAGTGGCTGAAGGAGTTCAGCAAGATCCCGGCTGCTGCCGTCAGCGATTGCCTGGGTCGTAACGTCGGTGGCCTGGGCCTCAAGTCCTTCCACGGCAATGCACCCATGCTCGGCAGTGCACTGACTGTGCGCGTGCGCCCGGGTGACAACCTGATGATTCTCAAAGCCATGCAAATGGCCCGTCCGGGCGATGTGCTGGTGATCGACGGCAGCGCCGACCTGACCCGCGCCGTGTTCGGCGGCATCATGCGCGCCATGGCCCTGAAAGCCGGCATCGTCGGCGTGGTGATCAACGGCGCCCTGCGCGACCTTGACGAATGGCAAACCGGTGAACTGCCGGCCTACGCCATCGGCGGCGTACACCGTGGCCCAAGCACCGACGGTGGCGGCGAGATCAACGTGCCGATCTCCTGTGCTGGCATGCTGGTCGCTCCGGGTGACCTGATGATTGGCGATGGCGACGGCGTGGTTGCCGCGTCCCGCAGTGAACTGCCAGAACTGCTGGTGCGCTGCCACGACCTACTGGCCCGTGAGAAGGCTACACTGGCGGCTATCGAAGCCGGCACATTGGACCCTGATCGTTTTGACGCGATCCTGCGCGCCAAGGGTTGCCCGGTCTAAAGTCAAAAACATCGCAGGCAAGCCAGCTCCCACATTTGAACGTATTCACAGGTCAAAATGTGGGAGCGGGCTTGCTCGCGATGGGGCCCTCCGGGCCATTGCAGCCCACAAGGAGGTCCACGTGTTCGACGCTCACCCGCAACTGAAAAAACATTTCTCTGCACTACGCACCACCGCCGAATTCTTCTCCCTGCGCTACGTTCGCGAATCCGGCCAATACCTGTCGGTGCGCAAGAACGTCGCCGAACCGCCACACCTGAACCACGACGAAGGCGCGATGCTCACCGTGCGTCTCAACGGTGTCGAAGCCTACGCAGCGACCAACGATATTTCCCTGCCTGGCCTGCAAGCCGCCCTTGAGCGTGCCGAACAGCAAGCCCGGCGGATCTTGCCCCATGCCCTGCTCGACCTGCGCGACCAACCCGTGTCCAGCGACGTAGCCGATTACCTGTCGCCCGACCTGAACCAGCCCTTCCCGTCCTTGAGCGATTGCTACCAACTGCTCGGCAGTGAATCCGCCGCAGTGCCCAAGGACGAGCGCCTGGTGAACTGGGAAGTCAGCCTGGGCATGACCCACGTTGAACAGATTTACCTCAGCAGCGCGGGCGCCGAATTGCGCCAGGCCCAGCGCTTCGTGTTCCCGGGCCTGAGCGTCACCGCCTACGACGGCAACGACAGCCAGACTCGCACCTTGGGCGGCACCAACTTCGGCCAGCAAGGCGGTGCGGATGTGATCAGCCGCTTCGGCCTGATCGGCGCCGGCCCGCAGATCGCTGACCAGGCGCTGCAATTGCTGCTGGCCCCGAACACGCCAGAAGGCCCGCGTGACCTGCTGCTGATGCCCGACCAGATGATGTTGCAGATCCACGAGTCCATCGGCCATCCGCTGGAACTGGACCGCATCCTCGGTGACGAGCGCAATTACGCCGGCACCAGCTTCGTCAAGGCCAGCGACTTCGGCCACCTGCAATACGGCTCCAAGCTGCTGAACGTGACCTTCGACCCGGACATTCCCGAACAGCTCGCCAGCTACGGCCATGACGACGACGGCACTGCCGCCAGCAAACAACTCCTGATTCGCGAAGGCCTGTTGCTCAAGCCTCTGGGCGGTGCGCTGTCGCAATACCGTTCCGGCATGGGCGGCGTGGCCAACAGCCGAGCGTGCAGTTGGAACCGCGCACCTATCGATCGCATGGCCAACCTCAATATCGAGGCCGGCGATCAGAGCCAGGCACAACTGATCGCAGGCATCGAGCACGGCATTCTCATGTCGACCAACCGTTCGTGGTCCATCGATGACGCGCGCAATAAATTCCAGTTCGGCTGCGAATGGGGCCAATTGATTGAAAACGGCGAGCTCAAGGGCGTGGTGAAGAACCCCAACTACCGGGCCATTTCCGCGCAGTTCTGGCGCAAGCTCAGCGCCGTCGGCGATGCCAGCACTTTCCAGGTGCTGGGTACACCGAACTGCGGTAAGGGCGAACCCAACCAGGTGATCCGCGTCGGCCATGCGTCGCCAGCCTGTGTGTTCAGCAACGTCGACGTGTTTGGGGGAGATGCCTGATGAATACCTTCAAGGCTCTGGTGGATTGGCTCAAACACGCCATCACCGAAACAGAACAGTTCCACCTCGGTTACGCGGCGGAATCATCCGAGTTTGTACGTTTCAACCACGCCCAAGTGCGCCAGGCCGGCCACGTGCAACAGGCCAGCCTGAGCTTGAAACTGATCCATGACGGTCGTCACGCCGACCTCGGTATCACCCTGGCCGGCGAACCTGCACTGGACCGCCAGCGCTTGGCCGACGGCCTGCAACAACTGCGGGAAACCTTGCCGTTGCTGCCTCAGGATCCGTATCTGCTGCTTAACCACAACGCCTGGCAAAGCAAGGACGAACAGGACCGACCGCTACCGGAACTGACCCAGGTTCTGGAAGAAATCAGCCAGGCCGCAAAGGGCGTCGATATGGTCGGTTTTTATGCCGCCGGCCCCATCAGTCGTGGTTTCGCCAGCTCAAACGGCGCCTTTGGCTGGCATCAGGCCAATAGCTTCAATTTCGATTTCAGCCTGTTCCATGCCAATGGCGAAGCGGTAAAAGCCAGCTACGCCGGCAACGACTGGGACAGCGCGACCTTCGCCCATCGCTTCCAGCAAGCCTGTGAGCAACTTGAATTCCTGGGCCGCCCGCTGCACCCGCTGCCCCCCGGCCAATACCGTGCCTACCTGGCCCCGGCGGCGCTGGAAGAAATCATCGGCATGCTGACTTGGGGTGGTTTTTCCGCCCAGTCCATCGCCAGCAAAGGCAGCCCCTTGCAACGGCTGTACGCAGGTGACCAGGCACTCAGCCCGCTGGTGTCGGTGGATGAGCAGGTCAGTGGCTCGCTAAGCCCGGCGTTTTCCCGCGAAGGCTATCCGCGCAGCGATGTGAAGTTGATCAACGCGGGCAAGGCCGATAAGCGCCTGATCAACTCCCGCAGCGCCGCCGAATACGGCCTGAGTACCAACGGCGCGCAAAGCGACGAAACCCCCACCGCCCTGCAAATGGCCGCAGGAAGTCTGGCCCAGGCCGATATCCTCAAACAGCTGGGCACCGGCCTGTACATCAGCAACCTGTGGTACCTGAACTACTCCGACCAGCCGGCCGCACGCCTGACCGGCATGACCCGCTTCGCAACATTCTGGGTGGAAGACGGCGAGATCAAGGCGCCCGTTAGCACCATGCGCTTTGATGACAGCGTCTATAACCTGCTGGGGTCGCAGTTGGAGGCGTTGACTGCCGAGCGAGAGTTGCTGTTGTCGGCCAGTACCTACAGCCAGCGCAATACCGCCTCGAACCTGTTGCCGGGTGCACTGGTAAAACGGTTGACGTTGACCCTTTAGACACCGATGACCCTTTTCCACATTTTGAATCGCGCGTGCCTCCAGACAGCTACAACCCCCGCCCTAGACACCTGGCCACTCGGCCAGTTGTCGCGTTCCAAAATCCTCGTTATAAAGGTTGGTGGCCTCTAGCCACGCCTGCGCGGTAAAAATAACTCAAACAACTACTCCGCCGTCCTCAACCCACTTGTCCTCAAGTGAAGCATGACCTTGCCCGGGAAAGGGCAAGCTGGAGCGTTGACATGAATCACGGAAGTTTTGTCATTGAAAAGCTGTTCAAGCACTACAACGTTCACGTAGAGCAGCTTGGTAACAACCCAGAAAAGAAAACCGTGCTGTTGGTCAATGGCGCGCTGTCCACCACCCGCTCGTTTGCGCGCACCAGCAAATGCCTGGCGGAGCACTTCAATGTGCTGATGTTCGACCTGCCGTTTTCCGGCTATTCACGTCCCTACAACACCGACCTGGATCTGGTGACCAAGGACGACGAAGTGGAAATCCTCCGCGCACTGGTAGAGCGTTTTCAGGTCAACCACCTGGTGTCAGCGTCCTGGGGCGGTATCTCCACGCTGCTGACCCTGGCGCGTAATCCAGCGTCCATCGAAAGCTCGGTGGTGATGGCACTGGCGCCCAACCTGAACCAGGCGATGCTCGAATACGTGGAACGGGTTCGGGTGCTGATCGAGGCCGACGACAAGTCTGCCGTCGGTCATCTGCTCAATGAGACCGTGGGTAAATACTTGTCCCCCAGGCTCAAGCGCAACAATCACCATCACCTGTCGAACATGGCCACCACCGAATACCGCCAGGCGCGTTTTCATATCCACCAAGTGCTGCAACTGGGGGATGGCAACTACCTGCCGCAGCTGCGCCAGATCGAAACGCCGGTGCACTTTCTCAACGGTACGCTGGACGAATACACCCCGGCGAACGAGGCGCAGTTGTTCAAGCAGTATGTCGGCCACAGCAGTTTTGCCACCGCCGAACATACCGGCCATTTGCTCGACCTGGAGTCCCGCGAAGCCGCCCTTTCCGTGCATCGTGCGCTGATCGACTTCCTGGTGGGCAAAGAAGTATCGCTGTCAGATATAGACGAACCGCCAGTGGGAAAAAGGGCAAGCGATAGCGCATAATCGGCACTACATAGCCTGCTAACAAAAGGGTTCTCAATGCCGAATCGCGTCCCGCTCGATGCCAAGACCGCCCGCTGGCTACCCTGGGTGGTAGCGATTGCCTTCTTCATGCAATCGCTGGACGGGACGATCCTCAACACGGCATTGCCGGCCATGGCCTTGGACCTGGCGGAAGACCCGCTGCGCATGCAAGGCGTGGTGATCGCCTACATGCTCACCGTGGCCTTGCTGATCCCGGCCTCAGGCTGGGTCGCCGACCGCTTCGGCACCAAAAAAATCTTCTTCGGCGCGATCATGCTGTTCAGCATTGGTTCGTTGCTGTGCGCCCTGTCCAGTACCTTGACCATGCTGGTGGGCGCCCGGGTGATCCAGGGCCTCGGCGGCGCGCTGATGTTGCCGGTCGGAAGGCTGGTGGTGCTGCGCGCCTACCCGCGCTCGGAGCTGGTACGCATCATGGGCTTCATCACCATTCCCGGCCTGCTCGGTCCGTTGCTCGGCCCGACCATGGGCGGCTGGATGGTGCAGTACCTGACCTGGCACTGGATCTTCCTGATCAACCTGCCGGTGGGCATGATCGGCTGCTACGCCGTATGGAAATTCATCCCGGACCTGCGAGGCAGCGAACGCACGCGCTTCGATGGCGTGGGCTTCCTGCTGTTTGGTGCGGCGATGGTGCTGATCACCATCGCCATGGAGGGCCTGGGCGAGTTGCACCTGCCGCATCTGCGGGTGATGTTGCTGCTGTTCGGCGGCCTGGCGTGCCTGGCGGCTTATTGGCTGCGGGCCGGGCATATCGATAACCCGCTGTTTTCACCAGTGCTGTTCAAGACCCGGACCTTCGCCGTGGGCATCCTCGGCAACCTGTTCGCCCGCCTGGGCAGCGGCGCCCTGCCGTTTCTGGTGCCACTGCTATTGCAGATCGCCTTGGGCTACTCGCCGTCCGAAGCTGGGATGAGCATGTTGCCCCTCGCAGCAGCGGCAATGTTTGCCAAGTCCATCGCCCGGCCGCTGATCGAGCGTCTGGGTTATCGCATTGTCCTGACCGGCAATACGTTGCTCCTCGGGATCATGCTGGCGAGCATGGGCCTGGTCAGCGAACACACGCCCTACCCGCTGCTGCTGGCGATGTTGGCCGTTCTGGGGGCAATCAACTCCCTGCAATTCACCGCCATGAACACTGTGACCCTGATCGACCTCGACGACGCCCAGGCCAGTAGCGGCAACAGCTTGTTGTCGGTGGTGGCGCAACTGTCCCTGAGCCTGGGGGTGGCCTGTGCCGGTGCGTTGCTGGGTGGTTTTACCGCCGAGGTCGGCAACGATGGCGTCAGTACAGTACTCGGCGCGTTCCAGCTGACCTTCCTCACCGTGGGCATCATGGCGATGCTGGCCGCGGCGATCTTTTTGCAGCTGTCGCCTGCGGATGGCCGACGAGTGGTCAACCGCGAGCACGACATCGAGCACTGAAAGGTAGGAAGAACCTGCGTCACCCAGGACTTCTCGTCTGGAACGTGCAGGGAAAATCCCTTGAGGCTGCTACACTGCGCGACATTTTGTTTTGCAGGCCAGTCCCGTGACCACCATCGCCACCGCTTTTAATACTTTGCCGCTGTCCGCCGCCATGCTGGCTAACCTGGACGCCCTTGGTTATACCCAGATGACGCAGATCCAGGCGCAAAGCTTGCCGGTGATCCTCAAGGGGCTGGATCTGATCGCCCAGGCCAAGACCGGCAGCGGCAAGACGGCGGCCTTTGGTATCGGCCTGCTGAACCCGATCAACCCGCGCTATTTCGGCTGCCAGGCCCTAGTGATGTGCCCCACGCGTGAGCTGGCTGACCAAGTAGCGAAAGAAATTCGTCGCCTGGCCCGCGCCGAAGACAACATCAAGGTGTTGACCCTGTGCGGCGGCGTGTCCCTCGGCCCGCAGATCGCCTCGCTCGAGCACGGTGCGCACATCATCGTCGGCACGCCGGGCCGCATCCAGCAACACCTGCGCAAGGGTTCGCTGGTGCTGGACGGCTTGAACACGCTGATCCTCGACGAAGCCGATCGCATGCTCGACATGGGTTTTTACGACGCCATCGAAGACATCATCAGCAAGACCCCGCCACGCCGCCAAACCCTGCTGTTCTCCGCCACCTACCCGGTGAGCATCAAGCAGTTGGCGTCCAAGTTCATGCGTGCGCCGCAGCAAGTGAAAGCCGAAGCGTTCCATTCGGATGAGCAGATCGAACAGCGTTTCTACGAGATCTCCCCGGAAGAGCGCATGGATGCGGTGACCAAGGTCCTGGCCCATTTCCGCCCGGCCTCGTGCGTGGCGTTCTGCTTTACCAAGCAGCAAGTACAGGAAACCGTTGATCACCTGACCTCCAAGGGCGTTTCCGCCGTCGGCCTGCATGGCGACCTGGAGCAGCGTGACCGTGACCAGGTACTGGCGATGTTCGCCAACCGCAGTACTTCGGTGCTGGTAGCCACTGACGTTGCCGCCCGTGGCCTGGACATTGATGCACTGGACATGGTGATCAACGTCGAACTGGCCCGCGACTCGGAAATCCACATTCACCGCGTCGGCCGTACCGGTCGTGCCGGTGAGACTGGTATCGCGATCAGCCTGGTGGCGCCGTCTGAAGCCCACCGCGCCCAGGCCATCGAACTGCTGCAGAAGTCGCCGCTGAACTGGGACCAACTGAGCAACCTCAAGTCCCAGGGCGGCGCACCGCTGCTGCCGGCCATGAGCACCCTGTGCATTGCTGCCGGGCGTAAAGACAAGGTTCGTCCGGGCGACATCCTCGGCGCCCTGACCGGTGACGCAGGGATTCCCGGTGCCCAGGTCGGCAAGATCGCGATCTTTGATTTCCAGGCGTTTGTGGCTGTGGATCGCACTATCGCCAAGCAGGCGTTGCAGCGTTTGAACGACGGCAAGATCAAGGGCCGTTCGCTGCGCGTTCGGATCCTGTAAGAACGCCGCATAAGCACTGTTCGAGCCGGATCAATGTGGGAGCCGGGCTTGCCCGCGATGCAAACGACTCGGTCTAATGACCAGACCGAGTTGATGCTATCGCAGGCAAGCCAGCTCCCACATTTGATTGCATTGCAGATCAGGATTTGCAGTGAACCAACATTTGCATGAGGACACCGTTTTGCGCTCTACCGAAGTCGTAATCATTGGCGCCGGCGCCGCAGGCTTGATGTGTGCACTGACCGCCGCCGGGCGTGGGCGCAAAGTGATGCTGATCGACCACGCGAACAAGGCGGGCAAAAAGATCCTGATGTCCGGCGGTGGCCGCTGCAACTTCACCAATATGTACACCGAGCCCGCCAACTTCCTCTCCCACAACGCGCACTTCTGCAAGTCCGCCCTGGCCCGCTACACCCAGTGGGACTTCATCGGGCTGGTGGCCAAGCACGGCGTGCCGTACCACGAGAAGAAACTCGGCCAGTTGTTCTGCGATAACAAATCCAGCGACATCCTCGGCATGTTGCTGGATGAGTGCATTCAGGTCGGCGTCAGCCTGCACCTGGACACCTCGGTCCAGGAGATCGCCAAGCTTGAAACCGGTTTTCACCTGCAAACCACTCTGGGCGAGCTGCGCTGCGAATCCCTGGTGATCGCCACTGGCGGGTTGTCGATCCCGACTCTGGGCGCCACCGGTTTCGGTTACCAAGTGGCCAAGCAGTTCGGCCATGAGCTGCTGCCGACCCGCGCAGGCCTGGTGCCATTCACCATCACCGACCAGCTCAAGGAGCTGTGCGGCGAGCTGTCTGGTACTTCGGTGGATTGCCTGGTGAGCTGCAACGACCAGAGCTTTCGCGAGAACATTCTGTTTACTCACCGTGGCCTAAGCGGGCCGGCGATCTTGCAGATTTCCTCGTACTGGGAATCCGGCGACACCGTTGAAATCAACCTGCTGCCCGACCACGACGCCCACACCTGGCTGCAACAGCAACAGGCCGAGCGCCCCAACAGCGAGCTGAAAACCCTGCTGGGCGAGATCTTCACCAAGAAGATGGCCAATCTGTTGGCCGAGACGTGGTTTGAGTCCAAGCCAATGAAGCAGTACACCCACGCCGAAGTGGCGGATATCGCCAACAAGCTGGGGAGCTGGCAGTTGGTGCCGGCGGGGACCGAAGGCTATCGCACAGCGGAAGTGACCCTGGGTGGCGTGGACACGCGGGAAGTGTCGTCCAAGACCATGGAATCGCTGAAAAGCCCGGGGCTGTATTTCATTGGCGAAGTGCTGGATGTGACCGGGCACCTGGGCGGGTTCAACTTCCAATGGGCCTGGGCATCGGGCTACGCCGCAGCGCAATACGCCTGATACAACGCGGTAAAATCTGTGGGAGCTGCGGTGCGACGATTCGACTTGCTCGCGAAAGCGGCTACAACCTCCATCCCAAGCTCCCACATTTGATTGCATTCCACTTTGAGAATTGGCGACTCCGGAACAAATTTTGCGGTCCAATGTGATCGCCACGCTTGCCGTGGCGTCATTACTGGCTCAATTTAGCGACATCGTCCCGGAAGACCCCAGACTTCATGTCATCGACCTCGTTCCGCCAATCCATGCGACGCCTTTGGGCGCTGGATAAGTTCAGCTACAGCGTACGGGTATTCATCGCCCTCACCGGCAGCATGGCGCTGTGTTGGTATCAGGATGAAATGGCGCTGCTGATCCCGCTGTTCCTGGGGATTATCGCCAGCGCCCTGGCCGAAACCGATGACAGCTGGCAAGGCCGCCTCAATGCCCTGGCGGTGACGCTGGTGTGCTTCAGCGTCGCGGCGCTGTCAGTCGAATTACTCTTCCCCTACCCCTGGATCTTCGCCATTGCCCTGGCCCTGGCCAGTTTTGGCCTGACCATGCTTGGGGCGTTGGGCGAACGCTACGGGGCGATCGCTTCAGCCACGCTGATTCTCTCGGTCTACACCATGATCGGTGTAGACCAGCGCGGCGGAACGGTCACGGAGTTCTGGCACGAGCCGTTGCTGCTGGTGGCCGGTGCGGCCTGGTATGGTGTGCTCTCGGTGTTGTGGCAGGCGCTGTTTTCCAACCAGCCGGTGCAACAGAGCCTGGCGCGGCTGTTTCGTGAATTGGGGCGCTACCTCAAGCTCAAAGCGTCACTGTTCGAGCCGATCCGCCAGCTGGATGTAGAGGCGCGACGCCTGGAGCTGGCCCAGCAAAATGGCCGGGTGGTCGCGGCCCTGAACGCCGCCAAGGAAATCATCCTGCACCGGGTCGGCAATGGCCGGCCGGGGTCCAAGGTCAGCCGTTACCTCAAGCTGTACTTCCTGGCCCAGGACATCCACGAACGCGCCAGCTCCTCCCACTACCCTTACAACGCCCTGGCCGAGGCCTTCTTCCACAGCGACGTGCTGTTCCGTTGTCAACGCCTGCTGCGCCAGCAGGGCAAGGCCTGCCAGACCCTCGCCGAATCGATCCAGATGCGCCAGCCCTTCGTCTATGACGACAGCTTCGCCGAGGCCTTGGGCGACCTCAACGCCTCCCTGGAGCACCTGCGTATCCAAAGCAACCCGGCCTGGCGCGGATTGCTACGCTCCTTGCGCGCGCTGGCGGCCAACCTGTCGACCCTGGACCGGCTGCTCGGCGACGCCAGCAACCCCGACAGCCTGGCAGATGCCACCGACAGCAGCCTGCTGGACCGCGCGCCGCGCAACCTCAAGGAAATGTGGACACGCCTGCGCACCCAGCTGACGCCGACGTCTCTGCTGTTCCGGCATGCCCTGCGCCTGCCCCTGGCATTGAGTATCGGCTACGGCATGGTGCATTTGATCCACCCGTCCCAGGGTTATTGGATCATCCTCACCACCCTGTTCGTCTGCCAACCGAGCTATGGCGCCACTCGGCGCAAGCTCGGGCAGCGGATCATCGGCACCGCCATCGGCCTGACCGTGGCGTGGGTGCTGTTTGATTTGTTCCCCAGCCCCTTGATTCAGTCGATGTTCGCCATCGCCGCCGGCCTGGTGTTCTTTATCAACCGCACCACGCGCTACACCCTGGCGACGGCCGCTATCACGCTGATGATTCTGTTCTGCTTCAACCAGGTGGGCGATGGCTACGGGCTGTTCCTGCCACGGCTGTTCGATACCCTGCTGGGCAGCCTGATCGCCGGGCTGGCGGTGTTCCTGTTCCTGCCGGACTGGCAGGGCCGTCGCCTGAACAAGGTGCTGGCCAACACCCTGACCTGCAACAGCATCTACCTGCGACAAATCATGCAGCAGTACGCCGCCGGCAAAAGCGACGACCTGGCTTACCGCCTGGCCCGGCGCAACGCCCACAACGCCGATGCCGCACTGTCCACCACCCTGGCCAACATGCTGATGGAGCCGGGGCACTTTCGCAAAGAAGCCGATGTGGGCTTCCGTTTCCTGGTGTTGTCCCACACCTTGCTCAGCTACCTGTCGGGGCTTGGCGCCCACCGCGAAACTCCGCTACCGGCCGAAGTACGCGAACACCTGATCGAAGGTGCCGGCAACACCCTCGCGGTGAGCATCGACGAAATCGCCACCGGGCTGGCCAACAAACAACCGATCACCATCCAGAGTGATGCCGAGGAAGCGTTGGCGGTTGAGCTGGAGCAAATGCCGGATGAGATCGATGAAGGACAGCGGCTGGTGCAAACACAGTTGGCATTAATTTGTCGGCAGCTCGGACCGCTGCGAACGTTGGCGGCCCACTTGATCAAAGACAGCAGCGCGACTTGATCCCCAAGCTGGCGTAGCAGTTGTCGAGCGCCAGCGAGGCTACGTACGCCACGCAACAGCTATCAGATCAGTCGCACACAGCAGCACCGCGTCGTACCTGACGCAGCCTCGCTAAAGCTCGACAGCTGCTACGCAAACTCACGCACTCGCTACATCCCGTGCTGCTTCATCAACCGCGCATAACTGCCATCCGCTTTCATCTTGGCAATCTCCCGATCAAAGTCGGCGACGATCTGCTTATGCTGCGGATTTTTCAGACTGACCAGGATATGCAGGCTGTTTTCGCTCAAGGGCGTTGGCAGGAACTCCACCGCATTGCGCACCCTGGGCGATTCGCGAGCCAGGTAGTAACGGGCGACAAACTCATCTTCCACCGTTAGCCGCACCCGCTTGGCCACCAGCATCCGCACGGCCATGGCGAAGCTATGCACAGGCACTTTCTGTAATTGCGTGTCGCTGTCGAAGGCCGCCGAGTAGGCATAGTCGCGCACCACCGCGATGGGGTATTCGTGCAGTTGCGGCAGGTTCTGGAAGTCGATGGGGTCATCCCGAAGCTTGATAAACCGTACCCGGTTCAGCATGTACTCACCAGAAAACTGCCCCAGGCGAGTACGGGCCTCGTCGTACCAGGCGTTGACCAGCACGTCATAGCGCCCATCACCCACGCCCATCAGCGCCCGCGCCCAGGGCACCTGTTCAAAATCGCTGGGGTAGCCCGCACGGGCCAGGGCCGTGCTAACAATATCCGTAGCCACGCCGCCATTGACCAACGTCGCATCGGTGAAGGGTGGCCAGCCATCCGCGACTAGGCGCAAGCGGTCTGCAGCCGCTATCTGGGCCAGCAACAGCAGTACGAGCAGAGCAACGGCACGAGACAATCGCGGCATGCTTGATGTCCTTGCACAGCGGGCAAATCCCAACGGGCGATGGCAGGGTCTTTCAGGAATACAGGACCTGACTGTAGCTCATCACTCGCGCTGTACAGCAGATTACACAAAGAAGTCAGGGCCGGAAGCACTCAATGATGGCAAATTGACGCCACTCACAAAACCGGCGAATTATTCATCCCGGTCCTCGACAACCAAGACAGTTGTGGCATAGCGGCTTACTATCCAGACAGGCATTTAATCGGGATGGAACGATGACAGTTGATTGGGTCTGCAAACACCACAGCGACTTGGGCAAGGAGCAGTTGTACGCCATCTTGCGCCTGCGGGCGGAGGTCTTCGTTGTCGAGCAAAAGTGCGCTTATCAGGACCTCGACGGACAGGACCTGGAGGGTGATACCTATCACTTAATGGCCTGGAACGATGATCAACTGGTGGCCTACCTACGCCTGCTCGACCCCGAATCACAAGGCGGTGACGTGGTCATCGGCCGGGTGATCGTTGCACCAAGCGCCAGAGGGACGGGGCTTGGCCATCAGATGATGGACGAGGCCCTGGAGCAGGCCGAGAAGCAGTGGCCCGAGGTGCCGATCTACTTGTCGGCCCAGGCACATTTGCAGGGGTATTACGGACGATACGGGTTTGTCGTGTCGGGAGAGGAATACCTCGAAGATGATATTCCCCACATCGGCATGCGCAAAACTTAGTACGCCATCGCGGGCAAGCCCGGCTCCCACGGGGAAATGCAATCACATGTGGGAGCCGGGCTTGCCCGCGATGGAGCCAGAACCAGCACCCCCTGACTCAGGGGTAGCCCAGCACCTGTTTGATCTGCGCCAGGTTTTCCTTGATCCAGCGCTGATCAATCGCGCCCCAACTGCGAATCCGGTAGCGCCCGGCATGATTGCGAGCGCCATCTTCCTGCTCAAACACACAGACGATATCCAGGTCCGCCAACGCCGCAAGGGTGTCCTGGGCGGTGCGCCTGGGCATGCCAGTGACTTCAGTCAGAGCCGGTACGCTGCTGGCCTGTTGGCTGTCGATCAGATACGCCACATACAGCCGGCGGTAGAAACTGCTTTTGGTCTTGCTGACATCCATGCTCGCTGCCCTCTGTCGTTTATTCCCGCGCCTTGCCCTGCAAATCCCGATACGTCAGGTACACCCGCAGGTCGAATTCCACCTGATGGTACCCCGGCAGCATATGTTCGCAGAGTTTGTAGAACGCCTTGTTGTGGTCCGATTCCTTGAAGTGTGCCAGCTCGTGCACAACGATCATCCGCAGGAACTCCGGCGCGGCTTCCTTGAACAATGAGGCGATACGGATTTCTTTCTTCGACTTGAGATTGCCACCCTGCACCCGCGAGATAGTGGTGTGCAGGCCCAGGGCGCGGTGGGTCAGGTCGAGGCGGTTGTCGAATAGCACTTTGTCGATGGCCGGGGCGTTGCGAAGGTGCTCCTGCTTCAAGGCCAGGGCGTAGCTATAGAGTGCTTTATCGCTCTGCACACCATGGCGCTCGGGGTAACGCCGGTTCAAGTAGTCGCCCAATTGATCCTTGGCGATCAATTGGCGGACTTGCTCCTGCAAGGCAGCGGGATAGGCCTGGAGGTATTTCAGCGCGGTCATGGGCTCAGCGACAGGAAATTTGAAGGGTGCCAGTGTAGCGAATTCATCAGGGTACCGCGTACAAGGTAAAGGGTTGCAACCAGTCGGCAACCTCCTCGGCCATCAAGGGCTGAGCCACCAACGGCCCTTGAATGAACTGGCAGCCATTGGCCTTGAGCCACTGGTATTGTTCATGGGTCTCGACCCCCTCGGCGATCACCAACAGGTCGAAGTGCCGACACAGCTCGATAATGCTACGAGCCATTGCCACCTCCCGTGGTGAGTCGGGCAAGCGGGCAATCAGTTGCGGATCCAGCTTGAGGGTATCGAACTCCAGGTCGCGTAGATGGGCCAGTGAGCAGCGGCCCGAGCCGAAATCATCCAGCGCGATACGTACCCCGACCTGGCGTAACAACTTGAGTTGCTTGGCCGATTCCTCGACGTTGTGCATCAGGCTTTCTTCGCTGATCTCCACTTCCAACTGCCGACCTTGCAGCCCGTGACGCTCCAACACCTGCTGCAGTTGTGTGGTCAGGTTGGGCATATTGAACTGACTGCTGCTCAGGCTCACGCTCAACACCAGGTTTTCGCTGAACAGCTGCGTCCACGCCTGACGTTGGGCGGCGACCTGCTGGTAGATCCAGTTGCTCAGTTGGCTGATCAGCCGCGCCTCTTCCAACAACGGGAGGAACAGCGCGGGCGACACATCGCCGACGCTGGGGTGCTGCCAGCGCAACAAGGCCTCGACACCCCGCAGGTGGCCGTCTTCCAGGGACACCTGAGGCTGGTACACCAGAATGAAATCCTTGTTGTCGATGGCTGCGCGCACGCTGTCTTCGAGCATCAACCGCGAGCGCGCGCGACCGTTCATTTCCTGGTCGTAATAGCGATATTGTTGACGCCCTGCACGCTTGGCTTCGTACATCGCAATGTCCGCCGCCCGCAACAGACCATCAAGGTTGGCCCCGCAGTCAGGGAACGTGGCAATACCGATGCTGACTCCGAGCATCACATCCAGGCCTTCGATCTGTTGGCAGATCGATACCCGCTCGATCAACTTCTCGGCAATCTTGGCCGCCTGCTCCGGGAACTCCAATTCCAGCAACGTGGTGAACTCATCACCGCCCATGCGCCCGAGAATATCGTAAGAGCGCAAGCAGGCCTTCAACTGCTCCGAGACCCAACGCAGCACCCGGTCACCGGCCTCATGCCCCAGGGAATCGTTGACCCGCTTGAAACCATCAAGGTCCAGGTACAACAAGACCAGGGATTGATCACTGCGTTCGTGGCGTAGCAGTGTGTTTTCCACCGCCTGATAAAACCCGCGCCGGTTGAGCAGCCCGGTCAACGGATCGGTGACGGCCTGAAACTCCAACTGCTGGTGCAAATGGCGCACTTGGGACATGTCCAGCACTGTCACCACCATGGCCTTCTGCTCGGCGGGCAACGGCGCGCAGGACATGGCCACCGGAACTTGCTGGCCCGGAGCGGTGCGCAAAATCGCATCATGCAGGCGCCAGGTTTCACCTCGGCGGTAGCCGGCATACAACTCGGAATCGGACCACCCCGGCACATGGGGCTTCTGCAAAAAATCGAGAAATGGTGCACCTTGCAACTCGGCAACCGGCGCATTGAGCAGCCGTGAAATCGCCGGGTTGGCGTAGCTGATCACGCCTTCTTCGCCTACCACCAAGATGCCTTCGGCGGCGTTGTCCAGCACCGAGGCATTGAAGGCCCTGGCGGACTCCAGATCATGGCTCAGGCGCTGTAAAGCCCGACGATCGCGCTGATGCTCCAGCAACGCCTGCACCTTGGGCTTGAGGATATGGGGATCGAAGGGTTTGAACAGGTAGTCAATCGCGCCGCTGGCATAGCCTTCCAGCACCGCCGCCGGTGATTGGGCATTGGCGCTGAGAAAAATGATCGGTGTCAGGTGGGTTCGTTGGCTGCCGCGCATCAGACGCGCGACTTCAAAGCCATCCATGCCGGGCATTTTTACATCCAGCAAGACCAGATCCACATCGTGTTCGAGCAAGAGCTCCAACGCTTCCAGGCCGGATGCAGCAGTGATCACCTGCCAATCTTCACGCTGCAAAAGCGCGCGCATGCTGATCAGGTTTTCGGGGTAATCATCGACCACCAAAAGAACTGAACAACTGACGGCGGGCTTAGGTGGAGCGCATTCCATGCACAAATCTTCCTTGGGGAGCCACTCCGGTGATGCTTGAGATAAAACCGGACAAATACTGAGGGCTCACTCTATCCCTGGATCCAATAAAGCAGAAGTCAGGACGGTGCCATCATTGCGCCAAAGCTCAGACAACCGACTAACGGTCAGTCTTCACAGCCCACGGTTTACGGGGAACATGGCTTTTTGACAGGTCTTTGACGTCAATTAACCGCCTTAAAATCGTTAACAAACTGTTACTGGACGATTATAAAGAATGTGATTTTCCTTCTCATTCTGCATAAAGGCCCACTCAATGATTGATCTGTCCACCTGGAACCTGAGCATCCCCGTCGGCTCCCCGCCTACGACCATTGACACCCCGAAGCTGCTCAGCGGGTTCAACGGCCAGTACTTCCAGGCAGAAGGCAGCAGCATCCAGTTCTGGTCTCCCGTCACTGGTACCCGCACCGAAAACGCTATCTATCCACGCAGCGAACTGCGGGAAACCTACGCCGACGGTCGGCTGCGCAACTGGACCTACCCCGAGGCCGACAACTTTCTGCGTGCCACCCTGGCCGTCAACCAAGTGCCATCGTCCGGCAAGATCGTCATCGGTCAAATTCACGCTTATGACAGCCAGAAACCACTGGTCAAAGTCGAATACCAGTACAAGGAAAAAAACCAGACCGGTAACGTCGTCGCCAAGGTCCGCATGCGTCCGGACGATGGCGAAGGTCGGGTAATCATCGTCGCCGAAAACGTTCCACTGGAGCGCAACTTCACCTACGTCATCCACCTGAATCGCGCCGGCCTCCTGAGCGTTGAAGCGGCCAATGGCCAATGGAACGAGCGCATTGGCGCCGCCTGGGGGAAAAAGCCGTTGTACTTCAAGGCTGGCGTTTATGTGCAGGACAACAATGGCAACAGCAAGGAAGGCGGCAAGGTGACCTTTGCCAAGCTGGATATTGATCACCAGTAACGCTGATTCGCTTCAGCGAGCCATCCCACGACGCTTTAGGACAGAACCGCGACCCAGGGTATCGACTTTCTTGTAGGACAATCCGAGTATTGCGTCGCACACACGCGCCATACCAATAAGAAAGTCATGGAGACTCACCCAATGCCCTTTCCTCGTACCCTGCTCGCCCTCTCTTTGGGCATGGTTCTGCTGCACAACCCAACCTTCGCCGCCCCGCCACTGTCCATGAGCGACGGGGTGGCCCAGGTCAATATCCAGGACAGCAACGCCTGGGTCGAAATCAACAAAGTCGCCTTCGAACACAACATCCGCACTCTGCAAGCCAGCCTCGCTGACAAGTCGAAAATCTGCGCCGTACTCAAGGCCGATGCCTATGGTCACGGCATCGGTTTGCTGATGCCGTCGGTGATCAAGTTGGGCGTGCCCTGCGTCGGTATCGCCAGCAACGAAGAAGCCCGAGTGGTCCGCGAAAGTGGCTTCAAGGGCCAACTGATCCGCGTGCGCACTGCCGCTTTGAGCGAACTGGAAGCGGCGCTGCCGTACAACGTCGAAGAATTGGTGGGCAACCTGGATTTCGCCGTGCGAGCCAGCCTGATTGCCGAAAACCATGGTCGCCCACTGGTGGTCCACCTGGGCCTGAACTCCAGCGGCATGAGCCGCAACGGCGTGGAAATGACCACCGCCCAAGGCCGCCGTGATGCCGTCGCCATCACCAAAGTACCGAACCTCGAAGTGAAGGCAATCATGACCCACTTCGCTGTCGAAGACGCCGCCGATGTACGCACCGGCCTCAAGGCCTTCAACGAACAAGCCAACTGGCTGATCAACGTCGCCCAACTGGACCGCAGCAAAATCACCCTGCACGCCGCCAACTCCTTCGCCACCCTGGAAGTCCCCGAATCGCGCCTGGACATGGTTCGCCCCGGTGGCCTGCTGTTTGGCGACACTGTGCCCTCGTTTACCGAGTACCAGCGGGTGATGCAGTTCAAATCCCACGTGGCATCGGTTAATAGCTATCCGAAGGGCAATACCGTCGGTTACGACCGTACCTACACCCTGGGGCGTGATTCAAAGTTGGCGAACATCACCGTGGGTTATTCAGACGGCTATCGTCGGGCGTTTACCAACAAGGGCATCGTGCTGATCAATGGACATCGGGTGCCGGTGGTAGGCAAGGTGTCGATGAATACCTTGATGGTCGATGTCACAGACGTACCGACTGTGAAGAGCGGGGACGAAGTGGTGTTGTTTGGCCGCCAGGGCAATGCGCAGATTGCCCAGGCGGAAGTCGAGGATATCAACGGGGCGCTGTTGGCAGACCTGTATACGGTGTGGGGAAACTCAAATCCGAAAGTGCTGGTGGACAAATAGCGGGCCACTGAATTACAGCCACAAAAAAACCCGCATCACTGCGGGTTTTTTATAAACGCTTGAGGCTTAGTTAACCTTGGCGTTCAACTCACCTTTCAAATAACGCTGGTACATCGCTTCCAGGGAGATCGGCTTGATCTTCGAAGCGTTGCCCGCAGTACCGAAAGCTTCGTAGCGCGCAATGCACACGTCGCGCATGGCAGTCACGGTAGCGCCGAAGAATTTACGTGGGTCAAATTCGCTCGGGTTGGTGGCCATCAGGCGACGCATCGCACCGGTGGACGCCAGGCGCAGGTCGGTGTCGATGTTGACCTTACGTACGCCGTACTTGATGCCTTCGACGATTTCTTCAACCGGCACACCGTAGGTTTCTTTGATGTCGCCGCCGTACTGGTTGATGATCGCCAGCCACTCTTGCGGGACCGAGGAAGAACCGTGCATCACCAAGTGGGTGTTAGGGATGCGTTTGTGGATTTCCTTGATGCGGTCGATGGCCAGCACGTCACCGGTAGGTGGCTTGGTGAACTTGTAGGCGCCGTGGCTGGTGCCGATGGCAATGGCCAGGGCATCCACCTGAGTGCGCTTGACGAAGTCAGCCGCTTCTTCCGGATCGGTCAGCATCTGGCTGTGATCCAGCACGCCTTCAGCGCCGATACCGTCTTCTTCACCGGCCATGCCGGTTTCCAGGGAACCCAGGCAGCCCAGCTCGCCCTCTACCGATACGCCGCAGGCGTGAGCCATGGCCACGGTTTGTTGGGTAACACGCACGTTGTAGTCATAGTCCGTCGGGGTCTTGCCGTCTTCGCCCAGGGAACCGTCCATCATTACCGAGCTGAAGCCCAATTGGATGGAGCGCTGGCAGACGTCAGGGCTGGTGCCGTGGTCCTGGTGCATGCACACCGGGATGTGCGGAAATTCTTCGATTGCTGCAAGGATCAGGTGGCGCAGGAACGGGGCACCGGCGTATTTGCGGGCACCGGCCGAAGCCTGGACGATCACTGGAGAGTCAGTCTTGTCAGCGGCTTCCATGATGGCGCGCATCTGCTCAAGGTTGTTGACGTTAAAGGCTGGAACGCCGTAGCCGAACTCGGCTGCGTGGTCCAGCATTTGACGCATGCTGATAAGTGCCATTGTGTCTCTCTCCCGGTCGAGGGTCGTTAATCGTGCAAGCCTGCCGTAGCGGCGGCTGCTATTCAAGTTATTGCCGATCGGGTGTTGAAGTCCGATCAGCTGAATCGTTATTGCATTGAGACCTAAGGCGCTTTACAGCCCCGGCCAATCAAATCATCGGTGGCAACCCAGTAAATCAGGCCTTCCTCACCCTTTGTGTGAAACGCCAACTGGGCATTGCTGTACAGCACACCCGAAGCCGCTGGCTCCTGCTTGAGGCGATAGACCTGATCCGAGCCGCCAAGGCGTACATCCACCTGGCTGCGGCTGGTGTCGGCAAACCGCCAGACCACTTGAGCCTGGCTGTCACAGGTCCAGGTGGTCCATTTGTCCTGTGGTTCTGCCTTGCTGTCGAACATGTTCAAGTTGCTGCAACCGGCCAGTAGAGCCAGGGCTGCCAGGGCGATAACGCCTTTCATTGCCAATCCTCGAACGGCGACATGACGCCGCCATTGCTGTCGGTTAATGAGTCAGACCCGTCAAGGGCAACCCTGTTCCTTACCTTTGGGCGGGGAGTCGTACTTCTCCAACCCATCCGGCCCGATGCGCTTGCTGATCACCGGCATGGTTTCGGCTTGCCAGTCGGCCTGGTAGCAGCCCTTGTCCGGCGCAGCCTGTTCAGCCTCGGGCGTTGCCTTGGGCGCACTGCCGCAACCGGCCAACAGGCCCGCCGCGATTACCAGCACTAACGACTTGACCATGGGAATGCTCCTTTTCCTGCTCGTGAGCCTTAACCTTTGGCCCGGCTTTCCAATACTTCGACCGCTGGCAGCACTTTGCCCTCGACGAACTCGAGGAACGCGCCACCACCGGTAGAAATGTAGGAGATCTGGTCAGCCACGCCATATTTATCGATGGCCGCCAGGGTGTCGCCGCCGCCAGCGATGGAGAATGCCGAGCTTTCAGCGATGGCATGCGCCAGCACTTTGGTGCCGTTGCCGAACTGATCGAACTCGAACACGCCCACTGGACCGTTCCACAGGATGGTCTGGGACGACTTCAACAGTTCAGCGAAGTTAGCCGCGGTTTGTGGACCGATATCCAGGATCATGTCATCAGCAGCAACGTCAGCGATCAGTTTGACCGTAGCGGTGGCGCTTTCAGCGAATTCCTTGGCGACGACCACGTCCACCGGCAGCGGTACGCTGACTTTGGCGGCGATGGCGCGCGCGGTATCGAGCAGGTCTGGTTCGTACAGGGATTTTCCCACTGGGTGGCCGGCAGCTGCCAGGAAGGTGTTGGCAATACCGCCCCCGACGATCAACTGGTTGCAGATCTGGCTCAGGCTGTTGAGCACATCCAGCTTGGTCGACACCTTGGAGCCGGCAACAATGGCTGCCATCGGTTGGGCCGGAGCGCCCAGGGCCTTGCCCAGTGCGTCGAGTTCAGCCGCCAGCAATGGGCCCGCTGCGGCAACCTTGGCGAACTTGGCCACGCCATGGGTCGAACCCTCGGCGCGGTGAGCAGTACCGAAGGCGTCCATCACAAACACGTCGCACAGGGCCGCGTATTGTTGGGCCAGTTCGTCGCTGTTCTTTTTCTCGCCCTTGTTGAAGCGCACGTTTTCGAACAGCACGATGTCGCCAGCCTTCACGTCAACGCCACCCAGGTAATCAGCTACCAACGGCACTTCGCGGCCCAGGGCCTTGCTCAGGTAATCGGCGACAGGCTTGAGGCTGTTTTCCGCCGAAAACTCACCTTCGGTCGGACGACCCAGGTGGGAGCAGACCATCACGGCCGCGCCTTTTTCCAGGGCCAGCTTGATGGTCGGCAGCGAGGCCAGGATTCGCGCATCGCTGGTGACAACACCGTCCTTGACTGGGACGTTGAGGTCTTCGCGGATCAGTACGCGCTTACCTTGCAGATCGAGGTCGGTCATCTTCAACACGGTCATGGGTCGCAGTTCCTGTGTTACTGAATTAGAGAGCAGGTTTTGGTAGTGGATAAGCGGTTTGCAGATAGTGTTCCGCAACGTCCAGCATCCGGTTGGCAAAACCCCATTCGTTGTCGAACCAGGCCAGGATGTTCACCAGCCTCGGGCCAGAAACGCGGGTTTGGCTGGCATCGACGATGGCCGAATGTGGGTCATGGTTGAAATCACAACTGGCGTGGGGCAACTCGGTGTAGGCCAAAAGACCTTTGAGCGGGCCACTGGTGGCGGCGTCGCGCAGAATCCGGTTGACCTCGCCGGCGTCGGTGTCACTGACGGTCTGCATGGTGATATCCAGACAGGACACGTTCACCGTCGGCACCCGTACGGCTTTGGCCTGGATTCGCCCGGCAAGTTCCGGCAGCAATCGTTCGATACCCCGAGCCAGTCCGGTGGACACCGGAATCACTGACTGAAACGCCGAGCGCGTACGGCGCAGGTCTTCATGATGGTAGGCGTCAATCACTGGCTGATCGTTCATCGCCGAGTGAATGGTGGTAATCGACACGTATTCCAGACCAACGGCCTGGTCCAGCAGGCGCAACAACGGCACGCCGCAATTGGTGGTGCAAGAGGCGTTGGACACCAGCAGCTCGGCGCCGGTCAGGCAATCCTGATTGACGCCGTAGACGATGGTGGCGTCGACATCCGCCTCGCTGGCCATCGGTTGGGAAAACAGTACACGCGGTGCGCCGGCATCGAGGAAACGCTGGCCGTCGGCACGAGTGTGATAAGCACCGGAGCATTCCAACACCAGGTCGACGCCCAGCGCCGCCCAGTCGATGCCCTCGGGGGTGGCACTGCGCAAGACCTTCACGCAGTCGCCATTAATATGCAGACAATCGTCCTCGACCCGCACTTCGCCGGGAAACCGGCCATGGGTGGAGTCAAAGCGTGTCAGGTATTCGATGCTGGCCATGTCAGCCAGATCGTTGATCGCAACAATTTCAAACCCGGCAGCCGCCCCTCGCTCAAACAGAGCACGCAAGACGCAACGACCAATCCGGCCGTAGCCGTTGAGTGCAACTTTGTAGGGACGCGGTTGAGGCATGGGGTTCTCGATTACCTTGGGTAATGGGGTGGCAGTACTGGCCTCTTCGCGAGCAAGCCCGCTCCCACATTTAGACCGCGATCTAATGTGGGAGCGGGCTTGCTCGCGAAGAGGCCAGTACCGGCGCCCCAATCTACAGCCTTAGTCTTCCAGCAGCTCTTCAGCCTGACCCAGGATGTTTTCCAGGGTGAAGCCGAACTCTTCGAACAACGCTGGCGCCGGCGCCGACTCACCGTAGGTGGTCATGCCAATCACGCGGCCTTCCAGGCCCACGTACTTGTACCAGTAGTCAGCGTGAGCTGCTTCGATCGCGATACGCGCGCTGACCTGCAACGGCAGAACCGCTTGCTTGTAGTCGGCATCCTGGGCTTCGAAAATGCTGGTGCACGGCATGGAAACCACACGCACGTTGCGACCCTGCGCCGTCAGCTTGTCGTACGCCTGAACCGCCAGGCCCACTTCGGAACCGGTGGAGATCAGGATCAGCTCCGGCTCGCCGATGCAGTCCTTGAGCACGTAGCCACCGCGGCTGATGTTTTGGATCTGAGCGGCGTCGCGGGTTTGATGCTGCAGGTTCTGACGAGAGAAGATCAGCGCCGAAGGACCGTCCTTACGCTCGATGGCGTGCTTCCAGGCCACGGCCGATTCGACCGCGTCCGAGGGACGCCAGGTGTCCAGGTTCGGCGTGGTACGCAGGCTGGTCAGTTGCTCGATTGGCTGGTGAGTCGGGCCGTCTTCGCCCAGACCGATGGAGTCGTGGGTGTAGACGAAGATCACACGCTTCTTCATCAACGACGCCATGCGCACTGCGTTGCGGGCGTATTCCATGAACATCAGGAAAGTCGCGCCGTAAGGCACCAAGCCGCCGTGCAAGGCAACGCCGTTCATGATGGCGCTCATGCCGAATTCGCGAACGCCGTAGTACATGTAGTTGCCGCTGGCGTCTTCAGCCGAGACACCTTTGCAACCTTTCCACAGGGTCAGGTTGGAACCGGCCAGGTCAGCCGAACCGCCAAGGAACTCAGGCAGCAACGGGCCGAAAGCGTTCAGGGTGTTCTGGCTGGCTTTACGGCTGGCGATGGTTTCGCCTTTGGCGGCCACTTCGGCGATGTAAGCCGAGGACTTCTCGGCGAAGTCGGCAGGCAGGTCACCGGCCAGTCGACGTACCAGCTCATTGGCCAACTCAGGGAACTCGGCGGAGTAGGCAGCAAAACGCTGGTCCCACTCGGCTTCGGCAGCCTTGCCGGCTTCCTTGGCGTCCCACTCGGCGTAGATATCAGCCGGGATTTCGAACGGGCCGTGGTTCCACTTCAACGCTTCGCGCGTCAGGGCAATTTCCGCGTCACCCAGTGGGGCGCCGTGGCAATCTTCCTTGCCTTGCTTGTTGGGCGAGCCGAAACCGATGGTGGTCTTGCAGCAGATCAGGGTCGGCTGCTCGCTCTTGCGAGCGGTGTCGATGGCGGTCTTGATCTCTTCCGGATCGTGGCCGTCGACGTTGCGGATCACCTGCCAGTTGTAGGCTTCGAAACGCTTTGGCGTATCGTCGGTGAACCAGCCTTCGACTTCGCCGTCGATGGAGATGCCGTTGTCATCGTAGAAGGCGATCAGCTTGCCCAGGCCCAAGGTACCGGCCAGGGAACTGACTTCGTGGGAAATGCCTTCCATCATGCAGCCATCACCCAGGAACACGTAGGTGTGGTGGTCGACAACGTTGTGGCCAGGGCGGTTGAACTGCGCCGCCAGGACTTTTTCAGCCAGGGCGAAGCCCACGGCGTTGGCCAGGCCTTGGCCCAGGGGACCGGTGGTGGTCTCGACGCCAGCGGTGTAGCCGAACTCCGGGTGGCCCGGCGTGCGGCTGTGCAGTTGGCGGAAATTCTTCAGGTCGTCGATCGACAGGTCGTAGCCGGTCAGGTGCAGCAACGAGTAGATCAACATCGAGCCGTGGCCGTTGGACAGCACGAAGCGGTCACGGTCGGCGAACGATGGGTTGCTCGGGTTGTGTTTCAGGTAGTCACGCCAAAGTACCTCGGCGATATCCGCCATGCCCATCGGGGCACCGGGATGGCCGCTGTTGGCTTTTTGCACGGCATCCATGCTGAGGGCACGAATGGCGTTGGCACGCTCACGACGGCTGGGCATCGCTGATCTCCTGGAGGTTGAATAAAAGAAACGGAAAAAAGGACCGGCATTTTCCCTCAGCCACGACCCGTGGGCAATGACAGATAGTCACTTGAGGGTGTTTTTCCTGCGGATTGGCCTGCAATCACCTGGAGAAACCTTTCATCCCTTCGTCTAAAGGTTATAGCCGTTGCTTATAACTGCCGATTATCGACCAATATCAAAACTTTTTGATATTGGTCTTGCGAGGAACTGCCCCCGTCACTAGACTGCTGGCCTTATGAACTTACGCGCGCCTTCCCTTCGTCCTGACGACTGCGATGAGCTGGCAGCCTTATGCAAGGCTGGCGGCGATCCGTTACGGCTGAACGTCTTGCGTGCGCTGACCAATGACTCATTCGGCGTGCTGGAGCTGGCGCAGATCTTCGCCATCGGCCAGTCCGGCATGAGCCACCATCTGAAAGTGTTGGCCCAGGCCGACCTGGTAGCCACGCGCCGTGAAGGCAATGCAATTTTTTACCGTCGTGCCCTGCCCCACACCGAGCACTTGGGCGGCCAGTTGCACGCCGCCCTGCTTGATGAAGTAGACAACCTGACCCTGCCGGTCGACGTGCAGTCACGGATCAGTCAGGTCCACGGGCAGCGCGCAGCCGCCAGCCAGGACTTCTTCTCCCGGGTGGCGGAGAAGTTTCGCGCCCAGCAGGATTTGATCGCCGGATTGCCGCAATACCGCGAAAGCGTGCTGGCACTTTTGGACAAGCTGAGCTTCAGTGATGGGGCGACAGCACTGGAAGTTGGCCCTGGTGACGGTGGTTTCCTGCCGGAGCTGGCACGCCGCTTTCATCAGGTCACTGCGCTGGACAACAGCCCGGCGATGCTGGAGCTGGCGCGTCAGGTGTGCGAGCGCGAGGCGTTAGGCAATGTCAGCTTGCAACTGGCCGATGCCTTGAATGAGGCAAGCCTGCGGGCCGATTGCGTGGTGCTGAACATGGTTTTGCATCATTTCGCTGCACCGGCCGACGCCCTCAAGCAGATGGCCAGCTTGCTGCAACCAGGCGGAAGCCTGTTAGTCACAGATTTGTGTAGCCACAACCAGAGTTGGGCCAGGGAGGCCTGCGGTGATCTCTGGCTAGGTTTTGAACAGGACGATCTGGCCCGTTGGGCCACCGCTGCGGGACTCGTTCCCGGGGAAAGCCTCTATGTAGGTTTACGTAACGGTTTCCAGATTCAGGTCCGCCATTTTCAGCGACCGACTGGCGACACTCACCATCGGTAAATATCAGGAAAACATCGAGATGAGCGAATACTCCCTTTTCACCTCCGAGTCCGTGTCTGAAGGGCATCCGGACAAAATCGCCGACCAGATTTCTGATGCGGTGCTGGACGCCATCATTACCGAAGACAAGTTCGCCCGCGTGGCGTGCGAGACTCTGGTGAAAACCGGTGTAGCCATCATCGCCGGCGAAGTCACCACCTCGGCCTGGGTCGATCTGGAAGACATCGTTCGCAAGGTGATCCTGGATATCGGCTATAACAGCTCAGCCGTCGGCTTTGACGGCGCGACCTGCGCGGTGATGAACATCATCGGCAAACAGTCGGTGGACATCGCCCAAGGCGTTGACCGCAGCAAGCCTGAAGACCAAGGCGCCGGCGACCAGGGCCTGATGTTCGGCTACGCCAGCAACGAGACCGACGTGCTGATGCCAGCACCGATCACCTTCTCCCACCAGTTGGTCAAGCGTCAGGCCGAAGCCCGCAAGTCCGGACAGTTGCCGTGGCTGCGCCCGGATGCCAAATCCCAGGTCACTTGCCGTTATGAAAACGGCAAAGTAGTGGGCATCGACGCCATCGTGCTGTCGACCCAACACAATCCGGAAGTGTCCTACAACGACCTGCGCGAAGGCGTGATGGAACTGATCGTCAAGCACGTGCTGCCTGCCGAGTTGCTGACCAAAGACACCCAGTTCCACATCAACCCTACCGGCAACTTCATCATCGGTGGCCCGGTGGGCGACTGCGGCCTGACCGGTCGCAAGATCATCGTCGATAGCTACGGCGGCATGGCCCGTCACGGCGGCGGTGCGTTCTCCGGCAAGGACCCATCCAAGGTTGACCGTTCCGCCGCATACGCCGGTCGTTACGTAGCCAAGAACATCGTCGCCGCCGGCCTGGCAGAGCGTTGTGAGATTCAGGTGTCCTACGCCATTGGTGTAGCGCAGCCGACGTCGATCTCGCTGAATACCTTCGGCACCGGCAAGATCAGCGATGACAAGATCATCAAGCTGGTGCGTGAAATCTTCGACCTGCGTCCGTACGCGATCACCACCATGCTCGACCTGCTGCACCCGATGTACCAGGAAACCGCGGCCTACGGCCACTTCGGTCGTACCCCTGAACAGAAGACGGTCGGCGACGACACCTTCACCACGTTCACCTGGGAGAAAACCGACCGCGCCAACGACCTGCGCACTGCTGCCGGCCTGTAATCGCTGTTTATGGTACCCAAAGCCCCGTCGGTTCGCCCGGCGGGGCTTTTTGCTGCCTGGCGATTAGCGGGATGCTATTCACATTTGTTTAACACCAGCCTTGCAGGCCAAATGATGGCCCACTAGAATCCGCGCCCTCTCGAGCCCCACACCTTCTTTTGGATATTGCACTGCGCCTGCTCGGGATGCCTAAGTGCGCAGGCAATCGAACATTGAGGTTTTTTCATGCGCATCTCCACGCTCGCTCCTGCCGCACTTCTGCTCAGCCTGTTCGCCCTGCCGGTGCAAGCCGCCGACCTGAGCGCACTGGGTGGCGCCCTGACCTCGCAACTGGGTGGCGGCAACTCCGGCGACTGCCAGCAACAAGCCAAAGACTTGCAAACCAAGATCGACGCCGCCAATGCCAAGGGCGACACGCTGAAAGTAACGGCGTTTCAGGCCGCTCTGGAGCAAGTAAACAAAGGCTGTAACAAAATCGCCGAGTCCCAGGCCAAACTGGATGCCAAGCAGCAAAAGCAGCAGGCCAAGACCGAGAACAACGATACCGTGAAAGCCCTGGGTGGCCTGTTCAAGTAAACAGAAACACCCAGTAAAAAGCCCCGCGAATGCGGGGCTTTTTACTGGGTGGGCGGATGCCTTAGGCTGGGCGCCCTTTCAGAGCAAGGATGCTCATGATGAAGCCTCGTATGCGCTTACTCGCCTGCCTGCTGTTCACGTTGCTACCCTTTGCTGCCTGGGCCGGAGACTGTCCCGACTGGACAACCGCTCACGCCAGGACAGAGATCGCCACACTCCAACAGCAAATCAGCCTCTGGGATGACAGCTACCATCGCCTCGGCCAGTCGCTGATCAGCGATGAACTCTACGACCAGGCCCGACAGCAGCTTTCCCAATGGCGCCAATGCTTTGCCCTGCCCGCGCCGACTGCAGACAATCCGCTGGCCAGTTCACGGGGTACGCTGACCCACCCGATCCCTCACACCGGGCTGGAAAAACTGCTGAATGAACGTGCAGTCGACACCTGGATGAGCACTCGCCAAGATCTCTGGATTCAACCCAAGGTCGACGGCGTGGCCGTGACCCTGATCTATCGCCAAGGCCGCCTTACCCAAGTCATCAGTCGTGGGGATGGCAGCCTGGGCCAGGACTGGTCGGCATCTGGCCGCAAGATCCCCGGTATCGTCCAGCAACTGCCACAACCTATTGATCTGCAGCTGCAGGGCGAACTCTATTGGCGCCTGACCGATCACGTGCAAGCGGTGCAGGGCAGCATCAACGCCCGCAGTAAAATTGCCGGGTTGATGAACCGCCAGCAACTGAGCGATATCGATGCAGCCGGTATCGGCCTGTTTGTCTGGGCTTGGCCCCAAGGCCCCACAGACCTGAACGAGCAACTCAATACGCTCGCACAATGGGGCTTCACCGACAGCCAGCGCTACAGCCAGTCGATCAAGAACATCACTGAAGCAGAACACTGGCGCACCTACTGGTACAACCATCCACTGCCTTTCGCCAGCGACGGCGTGGTGCTGCACCAAAGCCAGCGTGCACCGGCTAATCGCTGGCAGGTCAGCACGCCTTACTGGGCAGTGGCCTGGAAATACCCGGTGATCAAGGCCTTGGCCCAAGTGCGCAAAGTACACTTCAAAGTTGGCCGAACCGGGCGTATCACACCGATTCTGGAACTGGAACCCGTGCTGCTGGATGACCGCCAGATCAGGCGTGTCAGCGCAGGCTCCCTGAAACGCTGGCAGGAACTGGATATCCGCCCCGGCGACCAAGTCTCCATCAGCCTCGCCGGCCAGGTCATCCCGCGGCTTGACCAGGTGATCCTGCGCAGCCAGCCACGGGCTCACGTCCAGGCACCACTGGCCAAGGACTTCCACCACCTGAGTTGCTGGCACTTGATCCCGGGCTGCGAGGAACAACTGCTCGCCCGACTGACATGGCTGAGTGGTAACCAAGGGCTGGCCCTGCCCCATATCGGCCGAGAAACCTGGAATACCCTGATTCAGGCGGGTCTAATCAGTAGCCTGCTCGATTGGTTAACCCTCGACGAGGCAGAGCTTGCTAACATTGACGGCTTCGGCGAGCGCAGCAGTGCACGCCTGTTCGACAGCTTGCGCAGTGCCCGACAACGGCCGTTCGCACAATGGCTGAGGGCCTTGGGCGTACCGCCCACGGCTCGCAACAACTTGCAAGGCGGCTGGCAAACCCTGGCCGCCAGAGACACCCAAGCCTGGCAAGCCGAAGCGGGAATCGGCCCAGGGCGCGCGGCGCAACTGAGCGCTTTTTTTCGCGACCCGCACGTCCAGGCCATGCGTGAAACACTACAGGCTGCCGGGATAGACGGTTTTTAATCCGTCCTGACAGCATTAACCGGTGCCGGCAGAATTCATCCTGCCCACCTGATTGCGACCTTATTCACTATGGAGCTTTTTATGAAATTTCTTGCACCTTTTGCCTTGCTGACCGTCGCAAGCTTCATGGCCACGCCATTGTTGGCGGCCGAAGAAATCCCGCAACTCACCGGCTGCGCTGCCAAACGCCAGGCCATCAGCACCCAGATCGAACAAGCCAAGGCCCACGGCAACAGCGACCAGCAAGCAGGCCTGGAAAAAGCCCTGAGTGAAGTCACCACTCATTGCACCGACGCCTCCCTGAAGAAGGAGCGGGAAAACAAGGTGCTCGACGCCAAGCACGAAGTCAGCCGGCGTCAGGCTGACCTCGACAAGGCGATGAAAAAAGGTGATTCCGATAAGATCAACAAACGCAAAGACAAGCTTGCCCAGTCACGTAAAGAGCTGCAGGAAGCCCTGGACGAACTGGACAAGTAAGACGGGGCCACGCGGTCAATGATCCCGAAACTGTTTGTGGCAGGCCGTGCAGGCGTCTTCGACTTTCTGCACCGCAGGCCCCAGGTTGCTGGCCTTGTACGGCTGGACCTGGCTGACAATCGCCAGTTCACCGGTAGCAGCCTCAAGGGTTCGGGCCATTTCCTGGAAACGGGCCTGTTTCTGCCAGACATCGTCCTTGGCACTGGTGTGGTCTTCTTCACGTACGCTCGGGAAATGCTTCCACGGCTCGTGGGACAAGGCGTCAAGTTTGACCGCGCCTTCGGCGAACTTTGCACCGTCGAACGGGATGCGCCCACGCAGCATGCCGCCCAGGTCCTCGCCGGTCTTGAGCATCTGCTTGAAAATGGCCTTGCGCTGGCCCAACGGCGAGTTTGGATCAACACCACCGCAGGCGGACAGTGTCAGGCAGGCCAGCAATACAACAGTCAGTTTTTTAAGAGTCATGGTGGCTTCGAGTCACGGGAAGAAACGGCGGCCAGTATCCTCGCCACGCCCGTAAAGACCAATAGCCCTATTAATAATACGGTTTGTTTGAGCCCTACCCGGTTCGGGCGATCGCCTCAGGAATGGTTTGCATGAATCTCCCGTTAAAACCCTGGAGCCGCCGCCTGGCGTGGGCTCTACCAATGATTGCGCTGCTGGCCGGTTGCGACACCGGCAAGCACGAGAAAGACAAACCGCACGCCATCGCCACTTATGTCAGCGCGACCTGGGAAGCCTTGCCAGCCGTCTCGGACAGTGATCTTCAAGCCGGTTTCGAATCCTGGCGCAGCGCCTGCCAACGCCTCAAGAGCGATGCGGTATGGGGCGCAACCTGTGCGGCATCGGCCAATGTGCCCGCAACGGCTGGCGACATTCGTGGCTTCCTAAAGGAACACATGGATGTCTACGGCCTACGCTCGGCAGACAATAGCCCCAATGGCCTGATCACCGGCTACTACGAGCCGGTCTACCCGGGCAGCCTCACCGAAACCACCACCGCCCACGTGCCGGTATTCGGCGTGCCGGATGACCTGATCATCGTCAACCTGGAGAGCATCTACCCGGAACTCAAGGGCAAGCGCCTGCGCGGACGCCTCGAAGGCCGCGTGCTCAAGCCCTATGACGATGCCAGCACCATCAATCAGCAAGGCTCCACCGCCCAGCCCATCGCCTGGCTGACCGACCCGATGGACCTGCAGTTCCTGCAAATCCAGGGTTCGGGCCGCATTCAATTGGCGGATGGTCGTCAATTGCGCATCGGTTATGGCGACCAGAACGGTTTCCCATACCGTCCCATCGGCCGCTGGCTGGTGGAGCAAGGCGAACTGAAGAAAGAAGACGTGACCATGGGCGCCATCAGCGCCTGGGCCAAGGCACACCCTCAGCGGATTCCTGAACTGCTGGCGAGTAACCCCAGTTATGTATTTTTCAGTGCCCGCCCCGACAGCAACGAAGGCCCTCGCGGCTCGCTGAACGTACCGCTGACCGCTGGCTACAGCGTTGCCGTGGACCGCAAGGTGATTCCACTGGGCAGTCTGCTTTGGCTGTCGACCACTCGACCCGATGGTGCACCGATCGCTCGTCCCGTAGCCGCGCAGGATACGGGTGGCGCGATTACTGGCGAAGTACGGGCCGACCTGTTCTGGGGGACCGGCGATGCTGCGGGTGAGCTGGCTGGCAATATGAAACAGCAAGGCCAGATCTGGATGCTGTGGCCTAAAGGTGCAGCGCTGCCGAAAGTACCGGATGCGCCAGTCGGCAGCTGACCACCCTGTAGCCGCTGCCGAGGCACGAGGCTGTGATGCGAGGGCCGCCGCCGGGGCCGTTGCGCACCCCATCACAGCCTCGTGCCTCGGCAGCGGCTACACTGGGATCGGCTACTTATATCGACACAAAAAAGAAGCTCGCAATCAACGCCAGCCCCACAAACCACACCAGTGACCGCAGTACTGCCCAGTCCGCCAGGTAGCAAATGATGTAGAGCAAACGGCTAGTGATAAACAGCACCGCCAGCACATTGATGGTCACCAGCGACGCATTGCCGGCCACATGGGCAATGATCACCGCCGCCGCGAAGGCCGGCGTCACTTCAAAGCTATTGAGCTGCGCACTGTGGGCCCGCTTGGCGAACCCTTCGAGGGTGGCCAGGAATGTCCGGGGATCGTGGTTATCCCGAAGCCCGAACTTGCCACCGCTGAACTTGGCCACACCGATGCACAGGTACGGCAGAAGAATAGCGATCAACACACACCAGAAAGCGACTGTCATAACCCATTCCTTTTTTAGTTTTATCCGACGGTTAGAGTTTCATCACGAACATGCCGATCAGCACCAACCCACAGGCTATGAGACGTGGCCGGCCGAAAGGTTCTTTCAGGTACCGCATGCCGAACAGCACCACTAGGATCACGCTGACTTCCCGCAACGCAGCGGCTTCGGCAATCGAGCCCAACTGCATGGCCCAGAGCACCAGAGCGTAGCTCAACAACACACACAACCCGACACTCAACCCCAGCCGCCACTGCGTGCGCCAGAACAGACTAAACGCCGCTCGCTTGCGCACCACCGCCAGTAACGGAAACGGCCAAGCGCTGATCAGCGTCAGCCACACCAGGTAGTCCAGCGGGTGCGACCAGCGCCGCAAGGCCTGGCCGTCGAGAAAGGTATAGCAACCGATGCACAGGCCTATCAGCGCCACGACCGGCAACATCGACCAGGGCAACCGATCCCCGCCACCGCCCTGCCACAACAGGCATAGCATGCCGAACGGGATCAGCAGGATGCCGAGAATCTGCTGGGTACTCAGCACTTCCCCGGCAAACACCAAGGTCAGCACCAGCACCACCAGCGGCGACAATCCGCGCATCAGCGGATACACCAACCCCAGATCTCCCACCCGATAGGCTTGGATCAGCAGGTAGCGGTACAACAATTCAAACAATGCCGAAGCGACAATCCATGGCCAGATTTCCAGCGGCGGCAACGACACGAACCCAACCGCCAGCAACACAAACAGCAGCGCAACACTGTCCATGCAGGCGATCACTAGTAGCCGCTCGCCACTGAATTTGATCAGGGTGTTCCACGTCGCATGCAACAGCGCCGCAACCAGTACCAGAGCCGTCGCAACCACTGGCCACTCCTTGTGAGAGTAAACGGAATTGATTCGCTATATATCACACGGGACAGGATATCAGAGGGATGGTTTGATCGGCCCGCACCGAAACAGCACGCTCTCGCTGGCGCGCAGGCGCTCCTCACAGTTGAACGCCTGCAAGGGCTCGATTCCGTACTCCAGATCACGCTCTCGGCGGGAAACATAGAACACCGTGTCGCCGGGAAGTCGGGTGAAGTCCTTCAGTTGTCGGGCTTGGCCTGCGGTGTAGAACTCCCCCGAATAGGACCTGCGCCCCCAATAATAAAGGGCTCCCGGCTCATACTTTTGCAGCTGCTGCCAGGCCTGGGCCAGCGCACGTTGATTGTTTGGACGCTCAAAGACACGGCCATCCACCGCAGCCACCCACAGTACAACCGGCAGGAACAGACCGAGCGCAAGGCCCACGGCAGCTCTCGCCTGGCCGACCGCGACAGGACGATTGAGCGCACCGGCCAGCAACAAGCTCCACGCAGGCAGGGCGGGCAAGACATAGGTCCACAGAATGTTGCCGGAGAGGGTAAAGAACGCCGGAGTCACCAAGGCCCACAAGACAACATAGCTGTAGTAGGGCCATGACTGAAGCAACCTGCGGTAGCCGAAGTACAGCGCGGGTAACAACAGCGTCCAGGGAAACAATGCCATCAGCAGATCCAGCCAGATCGCACCGGCCGGCCGGGCATGAGCGCTGCCGTACAAGTCACCGGCCCAGTCGCTGACCACATAGCGCTTCCAGTGCTCGCCAATCAGGAAGTAGTCCAGAAAGCCTGGCGTGCGCAGTTCAGCGATCACATACCAGGGCACGGCAATCAACAGCATCAGAAAAATGCCTGCGACCCAAGGCAGTCGCAGCAAGGCCCGCCACTGTTTGTGGTAGAGCACCCAGATCAGCGCCGCCCCACCCACCAACACGCACACCAGCGGCCCTTTGGACAAAAGGCCAAGTCCCAGGCCGGCAAACCCGGCCAGCGCCCAACGTCGGTCGTAGCGTGCCGCACCGCGCCAAAAACCGTAGCTGGCCAGCACGACTGAAAAACTCAGCGCCGGGTCGGTCAACACCACGCCTGCCGACAGCAGGCCAAGGGTGGAGCTGGAGAAAATAATCGCCGCCAGCAATCCGGTGCGTTCATCGGCCTCTTCGCGGGCAAAACGGATGATGATCAGGCAACTGGCAGCATGAAACAGCCACGCCGGAAAACGAATGGCGAACTCGTTGATACCCAGCAGTTTCATGCTCAGCGCCTGGGTCCAGAAGGACAACGGCGGCTTGCCCCAGAAAGGTACGCCAACGTCAAACAGCGGCGTTACCCAATCGCCCAGGACCAGCATCTTGC
Organism: Pseudomonas sp. ADAK18; assembly: GCF_012935695.1. Taxonomy (NCBI): domain Bacteria; kingdom Pseudomonadati; phylum Pseudomonadota; class Gammaproteobacteria; order Pseudomonadales; family Pseudomonadaceae; genus Pseudomonas; species Pseudomonas sp. ADAK18. The sequence continues at coordinate 5,169,489 of NZ_CP052859.1, forward strand.
GCGCCATTTCGCCGTAGCGGGCCTCCGACGTATCCATTAACGGGTAAAGGCCCATGCTGGCCAGACGAATGCCGAGAATGGCGAGCAACACGATCCAGAGTGTGCGGCGAGTCATGATCATCAGGTGGTTTCTTGTTCGCGGGTGGGAGTTGTGCCGGGCTTCCCGGACTGTCGGGGCGTTTCGCCAAACTGGCTGTTGAGCAAATAGATGGGCCGTTGCCTGACCTCGCTCAACGTCGCGCCCAGGTATTCACCAATCATCGCCGTGCCCAAGGCGATAAACGCCGCGACTCCCAGGATAAAGTGGTGGGTACTGAGGGTTTCGACGCTGAACTGCTGGATGATGAAGGCCAAGGTGCTGATGAAAATCAACAAGCTGAGCAGGCTGAACCAGCGCAGGGGCTTGCGCGACAAGGCCAGCACCCCCTCAATGCCAAGATCAACCAGCGCCAAGGGACCCCATTTGGTCTGGCCGGCGTTTCGAGGTTCGCGGTCGTAGGGCACCTCGACGGTGTTGAACCCCAGCCAACTGATCAGGCCCTTCATAAACCGTGTCCGTTCTGGCATGGCGCGCAAGGCGGCCAAAGGCGCCGGACCGATCAAACGGAAATCGCTGACGTCTGGCGGGACATCGAACTTGTCGGCGAGAAAACTCATAAGCTTGTAATACAGATGGGCGCTGATGCGCTTACCGGACGTGTCCGACACTCGACTACGTCGCTGCATATTGACGATGTCACGGCCACCCAGCCAATGGTGAACCATTAACGGAATAAGTTCAGGTGGATCTTGCAAGTCAGCATCAATAAATAAAACCGCATCACCCCGTGCATAATCTATCCCGGCAACCATGGCGGCTTCTTTGCCAAAGTTACGACTTAAGTTCAGGCAACGAACACCGGGCACCAGACAAAAGCGACTCAGCAAGACCTGGCTTTCATCACGACTACCATCATTCACATACAGTAATTCATAACGAATACTTAATGTATTCAGCACGGCCATCAATCGCCGGTGAAAGACAGGCAACACCTTGGCCTCGTTATAACAACAGACAATCACGCTGAGCAGCGGGCGGGGGGCCCGCTCAGGTCTTGATAGATTCATGACGGAAGGTCCAATGCTGGTTGATTCGGAAGGTGATCAGCGTCAGGGCCACAGTGGTGATCATTTGCATCAGCCAGGGGGGCAGCGGCAAAAAGCCCAGCAGCAGCACCATCAGGGACAGATTGCCGAGGTTGTAAACCATGGCGATAATGCCGAAACGCAGCCATTGATGAGCGTCGGAGCGGCCCTTGCTTCTCACAAACGTCCACCGTTTGTTGCCTTGATAGCTCACCAGCGTTCCCACTAAAGCACCGATCAAAGTGGACATTAATATCGGTAGCACAAAGGATAATAACAAGAGTGTTATATAGTGAGCACCCGTAGCCAATAACCCGACCATTAAATAATAAGGCAGGCGCGACGAACGATCATCGGGAGGTAATTGCGTCATAATTGTTAGCACACTAGTTATCGGGCGAATACGACTGATCGGCATTGGCAGCGATTCTATCGAGCTAATAATTAAAGTGTGTGAAAAATTCGCCTAATAACCCGGGCATTACCAAAGTGTAATAACGCTGCCAGCTACTTGTTAATGACACCCATGAGTGGGGGCCATTAACCGACAAACAACTACCTGTTACAGAGCTTGCACAATGATCTGGTTTTTCAAGTCATTGCCCATGGCCTCGATCACCGGCTTCATCGCCTTGAACGTTTCAGGGCTGCAGATGGGCAAACTTCACGACGCGCTAAATCACCACCGTGTTGCCTTCCTAGGCATAACTGGCCCTGTAGTCAAAGTCGGTACCTTCCAGGGAGACTGCCTTGGGCACCCGCGACTTTGCCACCCATCTATGACGAATCGACTCAATGGTCCTTATTGACCGGCTGCGAATGTCTAGGGGCCGTGGACTTATCCGGTAGGCGCCAGGCCTTGGCCATTTCGATTGTCGTGGAGTTCAATGCCGTCACCCAGGGTTTATTACGTGCCGCGTAGTTTTCGATAATATTATCAAGCACTTGGTTGAACTCCGCAGGCGTAGTTGCCTTTGTCATGTCCTGCTCCGCTCGCCGCAACAAAGCGACGTTGACGTCTGGCTGCCCCACACGAAACAGCGACGGATAGATCACCTCGCGCGTGAAATTTTCGGCTATCACCGCAACGTCGTGCCTTTTCATTTCAGCAATGCCGCTGAGCAAGACTTTTGTCGGTTGTTGATGCGGTGTTTGCAACAACTGCTGAAAAGCAGGCTTGCCCGCATCATTGAGCCGAGCCCCCAGCCACTCGACATATTCGGGACGACTGGCCACTGCATCGAGGTTACGCAACGCGCTGGACAACTGAGGAGTCATTTCCAACCTGTCACCCGTATTGGCCGAGATGATGGCTTTATCGAGCGCCTCCAGCCCTTGCCGCGCCTCCATTCGGAAACGCAGCACATTAGCTGCGCTACCCTCCTTCACCAGCTCCCCTCTCACACTGGCCAGCATTTGCTCATCCATTGCTAGCACCGCACTGTCTATGGAGTCGAACTGATGGTGCTCACGCACCTCGGCGCGACGCTCCAGGTGGTTATCTACCTTTACGCGGGAAAGCTCCTGCAGATTGTCTTTAACCTCGTTCGGCATAGTGAAGTTAATCGTACCGGTGAGCATACCGCTGAAGTCTCCCGTCTTCGTCTTCAACGGAACGATCACAGTCTGATCCTTGAGTGCCTTGAGCTTCGACGACATCAACTCATTATTGGCAGTATTCGAGACACCCAGAAACTTATCCGCCAAGGCTCCACCAATACCACCGCGCACCGCTGCTGGCTGGTCCTCATCAAACTTCAAGATCAGTTGCTCGGTCGAGCTCAGCGCACAGGCGGGAAACCTGCGCTGATAAAAATCAGCCACCGGCGTATTGAGCATCAACCCACCGTCCTGGAACGATGTGCACTCACCGTGCTCCTGAAAACCATGCCCTTGCTCCTTCGGTGCCTTGAACACAACAGGCAGCGAACCTGAAATATGTGCGGCGCGGGCGATGTCCATGTCCGGGGTCAGACTGGCATTGAAAACCACTAACTGCGGCCTGCCATCGAACATCGCGGTACCGGTGATGTTGAGCTGCTTGATTACCGGGATGTGCCGACTCAACACATTCAGATCGGCAAACGTCGTCGCGCCCCCGGCACTGAGTTTGTCAGCAATAGCCATCACCTCGGCCGGCAGGGCATCTCTGGGCGTATCGGCAATGTGGGCCAGAATCGCCTTGCGCGACTCGTCACGCACCAACTGCTCAAGAGGCTCTGCTTTGGATTGGAGTCGCGGCAGCAGGGTGAACAGCAGTTGCGACAAGCTGCCCACCTGGCCAGGCAAGTGCCCGGCGACCTTACCCAGCGTCGAACTGGCATTCTGCAGCCACCCAAGCACGGCATTTCTGCTGTTCAAGAGATCAGGCAGATCAAGGTTATCCAAAAGGTAGTCGAATGCTTTGGCACTCATACCGCTGGCAAGCACTGCGGCAGAGATACCACCAGCGGAGGAGCCGGAAATGACCCGAACATCCTTCAACGCGTTTTTATCTTCAAGCGCCTGGAGCACGCCCGAATACGCAACACCTTTGGCCCCGCCGCCACTGAGAACCAGTTGGGTAATCGGTGGCGGTGATAACGCTACGTCCACAGCCCCGTTGCTATAGCGGCTAAGGGTCAGCTTGCGTTCGCCTGCACGCTCCACCAGAGGTATCGCCGCACCTTGCGGTAGGGCCGCGGAGCGCCCGATACCTTGGCAAACCGGCGCCAAGCCAACGCCCAGTGCCGTTGCCAGGCCGCTGCCGATGATGTCATTGGCATCACCTTGTGCCCCTTGTGCCCCTTGGGGCAACGAAGGTGGAATGAGTGGTGCAGGGTTAAGCAGTTTCATCCGTGGACTCTCTCTACAGGCTGTAGTCCTGAGTGACGAGAGAGCGTGGAAAAGATCCAGCCGGAATGATTTGGTTAACAATCACACCGGCACTGGCTTATTCGCTGATGCCGTCTTCCTGGAACTGATCCTTCACGTACTTGATCTCGGTCCGGCCATGCGGTGCCGGCAGGCCGTCTTCACCGAGGTTGACGAAAACCATTTTTTCCACGGTCAGGATGCTTTTGCGCGTGATTTTGTTGCGCACTTCGCAGGTCAGGGTAATAGAGGTGCGACCGAACTCGGTGGCGGTGATGCCCAGTTCGATGATGTCGCCCTGGCGTGAAGCACTGACGAAGTTGATTTCAGAGATGTACTTGGTCACCACCCGCTGGTTGCCCAGTTGAACGATGGCGTAAATCGCGGCTTCTTCGTCGATCCAGCGCAGCAGGCTGCCACCGAACAGGGTGCCGTTGGGGTTGAGGTCTTCGGGTTTTACCCATTTGCGGGTGTGGAAGTTCATGGTCACTCCAAAGCGTCTTGCCGAATGATGGGCAACATCATGGCAGAGGCCGGCCCCAAGCTCTATGAGCCATTGCCTATCGACCCCATGAGCGATCTTCATGCCGCCGACAGAAAGGCTTGGGAAGTCTGGCACACACAGCTATAATCCCCACCGCTTCAAGACGGTCATCTTCAGTTGATACCGTTCTCCCGCCACCTGTCCGAGGGGCGCTGCAGCAGGTTCGACCTGTCAGGCTCGGATGGGGCGTTGTTGGGCCTGGTTGTCCTGGCCTGATACTAAACGCACAACGGCGCCCATTCGCACACTACGAATGGAGGCTCTTCATGAGCGCTGTAATCACGCCTGCAGATTTTAACGACTACAAAGTCGCCGACATGTCCCTCGCTGCCTGGGGCCGTCGCGAAACCTTCATCGCCGAATCCGAAATGCCAGCCCTGATGGGTCTGCGCCGTAAGTACGCCGGCGAGCAACCGCTCAAAGGCGCCAAGATTCTCGGCTGCATCCACATGACCATCCAGACTGCCGTGCTGATCGAAACCCTGGTTGCCCTGGGTGCCGAAGTGCGTTGGTCGTCCTGCAACATTTTCTCGACTCAAGACCAGGCCGCTGCCGCTATCGCCGCCGCTGGTATCCCGGTATTCGCCTGGAAAGGCGAGACCGAAGAAGAGTACGAGTGGTGCCTGGAGCAAACCATCCTGAAAGATGGCGCGCCATGGGATGCCAACATGATCCTCGACGACGGCGGCGACCTGACCGAGCTGCTGCACAAGAAGTACCCGCAGATTCTGGACCGCGTCCACGGCGTGACCGAAGAAACCACCACTGGCGTCCACCGTCTGCTGGACATGCTGGCCAAGGGCGAGCTGAAAATCCCGGCCATCAACGTCAATGATTCGGTGACCAAGAGCAAGAACGACAACAAGTACGGCTGCCGTCATAGCCTGAACGATGCGATCAAGCGCGGTACCGACCACCTGCTGTCCGGCAAGCAAGCGCTGGTCATCGGCTACGGTGACGTGGGCAAAGGTTCGTCCCAGTCCCTGCGTCAGGAAGGCATGATCGTCAAGGTGTCCGAAGTCGACCCGATCTGCGCCATGCAAGCCTGCATGGACGGTTTCGAAGTGGTTTCGCCGTTCATCAACGGCCAGAACGACGGCACAGCTGCCAGCATCGACAAGGCCCTGCTGGGCAAGATCGACCTGATCGTGACCACCACCGGTAACGTCAACGTCTGCGACGCCAACATGCTCAAGGCTCTGAAAAAGCGCGCCGTGGTATGCAACATCGGTCACTTCGACAACGAAATCGACACCGCTTTCATGCGCAAGAACTGGGCATGGGAAGAAGTGAAGCCACAGGTGCACAAGGTTCACCGCACCGGTGCTGGTGATTTCGACCCACAGAACGACGACTACCTGATCCTGCTGGCCGAAGGCCGCCTGGTGAATCTGGGCAATGCCACGGGTCACCCGAGCCGCATCATGGACGGTTCGTTCGCCAACCAGGTACTGGCGCAGATCTTCCTGTTCGGCCAGAAGTACGCCGACCTGTCGCCTGCCCAGAAAGCCGAGCGCCTGACCGTGGAAGTACTGCCGAAGAAACTCGACGAAGAAGTGGCCCTGGAAATGGTCCGCGGCTTCGGCGGCGTCGTGACTCAACTGACCAAGACTCAGGCCGACTACATCGGTGTGACTGTCGAAGGTCCGTTCAAGCCGCACGCTTACCGCTACTGATCGACCTTGCAGGCGCCGGCTTCATGTGGGAGCTGGCTTGCCTGCGATAGCATCACCTCGGTATACCTGACACACCGAGGTGGCTGCATCGCGGGCAAGCCCGGCTCCACACAAGCCCGGTGCTCACAACGATTGTGTATGCCTTTCAGGCTTTCGAGTTTCCCAGGGTATGACCATGTCCCAAGACCGTCGCTACAGCTTCGAGTTCTTCCCGACCAAGACCGATGCTGGGCATGAAAAACTGCTCGCCACTGCCCGTCAGTTGGCCAGCTACAACCCCGATTTCTTCTCCTGCACCTACGGTGCCGGTGGTTCGACCCGTGACCGCACGATCAACACCGTGCTGCAGCTGGAAAGCGAAGTCAAAGTCCCGGCCGCTCCGCATTTGTCCTGCGTGGGCGACAGCAAGGCTGACCTGCGCAGCCTGCTGACCCAGTACAAAAGTGCTGGCATCCAGCGCATCGTCGCCCTGCGCGGCGACCTGCCATCCGGCATGGGCATGGCCAGCGGTGAGCTGCGCTACGCCAACGATCTGGTGAACTTCATTCGTGAAGAGACCGGCGATCACTTCCATATCGAAGTGGCCGCTTACCCGGAGATGCACCCCCAGGCGCGCAACTTCGAGGACGATCTGCAGAACTTCGTGCGCAAGGCCAACGCCGGTGCCAACAGTGCGATCACCCAGTACTTCTTCAACGCCGACAGCTACTTCTACTTCGTCGAGCGTGTACGGGCCATGGGTGTGAACATTCCGATCGTGCCGGGCATCATGCCTATCACCAACTACAGCAAGCTGGCACGATTCTCTGACGCCTGCGGCGCGGAAATTCCACGCTGGGTTCGCAAACAACTGGAAGCCTACGGCGACGACGTCAAGAGCATCCAGGCGTTCGGCGAACAGGTCATCACCGAAATGTGCGAACGCCTGCTGCAAGGTGGCGCTCCAGGGTTGCACTTCTACACCCTGAACCAGGCCGAACCGAGCCTGGCGGTGTGGAATAACCTCAAGCTGCCCCGCTGATACTTGCCTCCCTGCTCCACCAGCCCTGATTCACCCAAGGGCTGGCGGCGCAATAAAAGTTCAGTATTGATGCCCGAAGATCCCCGTTCCAGAGCTTCTCTTTAGCCTGAGACAGTCGTAACCTCAGGGTATGCCCGTCATTCTCCGGTTGTTGACAGCTGTTCTTTTCGCTTGCCTGAGCCTGACCGCCCAAGGCGAGAAACTGCGCATTGTCACCGAGCCCTGGGCACCTTACGTATATGAAGAACACGGCATCATGCGCGGGCTGGATTACGAAACCACCGTGATCGTCTTCCAGCGCCTGGGAATCGATGTGCAATGGCAGTTCCTGCCCTGGAAGCGTTGCCTGGCCATGCTCGAGCAAGGCCAGGCCGACGGAGCGCTGGATATTTTCCATAGCCATGCGCGAGATGCCATGCTGCTCTACCCCAGCGAACCGCTGTCCCAAGTCGAATTCGTGCTGTTCTATGCCAATGAACGCCCTCACACCTTCCAGACGCTTGATGACCTGCATGGCCTGACCATCGGCACCTCGCCAGGTTATCTCTATAGCCCGGAGTTCAGCGACTCCACCCTGTTCAACCACGAGCCGGCCCCCAGCCATGAGGCCAACTTCGGCAAATTGCTGCGCGGGCGCATCGATTTGCTGATTACTGATCGACGGGTTGGTCAGCATCTGGTCAAGCAGCTTGGGCTGGAACACAAGGTCAGCCAGGCCCCGACGGTGATCAGCCGCCAGCAGCAATTCCTCGCCGTGCGCCGTGGTGCGGGCATGGACCTTCTGGTGCAGCGCTTTGGCGCCGAACTCAAACGTTTCAAGCAAGAGCCCGCCTACGCGGCCTTGAGCGCTAAATATGCCGCTGTAAACGGTGAAACGACCTCATTGCCCGGGCTTGCGCAAACCGTTGAGCAGCAGGAAAGCAGCGCGCAGTGATTGCTCTGTTATACTCCGGCCTTTCCGCCAGGCTTACGCCCGGACGCTTGGGTCTGCAAAAGACACCCGAACCCGCTACTGCGCAGCTTTTCAGCCCCGCGCGAGCCATCGAGGTGCCTGCCAGCCCCAGCAGGACCGGACGGGATTGCGTTCATCTAAACGCCATTCGCGCCAGGCAAGACTATCCCTCTGGGCCAAGCCCTAACTAAAACAGGATTACTCATGTCCTTTGCTTCCCTCGGTCTCTCCGAGGCTTTAGTCCGCGCCATCGAGGCAGCGGGCTATACCGAGCCTACTCCGGTGCAACAGCGGGCTATCCCCGCCGTGTTGCAAGGTCGCGACCTGATGGTTGCGGCACAGACAGGTACTGGTAAAACCGGCGGCTTCGCCCTTCCGATCCTGGAGCGGTTATTCCCCAACGGTCACCCGGACAAATCCCAGCGTCACGGCCCGCGCCAACCGCGCGTACTGGTCCTGACCCCTACCCGCGAACTCGCCGCCCAGGTACATGACAGCTTCAAGCTGTATGCCCGCGACTTGAAGTTCGTCAGCGCCTGCATCTTCGGCGGCGTCGGCATGAACCCACAGGTTCAGGCCATGTCCCGTGGTGTCGACGTACTGGTGGCCTGCCCTGGCCGCTTGCTCGACCTGTGCGGCCAAGGCAGCGTCGACCTGTCCCACGTGGAAATCCTCGTGCTGGACGAAGCCGACCGCATGCTCGACATGGGCTTTGTCCATGACGTGAAGAAAGTGCTCGCCCGACTGCCGGCCAAGCGCCAGAACCTGCTGTTCTCGGCAACGTTCTCCAACGACATCACCGCTTTGGCGGGCAAGTTGTTGCACAACCCCGAGCGCATTGAAGTCACGCCACCGAACACCACGGTCGAGCGCATCGAGCAGCGCGTATTCCGCCTGCCGGCGAGCCACAAGCGTTCGCTGTTGGCCCACCTGATTACCGCCGGCGCCTGGGAACAGGTCCTGGTTTTCACCCGCACCAAGCATGGCGCCAACCGCCTGGCCGAGTACCTGGACAAGCACGGCCTCACCGCCGTCGCCATCCACGGCAACAAGAGCCAGAACGCGCGGACCAAAGCCCTCGCCGACTTCAAGGCCGGTAGCGTACGCATCCTGGTTGCCACCGATATCGCCGCTCGCGGCCTGGATATCGACCAACTGCCGCACGTGGTCAACTTCGAGCTGCCAAACGTCGACGAAGACTACGTGCACCGTATCGGCCGTACTGGCCGTGCCGGTCGTTCGGGCGAGGCCATTTCCCTGGTCGCTCCGGACGAAGAGAAGCTGCTGAAAAGCATCGAACGCATGACCAAGCAGAAAATCTCCGACGGCGACCTGATGGGCTTCGATTCCAGCGCCGTGGAAGCCGAGAAGCCGGAAGTGCGCGAGCGTCCGGACGTGCGTAACCCGCGCAACAATCCACGCGGTCCGAAGGGCGATGGCCCGAACGGCGGCGGTGGTGGTGGCGGTCGCAAAGACAAAGGCAAGGACAAAGGTGGCAAGGACAAACCTGCCGCTGCCCGTGGCGAACGCCCGGCCCGTGAGCAAAAGCCACGTGAAGGCACCCCGGCCCGCGAACAGCGCCAGCCGAGCCAACCTCCACGCGCTGCCGCTGACCGTGCACCGGACGAGTTCCTCGACGACGATGTGGATAACTTCGGTAACCGCGTTGACTACGTGCCCCAGGCCAAACCGGCCCAAGGCCGCGGCCGTCGTCCAGGTGCTCCGGCAACGGGCGCAGGCGCAGGTGCTCCACGCACCAGCCAGCCACAAGGTCGCCAGAACGGTCCGCGCAGCAGCAACGGCGCCACCACCGGCACTCCGCCGGCCAAGCGCAGCGGCCCACGCAACGGCGCACCTCGTGACGGTCAAGCCCGTCGCGAAGAGTCGCGCAACCGTCGCCCAGCCCGTGATGATCAACCACGCTTGTCAGAGCCCGCCGTGCAAAACCCGCGCGGTGGCCCTGCGCCGAAGATCATTCACAAAGAGTCGAAAAGCGACCGCACCCTGACACCTGAGCAGTTGGATCAACTGCCAGGCCGTCCGCGCGGTGAAAAACCAGCGCTGCTGACCCGCAACCGCTAAGTTTCAACGCTGCATAAAAATGCCCCGGATCGTGAGATCCGGGGCATTTTTGTGTGGCGGGCGAAAATTACTTCGCTTTCACACCTTCAAACGTCACGTACAGCTCAACAGTGTTGGACGCTGGGCCCAGGTCCATCTGCTTGCCGAAGTCCTGGCGATTGAAGGTGGTAGTACCTTCGAAGCCGGCACGGTAGCCACCCCATGGATCCTTGCCTTCACCCAGGAACGTGGCCTTGACTACGATTGGCTTGGTTACACCGTGAAAGGTCAGGTCGCCGGTCACGTCAGCAGTGACTTGGCCAGCCGCATTTTTGCCGGTGGTCTTGACGCTGGTGGAGACGAACTTGGCATCGGCAAACTTGCCAACGTCCAGGAAGTCTTTGCTGGAGATGTGCTTGTCACGTTCAGCGTGGTTGGTGAACACGCTGGCGGTGCGCACATTGAACTCGATTTTGCTGTCTTCAGGCTTGGCAGCATCAAAGCTGAACTTGCCGTCCAGGTCCTTGAAGGTACCGGTGATGAAGCTGTAGCCCAAGTGGCTGATCTTGAAATCAACGAAGGCGTGCTGGCCTTCCTTGTCGATCACATAATCAGCTGCCATCGCCTGACCGGCAGTCAGCAGAGCAGAACCGATGGCCAGAGCGGCGAGAGTCTTTTTCAACATGCTTTCTATTCCTTGTGAGTCGAGGTTGAACATCAGGCTTTGCGCCCCAGCATACGAACCAGGGTCGCATCACGATCAATAAAGTGGTGTTTCAACGCAGCCACGCCATGGAGACCGGCAAACACCACCAGCACCCAGGCCAGGTACAAATGCACCACGCCGGCTACGTCTGCCTGGTCCGGTAGACCGGAAACCAGCGCAGGAATTTCAAACAGGCCAAACACCGGGATCCCGACACCGTCTGCGGTGGAAATCAGATAACCGGCAATCATCACGGCGAACAGCCCGAGATAAAGGAATGCGTGGCCAAATGCAGCACCTATACGCGTCATGCGGCTGTAGCTGGCAAGCGGTGGTGGTGGCGGGCTGATCAAACGCCAGACGATCCGCACCAGCATGATGGCGAACAGCGTGATGCCAATGCTTTTGTGCAAGTCGGGAGCGTCTTTACGCCAAGCGCTGTAGTAGTCCAGACCGACCATCCACAAGCCCAAGGCGAACAAGCCGAACACCACCAGGGCGATGCCCCAATGCAAAACAATGCTGACCCAACCGTAGCGGGCCGATGAATTACGTAGTTGCATGTACCCAATCCCGTAAGAGCTGCGCCCAAGACTAGCGGTTTAACTATCGAATTAAAGCCGAAAATTTCGCTTTGAAATATCGAGAAATACGATCAAGAGCGTATGCACAGTAAGTTAACAAGAGATTAAGGACTATCCCCAAGAAACGTGACAGACCGTCCTGCATTTACAACGACTCGTCCTACAAAACATGCAATTGGGTTGTGACACAGCCCAGCATTGCATAGGCTTGCGCGATTGTTTCGCCCGCACAGGTTGCGAGCCGCTTCGAGGAGAATGACCATGGGTTTGAATAATCAGTGGATGCAGCGTGACCTTGCGGTGCTGTGGCATCCCTGCACCCAGATGAAAGACCACCAGCAACTGCCACTGATTCCCATCAAGCGCGGTGAAGGCGTGTGGCTGGAAGACTTCGAAGGCAAACGCTACCTCGATGCCGTCAGCTCCTGGTGGGTCAACGTGTTTGGCCACGCCAACCCGCGCATCAACCAGCGCATCAAGGACCAGGTAGACCAACTGGAACACGTGATCCTCGCCGGGTTCAGCCACCAGCCGGTGATCGAACTGTCCGAGCGCCTGGTGAAGATGACGCCTGAAGGCCTGACCCGCTGTTTCTACGCCGACAACGGTTCATCGTGCATCGAAGTCGCGCTGAAGATGAGCTTTCACTATTGGCTCAACCGTGGTCTGTCGAACAAGAAGCGCTTTGTCACCCTGACCAACAGCTACCACGGCGAAACCATCGCCGCGATGTCGGTAGGTGATGTCCCGCTGTTCACTGAAACCTACAAGGCCCTGTTGCTCGACACCATCAAGGTGCCGAGCCCCGACTGCTACCTGCGCCCCGAAGGCATGAGCTGGGAAGAGCATTCGCGCAACATGTTCCTGGCCATGGAGCAGACCCTGGCCGAAAACCATGACACCGTCGCCGCCGTGATCGTCGAGCCACTGATCCAGGGCGCCGGCGGCATGCGCATGTATCACCCGGTGTACCTCAAGCTGCTGCGCGAAGCCTGCGATCGGTATGGCGTGCACTTGATCCACGACGAAATCGCCGTGGGCTTCGGCCGCACCGGGACCATGTTCGCCTGTGAACAAGCCGGTATTCGCCCCGACTTCCTCTGCCTGTCCAAGGCGCTGACCGGCGGCTATTTGCCCCTGGCGGCCGTGGTTACTACCGAAGATGTCTACAGCGCCTTCTACGACGACTATCCGACCCTACGCGCGTTCCTGCACTCCCACAGCTACACCGGCAACCCGCTGGCGTGTGCGGCGGCCCTCGCGACTCTGGATATCTTCGAAGAAGACAACGTCATCGAAAACAACAAGGCCCTGGCTCAGCGCATGGCTACAGCTACTGCACACCTGGTGGATCATCCCCACGTGTCGGAAGTACGCCAGACCGGCATGGTGCTGGCCATCGAGATGGTCCAGGACAAGGCCACCAAGGCCGCCTACCCGTGGCAAGAACGCCGTGGCCTCAAGGTATTCGAGCACGCTCTGGAACGCGGCGCGCTGCTGCGACCGCTGGGCAGCGTGGTGTACTTCCTGCCGCCTTACGTGATCACGCCGGAACAGATCGACTTTCTGGCCGAAGTGGCCAGTGAAGGGATTGATATCGCGACCAACAGTAAAGTCAGCGTGGCGGTGCCCAAGGACTTCCATCCAGGGTTTCGTGACCCGGGCTGATTACCGACGCTCCTACATCATTTTTCCAGAGAACAGAAATGAGACTGTCCCGTTTTTTTGTCGACGCCCCACTGAGCATTGGCGACCACGAGTTGCCCGAAGCCCAGGCCCATTACATCAGCCGCGTATTGCGCATGGGCGAAGGCGATGCTGTGCAACTGTTCGACGGTTCCGGCCAAGAGTTTCGCGGCAGCCTGCTGGAAGTCGGTAAAAAGCGCGTGGTGGTGCAATTGACCGAAGCGTTCGATGGGCAAATCGAGTCCCCACTGCACATCCACCTCGGCCAAGGCTTATCCCGCGGCGAACGGATGGACTGGGCGATCCAGAAAGCCACCGAGCTTGGGGTCAACGAGATCACTCCGATCTTCACCGACCGCTGCGAGGTACGCCTCAAGGACGAACGCGCCGACAAACGCCTGCTGCACTGGCGTCAGGTGGCAATCAGCGCCTGTGAGCAATGCGGCCGCTCCAAGGTGCCGGTGATTCATCCACCGCTATTGCTCGCGGACTGGCTGAAGCAGACCGAGGCCCAGTTGAAGTTGGTGTTGCACCCGGTGGCTGAGCCGTTGGTGAACCATGCCAAGCCTGCCAGCCTGGCGTTCTTGATCGGGCCTGAAGGTGGGTTGACGGATGGAGAGGTTGAGACGGCCCAAGCAGCTGGCTTCCATTCCGCCCGGCTGGGCCCGCGCGTACTGCGGACCGAAACCGCGCCGGTTGTGGCGTTGGCAGTCGCCCAACAGCTGTGGGGCGACTTCTGATCCAGCCTTGTAAACCCACTCAAATGTGGGAGCGGGCTGGCTCTCGATCACTGTGCCTCGGCAGCGGCTACAGCGATTGTGAGCCCACCTCCTCCCACGTTTTGACCGGGTTATTACTCCACCGGATCACTCACCGGTTTGGCAATAATCGCCTTCAACTCACTGGTCATCGGAAACTCCAGGTTCAAGCCCTTCGGCGGAATCGGCTGTTCGAACCAGCGCTGGTACATCCCGTTGATCTCCCCCGAGCTGTACAACCCCGCCAGGGTCTCATTGACGACCGCGAGCAATTGCGGATCATCCTTGCGCACCATGCAGCTGTAGATTTCCCGCGACTGCTCCTCTCCCACCACGACCCAATTGTGGGGATCCTTGGCCTTTGCGCGCTCGCCGTAGAGCAAGGCGTCATCCATGTAGAACGCGACCGCTCGGCCCGACTCCAGCATCTTGAACGCTTCGCCGTGGTCCTTGGCGCTGATCACTGACATATTCAGCTTGTGATCGACGTTGTAGCTCTTGAGGAACCGCTCGTTGGTGGTACCGGCGGTGGTGACAACATTCTTGCCCTTCAAGTCGGCAAAGCTCTGGATGCCGCTGTTCTTGGCCGTCAGCAGTTGGCCTTTCACGTAGATGAAACCGTAGGAAAACGCGACCTGCTTCTGGCGTTCAGCGGTCACGCCGGTAGAGCCGCACTCCAAATCCACGGTACCGTTCTGCACCAGCGCAATACGGGTCTGGGACGTCACCAGGTTGTATTTCACGTTGAGTTTAGGCACGCCGGTTCTTTCCTGGATGCGCTCGACAATCTTGTTCGCCAGGTCCACCGAGTAACCCATGGGTTTACCCGTGTTATCTCCAACGTAGGAGAACGGCACCGACGCATCGCGGTAGCCCAACGTGATGCTCTTGGCGTTGGCGATCTTGGCCAACGTGCCGTCCAGTGGTGCTTCGGCAGCGTGAGCTTGGGCACTCAGCAACAGGCCAAAAGCGCAGAAAATCACCGGGCTGCTCCGCAGCCCAACGGGGGACAAGCCCCCTCGCCACAACTTTTTCATTGTTATTCTCCGTTGGTTTTATTGTTATTCAGACGCGGCGGGCAGCAATAACACTGATTTCCACCAGCACGTTCGGGCGTGCCAGCTCCGCTTGCAGGGTGGTACGGGTCGGTGCCTGGCCGGGCGAAAGCCAGGCTGACCAGACGTCATTCATCGGCGCAAAACCGTCCTGGATATTTTTCAGGTAGATGGTCGCGTTGAGCAGATGATCCTTGTCGCTGCCGGCCTCGGCCAGCAGTGCATCGATCTTGGCCAGGACTTCCTCTGTCTGGGTCGTCACATCCCGGCCCTCGCCCGGCACCTGGCCAGACAGAAACACCAGGCTCTGAAAGGTCACGGCACCGCAGAGCCGGCTATTGCTGTTGATTCGAGTGATGGTCATCGGTGCATCCTCAGGCGGCGCGGGGAGCGAGGCCCTGCATATCAATGGAAGTCGTGTTCTGGCCGATCAGCTCGGCCAGCAGTTGGCCGCTGCCACAGGCCAGGGTAAACCCAAGGGCGCCATGACCCAGGTTCAACCACAGGTTGCTATAGGCACTGGCACCAATCAGCGGCACGCCCGTCGGTGTAGCCGGGCGCATACCGGCCCACTCAATCGCCCGATCGTAGTCGCCGGCCAGAGGAAAAGTCTCACAGGCCTGGCGTTTCATCAGGGCCAGACGTTTGGGCTCCAGGCGAGCGTCAAAACCGACGATGTCCACCATCGCCGCCACCCGCAGTTGTTCACCAATGCGCGCATAGACAATCTTGCGATCGTAGTCGGTGATGCTGATATTCGGCGCCCGATGCTGCTCGCCAATCGGCACGCTCAAGCTGTAGCCCTTGAGGGGATACAGCGGCAGCGACACACCGGGCAGCGCCAACTCGGCGCTGCGGTGACCGGCCGCCAACACCAGATGCTCCACGGGCAGCACCTCGGTGCCCAACTCAATGGCCTGCACCGTGCCGCCGGCATGACGAATGGCAGTCACCTTGCGCCCCAGCAGGAACGTGCAGCGGCCCGAGGCTTGCAGCCTGAGAGCCAGTTGCTGGCAGAAGCTGTGACAGTCCGCCACTTCTTCGTTGGGTGTGTAGATGCCGCCGACAAACCCGCTGTCGCCCAAGGTCGGTTCCAACCGGGCACAGTCCGCCGCCGAGAGCACTTGCTGTTGCAGGCGGTCCGTCACCTTGTTGCGAGCGTGCTCAAAGGTGCCGTGGCTGCGAAAGGTCACCAGCTTGCCATTGCGTCGCCAATCAAAACCTTCCAGGACGTCCTCTTGGCGCCAGCGCTGCAGGATGTCCTGGCTCAAGCTGGCCAGCCGCAGCAGGTGCCCGGCGTTGCGCTGGTTGACCGACGCGCGGCAGGCTCCCAAGAAGGAGGCCATCCAGCGCCACTGTGCCGGGTCCATACGCGGGCGCAGCTTCAATGGCGAGTCGCCCCGCAGCATCCAACCGATGGCCTGCAGTGGTACGCCTTTATCGGCCAGGGGCGCGACGTAGCGATAGGACAGTTGGCCGCCGTTGGCGAAACTGGTTTCGCTGCCCAGGGTTTCCCGTGCTTCGACCACCGTCACCTCACAGCCTGCGCGCACCAGAGCGTAAGCGCTTGCCAAGCCGATAACCCCGCCCCCGATGATACAAACCCGCTGAGCCATATCTGTCCTTACGCCGTTTTTGATCAGGCTTGAACAGTAGGGCCAGGTGACAGGCGCCGGACAATGAATAAAGATGGGTCACCCATAAACAAAGGTTATGGACTCATCATGCGCTTGCGCCATATCGAAATCTTCCAGGCCATCCGCCAGACCGGCTCCGTCAGCGCTGCCGCACAATTGCTGCACGTCTCGCAACCAGCGGTGACCAAGGTATTGCAACATGCCGAGCTCCAGTTGGGCTTCCCGCTGTTTCTGCGGGTGCGCGGCAAGCTGCAGCCCACCCCGGAAGCCCTGGCCCTGGAGCGCGAAGTCGACAAGGTCACCGAGAGCCTGCAAGGGGTGCGGCGTCTGGCGCAAAACCTGCGTCGCGCCCCCGGCCAAAGCCTGCGCATCGGTGCCACACCAGCCCTGGCCTTGTCGCTGCTGCCACCGGCCATTCGTGAGTGGACCCAACGCTACCCGGACATCGCCTGTGAGCTGTCCAGCGCCCACAGCCGTGAGCTGGTGCAGAACCTGTTGATGCGTGAGATGGACGTGGCGTTGACCTTGCAGCCGCCCGATCACCCAGGCTTGAACGCCCAGGCCTTGGCCCACGGTGTGCTGGTGGCATTGGCGCCTCGGGATTATTGGCCTGAAGCCGAACAGGGCAAACCACTGCCATTGATGGCGCTGGCGGACGCGCCGCTGATTGGCCTGTCCAGCGCCGATCCGCTGGCGGCAAAACTCGACAGCTACCTGGAAGCTGTCGATCCACCGCCACGGATCAGCATTTCAGTGCAGACCTATTCGCTGGCCCGGGCGATGGTCGAGTCGGGTGCGGGATTGGCGGTGATCGATCCGTTCACCGCGCTGGGCGCATCCACGGCGATCACCTGTATTCGTCCACTGGCACCGCCATTGCCCATCACCTTGTATGCGCTGACCCGCGCCGATGAGCCACCGCCGCATATGCTGGCGAGTTTGCTGGAGATCTTCGGCAGTCGCGCCCAGGAGCAGCTCGATCGGCTATAGCACGTACACCATGATCGCCACAAAATGCAGCAGGCTCCCGCCGATCACAAACAGGTGCCAGATCCCGTGGGAGTGCCGCAGCCGGTCCTCCAGGGCAAAGAAGATAATGCCCACGGTGTACAAAATGCCGCCCGACGCCAGCCAGATAAAGCCTACCGTGCCCAGCGCGGCAATCAACGGCTTGACCGCCACCAGCACGATCCAACCCATCACCGCATAGATCACGATCGACAGGATGCGCGCCTCGGAGCGCGGCTTGATCTCCTGCAGGATGCCGATCACCGCCAACCCCCAGACAATCCCGAACAGCGTCCAGCCCCACGGCCCGCGCAACGTCACCAGGCAAAACGGTGTGTAGCTGCCGGCGATCAGCAAGTAGATCGAAAAGTGATCGACCTTCTGCATGATCTCTTTCTTGCGCCCGCGCACGCTGTGATAGACCGTCGATGCGCTGTACAGCACCAACAGCGTGAAACCATAAATCGCCACGCTGACAATCTTCCACGGGCTGCCATCGAGACTGGCAACCACCAACATCCACACCGCGCCGACAAAGGCTGCGACCGCCCCGAGCAAGTGGCTCCAAGCGTTGAATCGTTCCCCGTGATACATGTGTCACTCACCTCGAATAACCGCTACCACCTGGTTGTGCATCTGCACGCGAGACTATTCTGACGTCCGCTTCCCGATATCGGGTAACAACCTTTTCTTCATTTGCTCAAAGGGCACGCGCCGATAGATGATTTGCGCCCTCCCTCCGTTTGCGGAACGCCCCATGCCCGACCTTGAACCTGGCCAGCCTCACCCCAGTCTGTGGCAGTTGTTTTACAACTTCGCCATGGTCGGCTTGCTGGGCTTTGGCGGCGTCATGCCCTGGGCTCGGCAGATGATGGTCGACCGCCGGCAGTGGGTTAGTGAGCAGGCCTTCAATGAGCTGCTGACCACCGGGCAGTTTTTCCCCGGCCCCAATATCGCCAACGTCGGCATCATCTACGGCCGCCGCCTGCATGGTTTGCCCGGTGCAATTGTGACCGTCTGCGGGTTGTACCTGTTCCCCTCGCTGATCACCGTACTCGCCGGGTTTGCCTATGCCAAATGGTGGAGCCACGAAGTGGTGCAGCAGGTCTTCGGCGCGGTGATGCCGATTGCCACCGGCTTGATGCTCGGCACCACCTTGCGCCTGCTCAAGGCCATGCCCCGGACCCTGGCCAACTACAGCGCCTTTGTCCTGACCTTTGTGTTGATGGCGGTGCTGGTGTTGCCATTGTGGATGGTGCTGCTGATCTGTATCCCAAGCTCCCTGGCCTTGAGTTTCATTGGCGCACAGAAGGCGGCCCACTGATGCAGACCGCCCTCTTCCACCTGATGATCCAATGCGCGCTGTGGTCGTTGATGTCGATTGGCGGAAACATGGTGGCTGTGAGTGATATCCACCGCTACTCCGTGACAGACATGAACTGGCTCACCGACGCCCAGTTTGTCGCCTTCTTCGCCCTGTCCCAGGCGCTGCCCGGTCCCAACGGCATGCTGCTGGTGTTTATCGGTCAACAAGCCGCCGGCCTGCCCGGCGCAGCAGTCGCGCTACTGGCCAAGTTGGTGCCCTGCTCGGTGCTGACCTACCTGGGCGCCGGCTGGCTGGAGAAGCACACCAAAACGCCCTGGGTGCAGCGGGTCAAACGCAGCCTGTTGCCGATCTCCATCGGGCTGATCCTCTCCGCCAGCTACATCCTGATGAACAGCCTGGAAAACAACGCCACAAGCCTGGTGCTGACCCTGGCCAGCGCCGCCGTGGTGTATTACACCCGGCTCAATGCAATCTGGCTGATCATCCTCGGCGTGGTGTTGGGCCTGCTCAGTTCATGGCTGGGAGCGAACTGGTTTTAGGGGCACAATCGATGGCATTCGAACAAGAGTCACGCCCATGCTGATCGACGAAGAGTTCACCCTCAAGAAGCTGGAAATCTTCCTGGCGTTCATGCGCACCGGCAACCTGGCCCGTGCCGCCGCCGAGTTGCAGACCAGCAACGTCAGTGTGCACCGGGCCATCCACTCTCTGGAAAACGCCCTGCGCTGCCCGCTGTTCAAGCACGAAGGCCGCAACCTCACACCGCTGGAAAGCGCTTATGTGTTGGAAGAGCGCGCCCAGAAGCTGATCCAGGACGTAGTCGACAGCGTACGCCTGACCCGCGAAGCCGCCGGGTTCTCCGCTGAGCGCTTCAAGCTGGGCTCGCTGTATTCGCTGACGGTGAAGACCGTACCGCAACTGATCATGGGCCTGAAAATCCGCCGCAGCGAGCTGAACATCGACCTGATCCTCGGCTCCAATTTCGACCTGCTGTACAAGCTCAAGAACATGGAAGTCGACGCGATCCTGATCTCCCTGGACGAGCACGCCAACGACCCGGACTGTGCGCAGATTGCGCTGTTCTCCGACGATATTTTTCTCGCCACGCCAGCCGATTCACCCTTCGACCGTGAACAGGAAATCGACCTGGCAGACGTGCGCGACGCCACCTTCATCACCCTGACCCAAGGCTTCGCCACCCACCAGGATGGCAACCGCGTGTTCAAGCAGGCGGGTTTTGCGCCCAAGGTGGCGATGCAGGTCAACGACATCTTCACCCTGCTGAGCATGGTCAGCTCTGGAGTGGGTTATGCGCTGCTGCCGGGGCGGATCGCGGCGGTGTATGAGAACCGGGTGAAGCTGATTCCCCTACAGCCGCGCTATCGGTTGCAGCAGCACATTGGCGTGGTGTTCTTAAAGGCCAAGGAGCGCGATCCGAACTTGCTCGCGCTGTTGGCGGAGTGCCGGATGTATGCCAACCGGCAGGCCTGACACTCCCCATTCTTGTGGCAAATCAAGACCTGTGGCGAGGGGGCTTGCCCCCGTTGGGCTGCGCAGCAGCCCTTGAGGGCGGTCCTGCGGCCCGCATCGCAGCCTCGTGCCTCGGCAGCGGCTACAGGATAGAACCTAGCCCACCAACCCGCGCACGATGAAGTAGAGCAACGAAGGCCCCAACAAACACCCCAACCCGGTATGGAACGTCGCCGTCAACGCGCCATAGGGCACCAACCGCCGATCCGTCGCGGCCAAGCCCGCCGTCACACCGCTGACGGTGCCCGCCAAGCCGCCAAACACCATCGCCGAGCGAGGGTTGTCCAGGCCCATCCAGCGCGCCGCCATGGGGGTGCCGACCATCACCAGGATTGCCTTGATCAAGCCGGTCGCGATGGACAGCGCCACCACATCGGAACTCGCACCCAACGCAGCCCCCGTCACCGGACCGACGATGTAGGTTACCGCCCCCGCACCAATGGTGGTCATGCTCACTGCATCGCGATAACCAAAGGCCCAGGCAATACTCGCCCCGACAATAAACGGCAGCACCGTGCCCAGTAGCAACGCAATCGCGCCAATCAACCCAGCCTTGCGCGCCTCGGTGGCTTGCACTTCAAACGCGGTGGCCACAATCGCAAAGTCCCGCAGCATCGCCCCGCCCATCAACCCAATCCCGGAGAACAGCGCCACGTCCGCCAAGCCCTTCTGCCCACCTGTGATCGTACCGCCGACCCAAGCCAGCACCAGCCCGATCACAATGGCGATGGCCGAGCCGTGAATCCGGCCGAAGGTCAGGCGTTTGGACAGCACCACGGAAATCCACATCACCACACCGACGAAGGCAAAGGCGGTGACCAGGCCGTTATGTTCCAACCCTTTTTCGATGAGGTCCCACATATCAGCGACCTCCCGCGACAGGTGAAGCCGGTATCAGCGGATCTTCATCGGGCAGCGGCTCACCCTTGTGGGTGCGGCTGATCAGGGCAATGGTGCAACCGCAAATCACCACCGAACCGATGGCCGCCAGCACTGCTACCGGGCCGCCGTGCAACGCGGTAACCACGTTCTGTTGCGCCGCCATCGCCACCACCACCGGGATATACATCGCACCCCAGAAGCCGACGCCCATCTCGCAATCCTTGGTCATGCCGCCGTGCTTTTGCATCCACAGTCGCGCACAAATCAGCAGGATCATCGCGATCCCCACGCCGCCTACATTGGACTTCACTCCCAGTAGAACGCCGAGCAGGTCGCCCAAAATCACGCCAGCCAGCGTACAGATCGCCAGCAACGCCACACCGTAAATAATCATGATGGTTGTCCTCAAAGTGCTTCATCGAAATTGTTGTTTTTGTGCTTCGAAAGCCTTGGGTGGAGCGTTATCGGTGACGGTGTCCCTCCTCTCGCAGCAGCGCCTGCAAGGTGTCCAGGCGCGCGCCTTCGAAGGCGATCACCGTGCCTTGTTCAAACACCCGTCGCGCCAGGCCGCTGAGCACGGCGCCGGGGGGGAGTTCGATCTGCAGGCGTACGCCGCGCTCGTAGGCGCTTTGCACCGTGCCGCGCCAATCGACAATGCGGCACATGTTGAAGGCCAGGTCATCACGCAGTTGTTCAACCTCGCGAATGGGACGAGCGCGGGTGCTGCTCAGGTAAGTAATGGCCGGGATTTTCAGCGGGACCTGGGCGAATGCCTCGGCCAGTGCTTCGGCAGGTTTTTCCAAGAGCGCGCAGTGGGACGGTACGCTGACCGCCAGGCGCCTGGCGACACCGGCCCCTCGGACAAGAGTCGCCACCGCCTTCATCGCTTCGTTACTGCCGGCAATCACGGTCTGGTTATCGGCGTTGATATTGGCCAGGTAAACGGGAGTTTGCGGGGTGTGGACTTGAGCGATCAGGCCTTCGACAGCGCTCAATTCCAGGCCGATGATCGCGGTCATGCCATAGCCCTGGGGATAAGCTTTTTGCATCAACTCACCGCGCAAGCTGACCAGCTTGAGCGCATCGGCGAAGTCCAGAGAACCTGCGATCACCGCCGCCGGATAGGCACCGATGGAGAGGCCCGCGACGTAGTCCGGCGTGTGTTCCAGCAAACGCGCACTGGCGACGCCAGCGATCAACAGGCATAGCTGCACGGCGCGAGTTGAAGCCAGTGCTTCGGTTGAATCAAGCGCCAGCACGTCTTCACTGAGGGCTGCGCTTGCCTCGTCCAGGATCAGCCGAGGCAGCTGCTGGAGCATGCCTGCACGCTGAGCCCCCTGCCCCGGAAACACCAACAGACTGCTCATACCATGGCCTGCCAGGGATCGAGCACCAACTGCGCGCCGCTGGCGTTTTTCAGCAGAACCCGGCGTGATGGTCCGGCCCACTCACGCAAAGCGACGGCGCCAAACGGGGTTTGCAATTGCAGGTCCACGGCGCACACCGCCGTGTCCAGTATCGCCAGCAGATCCTCTGCGTCGCCTCGATCAAGCCGTGTGGGCGTGCGCAGAATCAAATCCAGATCACTCGTGGCATGCAGCGCTTCAATGCCGCTGGCCAACTCAAAACCGGCACTCCCGGTGACGCCCCAACGCTCCCGCGCCAGCACCGGCCGCAGTTGATTGAGCGCCTGCAACGCCGGCAAATCCCGTGGCGATATCACACCGCACAGCGCCTCCGGCACCACACGTCGCTGCACCGCTGCAATGGGCATCACAGCGGCGAAACGCTGCTCGCGCAAACGCCCACGCACGCCCACCGCCACATGGCCGACCTGCGCAATCGCCCGCCGCACCACCACCGGATGCCCGGCACTCAGCACCTCCAGCACCCAAGCGGGTGCATCAGCGGGCGCATGCGCCGGGGTCATGCCCCAGAGCAAATCGTGGGCGTTCACCATTGCTCCCGCAACAACTGACGCACGTGAGCGGACGCGGCACGGTTGGCGGCGCCCAGGCGACCGCTCAAATCAACACCGCCTGCTTGTACGTCCTTGATGGCCTGCACCAGGCAGTCGCTTACACGCGCCAGATCTTCCCTCGTCGGTTGTTCAATCTGGCTGACAGTCAACGTTTCCCAGAGCAAGCCCAGGCTGGCAAAACTGTCGATGTCATACGCCATGGGCGGCACGCTGGCAGCCAGGGCTTCGAGCTCTTCGACGCTACGCAAGGTCACCCGCGCCGCCGAAGCCTTGCCCATCGCATGGACCATCACCCCAGGATCGCGCAGGGCGATCAGGCGATTGGCCTGATAACCATGAGCCAGAAATGCACCGGACATGGCCTTGCCCACCAGTAACGCAATCACCGGATGACCGGCCAACCTTGCGCGGGCATAACTGTCAGCGGCAGCGGCCAAGGCCTGATGAATGCCCAAGGCTTCCTCACGACGACCATAGGCTTGGCTTGGGACATCGACGATGGCAATCAGCGGGCGCTTGTCACCGGCCTCGATCACTTCATCCACCGCCTTGGCCAATCCCCAACCTTCGAGCAAACCGACTTCGCCATTGCGCGCACGAGGGAAGCGATTGTGCGGATCGGTGACCACGGCGATGAAGCGCACGGGTTGCTCACCGAGCACGCCATCGGCAACCTTCAAGGAGTTCGGCAAATCACTCACAGGCGTTGCACCCGCACTCAATGCGTTGAACCACTGCAACCCTCTCATGATCCTTCTCCCTGATACAGATCGCGGACCGTCGCAGGTTCGATTTGTGGTTCGGCGTCGAGTGCAGCCAGTCGCTCGAGGTAGTGATCGACCTGACGGCTGCGTTGTTTCTCCGGCAAGCCTTGTTGCAGCAGTTCTGTGACTTGCTGCTGAATCTGCGCCACATCATCCGCCACATAACGATCGGCCAAACTGCTGGCAAAGCGCTGTTCGCCACCGGTCAGGCTCCAGATAAACGGCCGGTCGCGGGAGTCGTATTCTTCAAGGCCGGCTTCCTGTTCGATCACTTGCGGGCCATTCAGGCCAAGGCGAGCTTCGCGTGTCACCAAAAGGTAACTGCACAGGCCTGCTGCAATCGACATGCCCCCGAAACAGCCAACACTGCCCGCCACCACACCGATCACCGGCTGGTATTGGCGCAGGTCAACAATCGCTGCGTGGATATCGGCAATCGCGGCTAAACCAAGATTGGCTTCCTGCAGGCGCACACCGCCAGTTTCCAACAACAGTACAGCGCGGGTGGGAATGCCTTTTCGGTTGTCCACGGCGGCCAGCTCCAGGGCGCCGGCGATTTTCGCCCCGCCCACTTCACCGAGACTGCCGCCCTGGAAATTGCCTTCGATGGCCGCGATGACGACGGGCATGCCGGCAATGGCACCCTTGGCGATTACGACACCGTCATCCGCTTGAGGCACCACGCCCTGGCGACTCAGCCACGGCGACATCACGCGTTGAAACGGATCGATCAACTCGCGAAAGCTGCCTTTGTCGAGCAGGGCCTTGGCACGCTGCCGGGCACCGAGCTCGACGAAGCTGTGTTTATTGAGCAAGTCAGTCATGGCCGATCTCCTCGAAGCCTTGCTCCAGCCGCAAACGCACAACACCCGGCGTGGCACCGAAGTCGTGGATATCGATGTTCAACGCAGGCGGCGTCTGCTCCTGGAAGATCCGCTCAAACAGGTGCTGCCAACGTTGCTGTGCGCCATTGACCGAGGTCTGTACCTGGATGATCAGCGTCCCGGCTGTGCCCGGTTCCAGCAGCACTTCCAGGTCACCCGAGCCGACGCAACCCACCAACGCCCGGCCCTTCGCCGGCTGCCCGGCGGGGAATTCAAAGGATAAGGTTTCCATCAAGACGCTCCGTCGATGCGGTCGAGAAACAGGCAGGCGGCCAACAGATCGGCGGCACCACCGGGGGAGGCATTCAGGGCGAGCAGTTGCTGGTCCAGCTCATGCAGTTGGCGACGCCCGGCGAGGCTCGCGCTGCCGCCAGCGTCCAGCACCGCTTGGGCGCCCTGCTGCATAGCCTGCAACCCTTCCAAACCTGCGCGGTAGAGCACGCAGGTGTCGGCCAGGTCGGTCATGATCGCCAGCAAGGCGTCGAGGCGAGCGTTCTGTTCGCCGTGGTGTTGCAGGCGGCTTTTTTTCAGTTGTGGCAGGCCGCGTTGCAGCACTGAGGGGAAGCCCAGTTGCGCTTCTTCACGGGCACCGCGTGCGCCATAACGTTGGGCGACTTGGGCGCCGTGGCTGAGGGGTTGAGGGGCATGGCAATCGTTGAGCAAGGCCAACCGTGCGGCACGTAACGCTACCGCGCCAGCGCCAGTGGATTCAGGTTCCAACGCAGCAGCAGCCACCAATAATCCAAGCGCCCAGATCGCACCTCGATGAGTATTCACCCCACCTGTAGTGGTGAGCATTGCCTGCTCACCCTCACGGCCGATTCGCCCAAGCACCTCGCGCAGCGGCAAACCGATTTCACCCAGTTCGATGGCCGCTTCAGCCATCGCCTTGAACGCCGGCCACAACGACAGCGCCGAAGCGTGCATCAGGCCCAGGTGCAAATCACTGTGAGCACCGTTGCCACGGCGGTCCACCAGGGCGGGCTTGGGTGACAGGTCGGCCTCATCGATCAGCGCGTCTACCGCCAGGTCGGCCAGGTGCTCGGCCAATGTCAATTTGTGCAATTTGAGTGCGTGCATTACCAGCTCCTGAACTTGGCGGGCGGGTTGTACAAGCCACCGGACCACTCCACCAGATCGGCCACGCTCTTGGCCGCCAGCAACTCGCGGGTGGCGTCGGTGCGGCGGATGCCGAGGTCTTCGGGCAAGGCGATCAACCCTTCGCGGCGCATGCGCGCGGTGTCCTTGGGGTTGTGGCGCATACCGATGACTGTCACCCCGGCCACGGCGGCGATCATCGCCTGGCGTTCTTCCAGGGAGCGGGCCTTGTACAGGTAGGCGATGCCTTCTTCGGTGAGCAGGTGGGTGACGTCGTCGCCGTAGATCATGATCGGCGCCAGCGGCATGCCGCTTTTGCGCGCCACTTCCACCGCGTCGAGGGTTTCGACGAAGGTGGGTTTACCGCCCTCCTGGAAGGTCTCGACCATTTGCACCACCAGCTTCTTGCCGCGTTCGAGCAAGGCTTCGGGGGCGTCGTCGTGGCGCATGTCGAGCCAGGCCGGCGTGCCATGGCGGCGACCGCGCGGGTCGTGGCCCATGTTCGGCGCACCACCAAAACCGGCAAGGCGGCCACGGGTTACGGTGGAGGAATGGCCATCCCCGTCGACCTGCAGGGTAGCGCCGATAAACAGGTCCACCGCGTATTGGCCGGCCAATTGGCAGAACATCCGGTTGGAACGCAGGGACCCGTCGCGCCCTGTGAAGAACACATCAGGCCGTGCGGCGATGTAGTTTTCCATGCCCAGTTCAGTGCCGAAGCAATGCACGCTTTCGACCCAGCCGCTTTCAATAGCGGGGATCAGCGTGGGATGGGGATTGAGGGTCCAGTTGCGGCAGATCTTGCCCTTCAGGCCAAGGGATTCACCGTAGGTCGGCAGGATCAACTCGATGGCGGCGGTGTTGAAACCGATACCGTGGTTCAGGGACTGGACGTTGTGCTTTTCGTAAATCCCGCGGATCGCCATCATCGCCATCAACACATGCACCGGTTTGATGTGCCGTGGATCGCGGGTGAACAACGGTTCGATGTAGAAAGGCTTGTCGGCGACCACCACGAAGTCGACCCAGGAGGCCGGGATATCCACGCGAGGCAGATCGCTGACGTCATCCACCAACTGGTTAACCTGGACGATCACGATCCCATCACTGAAAGCCGCCGGCTCGATCAACGCGGGCGTGTCTTCGGTGCTCGGCCCGGTGTAGATATTGCCGGCACGGTCAGCCATGAAACCGGCGGACAGCACCACGTTGGGAATCAGGTCCACCACCAGCCGCGCATAGAGCTCGATGTAGGTGTGAATCGCACCGATTTCCAGCAGGCCATCTTCCAGCAACTGGCTGATGCGCAGGGATTGCGTACCGGCGAAGGAAAAATCCAGCTTGCGGGCGATGCCCTTTTCAAACAGGTCCAAGTGCTCGGAGCGGCCGACACTGGGCATGATCATGTGCAGGTCGTGGAGCTTGGCGGGGTCGGCCTTGGCCAGGGAGCGCGAGAGGAAATCGGCCTGCTTCTGGTTGTTGCCCTCCAGTACCACGCGGTCGCCCGGGAGGATCAAGGCTTCCAGGGCTTCGACGATTCGGTCGCTGGGGAGCACGGCGCCATCGGCGAAGGATCGCACCAACGCTAATCGGCGCTGCTTCTCGTCGCGCCGCCGCGTCCAGCGCGAGTCGGGGGAAGTTGTTGTCATGGTCGCTCCACGGGTTTGCTGTCGTGGGCTGTACCTTAGGAGGGTATTGGGGGGGCATCAATCAAGCTGGGCGGTGAACCGTTACGGCTGTAGTAATGGTTCATCAACAAATGCTGAGGCTCGGATTCAACGCACTTTAAGTGTCAGCCCTTTCAAGGTCTTTGAAAAAACAGTTTTTCGGCTAATACCGGTCAATTAGGAGCGAACACTGACCTTGTGGCGAGGGGGCTTGCCGGATCGCCACAAGGTCAGTGTTCGCTCTCCAAATACGGCTGACTTTTCAAAGACCTTAAAAGGGCTGACTTTAAGTGTGGGAGCGGCGGTGTTCGTGCAAACGTGCGCAGCAGTCCAACAATGGGAACGATCAGTCCCTATGTGGGACCGATCCATTTTTATGGAACAGACGATGGAGCCACCTGTTCCAGTGCCTGATCCACCAACAACTGCCCCAACTCACTCATCTGTTGAATTGCCAGCACTACTCCTCGCTGGGAGCCTTCCAATTCAAAGGCCAGATTGGAAGTCAGCGCGTTGAGTGAGGCAAAGGTTTCAGAGGCGTTGGCCAGCAGGGCTTCGGTGGATTGAGCAGGAGCAACTGTAAAGACGGATGCAGAAGACGGAAAATAGTGGCCTATGGCACGCTCGGCGGCGGCCTTGAGCTTGCGTCGCTCGAACGAGGTGTTTTGCGGAGGGTTGGGGGTAGGTTTGAACATGATGTGCAGCTCCGATATGTAGTAAGGGAAGCTGTCACCGTTCGCTTGCACGCGAAGAGGGTGGCAACTGTACGCAGGTGTGCAAGACCGGGCATATCGGACCCCGGCAGACCCCAAGGGATCTCCCACGCACAGCCGCCATAAGAAATACAGCAGGCATAAAGAACTCCCATTGAATAGCTATGGGCGTTGGTGCGCCGACATGTAACCGGACTTGCACGTCCGTGTCACCGTTTTTTGCGATGACGGGGGAAGACTAGGCGGGATAACCGCAAGCGACAAGTTCACGCATTGCGCGAAAACGTGCAGGAAAAATCCGAAGGCATCACCATCACCGAAACGGCTCGACGCCTTGACTGCGCCCGGAAAACTTTCTCAAGGACCCTTCATGGTCATGTCTGCCCTGAGCGGTGAGGCTAGAGCGCGCAGGCAGGCATCAGCAAAGCGCGACTATGGTTGTCGATGCAAAGCGCTTACGACCTGTGGCAGGCGGAGCATCGCGAGCAGCCGCAAATCAAGCGATTTGCCCGGATTGATTGAATGGACAACATGGATGAGATCAGCCAGACACACGAGATCAAATGGGCGGGTTCGACATCCCGACGAAGCGGCCCGCATCGCAGCCTCGTGCCTCGGCAGCGGCTACAGAAAGTCGGCCCCTGCACAATTGTGTAGATACCTCTGCTGCGATAGCGACAAGCCAGCTCCCACAGTTGATCACCATCACCTAAGCCAACCCCGCCTCCACCAACAATGCCTCCACCCCCATCAAATCCGGCACCTTCGCCACATGCTCTCCCACCTGCACCGCCGCCAGTTCCAACCGGCACAGTGGCACATCCACATAGCTCAACTGGCTATCGAGTTTGTAGGAGCGCGGGATCCCCTGAATCACCAACGCAATAAACTTCAACGTTGGCCGCCCGCCCAAAGTATTGAGCACCACGATCCGCGCCCGCTCTCCCACCACACTCGCCCCACCACACGCGGCCTCGAAGCTGATCAACGGCAATTGCTGATCGCGCCAGGTCACTTGCCGCAGATACCACGGCGGCGCATCGCTGGCCGGTTCGCCGCGCTGGAAGTCGATCAGCTCAGCGACGGCAACGTTGGGCAGCAGCAAGTGACGGTCGGCCAAGGGCAGTAATAACCCGGTGAGTTGGCTCGCGCGGTGGTCAAGCATGGGACTTGCTCCAGTAGGCGATGCTTTCCAGCAACACCGACTCTTGGTAGGGCTTGCCAAGGTAGTCGTTAACCCCGATGGCCATGGCACGGTCGCGGTGTTTCTGGCCGGTGCGGGAGGTGATCATGATGATCGGCAGGCCTTTGAGCCGTGGGTCGTTGCGTACCTGGATCGCGACTTCGAAGCCGTCCATACGCGGCATTTCGATGTCCAGCAGCATCAGGTCCGGGGTGTGCTCTTCCAGCACCGCGATGGCGTCGATGCCATCCTTGGCCGTCAGGACGTTCATGCCGTTACGTTCCAGCAGGCGGCTGGTGACCTTGCGTACAGTGACCGAGTCGTCCACCACCAGCACCAGCAGCGGGCGCTTTTGCAGCGGTTCGTTGACGGTGACCTGCGAGTTCGCCACGTTCTTCGGCACGGCCGGCTGCAGCGCCCGCAGGTGGGCCAATAAGTCGATGATCAGTACCACGCGGCCATCCCCGAGAATGGTCGCGCCGGACAACCCTTGAACCCCGGCGAACTGCGGACCTAGCCCCTTGACCACAATCTCGCGAGTGCCGGCCATGGCATCCACCTGCACGGCAATGCGCCGCTCATTGCAATGCACCAGCAACACCGGCAGTGGCAGGCTCTGGCCCAAAAGTCTCGGGCGGGAAACGGTGTGTAGCAGCTCGCCCAGGTAATACAGCTCGTAGCGCTGCCCTGCGTATTCATAGCAGGGCGGGTCCTGCCGATAGTGCCCTTCCAGCTCACCGGGCAGCACGCGCACCAGACCTTCGATGGTGTTCAGTGGAATCGCGTACTGATCGTCCGCGCACTGCACCATCAACGCCCGGTTGACCGAGACGGTGAACGGCAGGCGAATCCGAAAATGCACGCCCACACCGGCCTTGGAGTCGATGACCATCGAACCACCGAGCTGACGCACTTCTTCGTGCACCACGTCCATGCCCACACCACGGCCGGAAATCTGGGTGATTTTTTCGGCGGTGGAAAACCCCGGCTGCAGGATAAACTGCAGCACGTCGCGGTCGCTGATCTCGAGATTGGGATCAAGTAAGCCGCGCTTGATCGCCTTGCGCCGCACCGCATCCAGCGGCACGCCAGCACCGTCGTCGCGCATGTCGAAGACGATGTCGCCGCCTTCGTGGGTCAGCTCCAGGCTGATCCGCCCCCGGGCAGGTTTGCCCGCTGCCAGCCGCACTTCGCGAGATTCCAGGCCGTGGTCGACGGCGTTGCGCAGCATGTGTTCCAGAGGCGCAACCATCCGCTCCAGCACGTTGCGGTCCATCTCACCTTCGGCATTGCCGACCACAAACTCAACGTCCTTGCCCAGCTCCTCGGCCACTTGCCGCACGATGCGTTTGAGGCGCGGCAGCATGCGTTCGAACGGCACCATGCGCGTGCGCATCAGGCCTTCCTGCAATTCGGTGTTGATGCGCGCCTGCTGCTGCAACAGGGTGTGGGCATCCTGGTTGCGACGTTCGAGGGTTTCCTTGAGGTCCAGCAAGTCAGAGGCCGACTCGAACAGAGCCCGGGACAGTTGCTGCAACTGGGAATGGCGATCCATTTCCAGCGGGTCGAATTCTTCATAGCCCAAGCGCTCTGCCTCGGCTTGCTGGCGGCTGAGGATGCGGCCCTGGGTTTCGGTGTCGAGGCGGCGCAACTGGTCGCGCATCCGCTCGATGGTAGTTTCCACCTCGTTGAGCGCGATACGGGCATCGTTGACCTGCTGCTCGATACGCCCGCGAAAGATCGAGGTTTCACCGGCCAGGTTGACCAGATCATCCAGCAGGTCGGCGGAGATTTTCACCATATCAGCGGCAGGTTCGTTGGCCGAAACAGACTCGACTTTGACCCCTGGGAGCGCCACCGGAGCGACCTGATCTTCAATGGGGTGAACCAGACTCTTGATGCGTTCGATCAAACGCTCGACAGACCCCACCGGTAGACCTGCCGCCACCGCATCGACCATCTGCGCCAGGCGATCGTGGCACCCTTGCAGCAACGCAAACAATTCGGTGGACGGCGCCAGCAAACCCGCCGACAAGCCTTCGTAGAGAAATTCCAGCTCATGGGCCAAATCGCCAATGGGCCCGATCTCGACCATCCGCGCACCGCCCTTGAGGGTGTGCAGATCCCGCAGCAGAGTTTCCACTTCCTGACGGTTCCCCGGTTCCGCCTGCCAGCGCAGTAGCGCAGCACCGGAGCTGTCGAGGATGTCGGCAGCTTCTTCGAGGAAGATCTCCAACAACTCCGGATCAGTCCCCGTGACCTCGGGCGCCGCGGGCGGTGTTGCTTGCCCGGTACTCTGGCGCAGCTCACGCAGATGGCTGATCAGTGTGCTGGATTCACTCAGTGGCTGTTGGTGTTGCAGTTGCTCCAGCTGCAGCGCCAGTTGCTCGTGACTGGCCATCAAGACCTGCGCCAGCTCGTTGGAGTAACTGTAGCGCCGGTCCACCAGCCCTTCGTAAAGGCTTTCCAGCTCCAGGGCCAAGTCGCCTACGGGGCCGACTTCGGCCATGCGCGCGCCGCCCTTTAGGGTGTGCAGGTCCCGTTGCAGAGACGACAGCGGCGCTACGCTGTCGGGGTCCAGCAGCCAACGCTTGAGGGACTGCCCGGCGCTGTCGAGGATATCCACTGCTTCCTCAAGGAAGATCTCGACGATTTCGTCATCCACCGTCGCCTCTTGCCCCAACTGCGCGGTGGCCGCGCCCAGCTCGGAGATGCTCAATGTGCGGCTGCCGTCGCTCTTGATCAGCCCAGTGGCGGATGGATCCAAGCCTTCGTCCAGCAGCTCGCGCAGCGCCCTCACCCGCGTGGAGGCAGGGCTGATTTCCTGGCCAGCGGCCAGTTGGTCGAGCATGCTGATCAACGCTTCGTGAGCCTGTTCGGCCTCATGGAAAAACCGCTCGCTGACTGCCAGGCTGCTCTCTTCTACCGCGCCATAGAGGTCGAGCAAGGCTTCGCAGAGTTCGTCCATCGGGTGCAGATCGGCCAGGTGCGCGCCCTCACCCAAGGTAGTCAGTTCGTCCAGCAACGCACTGAGTTCCTGACGTTCGCCGGGGTGCTGCTGCCAAACGCGCAACAGGCTTTCCGCGTCCAGCAGGATGTCCATGCCCTGGGCCAGGAAGTTGGCGATCAGCTGGGGATCACGCTTGATCCGCAGCCCCGTATTGGGTGCGTTGAGCAGCGCTTCAAGTTGGCTGTTCAAACGCTGTTGCGTGCGTTCGATCAAGGCCGCTGCACCACTGATCGGCGCGTTGGGATCATTGTCCAACTGGCGTAAGCCACGTTGGAACAGCGCTTCGGCTTCCAGCAACAGCTCGACCTCATCCAGGTCCAGCGGCAGGCGGTGGGCCTTGTACTCGCGGGTCAAGTGGTCCAGCGGCCGCGCCAGCTCGGCAATAGGCAACACGCCGGCCATGTAGGCGCTGCCTTTGAGGGTATGCAGGGCCCGCTGCAGTTCGTCACTGACCTGCAAGGGTACGTACTCGGTGGCCTGGCGCAGAAAATGATTAAGGCTGTCGAGATGGCTCTGGGCTTCGTTGCGAAAGATCTCCAGCAGCAGCGGGTCCAGGGCCGACGGATCGTCGTCAGCCGTGGTCGGCAGTTCGACACCGCTGGCCAGGGCGTGGGCCCGAGCCGCCAAGTCGTCGACATCGTCTCGCTGGCGT
Source organism: Pseudomonas sp. ADAK18 (assembly GCF_012935695.1). Classification (NCBI taxonomy): domain Bacteria; kingdom Pseudomonadati; phylum Pseudomonadota; class Gammaproteobacteria; order Pseudomonadales; family Pseudomonadaceae; genus Pseudomonas; species Pseudomonas sp. ADAK18. The sequence goes on from NZ_CP052859.1 coordinate 5,202,846, forward strand.
TGGGTATCGGTGGCGAAATCGGCGATCAATGTCGGCAGCAGCGCCACCGCGTCATCCAGTACAGCCTGCACATCGGCCCCAGCGGCGACACTGCGCTCCAGTACACGATTGAGCAGGTTTTCCACGGCCCACGCCAACTCTGCCAGCACCAGAGCGCGGACCATGCGCCCACTGCCCTTGAGCGTGTGAAAGGCGCGGCGAATTTCGCTCAGGATGGCTTTGTCTTCCAGGCTGGCGATGCCGCCCGGCAGGTCACGATGCAGCGTCTCAAGGACTTCCCCGGTCTCCTCGAGGAAGACCTCCCGCAGTTCATCGTCCACCGGCTCTTCTCCCGCCGGCGGTGGCAGCAGGCTGCCAGGGCGTTGCAACGCCGGAGGATTGAGGCGCGAGGTGGGACTGGCCAACACCTGCGCCAGAGATTGAGTGGTCGAGGCCTGCGCCGGCACGTCATCCATCGATGCGGGCAATTCCTGGCGCCAGGGCTTTTCAGCCGGCAAATAACCCAGCGCCGTCAAACCTTCAGCGGCCACGTCCAGCACTCGCTCGCCGGGGGCGTCATGATCCTGAAGCATGCGTTCCAGGTAGTACTCGAGGCTGGTAATCACATCGGCAAAATGCGCGAGCTGCGTGTCGGTAGGCACCGTCGCACTGACCATCAGTTGCTCGTCGACGTACTGATTGCAGCCGCGCATCAAGCTCGCCGCACGGGGCAACGGGATCATCGCCAAGGCACCGCGAACCTGGGTCAGTAACTCGGGCAGAGACTCCAGGCGCTGTCGATCCCACTGGGCTTCAATGCAGTCGATGATCAGTTCTTTGGCCTGCTTGAGGCACTGACACGACTCCTTGAGAACCAACTGATGGATCTGGGTCAGGTCAGTGGTGGGCAGGCGACTTTCTTCGCGGCGTTCCGGCTCGACGGTGCCGACCATTCCGGCCAGTGTCGCTTCGACGTAAAGCAAGGCACCGGCGACGTCCATCAACACAGCGTCATTCGGTTCCCGCTGCCCTTGGGCCAGGCCCAGCACTACCGCCAGTTGGTCGATGATCACTTTGCGCGGCTGGCCAAACCCCAGCACCGCCAGGGTATCGGCAATTTGCCGCAGCGGCGCCAGCAGGCTCTCCAGGTCGCTGGTGTGTTGGCGGTCGCTGCGCACGAACAGGTCCAGGCGCTCCTTGACCCGCACCAACTCTTCACAGAGGGCACCGAGGACCGAGCCCATGGCACCACGATCAGGCCCGGCCATGCGCGCGCGTTCGGCATCCACCACGGCGCTGTCGGGCAGGGCTTCGTCGAGGCCATAACGTTCTTTCAGGCTTTGCATGCGCGGTGTCGGCCGGGTGACTTTGGCGATGTAAAACAGCAGGCTCTTGAGCAACTCATCGGGAGCCGGCTGGTTGATTCCGGCGATGCCTTGGGCCAACAGACGCTTGATTTCCTTGTCGCAGGCCTTGAGCAGACTGCGCAGCGCCGGGCTGTTGGCGATCACGCCGGTGAGCATGCCTTCCACCAGTGCCGAGGTGACTTGCCACAACGGCAGCAAGGGTGCGCCTTGGCACAGGGCTTCGAGCCGGGCAAAGACCCGCGCCATATCGTCCAGGTTGCTGGGGCCGTGGTCCTCGCGCAGCAACCCGGCCAGGGCCTGTTGCAGCATCTGCCGCCATTGGCGCAGCAACTCGGGGAAATCGTCCGGTGTTCGTTGGGCCAGGATGTCGTCGGGCAGCGCAGGGATCACCAGCAACTGCGGACTGAACAGGCTGGTTTCCGAGAGCAGGCTTTCACCCCGCACGCTGCGCAGGTCGTTAAGCAACGGCAAGACCACCAACGGCAGATCGCGGCGGGCGCTGTGCACCCGCTCCAGATACAACGGCAATTGCCCGAGGGCCTGTTGCAGCAGACGGATGCCTTCGTCGCGCTGACTGACACGCCCGGCCTGCAGGGCCAAGGCCAGGTGTTCGATTTCCTCGGCGAGCAGGGCCGCGCCGTAGAACTCGACCATCAGCAGGCTGCCATGGACCTGGTGAATGCACTCAAGGCACAGGGCGATCGCGCCACTGCTTGCGTCGTCGATGAAAGCGTCCAGCGCCGAACGGGCCTGCTTCAGGGTTTCGGCAATTTCATCCTTGACCCATTCGAGGGCCACATAATCGTGCCGATCAACCATAACTGCTCCCGCTTGAATTCATTAATTTCCTGGCTTGCACCCTGTAGCCGCTGGCGAAGCCTGCGAACGGCCCGAAGGGACGCTGGATCTCTAGACCGCTGAAGGCCTTTGGCCTTATCGCAGGCTTCGCCAGCGGCTACAGAATGGCAGGTCATTGCATCAGGGGTCATCCACCTTGCGCGCCGCCGGCAACGTGAACCCCGACACTGACCGGCGCAACTGACTGGCCATTTTCGCCAGATTACCAATGCTTTCAGCGGTAGCCGTAGAGCCCGACGACGTCTGGCTGGTGATCTGCTGGATCACGTTCATGGTCAACGAAATCTGCCCCGCCGACGAGGTCTGTTGCTGCGCCGCATTGGAGATGCTCTGGATCAGCGCCGCCAGGGTTTTCGACACGCCTTCGATCTCTTCCAGCGCTACGCCGGCATCCTGGGCCAGCCGCGCTCCACGCACCACTTCGGTGGTGGTCTGCTCCATGGAGATCACGGCTTCGTTGGTGTCAGTCTGAATAGCCCGCACCAGGGTTTCGATTTGCCGGGTGGCCGCCGAAGAGCGCTCAGCCAACCGCTGCACTTCATCGGCCACCACTGCAAACCCGCGCCCGGCATCGCCGGCCATGCTGGCCTGGATCGCGGCGTTGAGGGCGAGGATGTTGGTCTGGTCCGCGATGTCGTCGATCAGGCTGACGATGTCGCCAATTTCCTGGGATGACTCCCCCAAGCGCTTGATGCGCTTGGCGGTGTCTTGGATCTGTTCGCGAATGTTGTCCATGCCGTGGATGGTGTTGTGCACCACCTCGTTGCCCTTGTTGGCAATCTCCACCGAGCGCTCGGCCACCGCTGAGGATTCGGCGGCGTTGGCCGAAACCTGATCGATGGACTGGGCCATCTGGTTGATCGCAGTGGAGGCTTCGGCGATCTGTTGGGCCTGATGCTCCGAGGCCTGGGCCAGGTGCATCGCGGTGGCCTGGGTGTCCTGCACGGCACCGGCTACCTGGCCGGCGGTGAGGTTGATGGTGGCGACCAGGTCCCGCAGTTGGTCCACGGAATAGTTGATGGAGTCGGCGATGGTGCCGGTGAAGTCTTCGGTCACCGAGGCGGTGACGGTCAGGTCGCCGTCGGCCAAGTCTTCGATTTCATCCAGCAGGCGCATGATCGCGTTCTGATTACGCTCGTTCTTTTCAGCGGTTTCACGTAGCTGCCGGTTGGTCTCGCGGACCATCACCAGGCCGATCAGGATGATCGACGCCAGCGCCAGCAAACCCAGAACGTAGCCACCGATGGTGTCAAACGTGCGCCCACTCGCGAGGTTTTCAAAACCCGTGGCCAGGTGCGAGGCTTCATCGAGCAGGGTTTGCGACAGGCTGAAAATATTGCTCGCCGAGGCGCGCACCTGGAACAGTTGTGGCGAGGTTTCGAGGATTTCATCCACGGAGCCGGAGACGAATTCAAACAGCTCGGAGATGTCTGCCAAGCGGGCACGAGCGTCGTGATCCTCAACCTGGGTGATGCGCAGCCCCGCATTGCCCTGGAGCATGCCGTTGAGTACCTGGCCGAAGCGATTGGCGTCGCGACCAAAGGCATCAGCAGCCTGCACAGCCGTTTCATCACCGGCCAGTACCGTATTCACCGCACCAAGGATCCGTTCGGCCAGCAACGATTGGCGCTGGGCCAACGCCACCTGGCTGGCCGGTGCGCCCCGTTGCAGCAGGATATCGACGACCTTTTCCGACTCAACCTGCAGTTGCGGGACGGTTTCCGCCAATGTTGCAGCCACTTGATGCAGGGACAGTACCGTTTGCTCGCTGGCCAGAATCGCATCGGTGTTTTTCAGCAGCGCTTCCCAGTCGGTCTGTACGGCACGCATTTCCGCGCGTACCTCGCGGGGCGCCGCCGGCAGGCCGGTGGCCGGGTCACCTTTTTTCAGGTAACTCCAGCGCTGGGCAAAATCGTTTCGCGACTCACCCAGCAGCTTGAACGCGGCGGATTTGCCCGCTGCCGCTTCCGTGGCGTTCTTGGCAATACGCTGGGACAACACCCGCAACTCACCGGCATGGCCGATGTACTGCTTGTCATAGGTCGATTGGGTGTTGAGGTACGCGAAGTTGGCGAACAGCAACATGATGAACACGATCAGCGCGATAAACAGCACGATGATCTGCGACCGACTGCGGGAGGCTTCCTGTGGTTTGGGGGGCGTGACGGTGCTCATACGGCGACATCCATGAAGCGCGGGGCTTGGGCCAGGGCGAAGGGGCTGAAGACCTGCCACACCTGATCACCCTTGAACTGGCCTTGGATAAAGGGGGCACTGGAGGCTTCGTCAACAGTCAACGCAGCGCGTGCCAATAACTCTTGCGCAAAATGCTGCATCCCCACCACCTCATCCACCAACAGGCCGACAAACACGTCCTGATACTCCACGACCAATACGCGCCGTTGTTTGCGCAGGGTCGACAGTTCGTGGCCGAAAAACCCGCACAGATCGATGACCGGCAACAATCGCCCGCGCAGGTTGGCCACGCCCTTGACCCACGGTTTGACCCCGGGCATCAAGGTGCAGCGCGGCTCGTGCAGGACTTCGGCGACTTCGCCCATGGGTGCCACGTACCAGTGATCACCCAGCCGGAAGCCGATCCCGCTCCAGCTTTGCACCTGGGTTTCCTGGGAAGGCAAGTCGGCGGCCAACAGGCGGCAGCGACGGTCGATGTCCAGCAGCAGCTCGAAGGCGGTTTGCGACTCGGTCATGGGAACGTGCCGTCAGCCCGCCAACACCTTGTTCAGGGTGGCGATCAGGGTGTCTTCGTCCACCGGCTTGGTCAGGTAGTCTTTCGCGCCCTGACGCTCGCCCCAGATCTTGTCGGTTTCCTGATCCTTGGTGGTGATGATGATCACCGGGATGTGGCTGGTTTCGGAGTCCTTGGTCAACTGGCGCGTGGCCTGGAAACCGTTGAGGCCCGGCATGACGATGTCCATCAGCACCGCATCAGGCTTTTTATCACGGGCCAGAGCCACGCCGTCGGCACCGTTTTCGGCCTTGAGGACCTCGTGGCCATGCTTTTCCAGCATGCCGGTCAGTTTGTACATTTCAGTCGGCGAATCGTCGACGATCAGAACACGTGCCATGGTTTTCCCCACTACATTGGTAGACGCAAGCGCTCAAGGCTTGCCGTCAATGTGCTTGTTCTACTGCGGCGAAGCCCGGCACATACGCCTTGATCGCACTCAGCAGTTCTTCCTTGCTAAAAGGTTTGGTCAAAAACTGATCAGAGCCGACGATGCGCCCCTTGGCCTTGTCGAACAGGCCGTCCTTGGAGGACAGCATGATCACCGGTATCGACTTGAACGCCGGGTTGTTCTTGACCAAGGCGCAGGTCTGATAACCATCCAGGCGCGGCATCATGATGTCGACAAAGATAATGTGCGGGTGATGGTCAACGATCTTGGCCAGGGCATCGAAACCGTCGATGGCCGTGATGACTTCGCACCCTACGTTCTTCAACAGTGTCTCGGCGGTGCGGCGAATCGTTTTCGAATCGTCGATCACCATCACTTTCAAGGCGTTGGAATGCTGTTCCATATCTGCTCTACCATCGCCACAGCGAATCGGTTTTCGGTGTGTACAGCCGGATGTTGCACAGGACGGGCGCCAAACCCTTGCGATTCAAGGGCTGATACGCCATGGCAGCCTTTTTAGCACAGACTGGGAAGGCAATCTATCGGCCGACCGGCAAGGTGGTTTTTCCTTGACCCACAACAGCCGCAGCGCCACTCTGACGCCACTTTTATGCGCCCTTATTTGCTAGAGGAAATCCCCCATGAGCGTTCGCGTCGGCATTGTCATGGACCCTATCGCCAGCATTTCCTATAAAAAGGATAGCTCGCTGGCCATGTTGCTGGCCGCCCAGGCCCGCGGCTGGACACTGTTCTATATGGAGCAGCGCGATCTTTACCAGGGCGACGGCGAGGCGCGGGCCCGGATGCGTCCCTTGCAGGTGTTTGCCAACCCTGAGAAGTGGTTCGAACTGCAAGACGAGGTCGACAGCCCGTTGAGCGACCTGGACGTGATCCTGATGCGCAAGGATCCGCCATTCGACATGGAGTTTGTCTACTCCACCTACCTGTTAGAGCAGGCCGAGCGCGCTGGCGTACTGATCGTCAACAAGCCCCAAAGCCTGCGTGACTGCAATGAAAAGCTGTTCGCCACCCTGTTCCCGCAATGCACGCCGCCGACCTTGGTCAGCCGCCGCAGCGACGTGCTGCGCGAGTTCGCCGCCAAGCACGGTGACGTGATCCTCAAGCCGCTGGACGGCATGGGCGGCACCTCGATCTTCCGTCACCGGGTCGGCGACCCGAACCTGTCGGTGATCCTGGAAACCCTGACCGCCCTCGGTACCCAGCAGATCATGGGCCAGGCCTACCTGCCGGCAATCAAGGACGGCGACAAGCGCATCCTGATGATCGACGGCGAACCCGTGCCTTACTGCCTGGCGCGCATCCCCGCTGCCGGCGAAACCCGTGGCAACCTGGCGGCCGGTGGGCGTGGCGAAGCACGTCCATTGACCGACAAGGACCGCTGGATCGCCGCACAGGTCGGCCCGACGCTGCGGGAAAAAGGTCTGCTGTTTGTAGGCCTAGACGTAATTGGTGAGCATCTCACGGAAATCAACGTCACCAGCCCCACCTGCATTCGCGAAATAGACAACGCGTTCGGCACCAATATCGGCGAAATGCTGATGGCGGCGATTGCCGCGAAGCTACAAGCCAAGTGACATAGAACAGCCAGACACAAACCAACATTGCGTTATCATGCCGCACCTGTGAAACGCGCGATGTTGGTTTTCTTGTCATGACGCTCCCGTCCGATCTGCCCCCAGAACTCTCCCATAGCGGCGTGCGCCCGGCTGATCGGCTCGGATTTACCCTGTTTCTGGCAGCGTTGATTCACCTGGCTTTGATCCTCGGCCTGGGCTTCACCTTTGCCGAACCCAAGCAGATCAGCAAAACCCTGGAAATCACCCTCGCCACCTTCAAGAGCGAAAAGAAGCCGGAAAAGGCTGACTTTCTCGCCCAGGACAATCAGCAAGGCAGCGGCACCCTGGACAAGAAAGCGGTACCCAAGACCACCGAAGTGGCCCCATTCCAGGACAACAAGGTCAACAAGGTCAAGCCGCCTCCGACGCCCAAGCCCGAGGTCAAGCAGGCGGCACCCAAGGCTGCCGTCGCCACTATCGCACCCAAGCCGCAAAAAGCCGTGACCCAGCGCGAAAAGGTCAAGACCGAACCCGCACCCAAAACGTCCGCCCCCGCGTTTGACAGCGAGCAGCTCTCCAGCGAAATCTCCAGCCTGGAAGCGGAACTTGCCAACGAACAACAGCTTTATGCCAAGCGTCCACGGATTTATCGCCTGAACGCAGCCTCCACCATGCGTGACAAGGGTGCCTGGTATAAGGACGAATGGCGCAAGAAGGTCGAGCGCATCGGCAACCTCAACTACCCGGACGAAGCCCGCCGCCAGCAGATCTACGGCAACTTGCGGCTGCTGGTATCGATCAACCGCGACGGTTCGTTGTATGAAGTGTTGGTGCTGGAATCTTCCGGGCAGCCATTGCTGGACCAGGCTGCACAGCGGATTGTGCGTCTGGCGGCACCGTTTGCGCCGTTTACCGGAGACCTGGCGGACATCGACCGCCTGGAAATCATCCGCACCTGGAAGTTCGCCAAGGGTGATCGGCTGTCCAGCAATTGATCGCAGTGGCGATTTCCTGCGCATCCCCAGCTTGTCAGTTCGCCCCTCCAACGCCACACTAGCGGACATGAAAAATGTCAGCCCGACCTACCTCAAGCACCAATTCCTGATCGCCATGCCCCATATGGCCGACCCGAACTTTGCGCAGACCTTGACCTACATCGTCGAGCACACGGCCAATGGTGCCATGGGCCTGGTGGTCAACCGTCCGCAGGACCTGAACCTGGCCGATATCCTTGAACAATTGCGCCCGGACATCGATCCGCCGGCCGACTGCCAGGACGTACCGATCTACATCGGCGGGCCGGTGCAGACTGACCGGGGTTTTGTCTTGCACCCTACAGGCCCCACGTTCCAGGCTACGGTGGACCTCGACGGGCTGTCCCTGTCCACCTCCCAGGACATCTTGTTTGCGATTGCCGATGGCATCGGGCCGCAGCAGAGCCTGATCACCCTCGGTTACGCGGGCTGGGAAGCCGGGCAACTGGAGGCCGAACTGGCCAGTAATGCCTGGCTGACCTGCCCGTTTGATGCTGACATCCTGTTCAACACCCCCAGTGAACTGCGCCTGGAAGCGGCTGCGGCCAAGCTGCGGGTCAATCTCAGCCTGTTGACCAGCCAGGCGGGGCACGCCTGATGGCCTTGCGTCTGATCCTCGGCTTTGACTACGGCACCAAACAGATTGGCGTCGCCGTCGGGCAGGTCATCACTGGCCAGGCCCGCGAGCTGTGTACCCTGAAAGCCCAGAACGGCGTGCCGGACTGGAACCAAGTGGAAGCCCTGATCAAGGAGTGGAAGCCCGACGCCGTCGTCGTCGGCCTGCCCCTGAACATGGACGGCACCCCAAGCGACATGTGCCTGCGGGCCGAAAAATTCGCCCGTCGCCTCAATGGCCGCTACAACCTGCCCTTCTATACCCACGACGAACGCCTGACCACCTTTGAGGCCAAGGGTGAGCGCCGCGACCGGGGCGGGCAGAAAGGCAGCTACCGCGACAACCCGGTGGACGCGATTGCCGCCGCCTTGCTGTTGCAGGGTTGGCTGGACGAAAACACCGCTTTATTTGAATCCTGACTGACGCGGCTTGCCGCGTCTTCTTACGTTTGAGCCCGGACCTTGCCGTCGCCCCCGCCGCGCAAGGCCTTGAAGGAGCCACCATGAGCCTGCCCAATCCCGCCGAACTGATCAGCCAGATGGCGTTACGCCTCAAGGCCCACCTGGAACACCGCGCCATCAGCGAACCACGCTTTATTGGCATTCGCACCGGCGGCGTCTGGGTGGCCCAGGCGTTGCTGGAAGAACTGGGCAGCCATTCGCCCCTGGGCACCCTCGACGTATCCTTCTACCGCGATGACTTCAGCCAGAACGGGCTGCACCCACAAGTCCGTCCGTCGGCCCTGCCTTTCGAGATCGAAGGCCAGCACCTGGTGCTGATCGATGACGTCCTGATGAGCGGTCGCACCATCCGCGCCGCCATGAATGAATTGTTCGATTACGGACGCCCGGCCAGCATCACGCTGGTCTGCCTGCTCGACCTGGACGCTGGCGAACTGCCCATCAGCCCGGACGTGGTTGGCGCCACACTGTCGCTTGCGGCCAGCCAACGGGTAAAATTGTCCGGTCCCACGCCGCTCGAACTCGAACTGCAAGACCTTGCCCTTTAAACCGCCTTGTAAAGAGTCCCCGCGATGACGCCTCTAGATGCCAAGCGCCCGCTGCAGCTCAATGCTCAGGGCCAGCTGCGCCACTTCTTGTCCCTCGACGGTTTGCCCCGCGAACTGCTCACCGAAATCCTCGACACCGCTGACTCGTTCCTTGAAGTCGGCGGCCGGGCGGTGAAAAAAGTCCCGCTGCTGCGCGGCAAAACCATCTGCAACGTGTTCTTCGAGAACTCCACCCGTACCCGCACCACCTTTGAACTGGCAGCCCAGCGGCTGTCGGCGGATGTGATCACCCTGAACGTCTCGACGTCGTCGGCGAGCAAGGGCGAAACCCTGCTCGACACCCTGCGCAATCTGGAAGCCATGGCCGCCGATATGTTCGTGGTGCGTCACGGCGACTCCGGTGCCGCGCACTTCATCGCCGAACACGTGTGCCCGCAGGTGGCGATCATCAACGGCGGCGACGGGCGTCACGCCCACCCGACCCAAGGCATGCTCGACATGCTGACCATCCGTCGGCACAAGGGCGGCTTTGAAAACCTCTCGGTGGCCATCGTCGGCGACATCCTGCACTCGCGGGTGGCACGCTCGAACATGCTGGCCCTGAAAACCCTCGGCTGCCCGGACATCCGGGTGATCGCGCCGAAAACCCTGCTGCCCATCGGCATCGAGCAATACGGGGTGAAGGTCTACACCGACATGGCCGAAGGCCTGAAAGACGTCGACGTGGTGATCATGCTGCGCCTGCAACGCGAGCGTATGTCCGGCGGTCTGCTGCCGAGCGAAGGCGAGTTCTACCGCCTGTTCGGCCTGACTACCGCGCGACTGGCCGGCGCCAAGCCGGATGCCATCGTGATGCACCCAGGCCCAATCAACCGGGGCGTGGAGATTGAGTCGGCGGTGGCCGACGGACCGCAATCGGTGATTCTCAACCAAGTCACCTACGGCATCGCCGTGCGCATGGCCGTGTTGTCCATGGCCATGAGCGGGCAAACCGCACAACGTCAATTCGAGCAGGAGAACGCCCAGTGAAGCTCAGCATTCTCGGCGCCCGAGTCATTGATCCCGCCAGTGGCCTGGATCAAGTCACCGACCTTCATCTGGAAGCCGGCAAGATCATTGCCATCGGCGCCGCCCCAAGTGGTTTCAGCGCCAGCGAAACCATCGACGCCAAAGGCCTGGTAGCCGCGCCGGGGCTGGTGGACCTGAATGTCGCCCTGCGCGAACCGGGTTACAGCCGCAAAGGCACGATCGCCAGCGAAACCCGTGCGGCGGCGGCCGGTGGCGTCACCAGCCTGTGCTGCCCACCGCAGACCAAACCGGTGCTGGACACTTCGGCCGTGACCGAGCTGATCCTCGACCGCGCCCGCGAAGCCGGCAATTGCAAAGTGTTCCCCATCGGCGCCCTGAGCAAAGGTCTGGACGGCGAACAGCTGGCCGAACTGATCGCCCTGCGCGATGCTGGCTGCGTGGCCTTTGGCAATGGTCTGGAGAGTTTTCGCAGCACACGCACCCTGTGTCGTGCCCTGGAATATGCAGCCACCTTCGACCTGACGGTGATTTTCCACTCCCAAGACCGCGACCTCGCCGAAGGCGGCCTGGCCCACGAAGGCGCCACCGCCAGCTTCCTCGGCCTGCCGGGCATCCCGGAAACCGCCGAGACCGTAGCCCTGGCCCGGGACCTGCTGCTGGTAGAACAAAGCGGCGTACGGGCGCATTTCAGCCAGTTGACCAGTGCCCGGGGCGTGGCCTTGATCGCCCAGGCTCAGGCACGCCGCTTGCCGGTCACGGCAGATGTGGCGCTGTATCAACTGATTCTGACGGATGAGGCGCTGATCGACTTCTCCAGCCTGTACCACGTGCAACCGCCGCTTCGCACCCGCGCAGACCGCGATGGCTTGCGCGCGGCCGTGAAGTCCGGAGTGGTTTCGGCGATTTCCAGCCACCACCAGCCTCACGAACGCGATGCCAAGCTGGCACCGTTTGGTGCGACAGAGCCTGGGATCAGCAGTGTCGAACTGTTGCTGCCACTGGCAATGACGTTGGTGGAAGATGGTTTGCTGGACCTGCCGACACTACTGGCGCGTCTGAGTGCTGGCCCAGCAGAGGCGCTGCGCCTGCCGGCGGGTAAGCTGGCGGTGGGTTCGGCGGCGGATATCGTGGTGTTTGATCCGGCCAGTTCCACCGTTGCCGGTGAGCATTGGCTGTCCAAAGGTGAGAATTGCCCGTTCATCGGCCACAGTTTGCCGGCGAATGTGCGGTATACCTTGGTGGATGGGCGGATCAGCTACCAGGCCTGATCACTCACACATCCAATGAGGGCACGGTCCAATGTGGGAGCTGGCTTGCCTGCGATGCGGGCGCCTCGGTACATCTGATGTACCGAGGTGATGCAATCGCGGGCAAGCCCGGCTCCCACATTAACCGCGCCCACATGGGGTCCGTGTGAGGCTTAACGCCCGTTATTACGCTCGGCATTGCCAATCGAAATCTGCGTATTCAGCGTCCAGAAGTCGTACAGCACCCCAATCAGGAACAAACCACCGGTCAGCAAATAGATGATCCCGGTGATCCATTTGCCCTGATACATACGGTGCAAACCGAACACACCCAGGAACGCCAACAGGATCCAGGCCACGTTGTACTCAATCGGCCCAGCGGTAAAACGCAGGTCCGCCTCCCGGTCCATGGCGGGGATCAGGAACAGGTCGATCAGCCAGCCAATCCCCAACAATCCGAAGGTGAAAAACCAGATCGTCCCGGTCACCGGTTTGCCGTAATAAAAACGATGAGCACCGGTAAAACCGAAAATCCAGAGCAGGTAACCGATCACCTTGCTGTGGGTGTCTTGCTGCGAAACATCCTGTCGATAGGTGTTCATGGAGTACCTCTTTTGCCTCGATAGATAAATATTTCTGGTTTCTTTGTGACTTTTTTACGGGCGCCCGACATGCGGTAAATGGTATGGTCGCTTCCCTCAAAGCCTTGTACCACCTGACTTGTGTAGGACAATTGCGGCATTTAGTCGCGCTTTTCCTGAATTTGACCGCAGGGTTCAGTCGACAAACGGCCTGAGAAAGACACAAAAAGCTGTTATAAAGTTGCGCGCAAACCTATAAGAGCCTTGCCTAATGCGACCATTTTTCAAGACATGGCTAACCATTTGCCTATTAATGCCACTGGCCGCCCACGCCACCAACCGTGAGCAACGACTTCCGAACGTTAATGGTTTCACCCCTAAAGTTCATGCAACCACCAGCTCCGCCAAATCGGTAAAACTCACCGTCAAGCGCCCGACTCAATTGAGCAAGGCACACGGTAAAGCAAATCCCGCCCTGATGGCGGTCAACACCAAACAAAGCAGCAACGTCCTCAGCCGCGCCGTTAACGTGCTCGGCACTCCTTATCGTTGGGGCGGCAGCAGCCCAAGTAAAGGGTTCGACTGCAGTGGCTTGGTGAAATATGCGTTTAACGACGTTAAAGCCGTGGATTTGCCGCGCACTTCCAATGCCATGGCCGCTGGCCATGGGCAGAAAGTTGAGCGCAAGGACCTGAAGCCGGGCGATCTGCTGTTCTTCAAATTGAAGAGCCGTCAGGTCAACCACGTTGCCATCTACCTGGGTAACGACCGCTTTATCCACGCACCGCGTCGTGGCAAGTCGGTCAGCATCGACACGCTGAAAAAGCCGTTCTGGGACAAGAACTACGTGATTGCCAAGCGTGTTCTGCCTAAAGAGCAAAGCAATCTGCGGGTTGTGCAGCGCTGATTCAACGCTGCAATGCAATCCAATGTGGTAGCGGGCTTGTGTGGGAGCCAGGCTTGCCCGCGATAGCATCACCTCGGTGCAACTGACAGACCGAGGCGCCTGCATCGGGGGCAAGCCCGACTCCCACACAAGCAAGTTCCAACATTAGGTTTTCATTGCCTGTTCCACCTTAAAACTCCCCAGGCATCCTCGCCTTCTCCCGCGCATCCTCCCGGCTGATCAGCCCCTGGCTGACCAACGCCTTTAAACTCATATCCAACGTCTTCATCCCCAGCGCCCCTCCGGTCTGAATCGCCGAGTACATCTGTGCCACCTTGTCCTCGCGGATCAAGTTACGGATCGCCGGCGTGCCGAGCATGATTTCATGAGCGGCCACCCGCCCACCGCCCACTTTCTTCACCAGCACCTGGGACACCACCGCCTGCAACGACTCTGAAAGCATCGAGCGGACCATGGCCTTCTCCCCCGCCGGAAATACATCCACTACGCGATCCACGGTTTTCGCCGCCGACGTGGTGTGCAGGGTGCCAAACACCAAGTGCCCGGTTTCCGCAGCCGTCAGCGCCAGGCGGATGGTTTCCAGGTCGCGCATCTCGCCCACCAGGATCACATCCGGGTCTTCCCGCAGCGCAGAGCGCAAGGCCGCCGAGAAACTGTGGGTGTCACGATGTACCTGCCGCTGGTTGATCAGCGCGTTTTTTGGCTCATGAACAAACTCGATCGGGTCTTCAAGGGTCAGGATGTGCTGGTGGTGATGACCGTTGAGGTAATCAATCATCGCCGCCAGGGTCGTGGACTTGCCGGACCCTGTGGGCCCGGTGATCAGCACCAGCCCCCGAGGCAAGTCCGCGATCCGGCGAAATACTTCCCCGAGCCCCAAGCTTTCCAGGCTCTGAACCCGCGACGGGATCGTCCGAAACACTGCGCCGATTCCCCGATGCTGCTGAAACACATTCACCCGAAATCGCGCCACACCTGGCAGCTCGAAGGCAAAATCCGTTTCAAGAGATATTTCGAAATCCTTTTGCTGCTGTTCGGTGAGTATCGACTCAAGCAACTGCGCAACTTGCGTAGGACCCAGCGTCGGTTGATCAAGCGCACGAACCTCACCATCAATGCGCACCATCGGCGCCAATCCTGCCGACACATGCAGGTCGGACGCGCCCAGGCTGACGCTTGCGGCCAGCAATTCAGTGATATCCATAGGGCTTTCCATTTCCAGTAGAATGCCGCGGACTCCATTCCCGCGGGCGCACTTCGAATGTCGACGATAGCAGACAACATCGGCCTGGTTAGTGACCGGATCCGTGCGGCGGCCCAGGCCGTGCAGCGCGACGAAAACAGCATCCACTTGCTGGCCGTCAGCAAGACCAAACCCGCGCAAGCCGTGCGCGAAGCCTATGCCGCCGGGATGCGCGACTTTGGCGAGAACTACCTGCAGGAAGCCTTGGGCAAACAGCTGGAATTAACCGACCTGCCCTTGAGTTGGCACTTCATCGGCCCCATTCAATCGAACAAGACTCGCGCTATCGCTGAAAATTTCGCTTGGGTGCATTCCGTGGACCGCCTGAAAATCGCACAACGCCTGTCCGAACAACGCCCGGCTGACCTGCCACCACTGAACATCTGCATTCAGGTCAATGTCAGTGGCGAAGCCAGCAAGTCCGGCTGTACGCCCGCCGATTTGCCAGCCTTGGCCGAAGCCATCAGTGCCCTGCCTCGCGTGAAGCTGCGCGGCTTGATGGCAATTCCCGAGCCGACTGACGATCGTGCGGCTCAAGACGCTGCGTTCGCGACCGTACGCGACCTGCAATCGAGCCTGAACCTTGCGCTCGACACACTTTCCATGGGCATGAGCCACGACCTTGAGTCAGCCATCGCCCAAGGGGCCACCTGGGTGCGGATCGGTACCGCCCTGTTTGGTGCCCGCGACTACGGTCAGCCGTGAAATGGCTGACTTCCATCTGAGTAAGGACCTGTCATGAGCAACACGCGTATAGCCTTTATCGGCGCCGGCAACATGGCGGCCAGCCTGATCGGCGGCCTGCGGGCCAAAGGCCTGGAAGCGGACCGGATCCGCGCCAGCGACCCGGGTGAAGACTCCCGCACCCGCGTCAGCCGTGAACAC
This sequence comes from Pseudomonas sp. ADAK18, assembly GCF_012935695.1. Lineage (NCBI taxonomy): Bacteria > Pseudomonadati > Pseudomonadota > Gammaproteobacteria > Pseudomonadales > Pseudomonadaceae > Pseudomonas > Pseudomonas sp. ADAK18. Next base: position 5,218,318 of record NZ_CP052859.1, read on the forward strand.
GGCATCGAAGTCTTCGCCGACAACGCCGAGGCCATTCAAGGCGCTGACGTGATTGTACTGGCGGTCAAACCACAGACCATGAAAGCCGTGTGCGAAGCCCTTCGGCCAAGCCTCAAGCCTCATCAACTGGTGGTGTCCATCGCCGCCGGCATCACCTGCGCCAGCATGAAAAACTGGCTCGGTGCCCAGCCGATTGTGCGCTGCATGCCTAATACCCCGGCGCTGCTGCGCCAGGGCGTGAGCGGCTTGTACGCCACTGCCGAAGTCACCGCTGAGCAGCGGGATCAGGCGCAGGAACTGTTGTCGGCAGTCGGCATTGCCCTTTGGCTGGAAGAAGAGCAACAACTGGATGCGGTCACCGCCGTCTCCGGCAGCGGCCCGGCGTATTTCTTCCTGCTGATCGAGGCCATGACCGCTGCGGGCGTGAAACTGGGCCTGCCACGGGAAACCGCTGAGCAACTGACCGTGCAAACCGCCCTCGGCGCCGCGCACATGGCAGCAGGCAGTGATGTTGACGCCGCCGAGTTGCGCCGTCGCGTCACCTCGCCAGGCGGCACCACACAAGCCGCTATTGAATCGTTCCAGGCCGGGGGCTTTGAAGCCCTGGTGGAAAAAGCATTGGGCGCCGCCGCGCACCGCTCGGCCGAAATGGCCGAACAACTGGGTCAATAAGGAGCCAACATGATTGGTTTGAACACCGCAGCCGTCTACGTGCTGCAAACCCTCGGCAGTCTGTACCTGCTGATCGTGCTGTTGCGTTTTGTCCTGCAATTGGTACGTGCAAACTTTTACAACCCGCTCTGCCAGTTCGCCGTAAAGGCCACTCAGCCGCTGCTCAGGCCGTTGCGCCGGGTAATCCCGAGCCTGTTCGGCCTGGACATGTCGTCGCTGGTCCTGGCGATCCTGGTGCAGTTGGCGTTGATGGCCCTGACCCTACTGCTGACCTACGGCACCATCGGCAATTTCCTGCAATTGCTGATCTGGGCCATCATCGGCGTGACCGCGCTGTTCCTGAAGATCTTCTTCTTTGCCCTGATCATCAGCGTGATCCTGTCCTGGGTCGCCCCGGGCAGCCATAACCCGGGCGCTGAACTGGTCAACCAGATCTGCGAACCGGCCCTGGCGCCGTTCCGCAAGATCCTGCCGAACCTGGGCGGCCTGGATATTTCGCCGATCCTCGCGTTCATGGTGCTCAAGCTCCTGGATATGCTGGTGATCAACAACCTGGCCGCCATGACGATGATGCCGGACATCCTGCGCCTGCTGATCTGATGAGCTACTTCCGCTGGGACGGTGACGATCTGATTCTGGATTGTCACCTGCAACCCAAGGCCAGCAGCGATGAGTTCGCTGGCCTGCACGGCGACCGCCTGAAGATCCGCCTCACCGCTCCACCCGTGGAGGGGAAGGCCAATGCGCATTTGATGGCGTTTTTGGGTAAGGCGTTTGGCATTCCCAAAAGCCGGGTCAGCCTGATCAGTGGCGAGTTGAATCGGCAGAAACGGGTGCGGTTGATAGCGCCTGAAAAGCTTCCGGATTTACCGGGTTTGGTGCGGCCAGCCTGACCGCTTGCCGCTAGGGTCCCCGCTCTTTAGACTTACGCCTCATTTAAACGAGAGCAGGGTCGATGCCAACTGCCTTTCCCCCCGATTCTGTTGGACTGGTCGTGCCCCAAGTGGCGCACTTCAGCGAACCCCTGGCCCTGGCCTGCGGCCGTTCGCTGCCAGCCTACGACCTGATCTACGAAACCTATGGCCAACTGAACGCCACGGGCAGCAATGCCGTGCTGATCTGCCATGCCCTGTCCGGCCATCATCACGCCGCTGGCTTCCACAACGTCGACGAGCGCAAGCCCGGCTGGTGGGACAGTTGCATCGGTCCTGGCAAGCCCATCGATACCCACAAGTTCTTCGTGGTCAGCCTGAACAACCTCGGCGGCTGCAACGGTTCAACTGGGCCGAGCAGTATCAACCCGGAAACCGGCAAGCCATTTGGCGCCGACTTCCCGGTATTGACGGTCGAAGACTGGGTTCACAGCCAGGCGCGTCTCGCCGATGTGCTGGGCATCGCTCAGTGGGCGGCGGTGATTGGCGGCAGTCTCGGCGGCATGCAGGCCCTGCAATGGACCATCACCTACCCGGACCGCGTACGTCATTGCCTGGCCATCGCCTCGGCCCCCAAGTTGTCGGCGCAGAACATCGCCTTCAACGAAGTGGCGCGCCAGGCGATCCTGACCGACCCGGAGTTCCACGGCGGCTCCTTCCAGGAAGCGGGTGTGATCCCCAAGCGCGGGCTGATGCTGGCGCGGATGGTCGGGCACATTACCTACCTGTCGGATGACTCCATGGGCGAGAAATTCGGCCGTGGCCTGAAGAGCGAGAAGCTCAACTACGACTTCCACAGCGTCGAATTCCAAGTTGAGAGTTACCTGCGTTATCAGGGTGAAGAGTTTTCCGGGCGTTTCGACGCCAACACCTACCTGCTGATGACCAAGGCCCTGGACTATTTCGACCCGGCCGCCAACTTCGACGACGACCTGGCGAAAACCTTCGCCAATGCCACGGCCAGGTTCTGCGTGATGTCGTTCACCACCGACTGGCGCTTCTCCCCGGCCCGTTCGCGAGAGCTGGTAGACGCGCTGATGGCCGCCAGGAAAGATGTCTGCTACCTGGAAATCGACGCACCGCAAGGCCACGACGCCTTCCTGATCCCGATCCCGCGCTACCTGCAAGCGTTCACCCACTACATGAACCGCATAGAACTGTGAGAACGCCATGAGAGCCGACCTGGAAATCATCCAAGACTGGATCCCCGCCGGCAGCCGCGTGCTCGACCTCGGTTGCGGCGATGGCGAACTGCTGAGCTGGCTGCGGGACAACAAGCAAGTCACCGGCTATGGCCTGGAAAACGACCCGGACAACATCGCCCAGTGCGTGGCCAAGGGCATCAACGTGATCGAACAGGACCTGGACAAAGGCCTGGGTAACTTCGCCAGCAACAGTTTCGACATCGTGGTCATGACGCAGGCGCTGCAAGCCGTGCATTACCCCGACCGGATCCTCGACGAAATGTTGCGGGTGGGCCGTCAGTGCATCATCACCTTCCCCAACTTCGGTCACTGGCGCTGCCGCTGGTACCTGGCCACCAAAGGCCGTATGCCTGTGTCGGACTTCTTGCCGTACACCTGGTACAACACGCCGAACATCCACTTCTGCACCTTCGAGGACTTCGAAGCGCTGTGCGGTGAACGCGAAGCCAAGGTGATCAACCGCCTTGCGGTCGATCAACAGCACCGCCATGGGTGGGCGAGTAAGCTATGGCCTAATCTGTTAGGTGAGATCGGGATTTATCGGGTCAGCAGCCCGGGCCTGACCGACCATCAGATAGCCGTCTAACCACTTTCAAGGAGGACGATCATGAGTCGCCTGGCTGTTTTTCTACTCACCGCGTGCCTGGGCGTCAGCGCCATGGCCGCCGACGTTATCGACCCCAATCGCCAGAAAGATTTTGGCGACATCACCGTGCACTACAACACCTTCACCTCCAGCTTCCTGCAACCCGATATTGCCCAAGCCGTTGAGGTGGTGCGCAGCAAGAACAAGGGCATGATCAATATTTCCGTGATCAAGGGCACCGAGCCGGTAATGGCGCAGGTCACCGGCACCATCAAAGACCTGAGCGGCAAGACCGAGATGCTGACGTTCAAGCAGATCACCGAAAAAGGCGCGATTTATTACCTCGCCCAGTACTCGGTGCCACAACAGGAAGTCAGAATTTTCACGATCAACGTTGAAACCGGCGGCAAAGCCCACGGTTTCAGTTTCAACCAAGAACTGTTTCCGGCCGAATGATGAACCTCACACAACTCGTACTGGCCAGCCATAACGCCGGCAAACTCAAAGAACTCCAAGCCATGCTCGGCAACTCGGTGCAACTGCGCTCGATTGGCGAGTTCAGCAGCGTGGAGCCTGAAGAAACCGGCCTGTCGTTCGTCGAAAACGCCATCCTCAAGGCCCGCAACGCTTCGCGCATTTCTGGCCTGCCGGCATTGGCTGATGACTCGGGCCTGGCGGTGGACTTCCTCGGCGGCGCGCCAGGTATCTACTCGGCGCGCTATGCCGACGGCCAGGGCGATGCGGCGAACAACGCCAAACTGCTGGACGCACTCAAGGGGGTACCGGACGCCGAACGTGGTGCGCAGTTCGTTTGCGTGCTGGCCCTGGTGCGCCATGCCGATGACCCATTGCCTATCCTATGCGAAGGCCTGTGGCACGGGCGCATCCTGCATGCGGCCAGCGGCGAGCACGGTTTTGGTTATGACCCGCTGTTTTGGGTGCCGGAGCGCAGTGTCTCCAGCGCAGAGCTGAGCCCGACCGACAAGAACCAGATCAGCCACCGCGCCCGCGCAATGGTCTTATTGCGCCAGCGTCTGGGACTGAAATGACACAGAACACCTCTGCGCAGCCACTGATCCTCGGTGGCGCGCAAACACCTCGGGCGGCCCTGCCTCACTTGCCGCCCCTGGCGTTGTACATCCACATCCCGTGGTGCGTGCGCAAATGCCCTTATTGCGACTTCAACTCCCACACCGCCAGCAAAGTGCTGCCAGAAGAAGAGTATGTCGACGCGTTGCTGGCCGATCTCGATCAGGACCTGCAGGCAGTTTATGGCCGTGAACTGAGTTCGATCTTCTTCGGTGGCGGCACGCCGAGCCTGTTCAGTGCTGCTGCGTTGGGACGCCTACTCAAGGGTGTGGAACAACGCATACCGTTTGCCGGCGACATCGAGATCACCCTGGAAGCCAACCCAGGGACGTTCGAACAAGAGAAGTTTGTGGCCTACCGCAAGCTGGGGATCAATCGGCTGTCCATTGGCATCCAGAGCTTCCAGCAGGAAAAACTCGAGGCTTTGGGTCGGATCCACAATGGCGACGAGGCCGTACGTGCCGCTGGCATGGCGCGCCAGGCCGGGTTCGACAACTTCAACCTGGACCTGATGCACGGTTTGCCCGATCAATCCCTGGACGACGCTCTGGCTGATCTTCGCCAGGCTATTGCCCTCAAGCCAACGCACCTGTCCTGGTATCAGCTGACCCTGGAACCCAACACGGTGTTCTGGAACCAGCCGCCGATCCTGCCGGAAGACGATACCCTGTGGGATATCCAGGAAGCCGGCCAAGCGCTGCTCGCCGAACACGGTTACGCCCAGTACGAAGTCTCGGCCTACGCCCAACCGGGCCGGCCGGCGCGGCATAACCTCAACTACTGGAGCTTCGGTGACTTTATCGGCATTGGCGCCGGAGCCCACGGCAAGCTCAGCCACCCGGACGGGCGCATCGTGCGCACTTGGAAGACTCGGGCGCCAAAGGACTACCTCAACCCGGCAAAAAGCTTCCAGGCCGGAACGAAAGAACTCACCAATGAAGAGCTGCCCTTCGAGTTCCTGATGAACGCCCTGCGCCTCACCGACGGCGTCGAAGCCAGGCTGTACGCCGAACGCACCGGCCTCGACCTGGCCAGCCTCGACGAAGCCCGCACGGATGCAGAACAAAGTGGCTTAATGCAGGTCGAACCGTCACGCCTCGCGGCCACTGACCGCGGGCAACTCTTTCTCAATGACCTGCTGCAAAAGTTTTTGAGCTGATTGCTCTTAAGGAAATCGAATGGATCTGATACTCGACCTGCTCGCGACGGTATCCCGCTGGAGCCGCAGCAACCTGTCGGAAATCTCCCTGGCCCTTGTCGGCTGCCTGCTGGTGCTGTTCGGCGCCGATATCAAAGGTTGGGTCGAAGCGCGCCTGGGCAGCATCGCCGGCGCCTTGCGCGTGCCGTTGATGGCGCTGCTGTGCATGATCGGCAGCGGCGCCGCGCTGATCTACGCCACACCGTGGATTGTTCGAGGGTTGGGCCAGTTCAACAACTACAGCCTGGCGCCGGTGTTGTTGGTGGTGCTGGTGTTGATTGGCGTAGTGGCAGACCGCCGCTGACCTGAAACGCAACACAAAACAAAGGTGGGAGCGGGCTTGCCTGCGATGCAGACACCTCGGTGTATCAGTGATACTGAGGCGATGCTATCGCAGGCAAGCCAGCTCCCACATTTTTTACTGCATTCCAAGCTGAGGACTTATCAGTCCAGCTTCTCGAACTTCAAATCCCAAACCCCATGCCCCAGTCGCTCGCCGCGACGTTCGAACTTGGTGATCGGCCGCTCGGCCGGGCGCGGGACGCATTTGCCGTCTTCTGCCAGGTTGCGGTAGCCAGGGGCAACATCCATCACTTCCAGCATGTATTCAGCGTACGGTTCCCAGTCGGTGGCCATGTGCAGAATGCCGCCGACCTTGAGCTTGCTACGCACCAGTTCCGCGAAGGAAGCCTGGACGATGCGGCGCTTGTGGTGACGGCTCTTGTGCCATGGATCCGGGAAAAACAGCATCAGGCGGTCGAGGCTGTTGTCGGCGATGCAGCGGTTGAGTACTTCAATCGCGTCGCAATCATAGACCCGCAGGTTAGTCAGGCCCTGAGTGAGCACGCCATTGAGCAGCGCGCCGACACCCGGACGGTGCACTTCAACACCTATAAAGTCCTGCTCCGGCGAGGCCGCAGCCATTTCCAGCAGGGAGTGGCCCATGCCGAAACCGATTTCCAGGGAGCGTGGGGCCGAACGGCCGAACACCTGGTCATAATCCACTGGCGCGTCCGCCAATGGCAGGACGAACAACGGCGTGCCCTGCTCCAGGCCCTTTTGCTGGCCTTCGGTCATGCGACCGGCGCGCATCACAAAACTCTTGATGCGGCGGTGCTTGGACTCGTCGCCTTCTTCCACAGTGTTCGGCGTTTCGTTTGATTCAGTCATCAATGGCTCTTACTTGATCAGACCATCCAGCGGCGAGGAGGCGCTGGCGTAAAGTTTTTTCGGCATACGCCCAGCGAGGTACGCCAGGCGGCCCGCGACGATCGCGTGTTTCATGGCTTCAGCCATCATGATCGGTTGCTGCGCATGGGCGATGGCCGAGTTCATCAGCACCGCATCACAACCCAGCTCCATGGCAATGGTGGCATCGGACGCAGTGCCGACACCCGCATCCACCAGTACCGGGATCTTGGCTTCTTCGAGGATGATCTGCAGGTTGTACGGGTTGCAGATGCCCAGGCCGGAACCGATCAGACCGGCCAGCGGCATCACGGCGATACAGCCGATTTCAGCCAGTTGGCGCGCGATGATCGGGTCATCACTGGTGTAGACCATCACGTCGAAGCCTTCCTTGACCAGGGTTTCGGCGGCCTTGAGGGTTTCGATCACGTTGGGGAACAGGGTTTTCTGGTCGGCCAGCACTTCCAGCTTCACCAGGTTGTGGCCCTCGAGCAGCTCACGGGCCAGGCGGCAAGTGCGCACGGCTTCGATGGCGTCGTAGCAACCGGCCGTGTTCGGCAAGAAGGTGTAGCGCTCCGGAGACAGCACTTCGAGCAGGTTCGGCTCGCCTTCGATCTGGCCGAGGTTGGTGCGGCGCACGGCGAAGGTGACGATCTCGGCACCTGAGGCTTCGATGGCCTGACGGGTTTCTTCCATGTCACGGTACTTGCCGGTACCCACCAGCAAACGCGACTGGTAAGTACGACCGGCCAGAACGAAGGGCTTGTCGCTACGAACGATGCTCATGGGAAATCCTCGAAATGGGGTGAGGTTCTGCAGAATGCGGGTGGGCGCGCTTGAGCGCCGGACGGCTAGCCGCCGCCGATGGCGTGGACCACTTCGACCTGATCACCCTCGGTAAGCGCGGTCTCGGCGTGCTGGCTACGCGGGACGATATCCTGGTTGAGCTCCACTGCGACGCGACGTCCGGTCAAGTCCAGACGGGTCAGCAGGGCCGCAACGGTTTCACCGTCGGGCAGTTCAAAGGATTCGCCGTTCAACTGAATGCGCATGCCACGGGCCGCCATCGTTTTTAGGGGCCAGCATTCTAGCCCGATCGACGTTGTTGACCCAAGCCCCTTGGTCAGGCGACCTGCAAGCGCCAGGCGGTGAGGCCAAGGCAGAACCAGCCGACCAGAAACGCCAGGCCGCCAAACGGGGTAATGATGCCCAGCTTGCCGATACCGGTGGTGGTCAGCAGGTACAGACTGCCGGAGAACAGCAAGATGCCCACGGCAAACGATACACCTGCCCAGGTAACCAACCGGCCGGGAATGTGCGCTGCCAGCAACGCCACGCCAAACAGGGCTAGGGCGTGTACCAGTTGGTAAGTCACACCGGTGTGGAAAATCGCCAGGTAGTCGGCGCTCAAGCGACTTTTCAAGCCGTGGGCAGCAAACGCACCGAGCGCGACACCCGTAAAACCGAAAAAGGCAGCCAGCATCAGAAAGCCACGCAGCATGAGGAACTCCAGTCAGACTCATTAGACAGTGTCTGTATAATGGCCCGCTCAAACGCTCCGGCCAAGCCATCTCTATGCTGCGTCTCCTCTTCAGTCGTTTTCTCAAAGCCGTGAAATGGTTCGCCATCGCCAGCGTTTTGCTGGTGCTGCTGTTTCGTGTGGTGCCACCGCCGGGGACAGCGCTGATGGTCGAGCGCAAGGTTGAATCCTGGATCGACGGCGAGCCCATTGACCTGCAGCACACCTGGAAACCGTGGGATGAAATCTCCGACGACCTGAAAGTGGCGGTCATGGCCGGTGAAGACCAACGCTTTCCCGAGCATTGGGGCTTTGATTTCGGCGCGATCCAGGCGGCGTTGCTGCATAACGAACGCGGCGGATCGATTCGCGGTGCCAGCACCCTGAGCCAGCAGGTGTCGAAGAACCTGTTTCTGTGGGCTGGTCGCAGTTGGTTGCGCAAGGGACTGGAGGCCTGGTTTACCGGGCTGATCGAGGTGCTTTGGCCCAAGCAACGGATTCTCGAGGTGTATCTCAACAGCGTGGAGTGGGATGAAGGCGTGTTTGGTGCAGAAGCGGCGGCGCGGCATCACTTTGGAGTGAGCGCGAAGGCCCTGACCCGTCAGCAGGCCAGCTATCTGGCGGCGGTATTGCCTAACCCACGGGTGTGGAGTGCCAGCCATCCGACGTCTTATGTGTCGCAGCGCGCTGGTTGGATTCGGCGACAGATGAGCCAGTTGGGCGGAGATAGCTACCTGATCGGGCTCAATGATTCGCGCAAGGCGCCTTGGGCGGATTGACCTGTACTGGATATCCAACTGCAGAACCCGAATTAATTGTGGGAGCGGGCTTGCCTGCGATGGGGGCCTGCCAATCAACATATTTGCTGAATGACACACCGCTATCGCAGGCAAGCCAGCTCCCACGTTGGGCTGTGCTGGATTTGAAGCTTTCGAACACAAACAAAAATGCCCCGACCTTTCGATCGGGGCATTTTTTTGTACGTTCGCCGCGTTTTAGGCGGCGATCGATAGCTTCAGCTTGTTCATCGCACTTTTCTCGAGCTGACGAATCCGCTCGGCCGATACGTTGTACTTCTGCGCCAGGTCGTGCAGCGTGGCTTTTTCTTCTGCCAGCCAGCGCTGGTAGAGGATGTCACGGCTACGGTCGTCCAGCACTTCAAGTGCTTCGTGCAGGTTGTGGTTGGAGTTGTCACTCCAGTCGGCGTCTTCCAGTTGACGTGCCGGGTCGTACCGGTGGTCTTCCAGGTAGTTGGCCGGTGATTGGAAGGCACTGTCGTCGTCCGCTTCTGCGGCCGGGTCGAAGGCCATGTCATGGCCGGTCAGGCGACTTTCCATCTCGCGCACTTCACGAGGCTCTACACCGAGGCTTTCCGCCACGCGATGCACTTCTTCGTTGTTCAGCCACGCCAGACGCTTCTTCTGGCTGCGCAGGTTAAAGAACAGTTTGCGCTGGGCCTTGGTGGTCGCGACTTTCACAATGCGCCAGTTGCGCAGGATGAACTCGTGAATTTCCGCCTTGATCCAGTGCACAGCAAACGATACGAGGCGCACACCCATTTCCGGATTGAAGCGCTTCACGGCTTTCATCAGGCCAACGTTACCTTCCTGAATCAGGTCAGCCTGGGCCAGGCCGTAGCCGGAATAGCTACGGGCAATATGTACAACAAAACGCAGGTGGGCGAGCACCATCTGCCGAGCCGCCCCCAAATCCTGCTCATAGTAGAGACTCTCGGCCAGTTCACGCTCCTGCTCGGGCGTCAGCAAAGGAATGCTGTTGACCGTGTGCACATAGGCCTCCAGGTTTGCGCCTGGGACCAGTGCATATGCAGGTTGCAAAGAAGTGGTCATACGAAAAAACCTCCGACTCACATAACTCGTGCTTTTCAGCACTGCGAAAAATTGACCGAGAACCGTAGGACAAGTTCCCTAAACCACTAACACGGCCAATAGAAACGAAACCACATTAATCTGACATTAACTACTTCGGTGCCAGCTCACGTAAATGCCGTGCGACCGCAATCCAAGCACCGATATACCCCAACAACACCGCGCCAAGCAAGAGCGACAGACCGTCGGCAAACGGCACACCGGCCAAGGCAAAATCACTGCCATACAAACCAGCCAGCCCGACCACTGCGTCGTTCAGCCAATCCAGGCCGAATGCCAACACACCCCAGGACAAGATCCCGGCACCAAAGCCATACAACGCGCCCATATACAGAAACGGACGACGTACATAGCTGTCCGTACCGCCAACCAGTTTAATCACTTCTATCTCGGTGCGACGGTTTTCAATATGAAGACGAATGGTATTGCCTATCACCAAAAGTAATGCAGAAACCAGCAGCACCGTCAGACCGAAGACAAACCGGTCGCCCAGCTTGAGAATGGCCGCCAGACGCTCAACCCAGACTAGATCAAGTTGCGCCTGTTGTACCTTGGGCATCTCTGCGAGTTTTTGTCGCAGGGCTTCAAGGGTCGACTTGTCGACTTCATTGGGCGTCACCAGCACTACGCCGGGCAGCGGGTTTTGTGGCAACTCCTTGAGCGCCTCACCCAGGCCGGACTGCTGCTGGAACTCTTCCAACGCCTGATCACGACTGATGTATTCAGCAGCGGCTACACCAGGAAGGCCCTTGATCTCTTCAACCAGAGCCTCGCCTTCCTTGGAACTGGCATCCAGGTTCAAGTACAGGGAAATCTGCGCCGCCCGCTGCCAGGAACCGCCAAGGCGCTCCACATTATTAAGCAACAGCGACAAGCCCATCGGCAGGCTCAAGGCTACGGCCATCACCAGACAGGTGAAAAAGCTGCCTATCGGCTGCTTGCCCAGGCGACGCAGGCTGTCCAGCAAGCTGGCGCGGTGACTTTCGATCCAGGCTCGCACCAAGGTGCCGAAGTCCGGGCCGTCGTCTTCGTCGCGCTTTTTCTTTTGCGGTTGCGGGTCGGCCGGTTTAGGCGCAACGCGTTCTGAAACTTTTGGGCTGCGTGTCGCACTCATACCCCAGCCTCCCCGTCACCGATCAGACGACCGCGTTGCAGTGTCAGCATGCGATGACGCATACGGGCGATCAACGCCAGATCGTGACTGGCGATCAGCACACTGGTACCCAGGCGGTTGATGTCTTCGAACACACCCATGATTTCTGCCGCCAGGCGTGGATCAAGGTTACCGGTGGGCTCATCCGCCAGCAGCAGGGCCGGACGATGGACGATGGCGCGGGCGATGCCGACGCGCTGTTGCTGGCCGGTGGACAGATCGCCAGGGTACAGGTCGGTTTTGTCCGACAGCGCCACGCGCTCCAGGGCCGAATCCACGCGCTTGATGATTTCTGCCTTGGACAGCCCGAGAATCTGCAAAGGCAAGGCGATGTTATTGAACACCGTGCGATCAAACAGCAACTGGTGGTTCTGGAATACCACGCCAATCTGACGGCGCAAAAACGGGATTTGCGCATTACTGATGGTGGACAGATCTTGCCCAGCCAGCAGCAATTTGCCAGTGGAGGGTCGCTCCATGGCCAGCAGCAGGCGCAACAACGTACTTTTACCGGCACCCGAATGGCCGGTAACAAACAAGAATTCGCCACGACGCACCCGGAAACTCAGCTCATGCAAGCCGACATGCCCGTTGGCGTAGCGTTTACCGACCTGTTCGAAACGAATCATGAACGCTCCCGCTCGGCAAAGAGTGCCTGTACAAAGGGTTCTGCTTCAAAAGTGCGCAGATCATCGATGCCTTCACCGACGCCGATGTAACGAATCGGCAACCCGAACTGCTTGGCCAGGGCGAAGATCACACCGCCTTTGGCCGTGCCGTCGAGCTTAGTCAATGCCAGGCCGGTCAGTTGGACCGTCTGGTGGAATTGTTTGGCCTGGCTGATGGCGTTCTGGCCCGTACCGGCGTCCAACACCAGCAGAACCTCGTGCGGTGCGTCGGCGTCCAGCTTGCCGATGACCCGGCGCACCTTCTTCAACTCTTCCATCAAGTTGTCTTTGGTGTGCAGGCGACCGGCGGTATCGGCGATCAGTACGTCAATGTTACGAGCCTTGGCAGCCTGCACCGCATCAAAGATCACCGACGCGGAATCGGCGCCAGTGTGCTGGGCGATCACCGGGATCTTGTTGCGCTCGCCCCAGACCTGGAGCTGCTCTACGGCTGCAGCGCGGAAGGTGTCACCGGCGGCAAGCATGACTTTCTTGCCTTCCAGTTGCAGCTTCTTGGCCAGCTTGCCGATGGTGGTGGTCTTGCCGGCACCGTTGACGCCAACTACCAGGATCACAAAAGGCTTGTTCTGCGAAGCAATGACCAGCGGCGCTTCCACCGGCTTGAGCATGGCGGCCAGCTCGGCCTGCAGGGACTTGTAGAGCGCATCGGCGTCGGTCAGTTGCTTGCGCGCGACCTTCTGGGTCAGGCTCTGGATGATCACGGCGGTGGCCTCGACACCCACGTCTGCGGTCAGCAAGCGGGTTTCGATGTCTTCCAGCAGTTCGTCATCGATAATTTTTTTGCCCAGGAACAGGCTGGCCATGCCTTCGCCAATGCTGGCGCTGGTCTTGCTCAGGCCTTGCTTGAGGCGGGCGAAGAAACCGGTTTTGCTGATTTCGGTGGGAGCCATTGGCTCCTCAACGACAGCGGGGGCAGCGACAACAATTGGCGCGACGACAGGCTCGGCCACCACCGGAACAGGCGCTTCAATGACTGGCGGCTCTTCAACCACAACCTGGACTGGCTCCACGACGGCCGGAATCGGCGGCGTCACATGCTCGGCCTGCTCATCTTCGACCAGTGCCACCGGTTCTTCCGCCACCGGCAAGACCAGCCACGGCTTATGCTCAGGCTCAGGCGCGACTTCCGGCTCCGGCTCAATCACCGGCTGCAACACCGGCTCAGCCATCGGCAACACCACCGGGGCCGGCACTTCGGCAACCGGCTCGGCCTCTACTACCGGCTCAGGAATCGGTTCAGGTTGAACCTGTGGCTGTTCAACGACGGTTTCCTGCGGCTTTTTGCGCAGCCATCCGAACAGGCCTTTCTTCTCGCCAGCCGCAGCTGGGGTCTTCTTGTCGTCGTTGGAACCAAACATGGAGGACGGCTATCTCAAGGTAGCGATGCGCCAAGGGGGCGCCTCGGTAAATAAAATTCGATGCAGAACAGACTGTTTTTTAGCCAGCTTGTTCATGCGCAACATTGTGTGAGGCGAAAAATAAGGCCTCAACAAATCGATTCAATATAGGACTGAAGCGATAAAATCGGCGAAAAGTGGAAGATTGTCGGGGAAACCCACCGCTAACTCCATCATTCCTACGACTGGATCCGAAGCGATAAGGCAGCCCCAGGTCTCATAGCCGTGGCCGCCAGTAAATCGGATCAGTATCCTAGCACCTCCTCGCCCGCCGACGCTAAGACCAAGCGGGCAGCTCAACAGGTTTAAAAACGAATGAATGCTCTAGCCCGCCGCGCCGCAGGCCTGCTGCTCAGCACAGTTTGTCTGCCCCTTTCAGCCTTGGCTGCCGACCCACAACCCACCCACGAATTCACCCTGGACAACGGCCTCAAGGTCGTCGTGCGCGAAGACCATCGCGCCCCAGTAGTGGTTTCCCAGGTCTGGTACAAGGTCGGCTCCAGCTATGAAACCCCGGGCCAGACCGGTTTGTCCCACGCTCTTGAGCACATGATGTTCAAAGGCAGCGCAAAGGTCGGCCCTGGCCAGGCCTCGCTGATCCTGCGGGACCTGGGTGCCGAAGAAAACGCATTCACCAGCGACGACTACACCGCCTACTATCAGGTGCTGGCCCGTGATCGTCTGGGTGTCGCCTTTGAGCTGGAAGCCGACCGCATGGCCAGTCTGCGCCTGCCGGCCGACGAGTTCAGCCGCGAGATCGAGGTCATCAAGGAAGAGCGCCGCCTGCGCACCGACGACAACCCGATGTCCAAGGCCTACGAGCGCTTCAAGGCCATGGCTTACCCGGCCAGCGGCTACCACACGCCGACCATCGGCTGGATGGCCGACCTGGACCGCATGAAGGTCGAAGAGCTGCGCCACTGGTACCAATCCTGGTACGTGCCGAATAACGCCACGCTGGTGGTGGTCGGTGACGTGACCCCGGATGAAGTCAAAACCCTGGCCCAGCGCTACTTCGGCCCGATCCCCAAGCGTGACGTGCCTCCAGCCAAGATCCCCCTGGAACTGGCCGAGCCCGGCGAACGCCTGTTGACCATGCACGTGCAGACTCAACTGCCGAGCGTGATTCTCGGCTTTAACGTACCGAGCCTGGCTACCACCGAAGACAAACGCTCGGTCAACGCCCTGCGCTTGATTTCAGCACTGCTGGACGGCGGTTACAGCGCGCGAATCCCGACTCAACTGGAACGCGGTGAAGAATTGGTCTCCGGCGCTTCGTCCAGCTACGACGCCTACACCCGGGGTGATAGCCTGTTCACCCTGTCCGCCACACCGAACCAGCAGAAGAAGAAAACCGTTGCACAGGCCGAAGCTGGTCTGTGGCGCCTGCTGGATGAGTTGAAAGCCAAGCCACCGACCGCCGATGAGCTGGAGCGCATCCGTGCCCAAGTCATCGCCGGCGTGGTCTACGAGCGCGACTCTATTACCAGCCAAGCCACCGCCATCGGTTCTCTGGAGACGGTCGGCCTGTCCTGGAAGCTCATGGACACGGAACTGGCCGAGCTGCAAAGCGTGACCGCCGAAGATATCCAGAAAGCTGCACGCACCTATTTCACCCGCGAACGTCTCAGCGTCGCCCATGTTCTGCCTGAGGAGACCGCTCATGAGTGAACGTAAAAACAGCCGCCTGGTGCTGCCAGGCCTGATCGTTGTCACCCTGGCTGCCGCTTGCGCCGTGTACTTCCTGCGCCCGAGCGACTCCGTTGCCAGCCAGGCGCTGGACCAGGCCAAGTCAGCCAACACCCTGCAATCCCTGGCCGAGCTAGATGGCAAGGCCCCAACCAACCGCAAGCTCGACGTGCAGACTTGGAACACCGCTGAAGGCGCCAAGGTACTGTTCGTCGAAGCCCACGAACTGCCGATGTTCGACATGCGCATCCTGTTCGCCGCCGGCAGCAGCCAGGACGGCAACACTCCAGGCGTGGCACTGCTGACCAACGCGATGCTCAATGAAGGCGTGCCGGGCAAAGACGTCGGCCAGATTGCTGCCGGTTTCGAAGGCCTCGGTGCCGATTTTGGCAATGGTGCTTACCGCGACATGGCGCTGGTGTCCCTGCGCAGCCTGAGTGCCAGCGACAAGCGCGACGCAGCCCTGACGCTGTTTGACGAAGTCATCGGCAAGCCGACCTTCCCCGCCGACTCGCTGGCCCGGATCAAGAACCAACTGCTGGCGGGCTTCGAATACCAGAAACAAAACCCCGGAAAACTGGCGAGCATCGAGCTCTTCAAGCGCCTGTATGGCGATCACCCTTACGCTCATCCGAGTGAAGGCGCCGCCCAAAGCGTTCCCGGCATTACCCTCGCGCAATTGCGGGAGTTCCACGCCAAGGCCTACGCCGCGGGTAACGCGGTGATTGCGGTGGTGGGCGACTTGTCCCGCGCCGAAGCCGAAGCCATGGTGGCCAAGGTTTCCGCTTCATTGCCCAAAGGCCCGGCACTGGCGAAGATCGCTCAGCCAGTCGAGCCCCAGGCGGGTGTCAGCCATATCGAATTCCCATCCAAGCAAACACACTTGCTGCTGGCGCAATTGGGCATCGACCGTGCCGATCCGGACTACGCCGCGCTTTCCCTGGGCAACCAGATCCTCGGTGGCGGTGGTTTCGGCACACGCCTGATGAGCGAGGTCCGTGAAAAACGCGGCCTGACCTACGGCGTCTACTCCGGTTTCTCGCCAATGCAGGTGCGTGGCCCGTTCATGATCAACCTGCAAACCCGCGCCGAAATGAGCGGCGGCACGCTACGCTTGGTGGAGCAGGTGCTGGCCGATTACCTCAAGACCGGCCCGACGCAAAAGGAACTCGACGACGCCAAGCGTGAGCTGGCCGGCAGCTTTCCACTGTCTACCGCGAGCAACGCCGATATCGTCGGACAGTTGGGCGCCATGGGTTTCTATAACCTGCCGCTGAGCTATCTGGAAGATTTCATGAAACAATCCCAGGCCCTGACCGTTGATCAGGTCAAAGCTGCTTTGAACAAACATTTGAGTGCCGACAAAATGGTCATCGTGACCGCCGGCCCGACGATTGCGCAAAAGCCACTACCGCCCCCCACTGATAAACCCGCCGAGCAGCCGCTCGGGGTTCCGGAGCATTAATGGCCAGTCCATCCCGTCCCAAGAAACCCGTCCACAACGTCCATAACGGTGTGGGCCAACTGCGCATCATCGGTGGTGAATGGGGCAGCCGTAAGCTGAGCTTCCCCGATGTCGTGGGCCTGCGCCCAACGCCGGACCGGGTGCGTGAAACCCTGTTCAACTGGCTCGCGCCTTACATCGTCGGAGCCAAGGTGCTCGACCCGTTTGCCGGCAGCGGCGCACTGTTCCTCGAAGCCTTGTCCCGTGGCGCAGCCCTGGGCCAGGCGCTGGATGCCAGCAACGTCGCCGTCGCCAGCCTCAAGGAACACCTGGGCACCCTGCGGTGCACCAACGGCCAGGTACAAACCGCCGATGCCCTGCGCTACCTGGAAACCCAGGAAGCCCGTGAATTCGACGTGGTGTTCCTCGACCCGCCGTTCAACCAGAACTTGCTGCCGACCGTCTGCGCACTGCTGGAAGAGCGCCAGTGGCTGGCCGAAAACGCGTGGGTCTACACCGAAAGCGAAAGCGCGCCGTCGACATTGGGCCTGCCCGGCACCTGGCGCCTGCACCGGGAGCAAAAATCCGGGCGGGTGTATTACGCGTTGTGGCAACGTACAGCACAGAGCGCCGAGTAATCGACTGACCGCTATTCCTGTGGCGAGGGGGCTTGCCCCCGTTGGGTTGCGCAGCGGCCCCAAAACCAGTACTGGAGCTCTGACTGAAGAAATGCGGTGTTCTTGATGGGGCTGCTGCGCAGCCCAACGCGGGCAAGCCCGCTCGCCACAACACAACAAGCCCGCTCGCCACAGAGAATTTCATGAGTCCTTCTCCCGACCACTTCACGCCCGCCTTCGGCCTCGGCAACCCGCACCTGCAAACGCTGTGGGGACCGCTGTGGCGCAAAACCACGCACATCGAACGTCAGCGCGAACGGCTGTGGCTGGAAGATGGCGATTTCCTCGACCTCGATTGGCATGGCCCACATGACGCACAAACGCCACTGGTTCTGGTGCTGCATGGCCTGACCGGCTCGTCCAACTCGCCCTATGTTGCCGGCCTGCAAAAAGCCCTGGCAGCTCAAGGCTGGGCCAGCGCCGCGCTCAACTGGCGCGGCTGCTCCGGCGAACCTAACTTGCTGGCACGCAGTTACCATTCCGGCGCCAGTGAAGATTTGGCCGCCGCCATTGCTCACCTGCGCGCCAAACGTCCGTTAGCGCCACTGTACGCCGTGGGCTACTCACTGGGCGGCAATGTGCTGCTCAAGCATCTGGGTGAAACCGGCGAAGCGTCCGGACTGCAGGGCGCGGCAGCGGTGTCGGTGCCGTTCCGCCTGGATCAGTGCGCGGACCGTATCGGCTTGGGGATTTCGCGGATTTATCAGAAGCATTTCATGCGCGAGATGCTCGCTTACATTCGGGTGAAACAGCGCCAGTTTCTAAAAGATGGCCGTGAAGAGGGGCTCAAAACCCTGGAGGACCTGGGCTCGCTGGAGAAGATGCGTACCTTTTGGGACTTTGATGGCCGAGTCACCGCGCCGCTGCACGGCTACCTGAGTGCCGAAGACTATTACCGTCGGGCGTCGAGCCGTTATTTCCTAGGTGGTATTCGCACACCGACCCTGATTATTCAGGCCGCCGACGATCCATTCGTGTTTGCCCACAGCCTGCCGGACGCCAGCGAGTTATCGGCGTGCACCGAGTTCGAGCTGACGACCAAAGGCGGGCATGTAGGGTTTGTCGATGGCACGCTGAAACAGCCCAGCTACTACCTGGAGCGGCGGATTCCCCAGTGGTTGTTGGCACAGAGATCTAATGTGGGAGCTGTGGAGCTTTAGCGACGCTGCGATGCAGGCACCGCGCAGCACCAGACACACCGCAGCGATGCCATCGCAGCCTCGCCGGGGCTCGACAACTCCCACATGTTGATAGGGTTCACACAGAAACTGGCTCAGTCGCCTGTCGCAATCGCCCGCTGCGGATCGGTAATCCACTCACTCCACGACCCGGCATACAGCTTGCCCAACGGATAACCCGCCAGGCACAGGGCGAACAGGTTATGGCACGCCGTCACTCCGGAGCCGCAGTAGGCCACCAGCTCATCCGCCGAACGGTCTTGCAGCTTGGCAGCAAAACGTTGCTTAAGCTGCTCGGCAGGTAGGAAACGGCCGTCGCTGCCCAGATTTTCGTTGAACGCCGCGCATTGCGCACCGGGGATATGCCCGGCAATCGGGTCGATGGGCTCCACTTCACCGCGAAAGCGCGGCAAACCGCGGGCATCAATCAGGGTCAAGCCTGGCTGGCCGAGGCGTTTTTGCAGATGCTCGGCATCCAGTAGCAAACGGTTATCCGGCGTGCCTGTAAAAGTACCCGGCTCCATCACCGGCGCGTCCAGGCTCAGGGGAAAGCCTGCTGCGTGCCAGGCCTTCAGGCCACCATCGAGAATAAAGACCCCATCACGCTTGCCCAGCCAGGCCAGCAGCCACCACGCCCGCGCGGCATAAGCACCGGGGCCATCGTCATACAAAACGATCTCGCTGTCGGGAGTAATGCCCCAGGCACGCAATTGCCGGATCAACGTCTCCGGCACCGGCAGCGGGTGACGGCCGGTCACGCCCTTGGTGACTGGCCCACTGAGGTGACGCTCCAGGTCGGCATACTGCGCACCCTCGATATGCCCTTCGGCATAGCTGCAAAGGCCGTAATCCGGGTCTTCCAGGGCAAAGCGGCAATCAAGGATCACCAACCCGCCGCGCTTCTGGCGTTCGGCCAGTTGCTGGGGACTGATCAGTTGGGCAAGCGGCATAACGGACTCCTATGAAGGTATCAGGGGAAAATCCTACTTCACTTCTTCCAGCGCCTGATTCAACGGCACGTAAAACTCTTTGAACAGCGCATCCACGGCCTCTTTTGCCTGCGGGGTGATAAACCCGGCTTCCAGCACCAGCACCTGATACACCCCGCGCTTGATCGCTTCGGCGCTCAAATGAGTGGATTTTTCGTTGGTGGTGCACAAAAAGCGCACCCAGGACGTGAGGATGATCCAGGCATTGAGGGTCAAGGCTTCGGTTTGCACCGGGTCCATGTTCAGGATGCCGGCGTCGACAAATCCCTGGTAGATAGCGCCACCCTGGATCAGGCAACGCTGGGAGAAACGCCGATAGCCGGTGGCCAACTCCGGATCACTCTCCAGCAGGTGCTCAAGGTCGCGGTGCAAAAAGCGGTAGCGCCACATGCCGGCCAGGACCGCCTGCAGGTAAAAACGTTTGTCTTCCACAGTCACTGCACGGCCCTGGGGCGGACGCAGAAAGCTGTCCACCAAGGCTTCGTACTCACGAAACAGCACCGCGATAATCGCCTGCTTGTTGGGGAAGTGGTAGTACAGGTTGCCCGGGGAAATTTCCATATGGGCAGCGATATGGTTGGTGCTGACACTGCGCTCACCCTGCTGGTTAAACAGCTCCAGGCTGGTTTGCACAATGCGCTCGCTGGTCTTTACTCGTGGTGCCATGGGGGATCAGCTTCGATTACCAGTGGTGCAGGCATCTTACGGCCTATCCTTGCCTGGATAAATCCAAGTGTTGCTGCAATGTTATTTGACAATTTAGAGCAATGACTCTAAATACTGAGGCATTCCAATAACAATCGGGACCTGCGCCATGTCTGCCAATGTAGCCTACCTGCAAGATTCCCAGGCGCTGGACCAGCTCCAGGACCTGTTCGATGCTCAACGTCGCGCCTACGCGGCCAACCCAATGCCACAGGCTGCGCAGCGCCAGCAGTGGCTCAAGGCCCTGCGAGACTTGCTCAGCGATGAGCGCCAGGCGTTGATCGACGCCATCAGCAACGATTTCAGCCACCGCAGCGCTGACGAAACCCTATTCGCCGAGCTGATGCCCAGCCTGCACGGCATTCACTACGCCAGCAAACACCTCAAGGGCTGGATGAAACCTTCCCGCCGCGCCGTGGGCATCGCCTTCCAGCCTGCATCGGCCAAGGTCATCTACCAACCCCTGGGCGTTGTCGGGGTCATCGTGCCCTGGAACTACCCGCTGTATTTGGCCATTGGTCCGCTGGTAGGCGCTTTGGCGGCGGGTAATAGGGTGATGCTCAAGCTCAGCGAATCCACCCCGGCCACCGGGCAGTTGCTCAAGGCCCTGCTGGCGAAGATCTTCCCCGAGGACCTAGTGTGTGTGGTGCTCGGCGAGGCGGAAGTGGGCATGGCGTTTTCCAAATTGCGCTTCGATCACCTGCTGTTCACTGGCGCTACTAGTGTCGGCAAACATGTGATGCGCGCCGCAGCCGAAAACCTGACCCCTGTAACCCTGGAGCTGGGCGGCAAGTCGCCAGCCATTGTTTCCGCCGATGTACCGCTCAAAGATGCTGCCGAACGTATCGCCTTCGGCAAGGCACTGAACGCCGGGCAAACCTGTGTCGCCCCGGACTACGTGCTGGTGCCGGAAGACCGTGTCGATGATTTCGTCGAGGCCTACAGCAAAGCGGTTCGCGGCTTCTATCCGACCTTGACCGACAACCCAGACTACACCGCCATCATCAACGAACGGCAATTGACCCGGCTCAACGGCTACATCAAGGACGCCACCGACAAAGGCGCCACCCTGGTCCCGCTGTATGACCAAGGCCAGGCACGACGCATGGCCCACAGCCTGCTGTTGAATGTCAGCGACGAGATGACCGTGATGCAGGACGAGATCTTCGGCCCGGTATTGCCCATCGTGCCGTATCGCGGCCTCGACCAGGCCTTTGCCTACATCAACCAGCGCCCTCGCCCACTGGCCCTGTATTACTTCGGCTACAACAAGGCCGAACAGAACCGCGTGCTCCACGAAACCCACTCCGGCGGCGTGTGCCTGAACGACACCTTGCTACACGTAGCCCAGGACGACATGCCCTTCGGCGGCATCGGCCCGTCGGGCATGGGCCATTACCACGGTCACGAAGGCTTCCTGACGTTCAGCAAGGCCAAGGGTGTACTGGTCAAACAGCGCTTGAACGCGGCAAAGCTGATTTACCCGCCCTACGGTAAATCGATCCAGAAGTTGATCCAGAAGCTTTTTGTCCGCTAACAACCCACTGCGGGATAACAATAAGAATGAACCCTAGCCTGACTGAAACACCGGGACTGTCGCGGCGCGGCGTCCTGAAAATCGGCCTGTGTGCCAGTGCCTTCCTGGCCACTGCGAGCCTGGGCGCCAGCCTCAGCGGTTGCTCCAGCAGCACGCCGGCCAGTGGCTTTGCCATGTTGCGCAGCAGTGACCTGCCCTTCCTTCGAGCGGTGATCCCAGTACTGCTGGAAGGCGCCGCCACGGCCGAAGTGGTTGCAGCCAGTATTGATGACACCCTGAAAAAGCTCGACTACAGCCTGCAACATCTGTCGCCGGAGATGTTCAAGCTGACGCAGCAGTTGTTCGACGCGCTGGGCATGGCGGTCACCCGCGGGCCGTTGACGGGCGTGTGGGGCAGTTGGGAAAACGCCAGCAGCGAGCAGATCCGCAACTTCCTGCACCGCTGGGAGAACAGCTATCTGAACCTGCTGCGCATGGGCCAGGGGTCGTTGCTCAAGCTGGTGATCATGGCCTGGTACTTCCGACCCGAGTCGTGGGCCCATTGCGGCTATCCCGGCCCACCGAAAATCTGATCTGCACCTTCATAAAAACAAGAGACGATCCTGATGCCCGTACCCGATCTGTTCCGCGACGGCCTGGCCCGCGGCTGGAAAACCCACAATGGCGCCGCGCTTGACCAGGACCTGACCCTGGAAGCCGATGTCGCGATCATCGGCAGCGGCGCGGGCGGCGGCACCACCGCCGAAATCCTCAGCGCCGCCGGCTACAAGGTGTTGTTGATCGAAGAAGGCCCGCTCAAGACCAGCAGCGACTTCAAGCTGCTGGAGGACGAGGCCTACGCCAGCCTGTACCAGGAAGGCATCGGCCGCATGAGCAAGGACGGCGCCATCACCATCCTTCAGGGCCGCGCCGTGGGCGGCACCACGTTGATCAACTGGACCTCCAGCTTCCGCACACCAGACCCAACCCTCGCCCACTGGGCCAGCGAATACGCGGTCAAGGGCCACAGCAGTGCCGAGATGGCGCCCTGGTTCGAAAAAATGGAGCAGCGCCTGGGCATCGCACCCTGGGCAATGCCGCCCAATGCCAACAATGATGTGATCCGCAAAGGCTGCGAAAAGCTTTGCTACAGCTGGCACGTGATCCCGCGCAATGTGCGTGGCTGTTTCAACCTGGGGTATTGCGGCATGGGTTGCCCGGTCAACGCGAAGCAATCAATGCTGGTGACCACTATTCCATCGACCTTGGAAAAAGGCGGCGAGCTGCTCTACCTGGCCCGCGCCGAACACTTGAAATTCAGCGGCGACACCATCACCAGCCTGGAATGCGTGGCCATGGACCCGCGCTGCGTCTCGCCTACCGGCCGTAAGATTACGGTCAAAGCCAAGCATTACGTACTGGCGGGCGGCGGTATCAACAGCCCGGCGCTGCTGATGCGCTCGGACGCGCCCGATCCTCACTCACGGCTGGGTAAACGAACCTTCCTGCACTTAGTGAATTTCTCGGCGGCGTTGTTCGATGAGGTGATCAACCCGTTCTACGGTGCACCGCAGTCGATCTATTCCGACCACTTCCAATGGCAGGACGGCACCACCGGCAAAATGTCCTACAAGCTTGAGGTCCCGCCGCTGCACCCTGGGCTGGCCAGTACGCTGCTGGGTGGCTACGGCACGCAAAACGCCCTGGACATGGGCCAACTGCCCAAGACTCACGCCATGCTCGCGCTGCTGCGGGACGGTTTTCACCCGGACAGCCCAGGCGGCAGCGTCGAGTTGCGCGGCGACGGTACACCGGTGCTCGACTATCAGGTCTCACCCTACGCCTGGGACGGCCTGCGCCGCGCGTTCCACAGCATGGCCGAGATTCAGTTTGCCGGTGGCGCCAAGTCCGTCATGCCGCTGCACGGCGATGCGCGCTACGTGAACACCTTGGCCGAGGCGCGCAGCATGATTGACGGTTTGAACTTGGAGTTGCACCGCACACGCCTGGGCAGCGCCCATGTGATGGGCGGTTGTGCAATGGGTGAGGACCCGAAAAACGCCGTGGCGGACAGCCTTGGCCGCCATCACCAACTGCGCAATCTGTCGATCCACGACGGCTCGTTGTTCCCCACCAGCATTGGCGCCAACCCACAGCTTTCGGTGTACGGACTGACGGCGCAACTGGCGACGGCGCTGGCTGAACGTCTGAAAACAGCGTGAAAAAATAGGGAATTTGCCATGTCTATAGTGCTTTCTTCTGCATAAGTTGACTTGGCCGACCGGGAAGGCTGCGATACCATCCGGTTCCCCAACGGACTCCGCCAGGACGACGCGATGAACCGAGTGTTGTACCCAGGTACCTTCGACCCGATTACCAAGGGCCATGGCGATCTGGTCGAACGCGCCTCGCGCTTGTTCGACCACGTCATCATTGCGGTCGCAGCCAGCCCCAAGAAAAACCCGCTGTTTCCCCTGGAACAGCGCGTGGAGCTGGCCCGTGAGGTCACCAAGCATTTGCCCAACGTCGAAGTCGTTGGCTTCGCCACGCTGCTGGCGCATTTCGCCAAGGAACAGAACGCCAATGTGTTCCTGCGCGGCCTGCGAGCGGTGTCGGACTTCGAATACGAATTCCAGCTGGCCAACATGAACCGCCAACTGGCGCCGGACGTGGAAAGCCTGTTCCTCACGCCGTCGGAACGTTATTCGTTCATTTCCTCGACGCTGGTCCGGGAAATCGCCGCGCTGGGGGGTGATATCACCAAGTTCGTGCACCCGGCCGTGGCCGATGCGCTGACCCTTCGCTTCAAGAAGTAATTGTGCAGAGGGGGCTTGTTGTGGCGAGAGGGCTTGCCCGCGTTGGGCTTGCGAAGCAGCCCCAAAACCAGGCAACCGACTTCCAGCGCAAATAACACGACGCTTTCATTAGGGCTGCTACGCAGCCCAGCGCGGGCAAGCCCGCTCGCCACAGGTCATGTCCGCTCGCACTGCGGGCGCCAATGCGGCACAATTGTGCGCATTAGTTTTTCAGATGCCTTGGCTAAGTGCCCTGGCAGGAGTTTCCATGTCCCTGATCATCACCGACGATTGCATCAACTGCGACGTCTGCGAACCCGAGTGCCCGAACGCCGCCATTTCCCAGGGCGAAGAGATCTACGTGATCGACCCCAACCTGTGCACCCAGTGTGTCGGCCACTACGACGAACCCCAGTGCCAGCAGGTTTGCCCGGTGGATTGCATTCCGCTGGATGAGGCCCATCCGGAGACGGAAGAGCAGTTGATGGAGAAGTACCGGTTGATTACCGGGAAGGCTTGAGCCCTAAGTTTTGCTGAGCCTCAAAGGGCCTCATCGCAGGCAAGCCAGCTCCCACATTTGATCGGTGCTTATCCACACAACTCGGTCAATGTGGGAGCCGGGCTTGCCTGCGATGAGGCCAACAGCAACACCCCACACCTTCAGCTCTGACACCGCGGGCAAAACACACTCGCCCGCTGCCCTAGCGTCACGCTCCGCAACTCGGTCCCACAGACCTTGCACGCCTCGCTGCCTCGACCATAGACGAACAACTCCTGCTGGAAATACCCCGGCTGCCCGTCGCCGCCGATAAAGTCGCGCAACGTGGTGCCGCCGCGCTCAATGGCAGCCGCCAAGATACGTTTGATCTCGATGGCCAGCTTCAAATAGCGCCCACGGGAAATGCCCTTGGCTTCCCGGCGCGGATCAATACCCGCAGCAAACAAAGCCTCGGTCGCGTAGATATTGCCCACCCCCACCACCACCGCGTTGTCCATGATGAACGGCTTGACCGCCATCGAACGCCCACGGGACAGTTGGAACAACCGCTCACCATCGAACAGGTCGGTCAACGGCTCCGGCCCCAGGCGAATCAGCAGTTCATGGTTGTGCGGGTCGAGGCTCCAGAGCATCGCGCCAAAACGCCGAGGGTCGGTGTAACGCAGGGCCAGGCCCGACTCCAGCTCGATGTCCACATGCTCATGCTTGGCCGCCGGCATGCCGACTTCCACCAGCCGCAGGTTGCCGGACATCCCCAAATGGCTGATCAAGGTGCCCACTTCAGCATTGATCAGCAGGTACTTGGCCCGCCGCTCCACCAGCACGATGCGCTGCCCGGACAGGCGCACATCGAGGTCTTCCGGGATCGGCCAGCGCAGGCGCCGCTCACGCACCACCACACGGCTGACCCGCTGGCCTTCCAGATGCGGCGCAATACCGCGCCGGGTGGTTTCGACTTCGGGTAATTCAGGCATGTTGGCCTCGCTCGTGAAGGTTTAGTGCGCACCCAGCTCGCGAATCGACAACTTCAGATTCTCGAAGTCGTAATCCGACAGGCCGACGTGATCCAGCACCAGATGGCCGATGCTGTTCCATTCGTGATCATCCACCTGATTGCCCAACACCCGATACGACGCGCAAATGTGCTCGGCCATTTTCAGGATCGCCAGCAGGTTTTTCAGTTGCGGGTTGCGCGTCGATTCATCACTGAAAATCGCCAGGGCGTTGTGGTGGTTGGCGATGGCGTCGGTCACGTGCTCCGGCAAGCGCCAGGACTTGGCCGTGTAGTAGCCCACCACCGCGTGATTGGTGTTGAACACCCGGTTCTCGGTGTCGACCACCCGACATTCGGGGCCGGCACAAGCGTACGCCTCTTCCAGCACTGCCATGTAATCGGGGAAACGCTTGAGCATCAGCGGCACGCCGCAATCGTGAAACAACCCCAAAGCATAAGCTTCGTCCACGGCCTGAGAGCCGGTGCGCTTGGCCAGGGTCAGGCAGGTCATCGCTACATCCTGGGCGGTGTCCCAGAAACGGTTGAGGGTGACGATGGTGTCGTCGCTCATCTCGCCCTTGATCGACTGCGCGTTGATCAGGTTGATGATGGAACGGCTGCCCAACAGGTTAACCGCGCGCTGGATGGAGGCAATCTTGTTGCTCAAGCCGTAATACGGTGAGTTGACGATTTTCAGCAGCGAGCCGGACAGGCCCGGGTCCTGAGAGATCAACCGGGCGATCACTTCCAGGTCAGGGTCGGGCATGTACTGCTCCATCTGCAAATCCACCATGATTTGCGGTTGAGGCGGCACGCTGATTCCTTGCAAGGCCTGTTGGATCTGTTCGGGAGAAAGCTCTGGGGACATAAGGACACACTCTGGACTAGGCGGCGATTCTAACTCCTATCGCCGATTGGCCGACACCTCAAAACCCCGAACTGAAACCCGATCAAATGTGGGCTTGCTCACGAAAGCATTCGTTGTAGCCGCTGCCGAGGCACGAGGCTGCGATGCGTGTCCGCAGGACCGCCCAGAGGGCCGCTGCGTCGGAATGCCGCACCAAACCCATCGCAGCCTCGTGCCTCGGCAGCGGCTACAACAAGCGCGCCCACATGTCCGGCGGCGCCGCCAATTCCCACACAACACGGTATACTCCCGCTCTTTTTTCCGGAGCGACGTCATGTCCCTGCCAAGCCTGCGTCTCAAAGCCAACGCCGATCGTCGTTTGCGCAACGGCCACCTGTGGGTCTACAGCAACGAAATCGACGTGGCCGCCACCCCACTTCACGGCTTCCAGGCAGGCGACCAGGCTATCCTGGAAGCGGCCGGCGGCAAGACCCTGGGCATCGTGGCCATGAGCCCGAACAACCTGATCTGCGCACGCCTGCTGTCGCGCGACATCAAGTTGCCGCTGGACAAGTCGCTGCTGGTGCACCGCATCAATGTGGCCCTGTCTCTGCGTGATCGCCTGTTCGACAAGCCGTTCTACCGTCTGGTCTACGGCGATTCCGACCTGTTGCCAGGCCTGGTAGTCGACCGTTTCGGCGACATTCTGGTGGTGCAAATCGCCTCGGCGACCATGGAAGCCCATAAGGAAGACGTGATCGCCGCACTGACCCAAGTGCTCAAGCCAAGCGGCATCCTGTTCAAGAACGACTCCGCCGCCCGTGACGCCGAAGGCCTCAACCGCTACGTCGAAACCGTGTTCGGCCTGGTGCCGGAGTGGGTTGCCCTGGAAGAAAACGGCGTGAAGTTCGAAGCACCGGTCATCCAAGGCCAGAAAACCGGCTGGTTCTACGACCACCGCATGAACCGCGCGCGCCTGGCGCCTTACGCCAAAGGCAAGCGCGTCCTCGACCTGTACAGCTACATCGGCGGCTGGGGCGTGCAAGCGGCGGCCTTCGGCGCCAGTGAAGTGTTCTGCGTCGACGCCTCCACCTTCGCCCTCGACGGCGTCGAGCGCAACGCGGCGCTGAACGGCGTGGCCGAAAAAATGACCTGCATCGAAGGCGACGTGTTCGAAGCCCTCAAAGAGCTGAAAGCCAGCGAAGAGCGCTTTGACGTGATCGTGGCCGACCCGCCTGCCTTCATCAAGCGCAAGAAAGACATGAAGAACGGCGAAGGCGCCTACCGCCGCCTGAACGAGCAAGCCATGCGCCTGCTCAGCAAGGACGGCATCCTGGTCAGCGCGTCGTGCTCGATGCACTTGCCGGAAGATGACCTGCAAAACATCCTGCTGACCAGCGCCCGTCACCTGGACCGCAATATCCAGATGCTGGAACGCGGCGGCCAGGGCCCGGATCATCCGGTGCACCCGGCGATTGCCGAGACCCGGTATATCAAGAGCATTACTTGCCGGTTGTTGCCGAATAGCTAAGCCAGATTAACTGTAGGAGCGGGCTTGCTCGCTCCTACAGCGGCAACACACATCATCATGGGAAGCATCCCACAACACTTTGATTGAATTCCCCGTTTCGCAGACTAGTATCGGTTTCTGGTTTTACTCCGGAAAATAACAACAATGTCTGAGTTCTCTTATTCGCCGCCCAATGGTGACGTAAAACGCCAACAGCTCTCGCGCTTCATCCTCATCACCTGCATCTCCCTGATCAGCTTTTTCCCGCTCAATATCCTCCTGCCATCCTTCCCGGCCCTCGCCGCGAATTTCAACACCTCAACCGCCGAGGTTACGTTATCTATCAGCCTGTTCACCCTGGTATTTGCGATTTCTCAACTCATCTCCGGCCCGCTTTCAGACAAGTTTGGGCGCAAGGAAGTGCTTCTGGGATGCATCGTTGTTTCCACCCTCGGCTCGATCGGCTGCGCACTCGCAGCGAACTACCCAAGCTTCCTGCTGTTTCGCGCCGTGCAGGCCATCGGCTGTGGCTTTTTTGTGCTCGGCCATGCGCTGGTTGAAGACTTGTTCGAAGAACAGGATCGCGCCCGCATCCGCATCTATTACATGACCTTGAGCGGATCGTTTGTTGCGCTCTCTCCACTGCTGGGCTCCTGGCTGCAAACCACGTTTGATTGGCAGGGCAGTTTCTACGGGTTTGCGGTGATGGCGCTGGGCATGTTTATCCACGCCTACCGGATACTGCCGTCCAAGGCTGCCAGCCCTGAACGAGCGCCCGTCTCGATCATTGCCACGCTGAAATCCATCGCAGGGAACCGGGACTTCATCCGCTATTGGTGGATCGCCGCGTTGGTATTCGCCTGTTACTTCGCCTTGATCAGCGTGACGCCGCTGATTTTCATGGATGAGTTGAAGCTGTCCGAATACCAGTACGCGATGGTGCTGATGGTGTATGGCATCGCCTATCTGCTGGGTGGCGTCGCAGCGACCGCCCTGCAAAAACATATCTCCCTCACGCGGCAAATCAATATCGGGCTGATCCTGCTGGGCATCGCCGGCGTGCTGCTGGCGCTGATCATCCGCTATGAGGCTATGACTACCATCAGCCTGCTGATCCCGATGCTGATCAGCGCCCTGGCCGTCACCCTGGTTCGGCCGGCCGCGATTTCTGCGGCCATGCTGTTGTTCTCAAGCAGCGCCGGTACAGCCGCATCAGCGGGCAACAGCATCATGTTCTTCACCGCCGCCATCAGCAGCGCGGCGCTCGCGCAAGCCGGCAGTCATTTGCTGATGACTATTGCCATCAGCTTCATCCTCTTCAGCATTTGGGGCATGGTGACGAATGCCAGGGTCGGACGCTAATCACTGTAGGAGCGGGCTTGCTCGCGAAAGCGGTGTATCAACCACAGCAGATGTCGACTGACGTACCGTCTTCGCGAGCAAGCCCGCTCCCACACAAGCTCACTCCTTGGTAGACGGCCATTCCCTCCGGCCGCCAGCGGTGTAGAATCGGACCTATTCATCGCCAGTCATCCCCCGGCGGGTTTATGAGCTCGAGGCCCGAGCGTGCGGCGATCCCGCGACGCGAGTGGCAACTTCCGGACACACGGCCATTTCTGAGTGTTCCAGACGTCAATAGAAGCTCACTCCCCTTTGATACCTGATTAGCCGCCCGGAGTGCTCCATGCCAGATTACCGCTCGAAAACATCCACCCACGGCCGCAACATGGCCGGCGCCCGCGCACTGTGGCGCGCCACGGGGATGAAAGATGACGACTTCAAAAAGCCGATCATCGCGATTGCCAACTCGTTCACCCAGTTCGTACCCGGCCACGTCCACCTCAAGGACCTGGGCCAACTGGTCGCCCGCGAGATCGAACGCGCCGGCGGTGTAGCGAAAGAATTCAACACCATTGCCGTGGATGACGGCATCGCCATGGGCCATGACGGCATGCTGTATTCCCTGCCGAGCCGCGAGATCATCGCCGACTCCGTGGAATACATGGTCAACGCCCACTGCGCCGACGCCATCGTGTGCATCTCCAACTGCGACAAGATCACCCCGGGCATGCTGATGGCCTCCCTGCGCCTGAACATTCCAGTGATCTTCGTCTCCGGCGGCCCGATGGAAGCCGGCAAGACCAAGCTCGCCAGCCACGGCCTGGACCTGGTGGACGCCATGGTCATCGCCGCCGATTCCAGCGCTTCTGACGAGAAGGTCGCGGAATACGAGCGCAGCGCCTGCCCTACCTGCGGTTCGTGCTCCGGCATGTTCACCGCCAACTCGATGAACTGCCTGGTGGAAGCCCTGGGCCTGGCCTTGCCGGGTAATGGCTCGACACTGGCCACCCACAGCGACCGCGAGCAGCTGTTCCTGCAGGCCGGCCGCACCATCGTCGAACTGTGCAAGCGTTACTACCATGACAACGATGAGTCGGTGTTGCCGCGCAATATCGCCAACTTCAAGGCGTTCGAAAACGCCATGACCCTGGACATCGCCATGGGCGGTTCCACCAATACCATCCTGCACTTGCTGGCCGCTGCCCAGGAAGCCGAGATCGATTTCGACCTGCGCGACATCGACCGTCTGTCCCGTCACGTGCCACAACTATGCAAGGTTGCGCCGAACATCCAGAAGTACCACATGGAAGACGTGCACCGTGCCGGCGGGATCTTCTCGATCCTCGGCTCCCTGGCCCGTGGCGGCCTGCTGCACACCGACCTGCCGACTGTGCACAGCAAATCCCTGGCCGAAGGCATCGCCAAATGGGACATCACCCAGACTGACGACGAAGCCGTGCACACCTTCTTCAAGGCAGGCCCGGCCGGCATCCCGACGCAGACGGCGTTCAGCCAGTCGACCCGTTGGGAAACCCTGGACGACGACCGTGAAAACGGCTGCATCCGCAGTGTCGAGCACGCCTACTCCCAAGAAGGCGGCCTGGCCGTGCTGTACGGCAACATTGCCCTCGACGGCTGCGTAGTGAAAACCGCGGGCGTGGACGAGTCGATCCACGTCTTCGAAGGTCGCGCCAAGATCTACGAAAGCCAGGACAGCTCGGTGCGCGGCATCCTCGCCGATGAAGTCAAAGAAGGCGACATCGTGATCATCCGCTACGAAGGCCCGAAAGGCGGCCCGGGCATGCAGGAAATGCTCTACCCGACGTCGTACCTGAAATCCAAGGGCCTGGGCAAAGCCTGCGCCCTGCTGACCGATGGTCGCTTCTCCGGTGGCACTTCCGGCCTGTCCATCGGCCACGCTTCGCCAGAAGCCGCTGCCGGTGGCGCCATTGGCCTGGTGCAGGATGGCGACAAAGTGCTGATCGACATCCCGAACCGCTCGATCAACCTGTTGGTCAGCGATGAAGAATTGGCCGCACGCCGGGTCGAGCAAGACAAGAAAGGTTGGAAGCCGGTGGAGAAACGTCCGCGCAAAGTCACCACCGCGCTGAAGGCGTACGCGCTGTTGGCCACCAGTGCCGACAAAGGTGCGGTACGTAACAAGGCGATGCTGGACGGGCTGTAAGCCGTAGCGGCTCCCATAAAAATGCCCCGCCAAGTGCGGGGCATTTTTTGCCTGGATAAACCCCCCAGAACACCGAAGATCAAAACTGTGGGAGCGGGTTTACTCGCGAAGCAGGCGACTCGGTCTTACTGGATCTCATCCGGCTTGACGATCACCCAGTTTTTATCCGCCGTCACCGGCAACCCTTCCTTCGCCTGAGCCGCAGCGTGCTTGGCCATCATGCCATTTAGCTGGGTCATGTACTTGTCCTTGCGGTTGACCCACAAGTGAATACCGCCCTTGGCCACGTCGACATCGTGGAACAGCATGTAGCCGTCACTGGTCGGTGTGTCGCCACCAACGATTACCGGCTTTTTCCATTCGTCGATGTAGGTGAGGATTGCCGCGTGCTTGCCGGCCATCCAGGTCGCCGGGGTCCACAGGTAAGGAGTCAGCTCCAGGCCGAGGTTGGCTTTCTCGTCATACTTGCCGGCGGTAATTT
Organism: Pseudomonas sp. ADAK18; assembly: GCF_012935695.1. Taxonomy (NCBI): domain Bacteria; kingdom Pseudomonadati; phylum Pseudomonadota; class Gammaproteobacteria; order Pseudomonadales; family Pseudomonadaceae; genus Pseudomonas; species Pseudomonas sp. ADAK18. The sequence continues at coordinate 5,250,685 of NZ_CP052859.1, forward strand.
GCTTGCGGGCAGTGGTCAGTTCGCCGGTCTTGCGGTCCTTGAGCAAGGTGCTCACGCCGATGACGTTCTCGGGTTTGACGTTGTAGCCGTACTTCGGATCGGCAGCGACCATACGCACCAGCTCCTCGGAGGCGGCGGTCATCACATAGACCTCGATGCCGTTCTCCATCAGCTTGTTGAATAGCTCAGCCTGGCCGGTGAAGACTTTCGGCGGCTGGACCTCCATGTTCTTCACCACGTCGCCTTCGTAGTAGGTGACAGGCACCGGCTTGCCAGATGCCATCAGCTCATCGACGTAGCCCTTGAGTTCCTTGAGGGTGAAGCCGGAAAAAATCTGCGCGACCCATGGGTAGCAGACCATGTCGTCGACTTCGCAGAGGCGGTAGTAGTAGCTGAACAGGCTTTCCTTGTGGTCGGCGGTGTCTTTGAACGGTATCAGCTTCAGGGAAGGGTCCATCGTGTCGCGGGTGATCAGGCCCTTGTTTTCCAGGTAAGGCAGCAAGGACTCTTCAAGGTCGTAGCGGTAACTGGTGTTGTCCATGTCGAACACCGCGAAGTTACCCTTGTTGGCGTTGGCGGCGATCATCGCATCCAGTTGCTTGGCGGCGGGCGCCGGCCAGTGTTTCAACTCGGTGGCGGCCAGGACCTGACCGGCAAGGCCCAGGCACAGCGCGGCGGCAAACAATCTCGGTGCGAGCTTCATGTGCGTTTTCTCCCTGAGTGAAAGATATCGACGCTAACAAATCTCTGTGACAGTTATCGTCCGAGCACGACCGCTTTCGTTCTGATTCCGCCAGTGCCGTATGCCTGCGCGCCATTCTCTTATTCCAAAAACGACAGTCGCCATTCCATAACGGTATTAAATCAATATATTTCAAGCTGTTAGGCTTTCCGGTTCACAATCGCAGGTTAAAGCGATTGGCAGCCATCCTTGGAGTTTCAATGAATCTGCCCCTGATTCTCAATTTGCTGGTGTTCGTGGCCCTATTGCTGGGCCTGGCACAGACCCGCCGTACTAACTGGAGCCTGGCCAAGAAGGTCTTGTTTGCTCTGGTACTCGGCGTGATTTTTGGTGTGGTCCTGCACGCCATCTACGGTGCCGGAAACCCGGTGCTCAAGGCCTCCATTGGTTGGTTCGACCTGGTGGGCAATGGTTATGTGCAGTTGCTGCAGATGATCGTGATCCCGCTGGTGTTCGCTTCGATCCTCAGCGCCGTGGCCCGCCTGCATAACGCCTCGTCCCTGGGCAAGATCAGCTTCCTGACCATCGGCACGCTGCTGTTCACCACGGCAATTGCGGCGCTGATCGGTATCGGCCTGACCAACCTGTTCGGCCTCACCGCCGAAGGTTTGGTGGCTGGCACCCAGGAAATGGCCCGCCTGCAAGTGATCCAGAATGATTACGCCGGCAAGGTCGCCGACCTGAATGTGCCGCAGTTGCTGCTGTCGTTCATCCCGCAAAACCCGTTCGCCGACCTGGCCCGCGCCAAACCGACATCGATCATCAGTGTGGTGATATTCGCCGCCTTCCTCGGGGTTGCCGCGCTGCAACTGCTCAAGGATGACGTGGAAAAAGGCCAGAAAGTGCTCAACGCCATCGACACCCTGCAAGCCTGGGTGATGCGCCTGGTGCGCCTGGTGATGAAGCTGACCCCGTACGGCGTGCTGGCATTGATGACCAAAGTGGTCGCCAGCTCCAACTTGCAAGACATCATCAAGCTCGGCAGTTTTGTGGTGGTGTCCTACCTGGCCCTGGGGCTGATGTTTGTAGTCCACGGCCTGTTGCTGTCCCTGGCCGGGATCAACCCGCTGCGGTTTTTCCGCAAAGTGTGGCCAGTGCTGACGTTTGCCTTCACCAGCCGCTCCAGCGCGGCAAGCATCCCGCTGAGCATTGAAGCGCAGACCCGTCGCCTGGGCATTCCGCAGTCCATCGCCGGCTTTGCCGCCTCGTTTGGCGCAACGATTGGCCAGAACGGTTGCGCAGGCCTGTACCCGGCGATGTTGGCGGTGATGGTCGCGCCGACCGTGGGCATCAACCCGCTGGATCCGCTGTGGATCGCGACACTGGTGGCGATTGTGACCCTGAGTTCGGCCGGTGTGGCCGGCGTAGGCGGCGGTGCGACGTTTGCCGCGCTGATCGTGCTGCCGGCCATGGGCTTGCCCGTGTCACTGGTGGCGCTGCTGATTTCGGTAGAGCCGCTGATCGACATGGGCCGCACAGCGTTGAACGTGAATGGTTCGATGACCGCCGGGGCGATTACCAGCCAGATCATGCAGCAGACGGACAAAGAGTTGCTGAATGCGGATGAGCATGCAGAGTTGGCGCAGGTTTAACTAAGCCTGCCCTGTGGCAGGGAGCTTGCTCCCTGCTAACTCAAGCGATCAGTAGCTTTACGATACACCTCGTCACGTTCACGCTTATTGACAGCCACAACAAACACCGTGACCTCCTGATCAATCACTTGATAGACCAACCGATAGCCACTGCTGTGAAGCTTGATTTTATAGCAATCAGGTAAGCCATGGAGACGGTTCGCCTCAATGCGTGGCTGGATCAGGATCTCAACCAGCTTCTTCTTGAACTGTTGACGAACAGTATCCCCAAGTTTGTGCCACTCCTTTAAGGACCGTGCATCAAACTCAAGGTTATAGGTCATCCAGTGAGACCTTCACCCGCTGAGGAGCCGCCAGCCGCTCCCGAACCGTGGCCAACAAAGCTTCGTCTTCCTCAGTCATCAGAACAGGTTTAAAAGGCAATTGGCCGCGTTCAGCCACGTACTGCAAGGCTTGGCGCATCAATTCAGAAGGGGTTACGCCTAGCTTTTCCAGCTCATGATAAGCGCGGGCTTTAAGATCGTCGTCGATACGAACATTGATAGAGGCCATTGGGTAGCCCTCACTGTAATGACATTAGTCATTACAGTGGCGCAGGAGGCCCTCTTTTGCAAGCCGGATTTGTCGGCGATGCTTCAGGCTTTTTCCCAAACCTCAAAGCTGTACGCCGGCTTATCCCCTTCCGCCGGGTTCTCGACGTTCGACACTAGCTTCCACTGGTTCAAATCAAACTCGGGAAACCACGCATCCCCCTCCGGGCTCAACGCTACCCGCGTCAAATACAGGCGATCCGCCTGCTCCAAGCCTTGCGCATACAACTGCGCGCCGCCGATCAGCATCAGCTCATCAGCGCCCTGGGCCTTTGCCCATTCCTCCGCACGCTCCACCGCCGTATCAAGGGACGGAAAAACTTCCGCACCTTCGAGCGTCAGATCGGTCTGACGGCTGACCACAATATTCAAGCGACCCGGCAACGGTCGACCGAGAGAATCCCAGGTCTTGCGCCCCATGATGATCGGCTTGCCCAGTGTGGTGGCCTTGAAATACTTGAAATCCCCCGGCAAGTGCCAGGGCATGCTGTTGTCGACGCCGATCACGCGGTTTTCACCGAGGGCTGCGATCAGGCTTAAAGGGAGAGTTTTTTTCATGGCGACGAGAATACCAGAGGCGCGGGCGGCATACCCCAACCGGCGCTCCAGCGGTTATGCTCCAACCTCACTTGCTCAACAGGACGGCGCGTGACTGCACTGAACCCCCTGCAAAAACTCTGGCTGACAGAAACCGTGCGCCTGCGCGAGGAACACGCAGGCCCGCTCGAAGACCAGGAAGCCAATCGCCAGGCCCGCAGCACTGGCGGCGACCTGCCAACGCGCATTCAAAACCGCGCCCTGTGGCTGGCCGAGCGTGATGGCCTGAGCGCCGCCCTCGGCCGCTGGCTGCAAGGCGCGCGGTTGGCGTTGATCCTGCTGGCGGTGGTCGCCATCGTCAGTGGTGCCGGCCTGGCTTTTGCGGCGTTGGGCAACGGCCTGACGCCGGTGAATGTGTTCTGGGCCCTGGGCAGTCTGCTGGGCTTGAACCTGATCCTGTTGTTGAGCTGGGCCTTGGGCCTGGTGTTTGCCGGCGAGCACAGCGCCAGCCTTGGCCGCCTGTGGTTGTGGCTCAGTGAAAAACTCGCCCGTGACGCCAAGGCTGCGCAACTGGCCCCGGCGCTGCTGCTATTGCTGCAACGTCAGAAACTCAATCGCTGGGCCGTCGGCATCCTGGTCAACAGCCTGTGGCTGCTGGCCTTGCTCAGCGCGATGGTGATCCTGCTGACACTGCTGGCCACCCGGCGCTACGGCTTTGTCTGGGAAACCACCATCCTGGGGGCCGACACCTTTGTCAGTGTGACCCAAACCCTCGGCACCCTGCCCGCGCTGTTGGGCTTTAACGTGCCCACCGTCGAAATGATCCGCGCCAGCGGCGACTCGGCCCTGAATATCGAAAGTGCCCGCCAGGCCTGGGCTGCCTGGCTCGTCGGTGTGCTGCTGGTCTACGGCATCCTGCCTCGGTTGATCCTCGCCCTGCTGTGCCTATGGCGCTGGAAACGCGGGCGCGCAGGTTTACACCTGGACCTTAACCTGCCCGGCTACAGCGCACTGCGTGAACGGTTGATGCCCAGCAGTGAACGGCTTGGCGTCAACGACGCTGCACCTGAGCAACTGCATCACGTCGAAGGTGGCGTCAGCGAGCTGGAAAGCGACGGTGCCTTACTGGTAGCCATCGAACTGGACGACCAACGTCCCTGGCCACCAAAGCTGCCGGCCTCCATCAAAGACGCCGGCATCCTCGATAGCCGCGAATCGCGCAACAAACTGCTGGAACAACTGACCCGCTTTCCACCCGCGCGGCTGGCCATTGCCTGCGACCCGCGTCGCTCGCCGGATCGCGGTAGCCTGGCGCTGATTGCCGAACTGGCCCGTAGCGCCACAGCCACGCGCGTCTGGTTGCTGCAAGCGCCCGCCGGCCAGGCCCTGGACGCTGAACGCCTCGGCGACTGGCACACCGCGTTGCAACAGCTTGAACTGCCGTTCGCCGATTGTGCGCCGCTGAACTGGTTGGAGACGGGCCATGACTAAACCGCTGAAACTCGCCGTAGTCGGCCACACCAACGTCGGCAAGACCTCGCTGCTACGCACCCTGACCCGGGACGTGGGCTTTGGCGAAGTCTCCCATCGTCCCAGCACCACCCGGCATGTCGAAGGTGCGCGCCTGTCGGTGGACGGCGAAGCCCTGTTGGAACTGTACGACACACCCGGCCTGGAAGACGCCATCGCCCTGCTCGACTACCTCGAGCGCCTGGATCGCCCCGGCGAGCGCCTCGATGGCCCGGCACGGCTGGCGCGGTTTCTGGAAGGCAGCGAAGCCCGGCAGCGTTTCGAGCAGGAAGCCAAAGTCCTGCGCCAACTGCTGGCTTGCGACGCTGGCCTCTATGTCATCGACGCCCGCGAACCGGTGCTGGCCAAGTACCGCGACGAGTTACAAGTGCTCGCCAGTTGCGGCAAGCCACTGCTGCCGGTGCTCAACTTTGTCAGCAGCAGCGACCACCGTGAACCGGACTGGCGCGAAGCCCTGGCCCGCCTTGGCCTGCATGCTTTGGTGCGTTTCGACAGCGTGGCACCGCCGGAAGACGGCGAGCGCCGACTCTATGAAAGCCTCGCGCTGCTGCTGGAAAACTCCCGTGGGCAACTGGAACGGTTGATCCTCGACCAGGAAGCCCAACGCCAGGCCCGCCAGCAAAGCGCCGCACGCCTGATTGCTGAGCTGCTGGTGGACTGCGCCGCCTGCCGACGCAGTGTGGTCAGCGAGGCAGAGGCCGAACAGCAAGCCATCAGTGAACTGCGCAAAGCCGTGCGTCAGCGGGAACAACGTTGTGTCGAAGCCTTGCTCAAGCTATTCGGCTTTCGCCCGCAAGACGCTGCCGCCAGCGATTTGCCGCTGCTGGACGGGCGCTGGGGCGATGACTTGTTCAACCCGGAAACCCTCAAGCAATTGGGCGTGCGGGTGGGTAGCGGGATTGCGGCGGGCGCAGCGGCGGGTGCCGGTGTCGACTTACTGGTGGGCGGCCTGACCTTGGGCGCGGCGGCCCTGGCCGGCGCGATCGCCGGTGGCGCCCTGCAAACCGCCCGTAGCTACGGCAGCCGTTTGCTGGGCAAGATCAAAGGCCAGCGCGAGCTGACCGTCGACGACAGCGTGCTACGCCTGTTGGCCTTGCGCCAACGGCAACTGCTCAAAGCCCTGAACCTGCGCGGCCACGCGGCCATGCACAGCATCAAGGTCGACACACCTCAGGACAAGACTTGGCGCGAGGGCAAGTTGCCGGAAGCGCTGAACAAGGCGCGGGCCCATCCGCAATGGTCGTCCCTTAATCCGCACCCGAAACTGAGCCAGGCCGAACGCCAGGAACAGATCGAAGCCCTGGCCCTGCGCCTGGACGAAACCTAAGCCGCCAATAACTGCCGGGCCTTGGCCTTCAAAACATCGAGGTCGAGCACCGGCACGTGCATTTCCTTGGCCTGCTCATCCCAATGGCGCATGCGCAAACTGACGGTGCACAGCGGATCCTGCTCGAACGCCCGCGCCTCGTCCGCGCTCATCACCCCGCCCTGATAACCCAGGGTGCGACGACTGGCCTCACTCAATCGGGCGTAGTAATCCGGCTGGCTGAAAGTCAGGTAGCGCTTGGCCTGGACGTGGTATTCCACCAGCTTTGCCATCCGCTCGCTGAAACCGGCCCGACGTAGATAGTCAGCCCCTAGCCGTTCATGGCTGACCACACCGTAGCCCCCCATGTTCTCGCCACCCTGGCCGCAGATATGCCCGATGTCGTGGAAGAACGCCGCCAGCACCACTTCATCATCGAAACCTTCCGCCATGGCCAACTGCGCAGCCTGGGACATGTGCTCGATCTGCGACACCGGTTCGCCAATGTAATCGGCGGCGCCATGTTGCTCGTACAAGCCAAACACCTCAGCGATCACCTGTTCAGTGCTCATTACTTCTCCCCCAACAGTTGCGCGATATTGTTCTCGGCCATCGCCGGCCCGACGCTCATGCCCACGCCCGTGTGCATCAGCGCGACACTCACACCCGGCGCCGCCCGCAGGAAGGAAAACGGCCCCGGCCCACGGGAACCATAGACGCCCTGCCAACGCTGCGTGACTTGTATCTTGCAACCCAACGTCTGCTCGGCCAACTCAATCATCCAGTCGTCCACTTGCTCTGCGTTGAACGGTGAGGGATCGCTGCCGTAATGGTGGGAATCGCCAATGATCAACTCGCCATACGGCGTGGGGCTGATCAGCAGGTGGATGCCATTTTCGTGCAGGTGCGGTGCGTCCCGCAGGATTTGCGCCTGCACCGGCGCCGCTTCCGGCAAGTCGGCAAAGGCGCCGTAATGCACGCAACTGAGGCCGGTCAACAGCGCGTGTTGCAGATTCAAATTTACCTGCGGCCTGGCGCGCAGCATTTGCAGCCGGCAGATCTGCGGACTGAGTTCGGCGATCTGCTCGGCCAGCAGCGTCTGGTAGTCGTGCCCGGAGCAGACAATGATCTGCTCGCCGCGAAAGCTGCCGGCGGTGCTGTGCAACTGGCCGGGTTCGATGTCACGCACCAGGGTGGAGAAGTGAAACTCCACTTTGAGCTCGCGACACAGGTAGTTGATCAGTGCGGGGATGGCCTCGCGGGAATACACCTGTTGATCGTCCAGGCCGTGGAGTGCGGCGCGGTGGTGGCAGAATTGGCCGCCGTACAGGTCGTTCATTGCCGTGCCCTGGAGCAGCTCGACGCGATAGTCGTGCTCCTGCGCACGTCCGGCACAAAAGGCTTCCAACAGGTGTTCTTCCGCTTCGTTGCGGGCGAACAGGTAGGACCCATTGCACTTGAGTTGCAGGCCCGAAAGCTGCGCCCACTGAGCCCAGATGTCGCGGCTTTCACGGGCCAGATTGAGCATGGTTCCAGGCGGCTGGCCGGTGACCAGCGCCTGGCCGAAGTTGCGCACCGAGGCGCCCAACGGCGTAGCGCTGCGTTCGAATACCTTGACCTTGAGGCCACGCTTGGCGGCGGCGTAGGCGTGGGACAGGCCGAGGATGCCGGCGCCGATGATCAGTAGGTCGCTGTGGTGTGTCATGGAGATGTTTCCTGAATTCGAGACCGCTATCGCGAGCAAGCCCGCTCCCACACTTGACCTCATTTCAAAGGTAGAACTCGGTCGAATGTGGGAGCCGGGCTTGCCCGCGATGAGGCCATCAGCCCAAACGAAAATCTTACTGACCGGCCACCTTCTCCGACTTGCCGTCATAGCGCTTGCGCCATTCCGTCAGGATGCTGTCGCGGTTTTTCGAGGCCCAGGCGAAGTCGTTCTTGATCAGCCGTTGCTCATAGTCCGCCGGCAATTCGGTCTGCGGCTTGGCAATGCCCGGCTGTGCCAGGACCGCAAAGTTTTCCTTGTAGAGCTCCATCGCGGCCGGGCTCGCGGAGAAGTCAGCCAGTTTTTTCGCCGCCTCCTCGTGGGCGGTGCCCTTGATGACAGCGGTGGCTTCGATTTCCCAGCCCAGGCCTTCTTTCGGCAACACGATGTCCAGCGGCGCGCCCTGGCGCTTCAGTTGTACCGCCGGGTACTCAAAGGAAATACCGATCGGGAATTCACCGGATGCCGCCAACTTGCACGGCTTGGAACCGGAGTGAACGTACTGGCCGATGTTCTGGTGCAGTGCGTCCATGTACTCCCAGCCCTGCTTCTCACCGAAGGTCTGCAACCAGGCGCTGACATCGAGGAAGCCGGTGCCGGACGACGCCGGGTTCGGCATGACGATCTTGCCTTTGTATTCAGGCTTGGTCAGGTCTTGCCAGCTCCCCGGTTTGGTCAGGCCCTGTTTTTCGGCCTCGATGGTGTTGAAGCAGATAGTCGCAGCCCACACGTCCATGCCGACCCAAGCTGGCGGATTGGCGACGTCACGGTAATTCGCGCCGATCTTGTCCAGGTCTTTCGGCGCATAGCTTTGCAGCATGCCTTGCTGGTCGAGGATCGCCAGGCTGGAAGCAGCCAGGCCCCAGACAGCATCCGCTTGCGGGCGGGCTTTCTCGGCCAGCAGCTTGGCGGTGATGATCCCGGTGGAATCGCGCACCCATTTGATTTCCACGTCCGGGTTAGCCTTTTCGAAGGCTTGCTTGTAAGTCTTCAACTGCTCGGCTTCGAGGGCCGTGTACACGGTCAACTCGGTTTTTGCGGCATAGGCATTCAGGCTGAACGCAGTGAGCACAGCAGCGGCTAACGCCAGGGGCTTGAACATGGTGCAGTTCCTTTATGGTTGTGGGGCAGATTTATTGGCCGGGGGCGGTGGTGCGCCAGGCTTGGGAGCGACGCAACAAACCGCGTGATGCCCAGGCCAGCACTAGGGACACACCCGCCGAGGTAAACAGAATCAGGGTCGACATGGCTGCCGCTCCGCCAACATTGCCGGCATCGTCCATGTTCAGCACGGCAACAGCAGCGAGGATGGTGTCGGGGCTGTAGAGGAAGATCGCCGCCGAAACGGTGGTCATCGCCGAGACGAACAGGTAGCGCACGATGTCCAGCAACGCTGGCAGGCAGATCGGCACGGTGACCCGCAGATAGTGGCGGTACAGCGGCGCCTTGAGGGACAGTGCGGCAGCTTCGAACTCAGCGTCCAGCTGGCGCAGGGCCGTGGTGGCGGTCATCTGTGCGGTGGTCAAATAGTGCGCAATGGTGCACACCACCAACAGCGTCATGGTCCCGTACAACACATGCAGCGGGTTGCCGTTGAGGTTGAAAAAGAACACGTAGCCCAGGCCCAGCACCAACCCCGGCACAGCCATCGGTACGAAGCTGAGCATGCGCAGCGCCAGGTTCAGGCCACGCTGGCCCTTGGTTTTTTCCATCAGGTAGGCGCCAGTGAAGATCAGCACACTGCCGATCAACGCCGTGCACAACGCCATGGTCAGGCTGTTGCGATAGGCCAGCCAGCCGCCGCCTGCCGTGTCGTTGAACTGATAGTGGTTCAGCGACAGCGACAGGTTGTAAGGCCAGAACTTCACCACCGACGAATAAACGGCCATGCCGAACACCAGCAACAGTACCGCGCAGATCAGCAGCACGATGGCCAGGTAGCACCCATCCCGCAGTCGCGATGGTGCGGGTTGGAAGACTTGGGCGCGGCCGCTCATGGAGTCGCCGTGACGACGGCGCAGCCAGGCATCCACAGCAAAGCTGAACAACGCCGGCAACAACAGGACCATGCCAATCAAGGCGCCTCGACCGAATTGTTGTTGGCCGACCACCGCTTTGTAGGCTTCCAGCGCCAACACTTGGTAATCGCCACCCACCACCACGGGCACACCGAAGTCGGTGATGGTCAGGGTGAACACCAAGCAAAACGCGGCGAATACTGCCTGGCGCGTCGCCGGCCAGGTGATGCTGCGAAACGCCCGGGCCGGGCTTGCGCCCATGCTCGACGCGGCATCAAACAGCCGTGCATCTGCCAGGGACAACGCCGACAGCAGGATCATCAGCGCATGGGGAAAGGTGTAGATCACTTCACCGAGGACGATGCCCCAGAAACCGTAGATGTTGTCTGACAGCAAGCCGCGCAGCATGCCCTGGTTGCCGAACAGATAGACCAGTGCGATCCCCGGCAGCATCGAAGGCGCCATCAACGGCAGCAACGACATGCCACGCCAGATGGCTTTTCCAGGAATCAGTGTGCGTTGCAGGGCGTAGGCAAACAGGTAGGCCAGCGGTACGACGATAGCGGCAACGCTGAGGGAAACCTTCAGGCTGTTGCCCAGCAACCAGTGGAAGTTGTCGCTGGTCACCAGTTCTTTTGCAGCGACCAGGCCACCGCCCTGCCCGTCTTCGCTGCTGAAGCCGCGCCAGAAGATCGCCAGCAGCGGCAGCAACACGGCGATGCCCAGCAGAAGCAACCACACCAGCTTGCCGCCCACTACGAAAATACGGTCGCCGAGTTCGGCACGGGAAACCTGGCGAGCCACGTTATCGGGTATCGGCAGCGTCATGTCGGCAGGCATCTCAGGCAAACACCTGCAAGCTGCGGGGCGGCAGCGCGACCCAGATGTCTTGGGCGCCCAGGCGTGGCATGGCTTCCGGTGCCAGCTCCGCCAACAGCGGATGGCCGGGCAATTGGTCCAACTCAAAACTCATGCGGCAGCGATTGCCGAGAAAGGTGATCTCACGGACCTTGGCTGGGAACAGGTTTTCTTCATGCACCGGCGGATTGACGCTGATGGCTTCCGGGCGGCAGAACAAGCGGCCTGAGGCAGCCTTGTTGGCGTTATCGGCCAAGCGCATGTTCATCCCGCCGACCTGGGCGTGGCTGTCACTGTTGCGGCTGAACGGCAGCCAGTTGCCCTGGCCCACAAACTCGGCCACGAACGGCGTGGCCGGGCGATCGTAGATTTCCTGGGGCGTAGCGTACTGCTCGACCTTGCCGTTGTTCATCACGGCAATGCGGTCGGCCATCAGCATAGCCTCGTCCTGGTTGTGGGTGACCATCAACGTGGTGATGCCCAGGCGGCGCTGCAGTTGACGCAGCTCGGTGCACAGGTGCTCGCGGACGCGGGCGTCGAGGGCAGACATCGGCTCGTCCAGCAGCAACAACGACGGTGCCGGTGCCAGCGCACGGGCCAGCGCGACTCGCTGCTGCTGACCGCCGGACAGTTGGCCGGGGTATTTCTTTTCGCTGCCGAGCAGGCCGACCAGCTCCAGCATTTGCCCGACGCGCTTGCGCACTTCATCGCGGCCGCTGCCGGTCAAACCGTAGCCGATGTTGGCTTCTACAGTGAGGTTGGGAAACAGGGCGTAGGACTGGAACAGAATGCCGTAGTCCCGAGCCTGAGGTGCCAGTAGGGAAACGTCGCGATCACCCAGGTATAACTCGCCGCTGTCCTGACGTTCCAGGCCGGCGATGCAACGCAGCAAGGTGGTCTTGCCGCAGCCGGACGGGCCCAGCAGGCACACCAGTTCGCCCGCAGCGACATCGAGGGATACGTTGTCCAGTGCGGTAAACGCGCCGAAGCGTTTCTGCACGCCGCGCACCTTCATCGGAGCGCCGGGATTGGTCAGGGCTGTGTTCATGGAGGCACCTCATCGAACTGATGAAGGCCATCCTAGGGAGTGAATGCGTCCCTTGTGTGGCAGGGAGGCAAAACTGGGCGATAGTGGTATTGGTGGATTTGGGTAGGACTGTAGGGGGATGGTGATAGGCCTACCGCTTTCGCGAGCAAGTCGAATCGTCGCACCGCCGCTCCCACATTTGACCGCATTCCAAAGGTCGAACTCGGTCAAGTGTGGGAGCGGCGGTGCGACGATTCGACTTGCTCGAGAATGGCCTTCAGAGCGGCGACATTTCCTGCGCCAACCCCAGAAACGCCGCCGGTAATCGCGCGCCTTTGCGCTCTTTGAGGCAGTACAAATACTCGGGAATCTGCGGTGCATTTTCGATGCTCAGCACCCGCAACTGCGGGTCATGGGGCACTTCCTGGCGGGCAATGATGCTGATGCCGATGTTGCGCAACACCGCCTCCCGGATCGACTCCCGACTGCCAATCTCCAGCAGCGGCCCGTAGCTCACGCCTGCGCCCTGCAACATTTCTTCGGTCAGCCGGCGTGTGGTGGAGCCCGGCTCGCGCATCAGCAAGGTGTGCCCGGCGAGGGCGTTCAACGACACATGGTCGAGCGACGCCAGCGGATGATTGCGATGCACCGCCAGTACCAGTGGGTCCATGCCCAACACACGACGAATCAGGCGTGGATCCTCCAGCAGTTGCGACGAAGCGGCGACATCGACCCGGTATTCGTCCAATGCTTCCAGCACCTGCTGGGAATTGCCGATTTCCACCGACACTTCGACATGGGGCAGCCGTTCGCGGAAGGTCTTGACCAAGTCGAGGATGTAATACGGCGCTGTCGCCGCAATTCTTAACGCGCCCTGGACCTGGCCACTGTTGCGCAGGAAAAACTCAATATCGCTTTCCTGCTGCAACAGCGCCTTGACCATCGGCAGCAACCGCGCGCCTTCGTCGCTGACGGTGAGGCGGCGGCCGCCTCGGTAGAACAGCTCAACCGAGTATTGGCTTTCCAAGTGACGAATCTGGGTGGTCACCGTGGGTTGGCTCAGGCCGAGCTTTTTCGCCGCCTGGGTAATGCTGCCCAGGCGGGCGACCATGTAAAACGCCTTCAGCTCGGCACTCAGCACACCACCCTCTCATCGACTATTTGCGCAATAGGCGCAGACCATTGAATACCACCAGCAGGCTCACGCCCATGTCGGCGAACACCGCCATCCACATGGTGGCCATGCCCAGGAAGGTGACGGCAAGGAAGATCGCCTTGATCACCAGCGCCAAGGCGATGTTCTGCTTGAGGATACTCGACGTTTGCCGCGACAACCGAATGAATGCCGGAATCTTGCGCAGGTCATCGTCCATCAACGCCACATCGGCGGTCTCGATGGCGGTGTCGGTACCGGCTGCCGCCATGGCAAAACCGATCTCGGCACGGGCCAGGGCTGGGGCGTCGTTGATGCCGTCGCCGACCATGCCGACACGGTAGCCCTTGCCGTAGAGGGTTTCGATGGCTTGCAGCTTGTCGGTAGGCAACAGGTCGCCCTGGGCCTGATCGATGCCGACCTGGGCCGCAATCGCCTGAGCGGTGTGGGTATTGTCACCCGTGAGCATCAGGGTCTTGATGCCCAGGTCATGCAACTGCTGGATGGCTTCGCGGCTGCTGTCTTTGACGGTGTCCGCTACGGCGAACAGTGCCATCGGGCCGGACTTGTCCAGCAGCAGGACCACGGACTTGCCTTGTTTTTCCAGGGCGAAGAGTTTTTCTTCCAGGGCTTGCGAGCACAGGTTCAGGTCTTCCACCAGACGGTGGTTGCCCAAATAGTAGGTTTCGCCGTTGATGTCGCCACGCACACCGCGACCGGTCAGGGCCTCGAAGTTATCCACAGCGTGCACCGGCAGCTTCTTATCCACAGCCGCATTAGCGATAGCCAGGGACACCGGGTGATCGGAACGCGCCGCCAGGCTCGCAGCCAGGGCCGGCGCCATGTCTGCAACGTTGGGGAACAGCGCCAGGTAATCGGTTTGCACCGGTTTGCCGTGGGTGATGGTGCCGGTCTTGTCCAAGGCCAGGTAGTCGAGCTTGTAACCGCCCTCCAGGTACACACCGCCTTTGATCAGGATGCCCTTGCGAGCGGCAGCAGCCAGGCCGCTGACGATGGTCACCGGAGTGGAAATCACCAGCGCACACGGGCAAGCAACCACCAGCAGCACCAGTGCACGGTAGATCCAGTCGAACCAGGCGCCCGCCATGAACAGCGGTGGGATCAGCGCCACGCCCAAGGCGAAGAGAAATACTGCCGGGGTGTAGATTTTGGAGAAGCTGTCGACAAACCGCTGGGTCGGTGCTCGCGAACCCTGAGCCTGCTCCACGGCGTGGATGATCCGCGCCAGGGTGGAGTTGTTGGCCGCCGCCGTGACTTTGTACTCCAGGGACCCGGCCTGGTTGATGGTGCCGGCGAAGACTTTATCGCCCACGGTCTTTTCGATCGGCAGGCTTTCACCGGTAATCGGCGCCTGGTCGATGGTGGACTGGCCGGAGGTGACTTCACCGTCCAGGCCAATGCGCTCGCCGGGACGAACCCGCACGATGGCACCCAGTTCGATGGTTTTGGCGTCCTGTTCAGCCCAGCTTCCATCGGCCTGGCGAACCGTGGCCTGTTCCGGCGTCATCTGCATCAGGCCACTGATGGCGTTGCGTGCACGGTCGAGGGACTTGGCCTCGATCAGCTCAGCCACAGTAAACAGGAACATCACCATCGCCGCTTCGGGCCACTGGCCGATAAGGATCGCGCCGGTCACGGCGATGCTCATCAGGGCATTGATGTTCAGGTTAAGGTTTTTCAGGGCAATCCAGCCCTTCTTGTACGTGGTGAGGCCGCCGCTGAAGATCGACACCAGCGCCACCAGGGCAATCACCCACGTAGGGGCGGCGTTGGTGAAGTGCAGCACTTCGGCACCCAGGGCGCCGATGCCGGACAGGGCGAGCGGCCACCAGTGCTTCTTCGCAGGCGGCGCGGCCGGTGCCACGCCCTCTTCGATTGGGTCGGCCTGCATGCCGATGGATTTGATGGCCTCGATGATCGGCGCAGTGCTCGGCAGATCATGGGTCACGCCGAGGATACGGTTGATCAGGTTGAATTCCAGTTGCTGCACACCGGCGAGCTTGCCCAGTTTGTTCTGGATCAGCGTTTGCTCGGTGGGGCAGTCCATGGCTTCGATACGGAAGGTGCTCAGCCGCGAGCCCGCAGTGGGGGCTTCGGTCAGCTTTACCAGCGCAGGCGCAGCATCGCTGGAGCAGCAGGAACCGCCATGGCTGGCATGGTCGTGCTTTTCCTTTTGCACAGGCTTGAGCTTTGCGCCGTGATCATGGCTATGACCATGGTCGTGACTATGGGCATGGCTGTGATCGTGATCGTGATCGTGATCGTGATCGTGATCGTGATCGTGATCGTGATCGTGGCCAGCATGGGCCTTGTTTGGGGTGTGAATGGAATCGCTCATTGGTCGCGTCCGTAAAGGTGCCTGTTGCCAAGTAAAGACCCTGTAGCCACTATAGGGTCAAGCACCCTTTTGGAGATTGCTGCGATGAAGATCGGCGAATTGGCAAAACTGACGGATTGCCAGGTAGAAACCATCCGTTATTACGAGAAAGAAGGCCTGCTGCCGCCGCCTGCGCGCAGTGACGGCAACTATCGCCTGTACACCCAGGCCCACACCGAGCGGCTGACCTTCATCCGCAACTGCCGCAGCCTGGACATGACCCTGGAAGAAATCCGCAGCCTGCTGGGTTTGCGCGACAGTCCTCAGGACCAGTGCGAAAGCGTCAATGCGTTGATCGACGAACACATCCACCACGTCAAGGCGCGGATTGATGGACTGATGGCGCTGCAGGAACAACTGCTCGTCCTGCGCCAACGCTGTGGCGCAGGGCCGGAGGCCGATCAATGCGGGATTTTGCAGCGGCTGGAAGTCAGCGGAGGGGTGACGGCGAGTGAAGCGGAGCATTCCCATGTGGGCAGAAGCCACGGGCATTAAAAACGCCTCTGTGGCGAGCGGGCTTGCCCGCGTTGGGCTGCGCAGCAGCCCATAAAGGCCACTGCGGATTTACTGACTGATCGCGGCGGCTGACTTAGGGCCGCTTCGCGCCCCAACGCGGGCAAGCCCGCTCGCCACAGAGATCGACTTGTTTGTTACACCGCCATTGGCGCCGTCATCGGCGCATGGTGCTCGTAACCTTCCAGCGAGAAATCGCTCGGTTCGATCAACTCCAGCCACTCAGGCTGGTACACACCGGTCTTGGCAAACTCCGGCACGCGATCACTGATCACCAGCTTCGGTGCGGCGAACGGCTCGCGCTTGAGCTGCTCATTGAGCATGTCCAGGTGGTTCTCGTAGACGTGGGCATCACCGATGAAATAGGTGAACCAGCGCGGCGTGTAGCCGGTCAGGCGCCCGATCAGGCTCAGCAACGCAGCGCCTTCGGTCAGGTTGAACGGCGTGCCCAGGCCCAGGTCGTTGGAGCGGATGTAGAGGGTCAGGGAGATTTCCCGGGTCTCGACATTCGGGTGGAACTGGTACAGCAGGTGGCACGGCGGCAGCGCCATCTCATCAAGCTGGGCGCAGTTCCAGCCGTGGAACAGAATACGGCGGCTGCCCGGGTCCTTGATGATGGTGTCGACGCACTGGCGAATCTGGTCGATGGCCTTGTACAGCACCACGTAGGCCTGACCGTTTTCTTCGCCTTCAGCGATTTGACGGTAACCCTGAGCCAGTGTTTGCTCGATCGCTGCCTGATTGCTCAGCGGGATCTGCTTGTACGCTGGCCATTTGCGCCATTGCACGCCGTAGATCTCGCCAAGGTCGTCGTCGCCCTGGCGGAACGGGTTGGCCAGCCACTGGGCGTTTTCGTTGGCGTTCTGGTCCCAGACCTTGCAGCCCAGGGCGCGGAATTCGGCGGCGTTGTTCACCCCACGCAGGAAGCCGCACATCTCGCCGATAGCCGACTTGAAGGCCATCTTGCGGGTGGTGATCGCCGGGAAACCTTCCTGCAGGTCAAAGCGCAACATCGCCCCGGGAAAGCTGATGGTGTTCACGCCAGTACGGTTGGCCTGTTTGGTGCCGTTCTTGATGACGTGGGAAACCAGGTCGAGATATTGCTTCATGACAGTACCTGTATCGTTGAAGCCGAGGCCCTTGAGCCTCGGCGTTCGAATTTAAAGCGCGGTGTTCTTGATCGGTTGTGGGCGATTGTAAGCCCACCACAGCATGCCCAGGCCGGCGAGGATCATCGGCAGGCTGAGAATCTGACCCATGGTCACCCAACCCCACGCCAGGTAGCCCAACTGCGCATCCGGCACCCGCACTAACTCGACGACAAAGCGGAAGATCCCGTAGAACAACGCGAACATGCCCGATACCGCCATGGTAGGGCGTGGTTTACGCGAAAAGATGTAGAGGATCAGGAACAGCGCCACACCTTCCAGCGCGAACTGGTACAGCTGCGACGGGTGGCGCGGCAGTTGTGCCGGGTCGCTGAACGGCGGGAACACCATGGCCCACGGCACGTCGGTCGGCTTGCCCCACAACTCGGCGTTGATGAAGTTACCAATGCGCCCGGCGCCCAGGCCGATCGGCACGAACGGTGCGACAAAGTCCATCAGTTGGAAGAACGACTTGCCATTGCGCCGGCCAAACCACCAAGCCGCGATCATCACGCCGATAAACCCACCGTGGAACGCCATGCCGCCCTTCCACACCTCGAAGATCAGGGTCGGGTTGGCGATGTAGGCACTCAGGTCGTAGAACAGCACATACCCCAGTCGTCCGCCGACGATGACCCCCATCGACATCCAGAACACCATATCGGAGAGCTTCTCCTTGGTCCAGGTCGGGTCGAAACGGTTCAGGCGCCGGGAAGCCAGCAGCCAGGCACCGCCGATACCGATCAGGTACATCAACCCGTACCAGTGGATTTTCAGCGGACCGATGGCCAGGGCCACCGGGTCGATCTGCGGGTAAGGCAGCATTGCGACTCCTCGTTAAAACATTTAGTCATGACGCGCCGGACCATGCCGGTGCGCGATTAAGCCTTCGTTACAGCCACTTTTTTTACAACAAGAAGTTCAAACCCACGCAAAACAGCAAGCCGGCGAACAATCGCTTGAGCAGACGCGGTGACAACCGATGCGCCAGCCGCGCGCCAAAGCGAGCTGCCACCATGCTGGTCAGGGCAATGCCCAGCAGCGCCGGCAGATACACAAAGCCGAGACTATGAGCGGGCAGCAACGGATCATGCCAGCCCAAAATCATGAAACTTAATGCACTGGCCAGGGCGATCGGCAAGCCGCAGGCCGACGAGGTGGCCACCGCCTGCTGCATCGGCACGCTACGCCAGGTCAAAAATGGCACGGTCAGCGAACCGCCGCCCGTGCCGAAAATCGCCGAAGACCAGCCGATCACACCGCCCGCCAGGGTCAGACCGAACTTGCCCGGCACCGTTCGACTGGCCTTGGGTTTAAGCTCCAAGGTCATTTGCAGAGCAATCACGAGGGCAAACACACCAATGATCTTCTGCAAGTGCGGCCCGGAAATCGCCTCCGCTGTCAGCGCCCCAAGGCCCGCTCCCAGCAGAATCCCCACCGCCATCCACACAAAAATCGGCCAACGCACCGCACCGCGTCGGTGATGCTCGCGTACCGCATTAATCGACGTGAAGATGATTGACGCCAGGGACGTGCCGACCGCCAGGTGAGTCAGCACCGAGGGATCGAACCCCTGCAAGGTGAAACTGAATACCAGCACCGGCACAATAATGATCCCGCCGCCCACGCCGAATAACCCGGCGAGCGTGCCGGCACAGGCGCCCAGCAGCAAATACAGCAGAAATTCCATGGATGCTCCCAAAATCAGACCGGCATGTTAACGGAAGGAAGGCATGCGGCCCAACTGGATACGATGGATAGCCGACGGTTCTGTGGGTAGAGTGGTGAAAAACACAAAGGGATCACCTTATGTGCCTGATTGTTTTTGCCTGGCGGCCTGGCCATGCCCAGCCGCTGATCGTCGCGGCCAACCGTGATGAATTCTATGCCCGGCCCAGCCTGCCGCTGGCCCAATGGCCGGATACACCGCACGTCTATGCCGGACGGGATCAGGAGGCGGGTGGCACCTGGCTGGGGGTTGGCGCGGACGGACGCTTTGCGGCGCTGACCAATATTCGTGACCCGCACCAGCCGCCAGCACGTAAATCCCGGGGCGAGCTGGTGGCTCGCTTTCTCAGTGGCTCGCTACCGATTGACGACTATTTGGCCGACGTTAACGGCAGATCGATTGAATATGCCGGGTTTAACCTGTTGGTCGGCACGCAGGATGAGTTGTGGCATTACAACGCCAATGACACTGACCCCACTCGGTTGAAGGCTGGAGTTTATGGATTATCCAATGCCGGGCTGGATACGCCGTGGCCGAAGCTGCTGAAAGCCAAGGCGGCGCTGGCTGAAGTGCTGGAAGATCCGCGACCTGAAGCGTTGCTGGGGATTCTGAGCGACCCGCAGACCGCGCCTTTTGCCGACCTGCCAGATACCGGCGTGGGCTTGGCGACTGAGAGTTTGCTGTCGAGTGTGTTTATTGCCAGCCCCAGTTACGGGACGCGGGCGAGTACGGCGTTGATTGTGAATGCCGATGGGACGCGGCATATCGTTGAGCGCAGCTTTGGACCGTATGGCGGGCAGCTGGGTGAGGTTGAACTCCGCGTTTAACTGGACGGCTTTTGTGGCGAGGGGGCTTGTCCCCTCGCCACAAAAGCCCCTCGCCATAGGGTTTAGAGGGTCTTCGCCGAAGCCGGATTGATCATCCGCGCCAACCCAAGGTTTTTCAGCGCCAATTGCAGCGAGCTGTGGATAACTTGCGGGTTGTCGATGGTCATCAACTCCGCCAGCAGCTCCTTGGCCCGGCTCAGGTTGATCTGGCGCAGCATCCATTTCACTTTCGGCAAGTTGGTGGCGTTCATTGACAGGCTGTCAAAGCCCATCGCCATCAACAGCACCGCCGCCGCCGGGTCACCGGCCATTTCACCGCAGATACTCACCGGCTTGCCTTCGGCATGGGCGTCACGCACCACGTTCTGCAAGGCTTGCAGCACCGCCGGGTGCAGGTAGTCGTAAAGGTCGGCCACCCGTGGGTTGTTACGGTCCACGGCCAGCAGGTACTGGGTCAGGTCGTTGGAGCCGACGGAAAGGAAGTCCACCTGCCGCGCCAGTTCCTTGGCCTGGTACACCGCCGCCGGGATTTCGATCATCACACCAATCGGCGGCATCGGCACGTCGGCGCCTTCGTCGCGCACTTCGCCCCAGGCCCGGTGGATCAGGTGCAGGGCTTCTTCCAGCTCGTGAGTGCCGGAGATCATGGGAAGCAGGATGCGCAGGTTGTTCAGGCCTTCGCTGGCCTTGAGCATGGCGCGGGTCTGGACGAGGAAAATTTCAGGGTGATCGAGGGTGACACGAATACCGCGCCAGCCAAGGAAGGGGTTGTCTTCCTTGATGGGGAAATATGACAGTGACTTGTCGCCGCCAATGTCCAGGCTGCGCATGGTCACCGGTAACGGATGGAAGGCGGACAGTTGCTCGCGATAAATCGCCAGCTGCTCCTTCTCACTCGGAAAACGCTGGTTGATCATGAACGGCACTTCAGTGCGGTACAGCCCCACCCCTTCCGCGCCGCGCTGTTGCGCTCGAGCCACATCCGCCAGCAGGCCGGTGTTGACCAGCAGCGGTACACGGTGACCATCAAGGGTCACGCACGGCAACTCGCGCAGGGCGTCGAGGCCCTGGGACAGCTGGCGTTCTTCTTCCACCACTTCGGCGTACTGCTTGCGCAGCACTTCGCTGGGGTTGGTGTAGACCTCACCGTGGTAGCCGTCGACGATCATTTCGATGCCGTCGACCTTGGAATACGGCAGGTCCACCAGGCCCATCACCGTCGGAATGCCCATGGCCCGGGCCAGGATCGCGACGTGGGAGTTGCCGGAGCCCAATACCGAGACCAGGCCCACCAGTTTGCCTTCCGGCACTTCGCCGAGCATGGTGGCGGTCAGTTCTTCACTGATCAGAATGGTGTTGTCGGGGTAGACCAGCGTGGTGGAGCGCTCTTCCTGCAGGTAGGCCAGCAGACGGCGACCGAGGTCCTTCACGTCCGAGGCGCGCTCGCGCAGGTAGGCGTCGTCCATCAATTCGAAACGGTTGACGTGATCGGTGACCACCTGGCGCAAGGCGCCCTGGGCCCACTGGCCGGTCTTGATCACGTCCTTGACTTCGCTGCCCAGAGACGCGTCGTCGAGCATCATCAGGTAGACGTCGAACAGCGCACGCTCTTCGGGCCGCAGCTGGGTGGCGAGCTTGGTCGACAACGTACGCATATCATTGCGCACGCCTTCGAGGGCGGTCTTGAACAGTTTGATTTCGGCGTCGATGTCGGTGATGGTCTTGTCCGGCACCACATCGAGATCGGCAGCCGGCAGCATGACCACCGCCGTACCGACAGCAGCCCCGGGTGAACCGGGTACGCCGACAAATTTGGCTTCCTGAATGCCCTTGCCCTGGCGACCCAGGCCGCGAATCGAGCCCGTTGCCTCGGCGTGGGCGATAACCCCGGCTAATTGCGCGCTCATCGTCACGAGGAAGGCTTCTTCACCTTCGTCGAACTGGCGGCGCTCTTTCTGCTGGATGACCAACACGCCGACAACGCGGCGGTGGTGAATGATCGGCGCACCGAGGAACGAGGCGTAACGCTCTTCGCCGGTTTCGGCAAAGTAGCGATAACGCGGGTGATCGGCGGCATTTTCGAGGTTCAGGGGTTCTTCACGCGTCCCCACCAGGCCCACCAGACCTTCATTGGGCGCCATGCTGACCTTGCCGATGGAGCGCTTGTTCAAGCCCTCCGTCGCCATCAGCACAAAACGGTTGGTCTCGGGGTCCAGCAGGTAAACCGAGCAGACCTGGCTGCCCATGGCTTCCTTGACGCGCAACACAATAATCCCCAACGCCGCCTTGAGATCCTTGGCGGAGTTAACTTCCTGGACGATCTTGCGCAGCGTATTGAGCATGGCTCGGGGTCGAACTCCGTCGTCAGTCGCGCGATAAAAGGCGCGGGGCAAGCTCTTTAAGAGCGCGACGATAAACTTCGCGCTTGAATGTCACCACCTGGCCCAACGGATACCAATAACTGACCCAACGCCAGCCATCGAATTCCGGTTTACCGGTCAAATCCATCCGCACCCGCTGCTCATTGGAGATCAGGCGCAGGAGAAACCATTTCTGTTTCTGGCCGATACACAGCGGTTGGCTGTGGGTACGCACCAGACGTTGCGGCAAACGATAGCGCAACCAGCCTCGGGTGCAGGCGAGAATTTGCACATCTTCGCGTTCAAGGCCTACTTCTTCGTTCAACTCGCGGTACAAGGCATCTTCAGGGGTTTCGTCGGGGTTGATTCCACCTTGAGGAAACTGCCAGGCATCTTGGTTGATACGGCGAGCCCATAGCACCTGTCCGGCATCATTCGTAAGAATAATCCCGACATTAGGACGGAAACCATCGGGGTCGATCACGGCAACAACCTCGCAAACGCATGTCGCCGCATTGTTCCACAAAGGTTGTTCCAGCGGCAACGAGGCTGCTTACCTTATGTGCACTCTTGTGAAAAGACCGTATTCTGGACGCCTTTTTACAGACTTTTCAGCGAGTAACTGCAATGCGCCTGGCTTTATTCGACTTGGACAACACACTCTTGGGCGGCGACAGCGACCACGCCTGGGGCGATTACCTGTGTGAACGCGGGATTCTCGACGCGGTGGCCTACAAGGCCCGTAACGACGAGTTCTACCAGGATTACCTGGCGGGCAAGCTGGATAACGCCGAGTACCTGAACTTTTGCCTGGAAATCCTCGGCCGTACCGAGATGGCTCAGTTGGGCGAGTGGCACCGTGACTACATGCGCGACTGCATCGAGCCGATCATGTTGCCTCAGGCCGTTGAGTTATTGGCCAAACACCGGGCTGCCGGTGACAAGCTGGTCATCATCACCGCCACCAATCGTTTCGTCACCGCGCCGATTGCCGAGCGTTTGGGGGTTGAAACCCTGATCGCTACGGAATGCGAAATGGCCGATGGCCGTTACACCGGACGCAGCACTGACATTCCGTGCTTTCGCGAGGGCAAGGTGACGCGGTTGAATCGGTGGTTGGAAGAGACCGGGTATAACCTGGAAGACAGCTATTTCTATAGCGACTCAATGAATGACCTGCCGTTGCTGGAGCAGGTGACGCATGCGGTGGCGGTAGATCCGGATCCGAATTTGCGGGCTGAGGCCCAGAAGCGTGGCTGGCCGGTGATTAGCCTGCGCGGCTGATAACCCTGTGGCGAGCGGGCTTGCCCGCGTTGGGCTGCGTAGCAGCCCCAATCAAGGACACTGAGCTCTCTCAGACAGAATGAGGCGGCTGGTTTTAGGGCTGCTTCGCAGCCCAACCCGGGCAAGCCCGCTCGCCACAAGATCTAAAACCTTAGACCGGCTTAGCGCCCATCAATCCGGCAATCGCGACAAACCCCACCAGGCTGACTACCGCCAGTGCCAAGGTGAAGTTCAGACTCCCCGAACCGCCCAACCGCAGGCGATTCAACCGCGCCACCAACCAGAACCAGCTCAGCGCTGCCACGGTGTAGATCACGCTGGAGCCCAGGATCCAGGTCTGCCCCAGCGGCCAGCCGATCAAATGCACCAGCCACCAGCCGGTGAACGGCATGCTCACCACGCAGATCCCCATCAACAGCCAGACAAACGCCCACGGGCGTTGCACGGTGTAGGCCGGGCCTGCGCTGCGTTTACGCCAGGCCAGCACGGCGAGCGCCAGGCCGCTGAGCAGCAGCAATACCGTGGCCGCAATGTGGATCACTTTGAGGGTTGTCAGCGTTTCCATGTTCTCGATTCCTTAAAGGCCGCCCAGTCAGCGTAGTCGCTCAACCGAGGAACAGTTGATAGGCCGGGTTATCACTTTCATCCCAATACGGGTAGCCGATTTCTGCCAGCGCCGCGGGTACCAGATGACGCTCGTCGGCCGGCACCTGCAGCCCGGCCACCACACGACCGTCGGCTGCGCCGTGGTTGCGGTAGTGAAACATCGAGATGTTCCAGCGTCCGCCCAACTTATTGAGAAAGTTGAACAACGCGCCGGGACGCTCCGGAAACTCGAAGCGAAACACTACTTCATCACTGACCCGCGCCGCATGGCCGCCGACCATATGACGGATGTGCAGCTTGGCCAGTTCATTTTCCGTCAAATCCAGCACCGGGAAACCTTGGCTGGTGAGGCTGGCGATCAATGCGCTGCGCGGATCGTTTTCCGGATGGGTCTGCACGCCGACGAAAATGTGCGCTTCGCTCCCCGAGTGATAGCGGTAGTTGAATTCGGTGATCTGGCGCTTGCCCACCGCCTCACAGAAGGCCTTGAAGCTGCCCGGCTGCTCAGGGATGGTCACGGCGATGATGGCTTCGCGGCCTTCACCCAGTTCGGCGCGCTCGGCCACATGGCGCAGGCGGTCGAAGTTGACGTTGGCACCGGAGTCGATGGCCACCAGGGTTTGCCCGGTGACGCCACGGGTTTCCACGTACTTCTTGATCCCGGCCACGCCGAGGGCACCGGCCGGCTCGGTGATAGAGCGTGTGTCGTCGTAGATGTCCTTGATCGCCGCGCAGATTTCATCGGTGCTGACGGTGATCACTTCATCCACATAGTCCTTGCAGATGTCGAAGGTGTGCTGGCCGATCTGCGCCACCGCCACACCGTCGGCGAAGATGCCCACGGTCGGCAATACCACGCGCTCACCGGCGGCCATGGCGGCTTGCAGGCAATTGGAGTCGTCCGGCTCGACGCCGATGATCTTGATCTCCGGGCGCAGGTACTTCACGTAGGCTGCAATGCCAGCGATCAAACCGCCGCCGCCCACCGGGACAAAAATCGCGTCCAGTGGACCCGGATGCTGGCGCAGAATCTCCATCGCCACGGTGCCCTGCCCGGCAATGGTGTGCGGATCATCGTAAGGGTGAATGTAGACGTAGCCTTTTTCATCGACCAGCTTCAGCGAATACGCCAAGGCTTCGGGGAAAGAGTCCCCGTGCAGCACCACTTTGCCGCCACGGGAACGCACGCCTTCAACCTTGATCTCCGGGGTGGTCTTGGGCATCACGATGGTGGCCTTGACCCCCAGCACCTTGGCCGCCAGGGCCAGGCCCTGGGCATGGTTGCCCGCCGAGGCGGTGACCACGCCACGCGCGCGTTCTTCGGCCGTCAGTTGGGTCAGCTTGTTATAAGCGCCACGGATCTTGAAGGAGAACACCGGCTGCAAGTCTTCGCGCTTGAGCCAGACCTTGTTGCCCAGACGCTCGGAGAGCTGGCGAGCGGTCTGCAATGGGGTTTCTACGGCAACGTCATAAACGCGCGAGGTGAGGATCTTTTTGACGTACTGTTCGAGCATCGGAAAGCATCACTGGGCGGGTTGGGCAGGGCCAAGGAGTCTAACCCAGCGTTTGGCCGGGCGACCACACGAAAACAGAGGTTTTGTTGGGTTATACTCGCGCCCCTCTTTACTCCCCGCCCGTTCCGGAGCCCGCATGACCCAGGATCAACTCAAACAGGCAGTGGCCCAGGCCGCCGTCGATTTAATCCTTCCTAAACTCGACGATAAAAGCATCGTCGGTGTCGGCACCGGCTCCACCGCCAACTGCTTTATCGATGCGCTGGCCCTGCACAAGGGCGCGTTCGACGGCGCGGTTGCCAGTTCCGAAGCCACTGCCGCACGGCTCAAGGGTCATGGCATTCCGGTGTATGAGCTCAACACCGTGAGCGACCTGGAGTTCTACATCGACGGCGCCGATGAAAGCGACGAGCACCTGAACCTGATCAAGGGCGGCGGTGCAGCCCTGACCCGCGAAAAGATCGTCGCGGCTGTGGCCAAGACCTTTATCTGCATTGCCGACGCCAGCAAGCTGGTGCCAGTGCTCGGCGCGTTCCCGCTGCCGGTGGAAGTGATCCCGATGGCCCGCAGCCACGTGGCCCGCGAGTTGGTGAAACTGGGCGGCGACCCGGTGTACCGCGAGGGCGTGCTGACCGATAACGGCAACATCATTATTGATGTGTTCAACATGCAGATCACCAACCCGGTGGAGTTGGAGCGTCAGATCAATGCCATAGTGGGCGTGGTCACCAATGGTTTGTTTGCGGCGCGTCCTGCGGATGTGTTGCTGCTGGGTACCGCTGACGGTGTGAAAACCCTCAAGGCTTAAATTGCACCCTGCTTTATGTAGGAGCCGGGCTTGCCCGCGAATGCAGCAGCTACAACCGCATTCGCAGGCAAGCCAGCTCCCACATTTGACCGAGTTCTACTCGATGCATATGTAACAAAAACGCTACTTTTCGCAGCACTCAGGCCCACGCTCGCCCGAAACTGCGCATTCCATCACGGCATCCCTCGCCGCCTTTAGTATCAAATTCGTTACAAATTACAGCCAAGCGACCCCAGCGTTTAACAATGCGCCAATTCGCGCTCGCCCAAGGAATGAGGCGCGCATTGTGCAGACGGTCTCGGCTTTCCAATCCCAATCACCTCAAGGACGACCTTGTGATCAAGCCTCTAGCGCTCGCTATCAGCGTGGCCAGTGCCCTGCTGTCGACTCAGATTTTGGCCTACGATTACGGCCAACACGCCAACACCACCCTGGAAAAGCTGATCAATGACTACCCCGGCCGTTATCGCGGCACGGCTAATTTCGCTGGCGCCGCCGATTGGATGCAGAGCCAGATGGGCAACGCCTACAGCATCAGCCGCCAGGATTTTTCCTGGACAGCCGGCGGCACCAATCGCGCCTCGCAAAACGTAGTCGCCTACGCCGCCGGCACCAAGGCGCAGTACGTGGTGATCGGCGCGCACTTTGATACCTTCTTTGGTCGCCCGACCCTGCAAGGCCTGGATGACAACGGCTCCGGCGCCAGCGTACTGACAGAAGTGGCAAAGAACCTGGGTGGACTGCAACTGGAAAACGGCCTGCAAATCGTCGGTTTTGGCGCCGAAGAAGAAGGCCTGCGCGGCTCCAAGGCCTTCGTCAATTCACTGAGTGCCAGCCAGCGGGCCAACATGCTGGCGATGATCAACCTCGACAGCCTGATCACCGGCGACATGATGTACGCCCACGCCGGCCAAAACAGCACCGCCAACCCGGCCCTGGCCTCATTGCGCGAGCACACGTTCCAGATTGCCAAGGAATTGAACATCAACCTGTTCACCAACCCCGGCCTCGACCCGAAGTACCCCAAGGGCACTGGCTGCTGCAGCGACGGCGAGCCCTTCGAGCCGCTCAACATCCCGATCCTCTATGTCGAAGCCACCAACTGGGAGCTGGGGGATCTGGACGGTTACACCCAGACCGACAACCCGAAAATCCCCGGTGGCTCGACCTGGCACGACCCCAAGGAAGACAACAAGGCCGTACTGACCGATGCCTTCGGCCAAGAACGCATCGACCAGCGCCTGCGGGACTATTCGCGCCTGCTCAGCCGCTTGGTACTGGAACTGACCAACGCCGACTTGATGGCGTCCACCGCATCGGGCGGTGCGGTTGCACGCAATATGCAGGACAACCTGCAGCGTCAGCATCAGTCCATGGTGCGCCTGCACGACCGGCGCTGGCTGACCCTGCAAGCGGCCAGCCGCGAGGTGGGCAGCTTTGATGGCGAGATTGGCGTGGACGGCGAATACAATCCGGACAGCGGCTTCGACACCGCCCTCAATCCCGAAGCCCGGCGCTTGGGCCTACATGCCTTGGGTGACTACCAGCTCAACCCAAGCCTGAATATCGGCGCCAGCCTCAGCTACCTCAACGGTCGCGACAAGTTGGAACACCGCGGCAAACTAGACAGCGACACTTGGCAGGCTGCGGTGTACGCCCTGTTGAACGATGGCGGCCCAAGCTGGCTGGCCGGTGACCTGAGCATCGGCCACAGCAGCTTCGACTCCAAGCGCAATCTGGTGATCCAGGCCAACGGCGGTCCAGTGTTGCTCAACCAGCGCCTGACCGGAGAAACCGACGCACTGTCCCTTGGCGCACGAGTGCTGGGCGGCTATGACTTCGACTTCGGCGCCATCAAGAGCGGACCGTTTGCCGGGCTGGATTACAGCCACTACCGCATCGATAAATTCCACGAGAAGCAAAACCTGCGCACCGCCCTGGAGTACGAAGAACAATCCTTCGACTCCCTGGAAGCCAGCCTCGGATGGCGTGTGCGCGGCGCCGTCGCCCTGCCTTATGGCCTGAGCCTGATGCCCTACGGCGACATTGCCTGGGTCAAGGAACTGGCGGATGGCCGCTTGGACGATCTCGACCTGACCGCCCGTGCCGATGGCCAGGCGCGTACTGCCAAACTGGGTTCAGTGGACAAGAGCTTTGGCCGCGCGCAAATCGGCAGCCAATTGGCGATCACCCCGCAATTGGGGCTGTATGCCGAAGTGAACAGCCGACTGGGGCATGCCGAGGGCAGCCAGACCGGCTATTCCTTGGGCGTGCAGTGGATGTTCTGATCGAACCTCTTTGTGGCGAGGAGGCATGCCCCCGTTGGGCTGCGCAGCAGCCCTAAAACCTGGCGCTGAACTCTCTGAAAGAATGCGGCGATCTTGATGGGGCTGCTACGCAGCCCAACGCGGGCAAGCCCGCTCGCCACAACAAGCCCGCTTGCCACAGGTTTCGGTGTTCGTCTTTAGATTGCGGGCTTTTTGAAGACATAGAACAGGTTCGGCTCACTGACCAGATACAGCGTGCCATCGTTGTCCATCGCAATCCCTTCGGCCTGAGGCACACGCTTGCTCAGGCCGTGGCGCCCCTTGAGCAGGGACAAACTGCTCAAGGGACGACCGTCGATATCCAGCTCCAACACCAGGAACGACTCATCGGACAACGCCAGTAAATGGCCGCTGCGCTCATCGTATTGCAGGCTGGACAGGTCACGGACAAACAACCCGGCATCACGCTTGGGGTTATTGACGACGTGCACCGAGTAAGTCTTTTCCGGTTTGAAATGCGGAAAGCCGTGCACTTCGTAGATCAACATTGGGTCCCGTTCCTTGGCGACAAACAGGCGCTTGCCCACCGAGTCATAGGCCAGGCCTTCAAAACCTTTGTTGCCGCTCAGGTGCACGCCGAGGGTCATTTGTTCGGCATCGGCGATATCGAGGAACTGCGTGTCCTTCTCCAGATGGATCTTGATCAGCCGCTGCTCACGCTCATCACTGATGACATAGGTGTCCTCGCTGATGAACTCCACCGCTTCGGCATCGCCAAACCCGATCAGCGGGATACGCCGCAGAAGCTTTCCATCCAGGGACAGCTCGATCAGCTCGGCATTCTTGTTCGTCACGGTAAACAGGCTGTTGCGTACCGGGTCATAGGTCAGGGCCGAGACATCATCGTTGAGGCCATCGATGACCTGCGCTTCCAGCACAACGCGATAATCCGCCAGGCCAATGGAGCGTTCATCGGCTGGGTGGCGCCAGACTTGCCAATTGAACCAGGCACGTTCGAACAGACGAAATTGCTGCGCAACCACCCCGGCGGTAACCAGGGCGATCAACAGAAGAATAAAAAAGGCAGGTTTGGGACGGGCAAGTCGACGCATCAAGGGAGGCTCAAGGTAAAAACTGGCGAATGAATATCACACCCGTCTGAATTTAAACTTAAACGCTCCTAGTGTCTGGTCGATGCCGCAGACAGAGAACAATCTGACGTAATCGGTCTACTGCTTCTGCTTCTCGAAGCGATAGAACAGGTTCGGCTCACTGACCATGTACAACGTACCGCTCTCGTCCATGGTCACGCCTTCCGCGCGTGGGATGGTGTTTTTCAGGCCGTTGAAGCCGCCCAGCAGAACCATGAAGCTGACCTGCTGGCCTTTTTCATCCAGCTCCAGCAGCAGATGGGAATCGGCCGACAACGCCAGCATATGGCCGGTGCGCGGGTCGATACTCAGTGCGGAGAGATTGCGCATGTCCAGTTCGTCACTGGGCTGCTTTTGCTTGTCGCCGGTCAGTGTCTGGCTGCCGTCGCTTTTCCAGGTGAACAAGGCCGGTGGACGCTCTTCGCCCAACACCAACTGCTGGTTGCGCTTGTCCCAGGTAACAGCTTCAAAGGCTTTGTTCTGGTTCTTCGAAGGGCCAAGGTCGTAGGTGGGGAAATCGGCGAAGGTCAGTTGCTGGGTACTGGCGTCGACCTTGATCAGAGTCAGGGTATGCATGCGCTCATCGACAATGGCCATGACGCCATTCTCCATCACTGTCACGCCTTCCGGGTTGTTCCAGCCCACCAGCGGCATCTTGCGCAGCACGTCGCCTTGCAGGGTCAATTCCACCAGGAATGGATTCTTGCCCATGACCGAGAACAGGGTCTTGGTCTGGGGGTTGTAGGTCAGGTCCGAGGCTTCGTCCTTCTCCATGCCGGGCAGCAACTTGGCATCAATCACGGCACGGTAATCCGGAAGCCAGACACTCTCTTGGCGCTCTGCCGGTGTTTCGAAATGCTCCTCCACCCACAACACGCCACGATCGTCCCAATGCATCAACCAGGAAACACCATAGGTAATCACCCCGACGAGCAACAACCAGGAGTACCAACGCATGAAGAAACGTGAACGGCGAGCGGGCTTTGAGGTGGGAACGGGCACGGCCATTGGGAGAGCTTTCCAGAAAGTCAGCTATAGGGGATAGCACAGGATCAACAAGCCCGCGCGCAGGAGGCCGATGATTATCCGGGTGGCGTGTGAAAAAAATGCAAAAAGACCTCTACGGGTACACGCAAAACAATGTGCGGGCTTGCTCGCGAAAGCGGGGTGCCAGTCAAACATGCATCAACTGATCCACCGCTTTCGCGAGCAAGCCCGCTCCCACAGTTTGACCTCATTCGGCCTTTAGCGAACGCTGCTTTCGAAGCGGCTCACGCCCGGCAATTCCAACACCAGCTCATCACCCACATTCAGCGGCCCCACACCCACGGGCGTGCCGGTGAGGATCACATCACCGGCCTGCAGCGAAAAGCAGCCGGCCATGTGCTGGATCATCGGGATGATCGGGTTGAGCATGATCGCGCTGTTACCGTCCTGGCGCACTTCACCATTGATGGTGAGGCGAATGCCGATGTCGGTCAGGTCCGGGAAGGTGCTGCCCACCACGAAGGGGGCAATCACTGCCGCACCGTCGAAGGACTTGGCGATCTCCCACGGCAGGCCCTTGGCCTTGAGCTCGGCCTGCTTGTCACGCAGGGTCAAATCCAGGGCCGGGGCGAAACCGGAGATAGCATCCAGCACTTCTTCGCGGCTTGGCTTGGTGGACAGCGGCTTGCCGATCAACACGGCGATTTCTGCTTCGTAATGCACCGAACCGCGTTCGACCGGAATGGTGAAGCCACCTTCCAGCGCCACCACACAGCTGCCCGGCTTGATGAACAGCAGGGGTTCGGTGGGCACCGGATTGTCCAGTTCCTTGGCGTGTTCGGCGTAGTTGCGCCCAATACACACCACTTTTCCCAGGGGAAAGTGGATGTTGGTCCCGTCGACATACTTGTGCTGATAGCTCATTGACCGGCTCCTCTGGCGTGACCGTTAAACAGCGAAGATCTTGCCCGGGTTCATGATCCCGTTCGGGTCAAACACCGCCTTCACTGCCTTCATGTATTCAATTTCAACCGGGGAACGGCTGTAAGTCAGGTAATCGCGTTTGGTCATGCCCACGCCGTGCTCGGCGGAGATCGAGCCGTTGTACTTCTCGACGGTTTCGAATACCCACTTGTTGACGGTGGCGCATTTGGCGAAGAACTCGTCCTTGGACAGGCTATCCGGTTTGAGGATGTTCAAGTGCAGGTTGCCGTCACCGATGTGGCCGAACCAGACGATTTCGAAGTCCGGGTAGTATTCGCCGACGATCGCATCGATTTCCTTCAGGAAAGCCGGCACTTTCGACACGGTGACCGAAATGTCGTTCTTGTACGGGGTCCAGTGGGAAATGGTCTCGGAGATGTACTCACGCAGCTTCCACAGATTATGCAGCTGGGTTTCGCTCTGACTCATTACACCGTCCAGCACCCAGCCTTGCTCGACGCAGTGCTCAAAGGTTTCAAGGGCGTGGTTGGCCACTTCTTCGGTGGTCGCTTCAAATTCCAGCAGCGCGTAGAACGGGCATTCGGATTCAAACGGCGCCGGGACGTCGCCACGGGCGAGGACCTTGGCCAGGGCCTTGTCGGAGAAGAACTCGAAGGCGGTCAGATCCAGCTTGCTCTGGAAGGCGTGCAGCACCGGCATGATCGAGTCAAAGTCGGCGGTACCGAGGACCATCGCGGTGAGGTTTTTCGGCGCACGGTCCAGGCGCATGGTCGCTTCGACCACAAAGCCCAAGGTGCCTTCGGCGCCGATAAACAGTTGGCGCAGGTCGTAGCCGGTGGCGTTCTTGATCAGGTCTTTGTTCAGTTCAAGCAAGTCGCCCTTGCCAGTGACCACTTTCATGCCAGCCACCCAGTTGCGGGTCATGCCGTAGCGAATCACCTTGATCCCGCCCGCATTGGTGCCGATGTTGCCGCCAATCTGGCTGGAGCCGGACGAGGCGAAGTCCACCGGGTAGTACAGGCCTTTTTCTTCGGCCACGTTCTGCAATTGCTTGGTGACCACGCCCGGCTGGCACACGGCGGTGCGGTCGGTGAGGTTCACATCGAGAATCTGGTTCATGTAGTCGAACGACACCACCACTTCGCCATTGGCAGCAACGGCAGCGGCTGACAGACCGGTACGACCACCGGACGGCACCAGCGCCACCTTGTGTTCATTGGCCCAACGGACGATGGCCTGCACCTGTTCGATGGTCTTGGGGAAGACGATGGCGACGGGGGCCGGGGCGAAATGCTTGGTCCAATCCTTGCCGTAAGCATTCAGGGAGTCGGCATCGGTCAGGACCTTGCCTGGCTCAACCAGGGTCTTTAGCTCATCAATCAGGGCAGGATGGGTCATCGACAGAACTCTCGAACAATTCATGGTCATCCTGAGAACGCTTCACGTCGCAGGAATGGGTGTTTAGCGGGGCACGTATGCTAGCATACCGCCCCCGCAGGACAGAGCCCAAGGGCGTTCTGCGATGACGGCTTTCCTGCCGTCCGGGTCAGCTCTTGTGCACTGATTCAGGGCACTAACTGCTCGATTCCCTGCCATTTTTCTCCGGGATACAGGTTTACGCAGATGAGCAAGACTTCTCTCGATAAGAGCAAGATCAAGTTCCTTCTTCTGGAAGGCGTCCACCCATCGGCCGTCGACGTCCTGAAGGCCGCCGGGTACACCAGCATTGAGTACATCACCAGTTCTCTGCCGGAAGCCCAGCTCAAGGAAAAGATCGCCGACGCGCACTTTATCGGCATTCGCTCCCGCACTCAGCTGACCGAAGAAATCTTCGATCACGCCAAGAAGCTTGTTGCTGTAGGTTGTTTCTGCATCGGCACCAACCAGGTCGACCTCAATGCAGCGCGCGAGCGCGGCATCGCGGTGTTCAACGCACCGTACTCCAACACCCGTTCCGTCGCGGAGCTGGTGCTGGCGGAAGCGATCCTGCTGCTGCGCGGCATCCCTGAGAAGAACGCTTCCTGCCACCGTGGCGGCTGGATCAAGAGCGCGGCCAATTCCTTCGAAATCCGCGGCAAGAAGCTGGGTATCGTCGGTTACGGCTCGATCGGCACGCAATTGTCGGTATTGGCCGAAGGCCTGGGCATGCAGGTGTTCTTCTATGACACCCTGACCAAGCTGCCATTGGGTAACGCCACTCAAGTGGCCAGCCTGACCGAACTGCTGGGCATGTCGGATATCGTCACCCTGCACGTTCCTGAAACCGCTGAAACCCAGTGGATGATCGGCGAGAAGGAAATCCGCGCTATCAAGAAAGGCGGGATCCTGATCAACGCCGCTCGCGGTACCGTGGTCGAACTGGATGCCCTGGCCAACGCGATCAAGGACAAGCACCTGATCGGCGCCGCCATCGACGTGTTCCCAGTAGAGCCTCGCTCCAATGACGACATCTTCGAAAGCCCGCTGCGTGGCCTGGACAACGTGATCCTGACCCCGCACATCGGCGGTTCTACCGCTGAAGCCCAAGCCAACATCGGCCTGGAAGTGTCTGAAAAGCTGGTCAAGTACAGCGACAACGGTACGTCGGTGTCCTCGGTCAACTTCCCGGAAGTGGCGCTGCCGGCTCACCCTGGCAAGCACCGTCTGCTGCACATCCACCAGAACATTCCGGGTGTGATGATGGAGATCAACAAGGTCTTCGCGGAAAATGGCATCAACATTTCCGGTCAGTTCCTGCAGACCAACGAGAAAGTCGGCTACGTGGTGATCGACGTAGACGCCGAGTACTCGGACCTGGCGCAAGAGAAGTTGCAGCACATCAACGGCACTATCCGTAGCCGCGTGTTGTTCTAAGGTTTCAAGCGTCCATGAAAAAGGGAGCCCCTCGGGGCTCCCTTTTTTACGTCTGAACAAATCTTACTTGACGTTAACCGTGATGACTTTCGACGCTACAGTCGGGTTGAACTGCATGTGCAGCTTGTCCCCGGCCACCAATTGCAAGGTGTGCTTGCCTGGGGTGAGGGTCAATTCGGTTTCGGTCTGGGCCTTGCCGTAATGAATCACGGTGTCGGTGGCCGGGATTGGCACGCTGGCGTCCGGCAGCGCTTTCTGGTCTACCAGTAGGTGGTGGTGACCGGTGCCAGGAGTCTGGTCGGTGGCTGGCGCCAGCTTCAGGCCTTCCATGCCGAACTTCACGGTGAAGGTTTTATCGACCGTCGCGCCGTCTTTCGGCGAGACGATAAATACTTTGGCACCTTCCGGCGGAGCGCTGCGGGGGATACCGTCAGCGGCGGTTGCCAGCATCGAAGCACCCAGCAGCAGGCTGGCCAGGGTGACATGAGACAAAAAGGCTTTCATTCGCTTCTCCAGTTTTTCGGTGAAATCTGTAGGGTTATGACAACTTCACGACAAATTGCTGTCCAACGGCACACAACACCATAGCAAAGCGAGCCTGAACGGCACCTCGCTCATTAGAATTCTTTAGGAGTGACCATGCGGTTTCTGCCTGGCCTGTTACTTTTGCTTCCCCTTATGAGCCCCTTGGCTCACGCCGAATTGATCGACGATGTGTTTGATCGCGGTGAGTTGCGTATCGCCCTGGAAGCCAACACGCCGCCGTTCAACTTCAAGGAGGGCGACAAACTCACAGGCTTTGAAGTGGAACTGGGTGAGTTGCTGGCCAACGAGATGGACGTCCGCGCCTCCTTCGTCACCATCGATGGCGCCGACTTGCTGCCCGGGGTGGAAAGCGGCAGGTACGACGTGGCGATCAACCATATCGCTATGACTCCTGAACTGCAGGATCGGTTCGATTTCAGTGAGCCCTACAGCTACTCCAACGCGCAGTTGATTGTGCGCAAGCAAGAGAAACGCCCGCTGAGCAGCTTCGAAGCGCTCAAGGGCAAGGCATTGGGCGTGGCGCAAGGCAGCCAGTTTGTCGAGCAGGCACGCACCGCTGAGGGCGTGGACCTGCGCAGTTACCCCGATGCCAAACAGCCAATCAAGGACGTCGCCGACCAGCAGATTGATGCGGCCATCAGTGATCGCTTGCTGATTCCCTATGCGATTCGTGACAGCCAGCTACCGGTGAAAGAAGGGGCAGCGGTCGGTCCGACGTTGAGCCTGGCGATTCCGTTCCAGAAGGGTAATCCAGCGTTCAAGGCCAGCCTGGACAAGGCATTGCAGCGAGTGAAGGCCGATGGTCGGCTGACAGCGTTGTCGGAAAAGTGGTTGGGGATGGATGCGAGCAAGCCGGTGGCGAAGGCCCAGTAAGCGATTCGGTCAATGTGGGAGCTGGCTTGCCGGCGATGCAGACACCTCGGTGCGTCAGTCACACCGCAGTGATGCTATCGCAGGCAAGCCAGCTCCCACATTTGATCTAGGTCGGGTTTGAGAGCTGTGCCAAGGCAGTTGCCGCCTCGGGCAACTCCAGCTCACTGAACACCAACACCCCGTGGCGCTTGAGCAGCGCCGCCGTCACCCCTTCTCCGCTCACCTTCACCCCAGTGAACGTGCCGTCATAGGTCAACAGGTTGCCACACGACGGACTATTGGCCTTGAGCACGGCAATGCGGATGTTATGGCGCCGCACCAATGCCAACGCCTGACGGGCGCCATCGAGGAAGGCTTCGCTGAAATCTTCACCTTCAGCCGTCAGCACCTGTGCGCGGCCTTCCCAGACATCGATCCCCTGCCCGCCCGGAATCTCGGCAGGCGGTCGTGGCGTCGGCAAGCCACCGGCCACTTCCGGGCACACCGCGACTACTCGACCTTCGGCCAGCCACGCCGCCAGTTGGTCGAACGGCCCGCTGGCCCCGCCGTCGTAGCGCACCCGGTGCCCGAGCAGGCAACGACTGATCAGGATTTTTTCCATGATTAAAACGGCTCGTTACCCCGCCGGCGAAACCAACCCGTCAAGGACAGGCGTTCGCGGGTAGCGGGCAGGACTTCGTGGGGCACTTCCCCCGACAGGAACACCATCAGGCAACCGCCAGTGGGTACCACATCGTATTCAACGTTGTCTTTGAGGTACATACGCAACTGACCGCCGTGCTCAGGCAACCAGGCATCGTTCAGATAGACCACCGCCGAGACCATGCGCCGGTCGTCATCGCGAAAGCGGTCAACGTGCTTGAGGTAAAACGCCCCCTGCGGGTACATCGCGAAGTGGCTTTCGAAATCCTCCAGGCCCAGGAACAAGCCACGGTTCATCGCCAGCCGCAGGCTGTCCATCAGGTTGAGATAAGTGTCACAAATCGCCGCCTGGCCGGGCTCCAGCCACTGAATATGATCGCCCCGAATCCCCTCGCGAATCTCCTGGAACGGCCCGCGTCCGACAGCCGCCGGTGCCAATTCCCCTTCGGCGGCGCGTTTATGGCACTCAGCAGCCAGTTCGAGGGTCAGAGCCTCGGGCAGGAAGATGTTCTGCTGCGACCAGCCTTTCACGGCCAGGTCGTCGACGATGCTTAGCAGCAGCGGGTGATCGTAGGGTATTTGCATGGCGCGCATAGTATCCATACGCCTTTGAATCCGACAGAGCCGCCGAGCGTCTGAATACACTTTAGTCAGGTGACTGATAGGACTTCTCGACAAATCCTACGCCCGACACGGACAATAGTGGCCGACTGACAGGAGTCCATATGCGTCGTTTGTTTTTTTCCTTGCTGATGTTCTGCGTTTTGCCCGCCTGGGCAGACAGCCATGACCAGTTGTACACGGTCGCCGGCTGGCCAGAACAACGCGCGCATTTCAATGACGCCTTGAGTGCTGCCCAGCAACGCTATCGCAACAGTTTGCCGCCCGCCGTGTACCAAGCGTTGGTGGATAACAGCAGTAAACGCTTCGCGCCCAAGGCCATGGATCAGCGGGCCGAAGCCCAGTTGCGCAAGAACCTGGCGGACCCTGCGCCCGCCCTGGCGTTTTTCCAGACGCCTCTGGGTCGCAAGATTGTCGCCGCCGAACTGCTGGCGACCCGTCGTGATCAGTTGGCGAAAAATGCCCAAGGCCTGCCGCAGATGAAAGCGGACGCTACCCGCAGCCTGATCATCGGCCACCTGGCCCAGGCCCTGCCCGCCCGTGAAGCCGGTGCGGAAGTCAGCCTGGCGATTGCCGGTGTGGCGGCCGACAGCTTGAGCCAGATGATCCCGGGCCTGCTCGGGGGTGGGCAGGCACAAGGCATGTTGAATGGTCAGCGCGAGCGGCTGATGCAGCAGATCGGCAATGACTTGAACAACACGCTGCTGTACGTCTACCGAGATTTGTCCGACCCGGAGTTGGAAGAGTTCGCGACATTCGCCGAGTCGCCTGAGGGCAAGGCGTATTACCAGGCGGCGCTGGCGGCGATCCGTGCTGGCCTGGCCGTCGGGCAAAGCACTTCAAGCCTGGCGCCTTGATCACCTGATCACCTGATCACCTGATCACCTGTAGCCGCGGCCGAGGAATGAGGCTGCGATGCGTGTCCGCAGGACCGCCCTCGGGGGTCGCTTCGCAACCCATCGCAGCCTCGTGCCTCGACAGCGGCTACAGGGGTCGATTAGTTCAAGTGCTCGGTGAGGTACTTGAAGTACTCCTGCCGAATCTCCGGAAGCTCATTGGCCAGATGATGCCTGCCCCGAGGCAGCATCAGGATCTCCGGCTGATCGAACTTCCCTCGCAGCACCTGCAAGTTGTGCTGCCAATCCACCGTCATGTCTTCCTCACCCTGCACAATCACCGGCCTGCGCGTGCTGCGGGGTGCGGCTTCGATGCGCTTGATCCAGCGGGCCAGCGCCCCTACCCAGGCGGTGGGCAGTTGGCGTGGCTGCAAGGGGTCGGCCTCCAGGAACGGCTTGAACTGCGGGTCGTTGGTGTTATCGCTGAAGCGTCGGGCGATGCCTTTGACGAAGGGCCTGAGCAGGTAATAGCTCAACTGTGACCAACCCCAGGCACGCGGGCGAACCAGAGGTGACAATAGGAACGTCTTGCCCTGTGCCGGACTGGCCGCGCCGTCACTGAGCAAGTGATCCACCACAATCGCCCCACCCGTGCTTTGTCCGAACAGGTGCCAGGGTTGCGGCAGTTGCAACGCCTTGGCTTGGTCAAACAGCGCCTGCACCACATGCTGATACACCGCGAAATCATCGATGCTGGCCCGTTCGCCACTGGACAAGCCATGGCCCGGCAGATCGCAGGCGATCACCACGAAGCCCTGGTCCAGCGCCCACTCCACCACATGCCGGTACAGCCCCATGTGATCGTAGAAGCCGTGGTACATAAACATCGTGGCTACCGGCGGTTGCTGCGGCCACCAGACCTGGGCGACCACCTCGAACCCATCCACGTCGAAACGCCCCAGGCGGCTGACCACCGGTACTTTGCGCCCCGGCAGGTCCAGGCCATAGAAGCGCTGGTAGACCCGGGCTTCGACCGAAAGCGGCTGCGCATCCACCAGGGGCCGCAAGCTTTCGCGTAGATGATCAGGGTCAAAAGTAACGGGCATAAGAGGTTCCAGACTGAGGCTCATTGCACTGAACAGGTTTTATCGACCTGCGATATTCATCTGTCAGGGCAAGCATGGCAAGCTACGCGTCCTGCGAGGATTGATCCGAATGCGACAGCCCTACCGTACAAGCTTGTTCGCCAGCCTGATCGCACTTGTCTGCGCCGGCGTGCTGTGGGCAGCGTATGACTGGTTCCAGGGGCGTTATCTGCGAGCCTTCAGCGAACACACGGCGGTGTTCTCCGGAGACCTGCTGAAGCTGCCCGCCGACCTCGCCGGTCCCGGCCCCATTCGCCTGGTGCACTTCTGGGACCCGGCTTGCCCGTGCAATGTCGGTAATCAACAGCATCTGAGCGAACTGATCGAACAGTACGCGCCCCAAGGTGTGGAGTTTTACTCCCTGCAAAAAAGCGGCACTCACGGCCAGTTGCCCGCCACCCTCGGCACAATGAAAGTCATCAACGCCCTGCCCGGCGCCGAACACGTCCCCGCCAGCCCTGCCGTGGGCATTTGGGATCACAGCGGCAAGCTGGCGTACTTCGGGCCCTACAGCGAAGGGCTGACCTGTAACTCCAGTAACAGCTTTATTGAACCGATCCTGCAAGCCCTGGAGAGCGGGCGCGAGGTCAATGCGACCCACACTCTGGCGGTGGGCTGCTATTGTTCGTGGCCGGAAGGTTTGTAGATCGCCGCCCCATTTTTAGTAAGGAATCTTGATGAAGCGCGTCTTGCAGGTACTCGCGGTTCTGGTAGTGCTGATCGCCCTCGGCGCCGGCTGGTATGTGTACAGCAAGCAACCGACCCGCCAGGGCACGGTGGAACTTGCCCACCTGCAAGGCTCCGTCACCGTGCGCTACGACGACCGTGGCGTACCGCATATTCGCGCCGAGAATGAGACTGACCTGTACCGCGCCCTGGGCTATGTACATGCCCAGGACCGCCTGTTCCAGATGGAAATCATGCGCCGCCTTTCCCGCGGCGAATTGGCCGAAGTGCTGGGGCCGAAGCTGCTGGAAACCGACAAGATGTTTCGCAGCCTGCGCATTCGTGAGCGTGCCTTGAGTTACGTGGAGCATATGGATCACGAGTCTGCGGCCTGGAAAGCCCTGCAAGCCTATCTGGACGGGATCAACCAATATCAGGACAGCCACGCCAAACCCATGGAGTTCGACGTACTGGGCATCCCCAAGCGCCCGTTTACCGCCGAGGACACCATCAGCGTCGCCGGCTATCTCGCCTACAGCTTTGCCGCCGCATTTCGTACCGAGCCGCTGCTGACCTACGTACGGGATCAGTTGGGCAGCGATTACCTGAAAATCTTCGACCTCGACTGGCAACCCAAGGGCGCGTTGAACCTGGCCGCCGGCGATTGGAAAGACTTGGGCGCCCTCGCCCAATTGAGCGAACAGGCCCTGGCCGACAACGGCCTGCCGCAATATGAAGGCAGCAACGCCTGGGCCATCAGCGGCTCGCGGACCAAAAGTGGCAAGCCGTTGCTGGCGGGTGATCCGCATATCCGTTTCTCTGTACCGTCGGTGTGGTACGAAGCACAGCTGTCAGCGCCGGGCTTTGAGCTCTACGGCTATCACAACGCCTTGGTGCCCGTGGCGTTCCTGGGGCACAACAAGGATTTCGGCTGGAGCCTGACCATGTTCCAGAACGATGACGTGGACCTGATCGCCGAGAAGGTCAACCCGGACAACCCCAATCAGGTCTGGTACCACGGCCAATGGGTCGACATGACCAGCAGCGAGCAACAGATTGCCGTCAAGGGCCAGGCCCCGGTGATTATCACCCTGCGCCGATCGCCCCACGGCCCGATCATCAATGACGTGCTCGGCGAGAATGCCGGCAAGACGCCGATCGCCATGTGGTGGGCCTTCCTGGAGACCGACGACCCAATCCTCGAAGGTTTCTACCAGCTCAATCGTGCCGACACCCTCGCCAAGGCCCGTAGCGCTGCGTCCAAGGTCCAGGCGCCAGGATTGAATATAGTCTGGGCCAATGCCAAGGGCGATATTGGCTGGTGGGCCGCCGCGCAATTGCCGATCCGCCCGGCCGGGGTCAATCCCGGGTTTATCCTCGATGGCAGCACGGCCCAGGCCGACAAGCTGGGCTTCTACCCGTTCAGCGCCAACCCCCAGGAAGAAAACCCGGCGCGGGGTTATATCATCTCGGCCAATGCCCAACCCGTATCGCCCACCGGCATGGAGATCCCCGGCTACTACAACCTGGCGGATCGTGGCCAGCAGTTGAACACGCAGTTAAGCGACAACAGCGTGAAATGGGACCTGGACAACAGCCAGGCCTTGCAACTGGGCACCACCAACGCCTACGGGCCACGGTTTATGGCGTCGCTGCTGCCGGTGTTGCGCGACGTGGTCAAGGATCCGGCCGAGTTGAAGCTGGTGGAGCAACTGGCGACGTGGAAAGGTGATTATCCGCTGGACTCCACCAGTGCCACGTTGTTCAACCAGTTCCTCTACGACCTGGCGTATGCGGCGATGCATGACAAGCTGGGCGACAACCTGTTTGAAACCCTGATCACCACCCGCGTCGTCGATGCCGCCCTGCCACGCCTGGCGGCGTCGCCGGATTCACCGTGGTGGAAGACAAGCCGCGCCGACACCGTCAAGCTCGCCTGGGACAACAGCCTCAAGCACCTCAAGGTCACCTTGGGCGATGACCCGACACAGTGGCAATGGGGCAAAGCGCACACCCTGACCCATGCTCACCCATTGGGCTCCCAGAAACCACTGGACCGGGTCTTTAACGTCGGCCCGTTCGCCGCCCCCGGCACCCACGAAGTACCCAACAACCTGTCCGCCAAGATCGGCCCGGCGCCGTGGCCGGTCAACTACGGCCCCTCCACCCGACGCCTGATCGACTTCGCCGACGCCGCCCACGCGCTGACTATCAACCCGGTGGGACAAAGCGGCGTGCCGTTCGACAAGCA
Organism: Pseudomonas sp. ADAK18; assembly: GCF_012935695.1. Lineage (NCBI taxonomy): Bacteria > Pseudomonadati > Pseudomonadota > Gammaproteobacteria > Pseudomonadales > Pseudomonadaceae > Pseudomonas > Pseudomonas sp. ADAK18. The sequence continues at coordinate 5,292,773 of NZ_CP052859.1, forward strand.
CTACTCCGACCAGGCAGAAACCTATATCGAGGGCGGGTATGAACAGGCGCATTTCAATGATGAGGAAGTGACCGCGAATACGCGCGGCACACTCAAGCTTTTGCCGGCCCGAACGCCGCAATAACTGAAGAAACAGGTCCAAATGTGGGAGCGGGCTTGCTCGCGAAAGCGGAGTGTCAGTCACCGGAGATATCGACTGTTACACCGCTTTCGCGAGCAAGCCCGCTCCCACATTTGGACCAGCGTTGGCTTCAGATCGGCGCCGCGAAATTCAGCCTGAATTGTTGCGGCGTCACCCCAAGCCGGCGGTTGAATACACTGCGCATGTGCTGGGCATCGCGGAATCCGCATTGATAGGCCACCGTTTTCAGCGGTGCGCTGCCGCTTTCCAGCATCACCCGCGCCGCATCCACCCGCGCCCGCTCGACAAACTCCGCCGGGGTGATCTGCGCTTCTCGGGCAAACACCCGGGAGAAATTGCGCGCGCTCATGTTCGCCGCCTTGGCCAGGTCGGCGATGGTCAAATCCCCCGTCAGGTTCGCCAACACATACAACTGCACCAGGGCCACCGCCGAGGTCGATTCAGCATGCGGTGTCAGGAAGGGGCTGAACTGCGACTGCCCACCCGAGCGCTGGGTGAATACCACCAGACGTTTGGCCACACTGAGCGCCACTTCCGGTCCGTGGTCCTGGGCCAGTAAATACAGCGACAGGTCGATGCCCGCCGTCACCCCGGCGGAGGTGTAGAGGTTGCCGTCTTGCACGTAGAGCCGGTCAGCTTCTACTTGGGTCAACGGGCACAAACTCGTCAGCGCGGCGGCATCACCCCAGTGGGTGGTGACAGTGCGGCCGTCCAGCAAACCGGCACGAGCGAGCATGAAGGCACCGTTGCATATCGAACCGAAACGCTTGGCCCTGGCGCTGGCTTCGCGCAACCAGTCATCGAACGTCCGACCAAAATCCAGGAATGGCAGTTGCGGACCGCCGGCCATCAACAGCAAGTCATACGGCTGCAGCGCTTCGCTGAAATGCCGATGGGCCTGCAAGGACAACCCGTTGGAACAGGCCATGCTGCCGTGATCCAGGCCAAGCACCTCCAGTTGGTAGTGATCCTCTGGCGGCAGAAAACGGTTGGCCTCGCAAAACACATCCATGGGACCGGTCACGTCCAGCGACTGGACGCCGGGGAAGATCAGGATGGCGACGGTTTTGCCCATGGGGAGAGACACCTTTTTCTAACTGAATAAATGCAAACCCCCTGTGGGAGCGGCGGTGCGACTTGCTCGCGAAGGCGGCTGTTCAGTCGACACATTCATTAACTGATATACCGCTTTCGCGAGCAAGTCGAATCGTCGCACCGCCGCTCCCACATTTGATCCTGGCAGGCTTCAAGAGACTATTCCGGCTGGCGCGATATCGCGGCACATTGGCCGGGATCGCATCCTCGCCGCGATGGCCTCCTCGCGGGTACGCGAGCAGACTGGACTCATCAGCGCCAACCCGGCGCTTTCTTGAGGATAACGACCATGAGCACCACCATTGCCGGCATCAAGATCCCGGATAGCGCCTTGGCCAAAGCCACCACCGAATACATCCGCGATATCGAATCCGACCTGTTGTACCACCACTCCCGCCGGGTATTTCTGTTCGGCGCCTTGAGCGGTGAGCGCCAACAGCTGGCCTACAACCCAGAACTTTTGTACGTCGGCGCGATGTTCCATGACCTCGGTCTGGTGGAAGGTCACCGCAGTGATGACGAACGCTTTGAAGTGGATGGCGCCAACGCCGCCGCCGACTTCCTCAAGCCTTACGGGCTGAGCGATGACGATATCGAGCAGGTCTGGTTGTCCATCGCCCTGCACACCACGCCGGGGGTGCCCAAACATCTACGCCCGACCGTGGCCTTGCTGACGGCTGGCGTGGAAATGGACGTGCTGGGCATGGAATACGCGGCTTTTACTCAGGTGCAGCGCGAAGCCGTGGTGCATGCGCATCCACGCGGTGAAGGGTTCAAGGAGTGCATCATCTGCGCCTTTGCCGACGGCTTGCGCCATCGCCCGCAAACCACGTTTGGCAACGTGAAGACTGATGTGTTGGTGGATCAGGTGCCGGGGTTCAAGCCGATGAACTTTGTCGAGGTGATTCGTAAGTCGCCTTGGGTAGGCTGACCTAATTGGAATGCAATCAAATGTGGGAGCGGGCTTGTGTGGGAGCGGGCTTGCTCGCGAAAGCGGTGGGTCAGTTGATGCATATTTGACTGACACTCCACATTCGCGAGCAAGCCCGCTCCCACATTTTGATCCGGTTTCTTCAGGTAGACCTGTTTAGACCGGGGCTTGCGCCCGACGCGCATCCGGCTGTTTCCAGCCATCAGCCGCCGCTTCTTCGATGGCCTGTTGGATCGCTTTCTTGCGCAGCTCTTCGGCACGACGGCTGAAGAACCATACGCAGAAGGTCACCAACGACACCGCCAGCAGAATCAGGCTGGCCACGGCGTTGATCTCCGGTTTAACCCCCAGGCGCACCGCCGAGAACACTTCCATCGGCAGAGTCGTGGAGCCCGGACCGGACACAAAGCTGGCCAATACCAGGTCATCCAGGGACAGCGCGAAGGACATCATCCCGCCCGCCGCCAACGACGGCGCGATCATCGGGATGGTGATCAGGAAGAACACCTTCCACGGCCGCGCGCCCAAATCCATCGCCGCTTCTTCAATCGACAGGTCCAGCTCACGCAAGCGCGCCGACACCACCACCGCCACATACGCCGCACAGAACGTCGTGTGGGCAATCCAGATGGTGACGATGCCACGCTCCTGGGGCCAACCGATCATCTGCGCCATGGCCACGAACAGCAGCAACAGCGACAGACCGGTGATCACTTCAGGCATTACCAGCGGCGCAGTCACCAGGCCGCCAAACAGCGTGCGGCCCTTGAAGTGGCTGATGCGCGTCAGCACGAAGGCCGCCAACGTACCCAACGCCACCGCCGCCACCGCCGTGTAGCAGGCGATTTCCAGGGAGCGGGCCACCGAGCCCATCAGTTGGGTGTTATCCAGCAGGCCCACATACCATTTGATCGACCAGCCGCCCCACACCGTTACCAGTTTGGATTCGTTGAACGAGTAGATCACCAGGATCAGCATCGGCAGGTAGATGAACAACAACCCCGCCACCAGCATGAAGCTTGAGAAACTGACGCGCTTCATATCTTGCCCTCCATCTCTTTGGCTTGGCTGCGGTTGAACAGGATGATCGGCACGATCAGGATCGCCAGCATCACCACCGCCAGGGCAGACGCCACCGGCCAGTCACGGTTGTTGAAGAATTCTTGCCACAACACTTTACCGATCATCAGGGTTTCCGGACCGCCCAGCAGTTCCGGGATCACGAACTCGCCCACCACCGGGATAAACACCAGCATGCAGCCGGCAATGATGCCGTTCTTGGACAGCGGCACGGTGATTTTCCAGAAGCTGTTGAAGGTGCTTGAACCCAGGTCCGATGCGGCTTCCAGCAAGCTCTGGTCGTGTTTGACCAGGTTGGCGTACAGCGGCAGGATCATGAACGGCAGGTAGGAATACACCACGCCGATATACACCGCGATATTGGTGTTGAGGATCTGCAACGGTTCGTTGATCAGCCCCATGGACATCAGGAAGCCGTTGAGCAAGCCGTTGTTGCTGAGGATGCCCATCCACGCATAGACGCGGATCAGGATCGCCGTCCAGGTCGGCATCATGATCAGCAGCACCAGCACGGTCTGCATTTCCTTGCGGGCACTGGCGATGGCATAGGCCATCGGGTAGCCGATCAGCAGGCACAACACCGTGCTGAAAAACGCCATCTTCAGCGAGCCCAGGTACGCGGCGATGTACAACTCGTCGTCGCCCAGCATCGCGTAGTTGGCCAGGTTCAGCACCAACTGCAGTTTCTGCTCAACGAAGGTGTAGATCTCGGTGTAAGGCGGGATCGCTACGTCGGCTTCGGCAAAGCTGATCTTCAAGACGATGAAGAACGGCAGCATGAAGAACAGGAACAACCAGAGGAAAGGAATCCCGATGACCACATGCCGGCCACCGGGGGTTATTCGTTGCAACTGGCGCTTGAGCTTCTTCATGTTCATGAGCGAAGTACCACGCCGCTGTCGTCTTCCCACCACACGTAGACCTGGTCACCCCAGGTCGGCCGCGCGCCACGACGTTCGGCGTTGGCGACAAAGGATTGCACCAGCTTGCCGCTCGGCAGTTCAACGTAGAACACCGAATGCCCGCCGAGGTAGGCGATATCGTGGACCTTGCCGCTGGACCAGTTGTGTTCGCAGGTCGGCATGTCGGCGGTCACCAGCAGTTTTTCCGGACGGATCGCGTAAGTCACCGATTTGTCCTGCACCGAGGTGCTGATGCCGTGGCCCACGTAGATGTTGCGATCCAGGTCCTTGCAGGTGATGGTCGCGTGGCCTTCGGCATCGTCGATCACTTCACCTTCGAAGATGTTGACGTTGCCGATGAACTCGCACACCAGGCGACTGGTAGGCGTTTCATAGATATCGATCGGGCTACCGATCTGGGCAATCCAGCCCAGGTGCATGATCGCAATGCGCTCGGCCATGGTCATGGCCTCTTCCTGATCGTGGGTCACCATCACGCAGGTCACGCCGACGCGCTCGATGATTTCGACCAGTTCAAGCTGCATCTGCGAACGCAGCTTCTTGTCCAGTGCGCCCATCGGCTCATCCAGCAGCAACAGCTTCGGACGCTTGGCCAGGGAACGCGCCAGTGCCACCCGCTGGCGTTGACCGCCAGACAGTTGATGCGGCTTGCGCTTGGCGTACTCGCTCATCCGCACCAGCTTGAGCATTTCGGCCACACGAGCGTCGACCTCGGCCTTGGGAATCTTGTCCTGTTGCAAGCCAAACGCGATGTTCTGGGCCACGGTCATGTGGGGAAACAAGGCGTAGGACTGGAACATCATGTTGATTGGCCGCTCGTAGGGCGGCATGTCGGTGATGTCCACACCGTCGAGGTAAATGCGTCCTTCCGTTGGGCGCTCGAAGCCTGCGAGCATGCGCAGCAAGGTGGATTTGCCCGAACCTGATCCGCCGAGCAAGGCGAATATCTCGCCTTTCTTGATTTCCAGGGACACATCGTCCACGGCGATCGTCTCGTCGAATTTTTTCGTGACCCGGTCGATTTTGACCAACACCTTTTTAGGTGTCTGGTCGCCCTCGAGGGCTTTCTTATAGGCGCCGGAGGCAACTGCCATTTACGAAACTCCCAGAAAAAAAAGAGTGCAGCTCACCCAATACGGGCGAGCCCAGGATAGTTTGAGCTTTAAGCCTTACTTGCCCGTCTTGACCTTGGTCCAGCTACGGGTCATCAAACGTTGCACTTTCGGGGGTAGCTCGAAGTTGACAAAAGTCCGGTCGAGAACCGCCTGCGGTGGGTAAACCGCTTCGTCAGTGCGTATCGATTGCTCCATCAGTTTGTCCGCCCCTGGGTTAGGGTTGGCGTAACCGACGTAATCACTGACCTGAGCGATCACTTCAGGTTGCAGTAAATAGTTGATGAAGGCGTGGGCCTCTTTGACGTTGCTGGCGTCCGCTGGGATGGCCAGCACGTCGAACCAAAGGTTGCCGCCTTCTTTCGGAATCGCGTAGGCGATGTTCACGCCTTTACCGGCCTCGGCTGCACGGGCCTTGGCCTGGAACACATCCCCGGAGAAACCGGCGGCCACGCAGATATTGCCGTTGGCCAGGTCGGAGATGTATTTGGAAGAATGGAAGTAGGTCACGTAAGGACGCACTTTCAGCAGTTTCTCTTCAGCCTTTTTGTAGTCGGCCGGGTTTTCGCTGTTGGGGTTCAGGCCCATGTAGTTGAGGACCGCCGGCAGCATTTCATCCGCCGAGTCCATGAAGGACACGCCACAGCTGGCCAACTTCTTCATGTTTTCCGGCTCGAACAGCACGGCCCAGGAGTCGATCTTGTCGACGCCCAGCACTTCTTTGACCTTATCGACGTTGTAACCAATGCCGTTGGTGCCCCACAGATAGGGAACGGCGTACTGATTGCCCGGGTCGTTCTTTTCCAGGCGCTTGAGCAACGCCGGATCAAGGTTGGAATAGTGAGTCAGCAACGACTTGTCGATCTTCTGAAACGCCCCGGCCTTGATCTGCTTGCCAAGGAAATGGTTGGACGGCACGACCACGTCATAACCGGTACGGCCGGCCAGAAGTTTGCCTTCCAGGGTTTCGTTGGAGTCGAACACGTCATAAACCGGCTTGATGCCGGTGACCTTTTCAAAGTTGGCCAAGGTGTCGGGGCCGATATAGTCCGACCAGTTATAAATATGCACGGTCGGCGCGGCCTGCACGCTGACAGCCAGCGTGATACCTGCACCCACCAGCAAGGCTTTGCGAAATAAAGAAATTGGCAAGTGGAGGTCCTCTTGAATAGTTGGGCCCAAGTTGCCCGGGTCGCACGGTAGTAAAGCCGCTCGACTTTTAAACCGGCGCGCAACTTACCCTCGATAAACCAATCCGGCAAAACTTTTATGTGATTCAAATTCCCTGTAGCCGCTGCCGAAGGCTGCGATCGGCGGCGAAGCCGACGTGCTCTTGCCATCGTGGGGACCTTCGGCCCCATCGCAGCCTGGCGGCAGCGGCTACAGGTGGGTGTTACTTACCGGACTTGATCTTGGTCCAGCTACGCGTCATTTCACGCTGAGTTGCAGCGGGCAAGTCAGCAATGGCGTACAGCTTGGCTTGCACATCAGCTGGCGGGTAGATGCCCGGGTCGCTGGTAATGCTCTTGTCCACCAGCGGGGTTGCCTTCTCGTTACCGTTCGGAAAACGCACGCTGTCGGTGATGGTGGCCATGACTTGCGGCTTGAGCAGGTAGTTCATGAATGCATAGGCGGCGTCGACGTTTTCGGCATCTTTAGGGATGGCGACCATGTCGTAGAAGCTGCCAGCACCTTCTTTCGGAATGTCGTAGGCAACCTTGACCTTGCCACCCGCTTCAGCAGCACGGGACTTGGCCTGCTGGATGTCACCCGAGTAACCGACGGCTACGCAGATGTTGCCATTGGCCAGGTCGGAGATGTATTTGGACGAGTGGAAGTATCCGATCGAAGGACGCAGTTTGAGGAACAGTGCCTCGGCTTGCTTGAGGTCTTCTTTCTTCTGGGTGTCGGTCGGCAGGCCCAGGTAATGCAGCGCCACCGGCAGCATTTCGGTTGGCGAATCGAGGAAGCTCACACCGCAGCTCTTAAGCTTGGCGATATTCTCTGGCTTGAGCAGCACATCCCAGGAGTCGATCTTGTCGACGCCCAGCGCAGCCTTGACCTTCTCCGGGTTGTAGCCGATGCCGATGGAACCCCACATGTAAGGGAAGGCGTGCTTGTTGTCCGGGTCGCTGATGGACACGGCTTTAAGCAGCGATTTGTTCAGGTTGTCGTAGTTAGGCAACTTGGACTTGTCCAGCTCCTGGTAAACGCCAGCCTTGATCTGCTTGGCCAGGAAGTTGTTCGACGGTACAACGATGTCATAACCGGATTTGCCGGCCAGCAACTTGGCTTCCAGGGTTTCGTTGCTGTCAAACACGTCGTAGACCACCTTGATCCCGGACTCTTTTTCAAAGTTCGCGATGGTGTCCGGAGCAATGTAGTCGGACCAGTTATAGATATGCAGCACTTTGTTGTCGGCCTGTGCCGCGCCCGCCATCGCCCCCATCAGGGACAAGGCCAGCAGGGTCTTGCCAGCGTTCTTCAAACCTAATGCCTTCATTCGGTCATGCTCCAATTTTTCTTTTTTGGGCCACGTTCTTTATCTATACAGCTGCTGTGTTCAGTGGCCCGTCGAAGGGCAACAAAACAGGGCGACAGTCTGGCAAGTTCCTGGGCTGGCTTTCAACCGAAGCACTCTCTTTATCAACGCGTTTCTTCATCAATGCGTTTTTATCAATGCCCAGACGGAGCGCCCAAAGGCGGCTCCGGTCTGAGCCTAGCACTTAGCCCTGCAATGCCGCCAAAGTCAGATCAAGGCAGTGGCGCGCCTTGGTCACCAACTCGTCAATCTCGGCCTTGGTGATCACCAGCGGTGGCGAAATGATCATGGTGTCGCCAACGGCGCGCATGATCAGGCCGTTGTCGAAGCAGAACGTACGGCAAATCATGCCAACGCCACGGCCTTCATAACGCTTGCGCGTGGCCTTGTCCTGCACCAGCTCAATCGCCCCCAGCATGCCAACACCACGCACTTCACCCACCAGCGGGTGATCGGCAAGCTCGCGTAGACGCTTCTGCAAATAGGGTGCCGTTTCGTCATGAACGCGGCTGACAATTTTTTCATCGCGCATGATGCGGATGTTTTCCAGGGCGACCGCAGCCGCCACCGGGTGGCCGGAATAGGTGAAGCCGTGGTTGAAATCACCGCCTTCATTCAGTACCGCAACCACTTCGTCACGCACGATCAGGCCACCCATCGGGATGTAGCCCGAGGTCAGGCCTTTGGCGATGGTCATCATGTCAGGCTTGAGGTCGTAGAAATCGCTACCGAACCACTCACCGGTACGGCCAAAGCCACAGATCACTTCATCGGCGACGAACAGGATGTCGTACTTCGCGAGGATTTCCTTGATGCGCGGCCAGTAGCTGTCTGGCGGCACGATCACGCCGCCGGCACCCTGGATCGGCTCGGCAATAAAGGCACCGACGTTATCCACACCCAGTTCCAGAATCTTCTCTTCCAGTTGGTTGGCCGCCCAGATCCCGAACTCTTCCGGGCTCATGTCGCCGCCTTCGCCGAACCAGTACGGCTGGGCAATGTGGACGATGCCCGGAATCGGCAAGTCGCCTTGTTCATGCATATAGGTCATGCCGCCCAGGCTGGCGCCGGCCACGGTGGACCCGTGGTAGCCGTTCTTGCGGCTGATGATGGTTTTCTTGTTCGGCTGGCCTTTGATCGCCCAATAGTGGCGGACCATACGCAGCATGGTGTCGTTGCCTTCGGAACCGGAACCGGTGAAAAACACGTGGTCCATGCCTGCCGGGGCGATGTCGGAAATGGCTTTGGCCAGTTCCAATACCGGCGGGTGGGCGGTCTGGAAGAACAGGTTGTAGTAAGGCAGTTCTTTCATCTGCTTGGCGGCGGCGTCAGCCAGTTCATCGCGACCGTAACCGATCGCCACGCACCACAGGCCGGCCATGCCGTCGAGGATCTTGTTGCCTTCGCTGTCCCACAGATAAACACCGTGGGCTTTGGTAATGATGCGCGGGCCTTTCTCTTTCAATTGCTTGAAGTCGCTGAACGGCGCCAGGTGGTGATCATTGCTCAAGGCTTGCCATTCACGGGTTTGCGGGTTGTTGCTAGTCATACCAATCTCCAAAAGTAGCAGGTGAAGGTGCGGCGTCTGACGGCCGCACCCGGCGCATCAGACGGCAAAGAGCAGGAATTCCCGCTCCCACGAACTGATCACGCGCTTGAAGTTTTCATGCTCGGCCCGCTTGACCGCGACGTAGCCTGTGATGAATTTTTGACCCAGGTATTTCTCGATGGTCTTGCTGTTTTCCATGCGTTCCAGGGCGTCTTCGATGGTCAACGGCAGGCGCAGGTTGCGTCGTTCGTAACCACGGCCGACTACCGGCGCACTTGGGTTAATGCATTCGACCATACCGATGTAACCGCACAACAGGCTGGCGGCAATCGCCAGGTACGGGTTGGCGTCAGCACCCGGCAGGCGGTTTTCCACCCGACGGTTCTGCGGGCCGGCATCCGGTACCCGCAGGCCGACGGTACGGTTTTCTTCGCCCCACTCCACGTTCACCGGTGCCGAAGTGTCCGGCAGGAAGCGGCGGAACGAGTTGACGTTGGGTGCGAACAGCGGCAACAGCTCGGGAATAAACTTCTGCAGGCCGCCGATGTGGTGCAGGAACAGTTCGCTCTTGGAACCGTCTTCATTAGAGAAGACGTTCTTGCCAGTGGCGATATCGATGATGCTCTGGTGCAAGTGCATCGCGCTGCCGGGCTCGCCGGTCATGGGCTTGGCCATGAAGGTAGCCGCCACGTCGTGCTTGAGCGCCGCTTCGCGCATGGTGCGCTTGAACACCAGGATCTGGTCGGCCAGGGACAGGGCATCGCCGTGACGGAAGTTGATTTCCATCTGCGCCGTGCCGTCCTCGTGGATCAGCGTGTCGAGATCCAGCTCCTGCAGTTCGCACCAGTCGTAGACGTCTTCGAACAATGGGTCGAATTCGTTGGCTGCTTCTATAGAGAAGGACTGGCGACCGGTTTCCGGGCGCCCGGAACGGCCAATCGGCGGTTGCAACGGGAAGTCCGGGTCTTCGCAACGCTTGGTCAGGTAGAACTCCATCTCCGGCGCCACGATGGGCTGCCAGCCTTTGTCGGCGTAGAGCTTGAGAACTTTTTTGAGCACGTTGCGCGGCGACAGCTCGATCGGGTTGCCTTGCTTGTCGTAGGTGTCGTGGATCACCTGGGCCGTAGGCTCGATGGCCCAGGGCACCAGGAATACCGCGTTCTCGTCCGGGCGGCAGATCATGTCGATGTCAGCCGGGTCGAGCAGTTCGTAATAGATGTCGTCTTCGACATAGTCGCCGGTCACGGTCTGCAACAGAACGCTCTCGGGCAGGCGCATGCCCTTTTCGGCGATGAACTTGTTGGTCGGCGAGATCTTGCCCCGGGTAATACCGGTGAGGTCGCCAATCATGCATTCGACTTCTGTGATCTTGTGGTCTTTCAACCAATCGGTGAGCTGGTCGAGGTTGTTACTCATAAATGCCTCTGGGCTGTGTTTCCTGACGTCCATTAAAGGTCAGGCGTTAGTTGACGCAGTATCCGCGTCGCGTTGCATCGCCCGCTTTCGACAGGCATTGCCAAATGCCTGGAAGATCGCGAGGTAGTGCGGGTTAGAGCTTACCTGCCATTCGGGGTGCCATTGCACTCCTAAAGCAAAAGCCTTGCCTTGAGTGACGGAAAACGCCTCGATCAACCCGTCAGGCGCCGTGGCTTCTACTTGCAAGCCTGGCGCCAGGCGATCAATGCCCTGCCCGTGAATCGAATTGACCTGGATCGTGTCCGGCAAACCGAGGCTTGCCAATACCCCATTCGGGGAGATTGTCACCGGGTGCGCCGGGCCGTACTGGATTTCCACCGGTTGGGTGTCGTCTTCACGGTGATCCATCATGCCCGGCACTTCGTGAACCTTCTGGTGCAGGCTGCCGCCGAAGGCCACGTTCATTTCCTGGAAACCACGGCAAATCCCCAACACCGGAACGCCTGCCAACAGGGCGGCGCGGATCAACGGCAAGGTGGTTTGGTCCCGTGCAGGATCATGAGCAGTCCCGGGCACACTGGCTGGACCGTCGTAGTGAAAGGGCTCGATATTGGAAGGTGAACCGGTAAAAAGAATGCCATCCAGGCCGTCAAGAATATTGGCCGGCGCGAACAAATCCGCCAAAGACGGAATAATCAATGGCAAGCCCTTGGCAGCGGTGGCCACTGCACGGACGTATTTGTCGCCACTGATGTGATAAGCATGCAGACCGACCTGTTTGGAGCAGGCGGTGACGCCGATTAACGGCAGGCGAGACATGAAGCACCCCGGTATTATTGCTGTTATGGGTTTGAATCGAGCTTAGCCTTGTTCATTTTTTTACACAACACCCCCGTAAAAAATACAACACGGCCCGCTCAAGCGTGCTGGGTCCAAGGCCCCCAAACACAAAAAATCGCCCCAAAAAGCCACAAAAATGCCCTCAAGGCGCTTTTTTAGGGCAAAAAAGGCCTCGCTTGACTTCGGCATGCCGTTCGGGTTGACTGAAACCCGAAGAGATCAATGATTGATATTTTTAACAACAAAGGTGTTGCATCATGTCGGTACCCCCGCGTGCCGTTCAGCTTAACGAAGCGAACGCGTTCCTTAAGGATCATCCTGAGGTTCTGTACGTAGACCTTCTAATTGCGGATATGAATGGTGTGGTGCGCGGTAAGCGCATCGAACGCACCAGCCTCCACAAGGTTTACGAGAAAGGCATCAACCTGCCTGCCTCTCTATTTGCCCTGGATATCAATGGCTCAACGGTGGAAAGCACCGGTCTGGGTCTGGATATCGGTGATGCTGACCGAATCTGCTATCCAATCCCTGACACCCTGTGCAATGAACCTTGGCAAAAGCGCCCAACCGCGCAATTGCTGATGACCATGCACGAACTCGAAGGTGAACCTTTCTTCGCCGATCCTCGCGAAGTGCTCCGCCAAGTTGTAAGCAAATTTGACGACCTCGGTCTGACCATCTGCGCCGCATTCGAGCTGGAGTTCTACCTGATTGACCAGGAGAACGTGAATGGCCGGCCACAACCGCCCCGCTCGCCGATCTCCGGCAAACGCCCGCACTCGACACAGGTCTACCTGATCGACGACCTCGACGAATACGTCGACTGCCTCCAGGACATTCTGGAAGGTGCAAAAGAGCAAGGCATCCCTGCCGACGCCATCGTCAAGGAAAGTGCCCCCGCGCAGTTCGAAGTGAACCTGCACCACGTTGCCGACCCTATAAAGGCCTGCGACTACGCGGTACTGCTCAAGCGTCTGATCAAGAACATCGCCTACGACCATGAGATGGACACCACCTTCATGGCCAAGCCTTACCCAGGCCAGGCAGGCAACGGTTTGCACGTACACATTTCGATCCTGGACAAGGACGGCAAGAACATCTTTGCCAGCGAGGATCCCGAGCAGAACGCCGCATTGCGTCACGCGATCGGCGGTGTGCTGGAGACCCTACCCGCCCAAATGGCGTTCCTGTGCCCTAACGTCAACTCCTACCGTCGTTTCGGCGCACAGTTCTACGTGCCGAACTCGCCGTGCTGGGGGCTGGATAACCGCACCGTGGCGATTCGCGTACCGACCGGCTCGTCCGACGCCGTACGTATCGAACACCGTGTGGCCGGCGCCGATGCCAACCCTTACCTGCTGATGGCTTCGGTCCTGGCAGGCGTGCACCACGGTCTGACCAACAAGATCGAACCGGGTGCTCCGGTGGAAGGCAACAGCTACGAGCAGAACGAGCAAAGCCTGCCGAACAACCTGCGTGATGCCCTGCGCGAGTTGGACGACAGTGAGGTGATGGCCAAGTACATCGATCCTAAATACATCGATATCTTCGTCGCCTGTAAGGAAAGTGAGCTGGAAGAGTTTGAACACTCCATCTCCGACCTTGAGTACAACTGGTACCTGCATACCGTGTAAGCGGTTGCGACAAAAAAAGAGCGCCGCGGATCTTAGGGTCCGCGGCGTTTTTTTATGGGTTTACTCCGGGAAACCGAGTTGGCCTCTTCGCGAGCAAGCCCGCTCCCACACTTGACCGCATTCTCCTGTTGGAACTCGGTCAAGTGTGGGAGCGGGCTTGCTCGCAAAGGCGGCTTTGAAGACAACACACCGCCCTGCTCATACAATGCCCTCTGCCTTGTAGGAGACATCCATGACAACCCGCTCCGCCACCCCTCGCAAACCCCGCGCCCGCAGCCAGGCCCGGATCGACGCGATCCTCGACGCCGCCCGCACCTTGCTGGCCGCCGAAGGCGTGGCCAGTCTGTCGATCTACAGCGTGGCCGAACGGGCGCAGATTCCACCGTCGTCGGTCTACCACTTCTTCGCCAGCGTGCCGGCGTTGCTGGAAGCGCTGACCGCTGACGTCCACGCCGCGTTCCGCGCCGCTCTGCAAGCGCCTATCGATCACGCAACACTCGACCACTGGCGCGATCTGTCCCGCGTTGTAGAGCAGCGCATGCTCGGTATCTACAGCAAGGATGCCGCCGCTCGCCAGTTAATCCTCGCCCAGCACGGTTTGACCGAAGTCACGCAGGCTGACCGCCAGCATGATCTGGAGTTGGGTGACTTGATGTTCGAAGTGTTCAACCACCACTTCGAAGTGCCGGCCTTGCCCACTGACGTCGCCGTCTTCGCCCTGGCCCTGGAGCTGAGCGACCGCGTGTATGCGCGCTCGGTGCAACAGCACGGGCAGATTACGCCGCGTATGGAGGAGGAAGGGATGCGGGTGTTTGATGCGTATGTGGGGCTTTATTTGCCGGCGTTTTTACCTAAGCGGGTGGCTGCGCTCTGAGTGATGTGCTGCCTGTTCCGGCCTCTTCGCGAGCAAGCCCGCTCCCACATTTGAATGTATTCGCAAATCAAAATGTGGGAGCGGGCTTGCTCGCGAAAGCGATCTCGAGAACAACAAAAGCCCCGACAGGCTTTCACCTTCGGGGCTTTGTGCAACACATCGATCACAACTTGGCGATCGACACCTCGGTGGATTTCACGAACGCAATCACTTCACTGCCGATCACCAGCTCCAACTCTTTCACCGAGCGCGTGGTGATAACCGACGTCACGATGCCAGACGCGGTCTGCACATCGATCTCCGACAGTACGTCGCCTTCGACGATTTCCTTGATGGTGCCTTTGAACTGGTTACGCACGTTGATGGCTTTAATAGTCATGGTCTTCTTCCTTCAGGGGACAAGTGAGTTATTGAGCCCAACGCAATTGCGTAGGCAGCGGTGAAACAGGTTCGGGTTCCGGCGGAGTGCCGGGCAACGACAACACACGGTTAAGCACTTCGGTTTCCAGGGCTGCCAGGCGGTGGGAGCCACGGACCCGCGGACGTGGCAGTTCCACGTGCAGGTCGAGGCCGACTTCACCGTCTTCGATCAGGATCACCCGGTCGGCAATGGCCACGGCTTCGCTGACGTCGTGGGTCACCAGCAATACGGTGAAGCCGTGCTTGCGCCAGAGGTTCTCGATCAGTTGCTGCATCTCGATCCGGGTCAGGGCGTCCAGCGCTCCCAGCGGCTCGTCCAACAGCAGCAAGCGCGGCTGGTGAATCAAGGCACGAGCCAGAGCAACGCGCTGTTTCTGGCCACCGGACAACGCCGCCGGCCACTCATTAGCGCGTTCGGCCAGGCCGACCGCTTCCAGCGCTTCCAATGCCTTCGCACGCCAGTTGCCCTTGAGCCCAAGACCTACGTTGTCGATGATCTTTTTCCACGGCAGCAGGCGCGCTTCCTGGAACATCAGCCGCGTGTCTTCAATGGCCTCGCTCAGCGGCGCAGAGCCGGCGAGCAACTCACCGCCACTGGCTTTATCCAGGCCGGCCAGCAGCCGCAGCAACGTGCTTTTGCCGCAACCGCTACGGCCGACGACCGCAACAAATTGGCCTGCTGGAATATGCAGATCAATGTCCTTCAACACTTCACGAGAGCCAAAAGACTTGCGCAACTTGCGCACCGCCAGCGGAATACCCTGCAGCAGGCGTGGAGGTTGTTGAGCGGTCATGCCGCACCTCCTTTATGCACTTGATAGGCCGGATGCCAACGCAGCCAGACCCGTTCCAGGCCGCGAGCCGCGAGGTCTGCCAGCTTGCCGAGTACGGCGTACAGCACAATCGCCAGCACTACGACGTCAGTTTGCAGGAACTCACGGGCATTCATCGCCAGGTAACCGATGCCAGAACTGGCCGAGATGGTTTCCGCAACGATCAACGTCAGCCACATGAAGCCCAAGGCAAAGCGCACACCCACCAGAATCGAAGGCAAGGCGCCCGGCAGGATCACTTGGCGGAACAGGCTGAAACCGGACAGGCCATAACTGCGGGCCATTTCCACCAGCGCCGGGTCGACGTTGCGGATGCCGTGATAGGTGTTGAGGTAAATCGGGAACAACGTGCCCAGGGCAACCAGGAAAATCTTCGCCGTTTCGTCGATGCCGAACCACAGGATCACCAACGGAATCAGCGCCAGGTGCGGCACGTTACGGATCATCTGCACCGAGCTGTCCAGCAGGCGCTCGCCCCAGGTCGACAGGCCGGTGATAAAACCCAGGGCCAGGCCGATACCGCCGCCGATCACAAAACCCAGGCCGGCACGCCAACCGCTGATCGCCAGATGGGTCCAGATCTCACCGCTGCGGACCAGGTTCACGCCCGCTTCGATTACCGCACTGGGAGCCGGCAGAATTCGCGTCGACAACCAGCCGGCCGACACCGACAACTGCCACACTGCCAGCAACAGGATCGGCAGCGCCCAAGGCGCCAGTCGATGGCTTAGCTTTTCAAGGTTCATGGCGGCGCCTCAGCTCTGGGACGCAGCTTTGGGAAGGATATCGTTGGCCACCATCTCGCCGAACGGGCTCACATAGCCGGCGCTTTTCGGCAATTCCGGGCGTTCGATGTCCAGGTGCGGAAACAGCAACTCGGCCACCCGATACGACTCTTCCAGGTGTGGATAACCGGAGAAGATAAAGGTGTCGATGCCCAGGTCCGCGTATTCCTTGACCCGTGCGGCCACGGTCGGGCCATCGCCCACCAGCGCCGTGCCGGCACCGCCACGTACCAGACCAACGCCTGCCCACAGGTTAGGACTGACTTCCAGGTTATCGCGGCTGCCGCCATGCAAGGCGGCCATGCGTTGCTGGCCTACAGAATCAAAACGCGCCAGGGAGGCCTGGGCGCGAGCGATGGTTTCATCGTCCACATGAGAGATCAGTTTGTCTGCGGCTTGCCAGGCTTCGGCGTTGGTCTCACGCACGATCACATGCAGGCGTATGCCGAAACGCACAGTGCGCCCGAGCTTGGCCGCCTTAGCCCGCACCTGTTCAATTTTTTCCGCCACGGCGGCAGGAGGCTCACCCCAAGTCAGGACCATTTCCACCTGTTCGGCTGCCAGGTCCTGGGCCGCTTCGGAAGACCCACCGAAATACAGCGGTGGGCGTGGTTGCTGGATCGGTGGGTAGAGCAATTTCGCGCCTTTGACGCTGATGTGCTGCCCGTCGTAGTCGACGGTTTCGCCCTCAAGCACCCGGCGCCAGATGCGGGTGAACTCCACCGACGCCTGATAACGCTCTTCATGGCTCAGGAACAGACCGTCGCCAGCCAATTCTTCCGGATCACCACCGGTCACCAGGTTGAAGAGTGCGCGGCCGCCCGACAGGCGATCCAACGTTGCCGCCTGACGCGCCGCCACCGTTGGGGAAATGATCCCGGGGCGCAGCGCGACAAGGAATTTCAGCCGCTGGGTCACTGGAATCAGTGAGGCTGCCACCAGCCACGAGTCTTCGCAAGAACGCCCGGTAGGGATCAGCACCCCACCGAAACCCAGGCGGTCTGCCGCCTGTGCGACTTGCTGCAAGTAACCATGGTCGACGGCGCGAGCGCCTTCGGCGGTGCCAAGGTAATGGCCGTCACCGTGAGTAGGCAGAAACCAGAAAATATTGAGGCTCATGGAGTTGTCTCCTGAAGAAGTCGGATTACGGCGCGTTGGCAACGGCGGCGGGCGGGGTCCAGATCACGTCCTTGATGCTCAAGGGTTTCGGGATCAATTTGAGTTGGTAGAAGCTGTCGGCGATTTTCTGTTGCGCGGCCACCACTTCCGGCGTCAGGAACAACGCGCCGTAGCCCTGGCGTTTCACCGACGTCAGGGTGATGTCAGTCGGCAGGCCGAGCAGCGGTGCGACTTGGGCGGTGACTTCTTCCGGGTTGGCCTTGGACCATTCGCCGACGGCGCGCACTTCTTCCACCAGGGCCTTGATCACTTGCGGGTGTTTTTCGGCGTAAGGCTTGGTGGCCAGGTAAAACTGATGGTTGTCGGCGATGCCGGTGCCGTCACGCAGGGTGCGGGCTTGCAGTTGTTTCTCGGCAGCAGCCTGGTACGGGTCCCAGATCACCCAGGCGTCGACACTGCCACGCTCGAACGCGGCGCGGGCATCGGCGGGCGGCAGGAATACGGTCTGCACGTCGGTGTATTTCAGGCCCGCGTCTTCCAGGGCGCGCACCAGCAAGTAGTGAACGTTGGAGCCTTTGTTGAGGACGATTTTCTTGCCCTTGAGGTCCTGCACCGTTTTGATCGGCGAATCCTTGGGCACCAGGATCGCTTCACTGGTAGGCGCGGGCGGTTCGTAGGCAACGTAGAGCAGGTCAGCACCAGCCGCCTGGGCGAAGACCGGCGGGGTTTCGCCGGTCACGCCGAAGTCGATGGAACCGACGTTCAGCCCTTCCAGCAACTGCGGGCCACCGGGAAATTCGGTCCACTGCACCTGTACGCCCTGCTCGGCCAGGCGCTTTTCCAGCGAGCCCTTGGCCTTGAGCAGCACCAGAGTGCCGTATTTCTGATAGCCGATCCGCAGGGTCTCGGCCGCTTGAGCTTGAACAATGGCGCCGAAGGACACAGCCGCAGCAAACAGTGCGACCAGACCACGACGCAAGATGACAGTGCGCATGGCGCTCTCCAAATATGCGATTAGGGCATTGGCTGCACCTGCTTGGCCGTTGGCGGCTGAGTAAGGTGAGTGTTTCTAAATCAGGGCGAAGCTCAGATGCTCCAGCGAGCACTCAACAAACGTTCATTCAGCACATGGGGATCAAGGGGTTTCGGCCGGCGGGCCATGGCGCTATAGAACTGCTCCAGGGCCTCACTCAGGCGTTGCTCGAGGATCGGCACCAGTTGCGCCTGGGCGCTGCCTTCGCCGTAAGCGATCTGGCTGTCTTCGGCGAAAATCCCGTGCAGCAATTCCTGGGCTTTCAGCGCCGAGAGCACCGGCTTCAAGGCGTAATCCACCGCAAGCATATGGGCGATGCTGCCGCCGGTGGCCATGGGCAATACCACTTTGTGGGCCAGGGCACGCTCGGGCAGCAAATCGAGCAGGGTTTTCAGGGCGCCGGAAAACGAAGCCTTGTACACCGGCGTGGCGATCACCAGGCCGTCGGCGTTGGCCACTTGTTGCAGCAGGTCGATGACTTTCGGGCTGTCGAAACGTGCATGTAGCAAGTCTTCGGCCGGGAAGTCCCGTATCTGATAACTCACCACCTCCACGCCCTGCTGCTGCAACCAGCGCCGGGAATGCTCCAGCAAGACCCCGGAGCGGGAGCGTTGGCTGGGACTGCCACCAAGTGTTACGACCAGCATGTAGGAAATTCCTTGAGCAAGTGTCGGCGGTTCGCTATGTGGCGATGGCGCCAAGATGGAACAGACCATATCAGCCAATTTATATATCTATAAATCTTATTTATTCATTTGTTTATTCTTTAAATGAATATACAAGAGCGTGATCGCCGGGCGAAAAAAAAGGCCGTCGAAACGGCCTGAAAACCCCTGCTTTGTGATTGGTTTGCAACCTAAGTCCGCTATCGCGGGCAAGCCCGGCTCCCACAGGGGAATGCGGTCAACTGTGGGAGCCGGGCTTGCCCGCGATGGCGATGGCGAAACTAACGATTAGGTTGAGGCGTCAGCCGCAGATACGGCTTCACCGCCCGATAGCCTTTCGGAAAGCGCTTCTTGATCTCTTCTTCATCCTTGAGCGACGGCACGATCACTACTTCATCACCGTCCTGCCAATTGGCCGGGGTGGCGACTTTGTAGTTGTCGGTCAGTTGCAACGAGTCGATGACCCGCAGGATTTCGTGGAAGTTGCGGCCAGTGCTGGCCGGATAGGTGATGGTCAGGCGCACCTTCTTGTTCGGGTCGATCACGAACAGGGAGCGCACGGTGAGGGTGTCGTTAGCATTCGGGTGGATCAGGTCGTACAGGTCGGAAACTTTGCGATCGGCATCGGCCAGGATCGGGAAGTTGACCACGGTATTCTGGGTTTCGTTGATGTCTTCGATCCATTTGTGGTGCGAATCCACCGGGTCTACCGACAGGGCGATGGCCTTGACGCCGCGCTTGGCGAATTCGTCCTTGAGCTTGGCGGTGAAGCCAAGCTCAGTGGTGCACACCGGGGTAAAGTCCGCCGGGTGGGAAAACAGCACACCCCAGCTATCGCCCAGCCATTCGTGGAAACGAATCTTGCCGGCGCTGGAATCCTGTTCAAAGTCGGGGGCGATGTCGCCCAGTCTTAGGCTCATGGGTGTGGCTCCTGATGAGTGCTTATGGAGCCCACTGTGCCTGCATCTTGAATTATTTAAAAAGAATAAATATCGATTTATTTAGACGATAAAGGAATATTAAAAATGTGTTCACTGGACCTGGGAACAGGCGAGGATCAACATTCGTTTCAAGGTTCGAGAAGGCCTTGAGACGCTGTAAAAAGAGGGGTTCAGGAAGGGCTCGCGGGGGTTGAGCCTGACTTGAAAGCAAGACACCTTGCCCGGCGTTGCGCCGGGCAAGGTTATACAGCAGGTCTTACAACAGCGGGATCGAGTAGCTGACGATCAGGCGGTTTTCGTCCTGGGAACGGGTGTTCGCCAGGTCGGTACGCCACATCGCGTTTTTCCAGGCTACGCCCAGGTTTTTCAACGGGCCTTCTGGAACAACGTAAGCCAGGGTCAAGTCACGTTCCCACTCGCTTTTGCTGCCGACGGAAGTGTCGATGTTGTTGCCTTTGAGGTAGATCACACCAGCGGTCAGGCCAGGCACGCCAATCTTGGCGAAGTCATAAGCGTAGCGAGCTTGCCAGGTACGTTCGCCAGCGCGGGCAAACTTCTGGATCTGCATGTCGGTGGTGGTGCTGTTGGACGAACCGTCACCCTGGTTCAGCCAAGGGAAATCGCTGTCGCCCTTGGTGTACTGATAGCCAGCGCCGAAGGTGTGGCCTTCAACCGAGTACAGAGCCAAGTAGCTGTACAGGTCGTTGTCGACCTTGCCCTTGGTGACTTTGTTACCGTAGTAACCGGTGGTGTAGTAACCAGCAGTGTCACCGTTGGCACCGTTGTCACGGCTGCGGTAGTAGCGCAGGTCACTTTTCAGGACGCCAGGACCGATAGCCCAGTTGTGGACCAGGCCCAGGAAGTTCTGCGAGTAGAAGTCCTTCAGCTCACCGAAGTAGTACGACGCGGTCAGGTCCTTGGTGACTTTGTAGTCAGCACCCGCGTAGTAGAACTTGTTGACGAAGTTACCAGCGTCGTAGTTGGAGCCGCCGTTGGCGCCCGCAATCGACAGGCCTTCGTTGTTGCTGGAGTTACGGCCTTTGGCGTGCTCGATCTGACCAACAACCAGAGACAGGTCCTTGATCTCGTTCGAGGTGATCTGGCCGCCCTGGAAGGTTTGTGGCAACAGACGACCGTCGTTGGTCTTGATGACCGGGTTGTTCGGTTGCAGGGTGCCGATTTTCAGCTCGGTCTGGGAAATCTTGACCTTACCGGTCAGGCCCAGGCTGGCGTAGTCTGGGACTGCGCCTTTATTGCCGTCGCTTGGGAAAATCGTGCCGCCGGATGCAGCACCGCTTGCGTTGCCGCTCTTGGCAGGGCTGGAATCCAGACGCACACCGTACAGGCCGATAGCATCAACGCCGAACTGAACAGTACCTTGGGTGTAACCCGAGATGAAACGCAGATCGAAGCCTTGGCCCCACTCTTCGTTCTTATTCGCACCAGTACCGTCACGGTTGTCAGTGTTGATGTAGAAGTTACGCATGCCCAGAGTGGCCTTGCTGTCTTCGATAAAACCAGCGGCGCCTGCCTGCTGGGCGATTGCCCCTACAGCCACAGCCAACGCCAATGTGGACTTCTTCATGTACCGCTCCTCTCATTTCTAATTTTTGTATTTCTTGGTCTCGGGTCTGACGCCCTTGATCCACAGATGCGCGATTAGCGCCAGATAGTGACTGACAAGTCAATCGTAACCTTGTGTGTCTACTACCTTCGTCTAATCGCAGTTATTTGGTCCCTGCAGGGTAATGAGTTTTTCATACACCCAAAAAGAATTATTTCATCCTTTTTCATACGATCCAGGAATATCACTTTCCATGGGGCGGGCGGTCCGAAAAGGAGGCGCCGCTCCATAAGCTAATTCCTAAAAGGTATTTATTGGCCTGTTTTTAGATCGTTTAGTGTTGACGTAACCGTTCATACGTCACTCACGATCAAAAAGGCGACGCCATCATGGCTAAACGCATATCCTCACGTCAATTTGTTACAGTTTTTGTATCGCTCGCGCTTTCTTTCAGCGTCCAGGCGGCCAACCTCACGATTGGCTATCAAACCGGCATCGACCCCAGCAAAGTGCCCCAGGCAGACGGCCTGTACGAAAAAACCATAGGCCAAAAGATCGACTGGCGCCGTTTCAACAGCGGCCCCGAAGTCGTGACCGCGATTGCCTCCGGCGACGTACAAATCGGCAACCTGGGCTCCAGCCCTCTCGCAGCGGCGGCCTCACGTCACTTACCGATCGTGGCGTTTATCGTATCGGCACAGATCAATGCTTCTGAAGCGTTGGTGGTGCGCAATGGCAGCGGCATCGACAAACCCGAAGACCTGATCGGCAAAACCATTGCCACGCCGTTTGTCTCGACCTCCCATTACAGCCTGCTCGGCGCCTTGAAGCATTGGGGCCTGGACACCTCGAAAGTCAAAGTGGTGAACCTGCAACCGGCAGAAATTGCAGCCGCCTGGAAACGTGGGGATATCGACGGCGCCTTTGTGTGGTCGCCCGCCTTGGGAGAGATCCGCAAGACCGGCAAGACCCTGACAGATGCAGCCCAAGTGGGTCAGTGGGGCGCGCCGACCTTTGAGGTGTGGGTCGCACGCAAGGACTTCGCCGAAAAACATCCTGACGTAGTGGCCAAGTTTGCCAAGGTCACCCTGGATTCCTTTGCCGACTATGCGGCCCATAAATCCGGCTGGACGGCAGATTCAGTCCCTGTGCAAAAAATCGCCAAACTGACAGGCGCTAATGCAGCTGACATTCCTGAGCTGCTGGCTGGCTCAAACTTTCCGGATGCCCAGGCGCAACAAACCGATGCCTTGCTCAACGGCGGCACGGCGAAGGCGATCGGAGAAACGGCGCAGTTCTTGAAGGAACAAGGGAAAGTGGAGACAGTGCTGCCGGACTATTCGGCGTATGTGACGGGGAAATTTGTCAGCGAGTAAACCTGGCGTACCGCGAACAAAACGGTGGGAGCGGCGGTGCGACGATTCGACTTGCTCGCGATAGAGGTGGATCAGCCACCCAATAAAGTGACTGACGCACCGCTATCGCTGGCAAGCCAGCTCCCACATTAGATCTACGGCGTATCGAAGATCAGGCTTACAACGCCTTCTCGAAGATCTTCGAATTACGCTGAAAGTTGTACAGCGAGGCCCGAGCTGACGGTAGCCGGTCTACGCTGCTGGGCACAAAGCCCCGCTCGCGGAACCAGTGGGCGGTACGGGTGGTGAGGACGAATAACGTCTTCAGGCCCTGCGCCCGGGCGCGGGTTTCGATGCGTTCCAGCAACTCATCACCCCGCCCCCCATGACGGTACTCCGGGTTGACCGCCAGGCAGGCCAGCTCACCGGCATCCGAATCGGCAATCTGATACAGCGCCGCGCAGGCGATGATCATCCCTTCACGCTCAACCACGCTGAACTGCTCGATTTCCCGCTCCAGCACTTCCCGGGAACGGCGCACCAGAATGCCCTGCTCTTCCAGCGGGCTGATCAAGTCCAGCAAACCCCCGACGTCTTCAATCGCCGCTTCACGCACCAGTTCAAACTGCTCTTGGGCCACCAGCGTACCGCCACCGTCACGGGTAAACAGCTCGGTGAGCAGTGCACCATCTTCGACATAGCTGACGATATGACTGCGCCCTACTCCGCCACGGCAAGCCTCAGCCGCTGCGTCGAGCAGTTCCGCCTGATAGTTGTTGCCCAAGCGCTGCAGGTGCGCCGGCACTTGTTGCGGACGCAGTTCACGTACCAGACGGCCGTTCTCGTCGATCAGGCCAAGATCCGCGCCAAACAAAAGCAGCTTGTCCGCGCCCAGGTCGATGGCGGCACGGGTGGCAACGTCTTCGCAGGCCAGGTTGAAGATTTCACCGGTGGGCGAGTAGCCCAGCGGCGACAACAGCACGATGGAGCGTTCGTCCAACAGGCGATTGATGCCCTTGCGGTCAACCCGACGCACTTCGCCGGTGTGGTGATAGTCGACGCCTTCCAGCACACCGATGGGACGCGCGGTCACCAGATTGCCGCTGGCCACCCGCAGGCGCGAGCCCTGCATCGGCGACGAGGCCATGTCCATGGACAGCCGCGCTTCGATAGCAATACGCAGATGGCCGACCGCGTCGATCACACACTCCAGGGTCGCGGCATCAGTGATGCGCAGGCCTTCGTGGTAATGCGGCGTCAGGCCGCGTGCGGCGAGGCGGGTTTCGATTTGCGGGCGTGAACCATGGACCAGCACCAGCCGCACGCCAAGGCTGTGGAGCAGCACCAGGTCATGGACGATGTTGCCGAAGTTCGGATGATCCACACCGTCGCCCGGCAGCATGACCACAAAGGTGCAGTCGCGGTGGGCATTGATGTAGGGCGAAGCGTGACGAAGCCAATTGACGTATTCGGGCATAAAACCTGGGCCTGTAATAAAAAGCAGCCGATAGAGGATGAATCGTGAAAACGCACAGCGGGCTGATGGTTATCGTCGGAACAGGCTTGGCGACACGCTCGCTCTCCTTTATGTACGGATGGGCCGTGGTTAATTTATGCAGGTTTCAGGCAGTAATGCTCAATCAGTTCCCGCAATAGACGCACTGTAGGCGTCAAGCGTGACATTTCGAGGTACTCGCCGGGCTGGTGGGCGCAGGCGATATCGCCAGGGCCGAGCACCAGGGTTTCGCAACCAAGGCGCTGAAGATAAGGCGCTTCGGTGCCAAACGCTACTGCTTCGGCACGATGGCCGGTGAGTCGTTCCGCAACCCGCACCAGTTCTGCATCTTCGGCCTGCTCAAAGGGCGGCACTTCCGGGAACAGCGGCGCGTAGTCGATCTTCACCTGATGGCGCTCGGCCAAGGGCTCAAGCTTCTGCCGGATGGCCGCGCGCAGCACCTGGGGATCCATACCGGGCAAGGGCCGCAGGTCGAATTCCAGGGAGCACTGGCCGCAGATGCGGTTGGGGTTATCGCCACCGTGGATACAACCGAAGTTCATGGTCGGCTGGGGGACGCTGAATTGCGGGTTGCGGTATTCCCGCTGCCAGGCCAGCCGCAGGCCTCGCAGTTCGCCGATGGCATCGTGCATGGCTTCCAGGGCGCTGTGGCCCAGGCTCGGGTCTGACGAATGGCCGCTGCGCCCGAGGATGTCGATGCGTTCCATCATCACGCCCTTGTGCAGGCGGATCGGCTTGAGGCCCGTGGGTTCGCCGATTACCGCCGCGCGGCCCAATGGACGACCAGCTTCAGCCAGCGCACGGGCACCGGCCATGGAGCTTTCTTCGTCGCAGGTGGCGAGAATCAACAAGGGTTGCTTGAACGGTTGGTCCAGCAGCGGCTGTACGGCTTCGATCACCAAGGCGAAAAAGCCCTTCATGTCACAGCTGCCCAAACCTACCCAGCGGCCGTCCACTTCCGTCAGTTTGAGCGGATCGGTCTGCCACAGCGCGCCGTCGTAAGGCACGGTGTCGCTATGCCCGGCGAGCACCAGGCCACCAGGGCCGGTGCCGAAGCTGGCGAGCAGGTTGAATTTGCCGGGGCTGACCTGCTGGATATCGCAGGCAAAGCCCAGATCCCCCAGCCATGTGGCGAGCAAATCAATCACCGGGCGGTTGGATTGATCGAGAGACGCTTGGGTGCAACTGACCGAAGGTGCGGCAATCAGCGCGGCAAACTGCTCTTTCATGGACGGTAATGGCATGCGCGGTCTCTCAACTTCCACAGATGAAACCCATCATAGAGCTATCTGCGCCGCACAATAAACCGTTGCGGCACGTTGCCCGGCTCAGTCCTGTACACTGCACGACCTTGGCAGCCACACATTTCCCCGGCTGCGCTCCCGATCCTGGATTTTCCGGCCATGCAGAAAGAAACCGAAATCAAGCTCCGCGTCAGCCGCGAAACCCTCGCCGCGCTCCGTGAGCACCCGTTACTGAAAAAACGCAACAAAAGTGGCTGGGAACGCCGTGAGTTGATGAACCAGTACTTCGACACCCCTGAACGCGACTTGGCCCAGGCCAAAGTGGCCCTGCGCCTGCGCAAAGACGGCGACGAAGTGATCCAGACCCTCAAGACCCGTGGCCACAGCGTCGCCGGCTTGTCGGAACGTAATGAATACGACTGGAAACTGCCCAAAGCCAAGCTCGACGTGAAGAAACTCGACGGCGAATGCTGGCCCGAGCAACTGGCCGAACTGGACAAGAAGACCCTCAAGCCGATCTTCACCACCGATTTCGTTCGCGAGCGCGCCGAAATTGCCTGGGGCCGCGGCAAGGCCAAAGTGGTGATCGAAGCCGCTCTGGACCTGGGCCACGTGATCGCCGGCAAGCAGAAAGAAGAAATCTGCGAGCTGGAACTGGAACTGCGCGAAGGCGACCCCGCCGCACTGCTGGAACTGGCCGCTGAACTGGCGGCAACCCTGGCGCTGATGCCCTGCGATATCAGCAAGGCTGAGCGCGGCTACCGCCTGTTCGACGCCAACAGCTATTCCCTGGGCCTGCCTGCTCCGGTGCTGCATGCCGAAATGCCGCTGGACGACGTCTTCGCCGCGCTGACCTGGCACTTGCTGGGCAGCAGCCAGCGCCTGGCCGAACAGTACCGTTTCAATGGCCACTGGCGCCTGTTGCAGGACTGGGTGGAAAACCTCGGTGAACTGCGCGCCTTGATCGGCAGCCTCGGCCAGGCCGCCCCGCGTCAATCCACCAGTGAACTGCGCGCCGCGCTGGATGCCCTGCTGGAAGACTGGCGCCCGCTGGTCCAGGCTGGTGACGAAGACGAAGACATACGCAAAGCCGCGCCGGAACAGTTCGTCGAAGAACTGGAAGACGTGCGCTGGGGCCTGTTCTCCCTGAACCTCTCGCGCTGGCTGCTGGCCCGCACCTGGACCGCCAACCGCAACGTGCGCGGCAACCGTCAGGGCGCGGCCCAAATCACCAACTGGTTGCCACGACTGCTGGCCGACGATGCTGTCGCGCTGCAACTGTCGCGTTACCAGCAACAGCCGGAAGACTTGGCTGAGCAACTGCCGCGCATTGAACGCATCCAGGCTTGGCTGCACCATGCGCGCCAGGTGGTGGACATTCCGGAACTGGATCGCCTGTATGGCGAGCTGAACAAATTGGCGCTATTGGCCAATCAGCCGATTACCGATGAATCGTTGGATGCACGTATGCATCAGGCGATTGCGGTGTATCAGAACCGGGCGTGGAAAACGTTGCTGCGTCTGTAATCAAAACTCTGTAGCCGCTGTCGAAGGCAGCGATAAGGCCGAAGGCCTTCAGCGATCTAAAGATCCTGCGACTCTGCGAGTCGATCGCAGCCTTCGGCAGCGGCTACAGGTCATTCAGCGGCTACATCGGCAAACTGGTCGTCGACTTGATCTCCGACAGCGCCACGATGGAGTTGACCTCCTGAATCCCCGGTACCATCGATAGCTTCTCGAAGAAAAACCGCTCGTACGCCTCAATGTCCGACGTGACAATCCGCAACAAGAAATCCACCGCGCCCATTAGCACATAACACTCCAGTACTTCCGGAAAGCCCCGAATCGCCTCGGTGAACTCGGTGAAGTTGGAGCGCCCGTGGGCATTGAGTTTGACCTCGGCAAAAATCTGCGTGTTCAGGCCAATCTTCTTGCGATCCAGCAACGTCACCTGGCCGCGAATCACCCCCTCTTCCTTGAGCCGCTGAATCCGTCGCCAGCACGGTGACTGCGACAGGCCAACCTGTTCAGCGATCTGCGCGCTGGAAAGGGAAGCGTCTTCCTGCAGCAACGCCAGGATGCGCCGGTCGTACACATCCAGCTCACTGTGCATAAAAACACCCTTAACTATAATATCTACGAATTGGTTAATTCGTTTATAGACTGTTTTCACCAATTTTAGATAAGAAATCTCCCTGCACGAATGTAAAAATTCCTCCAGTCGAATCCGGAGAATCTTCATGCACGCCGTCGAAGTCAGCAACCCCGCCCCTCGCGTCGACGCCTGGGCCGTCAATAGCGCTCATTGCCAGGCCCACTATCAGATCCTCGCAGAGGCAGAACCTGACGTGCTGTGCCGGGTGCTCAACTATTTCGCCCTGCAATTCCTCGTGCCTCGGGAGGTGAGCGTGCTGCGCGAGGATGACCTGCTGGCGATCGATATCGTGATAGACGGGTTGAGTTGGCACCGAGCCCAAGTGATTGGTGAAAAACTTCGTAACCTGATCAGCGTCTGCTCGCTGGAACTGCGACCGGCTGATTCGGCGCGGCCTCAGGCGATGCAAGCTGCTGGTCAGTAAAAGCCTGCAATAAACCCTTGGGGGACGAGGCTCAAGGCGTGACTAGGCTGGGGCTACGCCTAAACGTTGCCCGGGAAAACCTCCATGTCCGTTGCGCCAAACACTCATGATCACCCGCTGGAACTCGATCAGTTGTTACCGGCCCTGATCGATCAGGGCCTGGTACCTGCCGATGTGGCAAAACGCTTATCGAGCACGGCAGCGGACAGCGCGCTGCATCCCCTGGAACGTATCGCCTGCCACGGGCTATCCCTGGAAACCCTGACCGAATGGCTCGCCCGCCACGTTGGCCAGCCCTACCTGCGTATCGACCCATTGAAGATCGACGTGGCGGCGGTGGTACCGTTGATGTCTTATGCCTTTGCCCAGCGCCACGGGATTCTCGCTGTAGCGGTGGATGCCGATACCGTCACCGTCGCCAGCGCCCAGCCTCATGTGAATAGCTGGGAAGCGGGGTTGGCCCATGTATTGAGGCGCTCGGTCAGGCGAGTGGTGGCCAACCCCCAAGCCATTGCGCGCTGCACCGTGGAGTTTTACCGGCTGGCAAAGTCGGTAAGCGGCGCCTCCGGCGCGGACCAGCCAAATCCGTCTTCCACTATCGAACAGTTGCTCAACCTCGGCGCCAGCGACCAGGAGCCCGACGCCAACGACGCGCACATCGTCAATATCGTCGACTGGCTGCTGCAATATGCGTTCGACCAGCGCGCCAGTGATATTCATATCGAGCCGTGTCGCGATCAGGGCCGCGTGCGTTTTCGCATCGATGGCCTGCTCCACGACGTCTATCAATTCCCAGCCCAAGTGACGATGGCAGTGGTCAGTCGCCTGAAAAGTCTGGGGCGAATGAACGTGGCCGAAAAACGCAAACCCCAGGACGGCCGGGTGAAGACCAAAAACCCTGCGGGTGGTGAAGTAGAGCTGCGGCTCTCGACCCTGCCCACCGCGTTTGGCGAAAAACTGGTGATGCGGATTTTCGACCCTCAGGTGCTACACAAGGATTTTCAGCAACTGGGATTTTCCAGCAACGACGTGGAGCGCTGGCAAGCCATGACCCGCCAGGCCAACGGCATCATTCTGGTAACCGGTCCCACTGGCTCGGGCAAGACCAGCACCCTGTACACCACCTTGAAACAGCTGGCGACCCGAGAGATCAACCTGTGCACGGTAGAGGACCCGATCGAGATGGTAGAGCCGGCTTTCAACCAGATGCAGGTCCAGCACAACATTGACCTGACCTTCGCCAGTGGCATCCGCGCGCTGATGCGCCAGGACCCGGACATCATCATGATCGGCGAGATCCGTGATCAGGAGACAGCCGAGATGGCGATCCAGGCTGCGCTCACCGGGCATCTGGTGCTCTCGACCCTGCACACCAACGACGCGCCAAGCGCCATCAGCCGACTGCTGGAGCTGGGTGTTGCGCACTACTTGATCAAGGCTACGTTGTTAGGCGTCATGGCCCAGCGGCTGGTGCGCTTGCTGTGCCCTCATTGCAAAAACCACGTAGCGCTGGCGGATGAGGATTGGCAAGCCTTAACCCCGTCCTGGCCCCACTCACGACCTGAACAGACCTATCAGGCCAACGGCTGTCCGGAATGCCGGGAAAGCGGTTATCACGGACGCGCCGGGGTCTACGAAATCATGTTGATGGACGATGACACCAAGGCATTGATCAGCGCCGACGCCGATGTGCAGGCACTACGACGTGCAGCGCTGAAAGGAGGTATGTGCAGCCTGAGACTGTCGGGTGCACACAAGGTAGCGGCAGGACTGACGACGCTGGAAGAAGTACTGCGGGTGACGCCATCGAGTGATGCGCGATGACGAGGATTGTTCAAGGGCTCAGTACCGACCACTCAAGCACTCCGACCTCACTGTTGGCCTTGATCGCCAAAAACGTCCCGTCGCTTCGTTGCTGCTGGATCGAGCGCCCACTGGTAACCGTCTCGCCCGTGCGCTCGTTGCGTGCAACACCTGCGCCCGAAGGTGAAAAGAGCAATACACCCGACACGCTGCCACGCAGTTGGGTCCCTTCGGGGTAATGCCACTCACCGAAACTCACCGGTGCAGCCAGCAAACCGTCCCAACGCTTGGGGCTTCGTCGATCATCAAGGTCCAGGCTGAGATAAGACAGCCGGAACCCGTCCACCGCGAGCATCTCGTCATCCTCTGCATGCAAGGCCCAGCCTCTGCTGCTGCGCATGACGCGCGTACCGGCCGGCCAGTCGATACCCAATATCCGCACTGCTGTTGCCAGGTCACATTGGGCAAAGCGCCAGCGATCAGGCTGCAACATCGTCTCCTGTTCACGGTTGAACGACACCCACTGGCCTGCAGCACAGCGCCAACCGTCGAGCGTCTGCTCCTGGCTGAGCCGCAAACGCGAAGAGTAGTAACCCGGCATCAGGTCAATGGCCGTCACTTGCAGGCCACGGACTTCGATTGGCTGCGCAAACTCGGCCAGCTTCAGGCTTTGCAAGCCATGAGGCTGGGGTTGGCCCTGCCAGTCGAGCGGCTCCAGGGTTTGCAGTTGCACTTGGCTGCCTGCCGGAAAGTGCAAATCCCCCAATTGTAGGTCCTGCTCCAATCGCGGATTCAGGGCCTGGCGATCCTGCTCCATTTGCGCGCTGATACGCTGATCCTCCAGCAGCATCAACCCGCCAAAACCCACAAATACCAACGCCAGCAGCGTCAATATCCCATAGCGCCACGGATGCCCCAGAACATGCCTGCGCGAACGTGGGATAAGCACCGCTGCCAACAACGCTAACAAACCGACCAGCGCAAGCGCTGCCAGCAACATCAGCACACCTATTAGCAGGATGACCGAAGGATCAGGACCAAAGATCATGAACGCACGCCGTAGAGGGGGTAAGGATTGTTCTGAAGGCTTGCCAAACTACCACGAGTCACGCAATCCCTTATCTGTTCGCCGAGTAAACCATTCTTATCTCAGGCAAGCCCGTTACAATCGTCCTAACCTCGCTTTATCGCCATCATCAGATAGGGAATCGTTATGCAGATCGGAACCGTACTGCTTCTTTTCGTAGGTTTGGCCGCCGCCATCCTCTTCATGGGCTTCAAGGTCGTCCCACAGGGCTACCAGTGGACGGTGGAGCGCTTCGGTCGCTACACCAACACTCTCAAGCCGGGTTTGAACATCATTATTCCGGTCATGGACCGTATCGGTCGCAAGATCAACGTGATGGAAAGCGTGCTGGATATTCCACCCCAGGAAGTCATTACCGCCGACAACGCCACGGTGCAGATCGATGCCGTGTGCTTCTTCCAGGTGGTTAACACCGCCCAGGCCGCCTACGAGGTGAACAATCTCGAGCACGCCATCCGCAACCTGCTGCAAACCAACATCCGTACCGTGCTCGGTTCCATGGAGCTGGATGCGATGCTCAGCCAGCGCGATGGCATCAACGAAAAACTGTTGCGCACCGTCGATGAAGCAACCGCGCCGTGGGGCATCAAGATCACCCGGATCGAGATCAAGGACATCAGCCCTCCTGCCGACCTGATGGCCGCCATGTCCGGCCAGATGAAGGCCGAGCGGATCAAGCGCGCGCAGATCCTGGAAGCTGAAGGCCTGCGGGCATCGGCCATCCTGACCGCTGAAGGCAAGAAGCAGGCGCAGATTCTTGAAGCTGAGGGTGGTCGTCAGGCCGCTTTCCTGGAATCCGAAGCCCGTGAGCGTCAGGCTGAAGCAGAAGCGCGTGCCACCCAAGTGGTGTCGCAGGCTATTGCCACCGGTAACGTGCAGGCCATCAACTACTTCGTCGCACAGAAATACATCGACGCACTCGGCAAGCTGGCCTCGGCCAACAACAGCAAAGTTATCCTGATGCCGCTGGAAGCCAGCCAAGTGATCGGAGCTGTCGGCGGTATTGGTGAGATCGTCAAGGCAACCTTCGACAACAAGAAAGCCTGAGGCACGCGCCATGTGGGAATTCCTGCAGCACCTGTCGTTCTGGGACTGGCTGGCATTGGGCACGGTGCTGCTCATCCTTGAAATATTCGGCGCCGGTGGCTACCTGTTGTGGATGGGCATCGCGGCGGCGGCCGTGGGTGTGCTCAAGTTCCTGATTCCGGGGCTTGGGCTGGAGTGGCAATTGTTGCTGTTCGCCGTGCTGTCGATCCTGACCGCGGTGTACTGGTGGAAGCGCCAACGCAGCAGCGCCAAAGTCAGCGACCAGCCAGGATTGAACATGCGCGGTTCGGAGCTGATCGGCCGCACCTTTATGGTGCATCAGGCGATCATCGAAGGCCGAGGAAAGATCAAAGTCGGCGATGGCGTGTGGATAGTCACAGGTCCTGATGCACCTATAGGGGCACAAGTGCGGGTCACTGGTCAGAATGGCGTGATATTGCAAGTCGAAACTGTTTAGTCAGGCATGGAACTAGGCTGGGCTATCTATAATCAAACCGTTCAGATAACCCAGTCGGAGTCACCCATCATGCGTCTCAAATATGCTGTCGCCACGCTCGCCGTGCTATCCCTTCCTGTCGGTTCAGCCATGGCCGACAGCTTCTGGCGGAATGTCATCTCGTCGGGCGCCACCACCGGCTCGACCTACCTGACCTTCAAGGACCATAAATTGGTGGTCGCCGCCCAAGACGACGCCGGCAGCTTCGTTGCCAGCGACGGGGGCATTCGTGGCCCGTACCTGGAAGCCGCGATGCAGAAGGTTCGCGCCGATAACCCTGGCCTGAAAGCCACGGACATGGAGTTGGCCAACGCCATCCTGGCGAAAAACGCCATTGCTTCCGAGTAACACCGTCCGATGAAAAATGCCGCTTCCAGAAGCGGCATTTTTTTGCCCGCAAGGTGACGATTCGTTCACAGGCGACAGGCTATATTCAGTCGATTCGTGCAATTATGCCCAGCATTGATATGCTTTTTTACTCATCGTCTATCTGAAACGGATGCCCACATCGTCATGAGCCAACTGCCTTTTCTGCCGTTTTCCAAACCTACCATTGATGAAGCCACCATCTCGGCAGTCGGTGACGTGCTGCGCTCCGGCTGGATCACCAGCGGGCCGAAAGTGCAGGCGTTCGAAGCGCAGTTGTCGGAGTATTTTGGCGGCCGTCCGGTACGCACCTTCAACTCCGGCACCTGCACCATGGAGATTGCCTTGCGCATCGCCGGTGTAGGGCCGGGTGATGAAGTCATCACCACACCGATTTCCTGGGTTGCCACGGCTAATGTGATTCTCGAAGTAGGCGCCACGCCGGTGTTTGCCGATATCGATCCGGTGACCCGCAACATCGACCTGGCTCAGGTGGAAGCGGCCATCACTCCGCGTACCAAGGCGATCATTCCAGTGTTCCTGGCAGGCCTGCCCCTGGACATGCCGATGCTCTACGCATTGGCCAACAAACATGGCCTGCGTATCGTCGAAGATGCCGCTCAGGCGCTGGGCTCTACCTGGGATGGCGAGCGCATTGGTGCGACCGGCGATTTCGTGTCGTTCAGCTTCCAGGCCAACAAGAACGTCACATCCTCCGAAGGCGGCTGCCTGGTGTTGAACAACGCTGAAGAGGCGCGCCTGGCGGAAAAGTATCGCCTGCAAGGCGTCACCCGCACCGGCTTCGACGGCTTGGACGTGGACGTCTTGGGCGGCAAGTTCAACATGACGGACATTGCGGCCGCCATTGGGCTGGGCCAGTTTGCCCACATCAAGGAAATCACTGCCCACCGTCAGGAACTGGCCCAGCATTATTTCGAGTGCTTCGGCAGCGACTTTGAAGAGAAGTACGGCGCGCAACTGCCACCGGCTGACTTCGAAAACAGCAACTGGCACCTGTTCCAACTGGTGCTGCCTGAGCGCCAGGACGGCCTACCGGCCCGCGCTACCTTCATGGAGCAGATGCAGGCTCACGGTGTAGGCATTGGCTATCACTACCCACCGATCCATCTGCTGAGCCTTTATCGGGCACAGGGATTCAAGGAAGGCATGTTCCCGGTAGCGGAGAAAGTCGGACGTTTGATCGTGTCGTTGCCGATGTTTACGGCGATGACAAAAGCGGATGTAGAGCGTTCGGTAGCGGCGGTAAAAGCGGTATTGAAGCGCTGATCAAACTTTTGCGGGAGCCGGTTGCCGGCTCCCGCAGCAGGATCACTCGCCGATGGCAGCCTTGTAACCGGCAGCGTCCAGCAGTTTTTCCAGGTCAGCCGGGTTGCTTGGCTTGAGCTTGAAGATCCAGGCACCGTAAGGGTCGGAATTCAACAGCTCTGGCTCGCCGCCCAAGGCGTCGTTCACCGCGATCACTTCGCCAGCAATTGGCGAGTAGATATCCGAAGCGGCTTTCACTGACTCAACCACACCCGCCTGCTGAGTCGCCTCAAACACGTTGCCCACTTCAGCCAACTCAACAAACACCACATCACCCAAAGCCTCCTGAGCGTGGTCGGAGATCCCGACAGTCACGCTGCCATCGGCTTCCAAACGTGCCCATTCGTGGCTTTCGGCAAAACGCAGGTCGGCAGGGATATCGCTCATAATCTGTGTCCTCAAGAAGAAATGTCAGCGGCCATTGGCCCGCCGAAAAAGTTAGATCAAGGTTTTGCCATTGCGCACGAAGGTCGGCTTGACCACTCGAACCGGGTACCACTTGCCGCGGATTTCCACTTCGGCCCGATCGGCAGTCGCCATCGGTACACGCGCCAGGGCAATGGATTTGCTTAGCGTAGGAGAGAAACTACCACTGGTGATCTCTCCTTCGCCAACATTGGCGATACGAACCACCTGATGAGCGCGCAAAACCCCGCGCTCTTCCAGCACCAGCCCTACCAGCTTGAGCTTCACACCCCCAGCCCGCTCGGCTTCCAGGGCAGCACGGCCAATGAAGGTGCGGCTGACTGGCGCCCACGCAATGCTCCAGGCCATGTTGGCTGCCAGGGGCGATACATCCTGGTGAATATCCTGGCCATAGAGGTTCATGCCAGCCTCGAGGCGCAAGGTATCCCGAGCACCAAGGCCGATGGGTGATATTCCCGCCCCGACCAGGTCGTTGAAGAACGCCGGGGCTTGATCCGCAGGCAAAACTATTTCCAGGCCATCCTCGCCGGTGTAACCGGTACGGGCAATAAACCAGTCGCCGTCGGCCTGGCCTTCAAAGGGCTTGAGTTGGTGGATCAAGATGCCGCGGGACTGGGTCACCAGTTCGGCGATCTTTTGCCGGGCGTGAGGGCCTTGAATAGCGAGCATGGCCAATTCAGGCCGTTCATGGAGCTGCGCTTGATAACTGCCGAGTTGGGCCTGCATCCAGGCCATGTCCTGGTCGCGGGTAGCGGCGTTGACCACCAACCGATAACCGTCCTCGGTGCGATAGACAATCATGTCGTCCACCACGCCGCCCTGCTCGTTGAGCATGGCGCTGTACAACGCACGGCCACAGCCGTGCAGACGGTCAACATCATTGGCCAGCAAATGCTGGAGCCATTCCTTGGCCTGGGGGCCTGTGACATCGATCACGGTCATATGAGATACATCGAACACGCCGCAGTCACGTCGCACCTGATGGTGCTCTTCAACTTGCGAGCCGTAGTGCAGAGGCATATCCCAACCGCCAAAATCGACCATTTTCGCGCCAAGGGCGAGATGCAGGTCATACAGAGGCGTACGCTGTCCCATGGGTTTCTCCTTCCGGGCGTGGCGAAGGTGCGGACGGTTGCCGTTCGGACCGCACACCTTGAAATACAAGGCTTGTGGCCACGCCCAGTCACCGGATCTGAAAGATCGACCGCACCGAATGCCGCGCATTGTAGCCGCAAGCCGTAGGACTGGCACCTAACCGATGCGTCGAGCCGAGCGTCGGATCAACCCGATGACGGGTAACAACCCCACCAACACCAAGGTCAACGCCGGCAAGGAGGCCCGTGCCCACTCCCCTTCGCTGGTCATTTCAAAAATCCGAACCGCCAGCGTGTCCCAGCCGAACGGGCGCATTAGCAGGGTGGCAGGCATTTCCTTGAGCACATCGACAAATACCAGCAGCGCTGCACTCAAGGTCCCGGGCAGCAACAGCGGCAGATACACTTTGAAAAACAGTCGTGGACCACTCACCCCCAGACTACGGGCCGCTTCTGGCAAGGAGGGCCGGATGCGCGCCAGGCTGTTTTCCAGCGGACCATAGGCCACCGCCATAAACCGCACCAGATAAGCCAGCAACAGCGCCGACAGACTGCCCAGCAGCAACGGCTTACCCGCACCACCCAACCAGCCCGACAGCGGAATCACCAGCTCACGATCCAGGAAACTGAACGCCAGCATGATCGATACTGCCAACACTGAACCCGGCAAGGCATAGCCGACGTTGGCCAGACTGATCCCGGAACGAATCGCCCGGGTAGGCGACAGCCGATGGGCAAATGCCAGCAGCATGGCCACGCTGACGGTGATCAAGGCCGCCATGGCGCCCAGGTACAGGGTGTGAACGATCAAGCCAGCGTAACGCTCATCAAGGTCGAAACGCCCTCGCTGCCAGAACCAGGCAATCAATTGCAGCATCGGAATCACAAAGGCACAGGCAAAGACCAATCCGCACCAGCCACTGGCTGCGGCTGCCTTGAACCCGCGCAGGTGATACAACGCCTTACCACGCGGCCGCTCATTACCGGGCAGGCTCGCGCCCCGGGCACGACGCTCCCCGTAGAGCACCAGCATCACCACCAGCAGCAACAGGCTCGCCAGTTGCGCTGCGCTGGAGAGGCTGAAAAAGCCGTACCAGGTCTTGTAGATGGCCGTGGTGAAGGTGTCGAAATTGAACACTGAGACGGCACCAAAGTCCGCCAAAGTTTCCATCAGCGCCAGCGCCACACCGGCACCGATGGCCGGACGCGCCATGGGCAAGGCCACCCGCCAGAACGCTTGCCACGGCGATTGCCCCAACACCCGCGCCGCTTCCATCAAGCCCTTGCCCTGGGCCAGGAACGCCGTGCGCGCCAGCAGGTAGACGTAGGGATAGAACACCAGCACCAAAACGATGATCACGCCGCTGGTGGACCGCACACGGGGTAGACGCAACCCGCTGCCGAACCATTCGCGCATCAGGGTTTGCACCGGCCCGGAGAAGTCCAACAAGCCGACGAAGACGAACGCCAGAACATAGGCCGGAATGGCGAAGGGCAGCATCAATGCCCAGTCCAACCAGCGCCGGCCGGGGAACTCGCACAGGCTAGTCAGCCAGGCCAGGCTGACGCCCAGCAAGGTGACACCTACGCCCACGCCCAGCACCAGGGTCAGGGTGTTGCCCAGCAGGCGCGGCATCTGGGTGTCCCACAGATGGGACCAGATCTGCTGGTCGATGGTTTGCCAGGACAACAATAGGACGCTCAGCGGCAGCAGCACCAGGGCGGCGGCGGTGAAGACCGGCAGGTACCAGCGGCGTTGAGCGGGATGGGCCAAAGGCTAGTTCTCAGTGGATGAATATCTTGATGTCGCCGCTAACCAATGTGGGAGCGGGCTTGCTCGCGAAGGCGGTGGGTCAGTTGTACATATTTGACTGACACTCCGCATTCGCGAGCAAGCCCGCTCCCACATTTAGATCAGCAGCGTATTTAGTTCCAGCCAGCCCGATCCATCAGGCGAATAGCCTCGGCCTGACGCTTGCCCGCCACTTCCACCGGCAGGGTGTCCGCAACAAACTTGCCCCAGGTGGCCACTTCAGCCGACGGCGGTACAGCCGGGTTGGCCGGGAACTCCTGGTTCACGTCAGCAAAGATCTTCTGCGCCTCAGGTGTGGTCATCCACTCCACCAAAGCCTTGGCAGCTTCCGGATGCGGTGCATGTTTGGTCAGGCCGATACCCGACAGGTTGACGTGCACGCCACGATCGCCCTGGTTCGGCCAGAACAGTTTCACCGCCAGATCCGGCTTCTGCTTGTGCAGGCGGCCGTAGTAGTAGGTGTTGACGATGCCGACATCGCACTGCCCGGCATTGATTGCTTCCAGCACCGCGATGTCATCGGAGAACACGTCGGTGGACAGGTTGTTGACCCAACCCTTGACGATTTCTTCGGTTTTGGCCGCGCCGTGGGTTTCGATCAGGGTGGCGGTCAGCGACTGGTTGTAGACCTTCTTCGCCGTACGCAGGCACAGACGGCCTTCCCATTGCTTGCCAGCCAGGGCTTCGTAGGTGGTCAGGTCGCCCGGTTTTACACGGTCGGTGGAATAGGCGATGGTCCGCGCGCGCAGGCTCAAACCGGTCCAGGCATGGGCCGATGAGCGGTATTGCAGAGGAATGTTGGCGTCGATCACCTTGGAGGTGAACGGTTGCAGGATGCCCATTTGCTCGGCTTGCCAAAGGTTGCCGGCGTCGACGGTGAGCAGCAGGTCGGCGGTGGCGTTTTCACCTTCAGCCTTGATGCGCTGCATCAGCGGCGCTTCCTTGTCGGTGATGAACTTCACCTGCACGCCAGTCTTCTTGGTGTAAGCGTCGAACACCGGCTTGATCAGTTCGTCGATGCGCGAGGAGTAGACCACGACTTCGTCGGCCGCCTGTACGGTGGTGGTGCCGATGAGGGTGAGTGCCAGGGCAGTCAGGAGGCGCTTGGGTGCCAACATGGGTGCGGTCTCTCGTAGCGAAGTGAGCGCAAATGATAAGGACTCACATTTACCTTCTCAACCGAACACTTGGCGCAGAAGTTACGAGATGTTGCACCGCCGGCTCAGGCCTTGGCCAGCTCCGGCAAATCCCCGGTCAAGCCCAATGCCTGGCGTACAAACAGCGCCTTGGCTTCGGGCATTTGTTCCACCATCTTCAACCCGGCATTGCGCAACCAGCGCAAAGGCAGTTGATCCGCCTGGAACAACCGCTCGAACCCTTCCATCGCCGCCATCAACCCCAGGTTGTGAGGCATGCGCCGACGCTCATAGCGACTGAGCACCTTCACATCTGCCAGACGCTCACCCCGCTCTGAGGCCTGCAACAGCACCTCGGCCAATACCGCCGCATCGAGGAAGCCCAGGTTCACACCTTGCCCTGCCAGCGGGTGGATGACGTGGGCAGCGTCGCCGATCAACGCCAGGCCTTCGGCCACATAACGTTTGGCGTGACGTTGGCGCAAGGGCACGCACAGCCGTGGGTCGGCGCTTAGCACGCTGCCCAGGCGGCCTTCAAAGGCACGCTCCAGTTCACGGCAGAAGCCTTCATCGTCCAGCGCCATCAGGCGTTCGGACTCACTGGGCGTGGTCGACCAGACAATCGAACACCAGTCCTGCTGCCCGTCTCGTTCCAGTGGCAGGAATGCCAATGGCCCATGGTCGGTAAAGCGCTGCCAGGCGGTCTTTTGATGCGGCTGGCTGCAGTGCACACTGGTGACGATGGCGTTATGCAGATAATCCCACTCGCGGGTCACCGTGCCGGTCAGGCGGCGCACCGCCGAATTGGCGCCGTCGGCGGCGATCACCAATGGCGCGCGCAAGGTGCGGCCATCGGCCAGGGTCAGCAGCCAGTCATCGCCGGAGCGGCGCATCTGCTCCAGGCGCGCATTGGCCAACAACCCCAGGTCGCAGTCATGCAAGCGATCGAGCAAGGCGTCCTGAACCACGCGGTTCTCGACGATATGCCCCAATACCTCGGCATGCACGCTGGCTGCCGAGAAGTGAATCTGCCCGGTGCCGCTACCATCCCACACCTGCATTTCGCCATAAGGGCTGGCACGGCGACCGATGATGCCGTCCCACACGCCGAGGCGTTCGAGGATGCGCTGGCTGGCCGCCGACAAGGCGCTCACCCGCGGTTCGAACGGCGCGTCAGCGTCGAACGGCTTGACGCTCAACGGGCTGCCGTCGAGCAGCAACACCTGCAGGCCACTGCCCTGCAAGGCCAGCGCCAGTGCGCTTCCGACCATTCCGGCCCCGACAATCAGCAGATCTGCGCGCATGTCCATGCTTTAAGCCTTGTCTCGCGTGCGGCGTGTGCCGCAGGTAAAGGAATGAGTAAGTGTCACGGGCCGCTCAAACATCGGGACGCGTGCCCAAGCCCATGGCTTGACGGGCGAACCAACGCTTGGCCGGAGGCAGCAGGTCCAGGCCCAGCAAACCCATGTTGCGGCCCATGGCGACCAACGGCTGGCCGCTGCCAAACAGGCGCGTCACCTGATCGGAGAAGCCTACGGTCAGTTTCTGATCCAGACGCTGGCGCTCACGGTAGGCCTGCAAGGTCGCCAGGTCACCTGGCACCGCTGGCCCGGCCAAAAGAGATTCGGCCAAGGCATAGGCATCCCGCAGGGACAAGTTGAAACCCT
Organism: Pseudomonas sp. ADAK18; assembly: GCF_012935695.1. NCBI lineage: Bacteria > Pseudomonadati > Pseudomonadota > Gammaproteobacteria > Pseudomonadales > Pseudomonadaceae > Pseudomonas > Pseudomonas sp. ADAK18. The sequence goes on from NZ_CP052859.1 coordinate 5,333,226, forward strand.
GACCGGCAATCGGGTGCAGGCTGTGGGCCGCATTGCCCAATACCACCAGATGGGAACGTACCTGCTCCTCGGCTTCCACCAGGGTCAACGGATACAAGTGACGAGCGCCCACTTGCTTCAGGGTGCCGAGGCGATAGCCGAATACACCCTGCAACTCACTGAGAAAACTGCGTTCGTCCAGGCTCGCCAGACGCTGAGCATCCATGCCAACGCGAGTCCACACCAGCGCGCAACGGTTATCCGGCAGCGGCAACAGCGCCATCGGGCCTTCATCGGTGAAGCGCTCGAAGGCCTCACCGTTATGGGATTCGCTGGGGGTGATGTTGGCGATCAGCGCGCTCTGGTTATAGGGCCGCTGTTTGACACCGATACCCAACTGCTCGCGCAAACCGGAGCGGCCGCCATCGGCCAGTACCGCAAGATCACATTCGAGGACGGTTTCGTCATTGAGGGTCAGGCGATAGCCGTCTGCCAGCGGCTCCATGCGTGTCACTTCGGCCGGGCAGCGCCAACTGATCACGTCCTTGTCCAGACCTTGCCACAAGCATTGACCCAGCCAGGCGTTTTCCACCACATAGCCGAGGGCTGGAACACCTTCTTCCAAGGCCGACAGCCGCGCGGTGGAAAAGCGCCCACGGTCCGACACATGAATCTGCTTGATCGGCTCGGCACGACGGGAGATGTCCTGCCACACGCCCAGACGCTGATAAATCTGCCGGGCACCGAATGACAGCGCCGACGAGCGGGCATCGTAGCTCGGCTGATAAGTATCGCCAGGAGCAAAGGGCTCGATCAGCACGATCTTCCAGCCGCGAGCCTTGGCCCCAGCCTGCAATGCCAACGCCAAGCTGGCGCCCACCAGGCCACCACCGATAATCGCCAGATTGACCCGGCTCATCGGGCGCCCGCCATCAGGGCTTCGATCTCGGCAACGGTCTTGGGCACGCCACCGGTCAGAATTTCACAGCCTTGCTTGGTCACTACCACGTCGTCCTCGATGCGTACGCCAATGCCACGCCATTTCTTCGCCACGTTCTGGTTGTCCGGGGCGATGTAGATACCCGGCTCCACGGTCAGGGCCATGCCGACTTCCAGCACACGCCACTCGCCGCCCACCTTGTACTCGCCCACATCATGCACATCCATTCCCAGCCAGTGGCCGGCGCGGTGCATGTAGAAGGCTTTATAGGCTTCGCTGGCAATCAGTTCGTCCACGTCGCCCTTCAACAGCCCCAGCTTTACCAGCCCGGTGGTGATGACGCGCACCGTCGCTTCGTGGGCCTGATTCCAGTGTTTGTTCGGCGCGATCTCGGCAAAGGCGGCTTCCTGTGAAGCCAGCACTACCTCGTAGATCGCTTTCTGTTCAGGTGAAAACTTGCCATTGACCGGCCAGGTGCGGGTGATGTCACTGGCGTAGCAGTCGATCTCACAACCGGCGTCGATCAGCACCAGGTCGCCGTCCTTGAGCACCGCGTCATTCTGCTGGTAATGCAGGATGCAGCTGTTGCGCCCCGAAGCGACGATGGAGCCGTAGGCCGGCATTTTCGCCCCGCCCTTGCGAAACTCGTAATCAAGCTCCGCTTCCAGGCTGAACTCATGCAGCCCGGCACGACTGGTTTGCATCGCCCGCACATGGGCCGCGCAAGAAATCCGTGCCGCTTCGCGCATCACCTTCACTTCTGCTGCCGATTTATACAGGCGCATGTCGTGCAGCAGATGATCCAGGGCAACAAACTCGTTCGGTGGCTGGGCACCCAGGTGTGCTTTAGAGCGGATCACGTTGATCCACTCCATCACATGCCGATCGAATTCGGCATTGCTGCCCATGGCCGAATACACCCGGTCGCGACCTTCGATCAGGCCGGGAAGGATGTCGTCGATGTCGGTGATGGGGAATGCATCGTCGGCGCCGAAGTCACGAATGGCGCCTTCGGTGCCGGCGCGCAAACCGTCCCACAGTTCGCGTTCGGCATTACGTTCGCGGCAAAACAGCACGTATTCGCCATGCTGGCGACCAGGCATCAGCACGATCACCGCTTCGGGCTCCGGGAAACCACTCAGGTACTGAAAGTCGCTGTCCTGACGGTAAACGTGCTCGACATCACGGTTGCGGATCGCCACCGCGGCGGCCGGCAGGATGGCGATGCTGTTGGGTTCCATCTGCGCCATGAGCGCCTTGCGGCGACGGGTGTATTCCGCTTTCGGGATATGGATCATGGGCAGATGGGGGTCCTTTCTCAGTGCAGCGAAGGCTTGGGTGCAGCCGGCTCAGCGGACTTCTTGGTCTCGGTGAACAGCAACAGCGGCGCGACGCGCAGGTATTCCATGACTTCCATGTAGTCGCTTTCGCCATCTTCGGATTCTTCCAGGGCATCTTGCACTTGGGAGATGGCCGCGAGGTCTTGCAGCACTTCCTGAGCTTCAACGCTCAGTTCCAGGCCGCCGGAATTTACGCCAAAACCGTGGAGGAAGCCTTGGCACCATTGGCCCAGTGCCTCGGCACGCTCGGCGAGCGGTGCGTCATCGGTAGGCAGCAGCAGCACGACGGTTACGTCATCACCGGTCAGCTCGCCCTTGACCATCTCTTGCAGGCCGATCAACGCGTTGCGCACGTTCTCGGTGGGTTCGGTTTCCAGCAGCTCGGCCACGTCGGCCAGCCAGTTGTCGGCATCAAAGCCGACACCGGTGCAACTGCGGCCCAATAACACGCCGTGAAGCTCGGCAGGCGAGCAAGGATGACCGCTGGTGCTCAGCAGTTTGGAGAAAGCGTCGTACGGGGAATTCTGAATGGGCATGGTGAGCTAGGCGCCAGACGGCGCAATGTCTAGAATGGAGCGCTGTATCCTAGCACCGGCAGACGCACCAAGACTATCGAGGGCGTCAGATCGTTTATCCTGCAGTTGCCATTCATCAGACAAATCCAGTGGAACCCAATGGAAGACACCGACCTGCAAGCGCTGATGGCCAGACTCGAATTGCTAATTAACCGGGTCGAGCAACTTAAGAGCCAAAATGGACTCCTATTAGCTCAGGAAAAGACCTGGCGCGAGGAACGCGCGCACCTCATTGAAAAAAACGAAATCGCCCGGCGTAAGGTCGAATCGATGATTTCGCGCCTGAAGGCCCTGGAGCAAGACTCATGAGTTCAAGCAATAGCGTCACCGTGCAGATTCTCGACAAAGAATATTCGATCATCTGCCCCCAGGAAGAACGCAGCAATCTGGTGAGCGCCGCGCGCTACCTGGATGGCAAAATGCGCGAGATCCGTAGCAGCGGCAAAGTGATCGGTGCCGATCGCATCGCCGTGATGGCCGCCCTGAATATCACCCATGATTTATTGCATAAGCAGGAACGCCCTGACGTGCAGGCCAGCGGCTCGACACGTGAGCAGGTGCGTGACCTGCTGGAGCGGGTTGATCTGGTACTTTCTACCGATCCAGAGCCACCCAAGGGCTGATTGCGGCGTCGGTTTCGGGTATACTCGCCCCACTCCCTGGCGTGCTTGCCAGTCGGCGATGTCCCTGAGCCGATTCGCACTACCCTGGAAGTTGCACGTTGGGCTGGTGTGCATGTCCGCTAGACGGAAAGCCTTAAAGCCTACTGCTTCTTCCACCTTGAACTTTCGGGTTCAAGGGCTAAGTCGACAGCGGTTCTGTCGGGGAGCCTGATTCCCAAACTCAATGCCAGTCTTATGACTGGCATTGTTTTATGAGCCGAAACCATGACCGAACCTGCGCCGCTTTCTCGTCCGCAACTTCGACGCATGTTGCGCAAGGCCCGCTGCGCCCTGACGCCGAGCGAGCAGCGCCAGGCCGCCCAAGGCCTGTATCGGCAACTGGCACAGCACCCGCTGTTTCGCCGGGCCAAACATATCTCTTTGTATCTACCAACAGACGGTGAAATCGATCCGCGCCTGCTGCTGCGTGCCGCCCAGCGTCGGGGCAAGGCCACCTACCTGCCGGTGCTCAGCGCCTGGCCGCAAACCAAGATGGTGTTCCAACGGGTGCGCCCAGGCGAAAAGCTGTCGCCCAACCGTTTTCGTATTCTTGAGCCACAGGTCAACGTCAGCCGACAACGCAAAGTCTGGACACTGGATCTGGTGCTGTTACCGCTGGTGGGGTTCGATGATGTGGGCGGACGGTTGGGGATGGGCGGTGGTTTTTATGACCGCAGCCTGGCGTATCTGGCCCGTAGAAAGACCTGGCGCAAGCCGACGCTGCTGGGCCTGGCCCATGAGTGTCAGAAAGTTGAACGACTGGCGCAGGCAAGCTGGGATGTACCGCTTGAAGGCACGGTCACCGATAGGCATTGGTATGTTGCAGAGGGGACGCCGTCAGAATAGACGGCGCCGAAGTCGCTTCAACGCTTGAAGAGTTGTGGCTGTTGCTGTGCAAGTTCAACGGGAGCATCTGTCTTGTTCGACCACAAGCTTTGCGCATAGCCGGTAGTCACGACGCCCAGACCAAACAAAATAACCAATATCCATAGTAAATCCGGTTTGCGTTGCATCGATTGCCCCCCTTCAGGCATCTCACACACGATGACAGCAACGTTCCATAAGTAGCCCGTTGTAGCTGCGTCAAGCTTAAAATCCCGGCATTCTGCGGTAACGTGGACCAACACGCAAACCTTGACGTCAACCGACTGTCGGTTTGTCATGTAATTGCCGAACAACTTGCCCAATCCGCTTTCAGGAGCCCAAACATGGCCTATTGGCTGATGAAATCCGAGCCCGATGAATTGTCCATCACGGACCTGAAAAAGCTCGGCGAGGCGCGCTGGGATGGCGTGCGCAATTATCAGGCACGCAATTTCCTGAGGGCGATGGCGGTGGGTGACGAATTCTTCTTTTATCACTCCAGCTGTCCGGAGCCGGGGATTGCCGGGATCGGTAAAATTGTCGAGGCGGCCTATCCGGACCCGACGGCACTCGAGCCTGACAGCCATTATTTCGATGCCAAGGCCAACCCCGAGAAAAATCCCTGGACCGCAATCAATGTGGCCCACGTCGAGACCTTCCCCAAAGTGCTGGGGCTGGGCTATCTGAAACAACAGAGCGCTCTCGACGAAATGCCACTGGTGCAAAAAGGCAGCCGACTCTCGGTGATGCCCGTTACCGCTGAACAGTGGGCTGTCGTGAAGGCCTTGCGCTGATTCGGCAACGACTACGGGAACTTGTAGTGCCGGTTTACTGGATGATCAGGTTGTTGAACAACAAATCCTCAACCACCGGCTTGCCGGTCTCGTCGTTCATCACTTGCTGGGTCTGCTTCAAGGCTTCCTGACGCAGCTTTTCCTTGCCATCGACGCTGCTCATGGCCTCGGCGGTCTGCTGGGTAAACAGCGCCACCAGTTGATTGCGAATCAACGGCTCGTTGTCCTTGACCGCCTTGGCGGCTTCCGGCCCGGTCACCCGCAAAGCAACATCGGCCTTGTACACCCGTAGTTTCGCGCCGCCATCCAGACCGTAGTTACCAACAAACGGTGGGGTCAGGCTGAGATAGCTGACCTTCGGCGCTTCGCCTTCCTTGGCTTCTTCAGCCTGGGCGGCCATCGGCAATGTCAGGGCCAGCATCAACAGGATCCACGCTTTCACAATTCATTCCTCAATTCGGTTGCCAGGTAGCATAACGCTAGCAGGCCTGAGCACAAGCTTATGGCGACTTATCAGGCCGGGCCATGCTCGTTGACCCGCCGCCTCACCCACCTACACTTATCGGCCACTACGCCAAAAGGAATAGTCCGATGAAAGCTGTGCTGTGCAAAGCCTTCGGCCCCGCCGAAACCCTGGTGCTGGAAGACGTCGAAAGCCCGGCGATCAAGAAGAACGAAATCCTGCTGGACGTGCACGCCGCTGGGGTCAACTTCCCGGACACGCTGATCATCGAGGGCAAATATCAGTTCAAGCCACCCTTCCCGTTCTCGCCAGGCGGTGAAGCGGCCGGCGTGGTCAGCGAAGTCGGGGAAAAGGTCAGCCATCTCAAAGTCGGTGACCGGGTCATGGCGCTGACCGGCTGGGGCAGCTTTGCCGAGCAAGTGGCGGTGCCGGGCTATAACGTGCTGCCCATCCCGCCGAGCATGGATTTCAACACCGCCGCCGCGTTCAGCATGACCTATGGCACCTCGATGCACGCCCTGAAACAACGGGCCAACCTGCAGCCGGGCGAAACCCTGCTGGTACTGGGTGCCTCCGGTGGTGTGGGACTGGCCGCCGTGGAAATCGGCAAGGCCATGGGCGCCCGCGTCATTGCCGCCGCCAGCAGTGCCGAGAAACTCGCAGTGGCCAAAGCTGCCGGTGCCGATGAGCTGATCAACTACAGCGAGGCCAGTCTCAAGGACGAAATCAAACGCCTGACCGATGGCAATGGCGCCGACGTGATCTACGACCCGGTGGGCGGCGACCTGTTTGACCAGGCCATCCGCGCCATCGCCTGGAATGGCCGGTTGCTGGTGGTGGGCTTTGCCAGCGGGCGGATCCCGGAGCTGCCGGTAAACCTGGCGCTACTCAAGGGTGCGGCAGTGGTTGGGGTGTTCTGGGGCTCGTTTGCCCAGCGCCAGCCTCAGGACAATGCTGCGAACTTCCAACAACTGTTCGGCTGGTATGCCGAAGGCAAGTTGAAGCCGCTGGTATCGCAGGTGTACCCGCTCGACAACGCCGCTCAGGCGATCAATGACCTTGGTCAGCGCAAGGCCGTGGGCAAGGTGGTCGTTCAAGTCCGCAAATAACACGGACCTGAAATGCGGTCAGTGTGGGAGCGAGCTTGCTCGCGAAAGCTGTGCGTCAGTCGCCAAATGTATTTACTGAGGCTCCGCTTTCGCGAGCAAGCCCGCTCCCACATTTGATCTCTGGTGTTCTCAATGCCCAATCACGCCCCTAACTTGCCTATTAGCGACATGTTCGTAAAAGAACATGCAATTGCTCCTGTTTCCTGTACTTGCGGATAAGAGGCGGTGCTATTTTCGGTAACGAAACTGTAACATTCGCATCCGCAGTCAAAACAAGAAATTTGGAGCTCTTGAATGTTTGCTTTCTTCCGTCCTGCCGCACACCAGGCGCCCCTGCCTGAGGAAAAAATAGACAGTACCTATCGACGGCTGCGCTGGCAGATCTTCGCCGGTATTTTCTTCGGTTACGCCGGGTACTACCTGCTGCGTAAAAACTTCTCCCTGGCCATGCCGTACCTGATCGACGAGGGTTACACCCGTGGTCAGTTGGGCCTGGCCATGTCGGCGATTGCGATTGCCTACGGCTTGTCCAAGTTCCTCATGGGCCTGGTGTCCGACCGTTCCAACCCGCGCTATTTCTTGCCCTTCGGACTGCTGGTGTCGGCCGGGGTGATGTTCATTTTCGGTTTCGCACCTTGGGCAACTTCCAGCGTGACCATGATGTTCATTTTGCTGTTCATCAACGGCTGGGCCCAGGGCATGGGCTGGCCGCCGAGCGGACGGACCATGGTGCACTGGTGGTCGCAGAAAGAACGCGGCGGCGTGGTATCGGTATGGAACGTGGCGCACAACGTCGGCGGCGGCTTGATCGGTCCGTTGTTCCTGCTCGGCATGGCGTGGTTCAACGACTGGCATGCGGCGTTCTACGTTCCGGCTACCGTGGCCCTGATGGTCGCGGCATTCGCCTTCATCACCATGCGCGACACCCCGCAATCGGTGGGCCTGCCACCGATCGAGGAGTACAAGAACGACTATCCGGAAGGCTACGACTCGAGTCACGAAGACGAATTCAGCGCCAAAGAAATCTTCGTCAAGTACGTGCTGCGCAACAAAATGCTCTGGTACATCGCCTTCGCCAACGTCTTCGTTTACCTGCTGCGCTACGGCGTACTGGACTGGGCGCCGACCTACCTCAAGGAAGCCAAGCACTTCGACGTGGATAAAACGTCCTGGGCGTACTTCTTCTATGAGTGGGCAGGGATCCCAGGCACGCTGCTGTGCGGCTGGATGTCAGACAAGATCTTCCGTGGCAACCGTGGCCTGACGGGCATTGTGTTCATGGCCTTGGTAACGGTCGCGACCCTGGTTTACTGGCTCAACCCACCGGGCAACCCAACCATCGATATGATCGCGCTGTTCTCCATCGGCTTCCTGATCTATGGCCCAGTCATGCTGATCGGCCTGCAAGCCCTGGAGCTGGCACCGAAGAAAGCTGCAGGTACCGCTGCCGGCTTTACCGGTCTGTTCGGTTACCTGGGTGGTTCGGTGGCAGCCAGTGCGGCCATGGGCTACACCGTGGACCATTTCGGCTGGGACGGTGGTTTTGTCTTGCTGATCGGTGCGTGTGTGTTGGCAATTGCCTTCCTGATCCCCACCTTGTGGCACACCAATAGCGTCAGCGCCGCGCGTTAATCGCAGGCGCCTCCTTTGGAACACCGCTTGAGCCGCGCCTCCAGGTTTTTATCTGGCATGGCGTGGCTACGCAGGGCGTTGACGGTCTGCTCGACATAATCGCGAGTGGTGCCGTAACGCCCGCAAGCGCTTTCAAACACCTGATTCAGCACGCTGTCAGGCAAGTTGCCGGCGTAGCTGGGCAAGTGCCGCTCCAAGACAAATCCCAACGCCTGCACCTGACTGCCATCTTCCAGACGGCAGCTGAGCCAGTGCGGCCGATAAGACGGGTAAGGCATTTCGCGACGCCACAGGGCGTAAAGCGAGGCATCCAGTTGGTCTTCCGGCAAGCGGTAAGCAAACCCACTGCAAGAGCCACCGCGATCCAGGCCAAACACCAGGCCCGGTAATTCCGGCGTGCCGCGGTGCTCGTGGGACCACAGGTACAGGCCGCGATGATAGCCATGAACCCGCGCCCGCACCCGCTCCGCCGCCGAACACTCGGGGCGCCAGATCAGCGAACCGTAAGCGAATAGCCAGACCGGCCCACCCTTATGCCGGCCCATGGTGGACTGCATTGAGCTCATCAACTGTTCGTGAGTGAGTTGCGGCCCAAGATCGAGCCGCGGAGGGTAAGCCAATTGCAGAAGATCAGATTCAATGGCGGTCATGGCAAATAACGTTCGGCACCTGTGTTGTTACCAGTTGTAAGCGACTTTACCGTAATAGAACGCGCCGCTGTAACCGTACGGCGAAAAAGTGCTATAGGCCAAGTTACCACCGCTGCTGGCGTAGGCATTGAGTTTTTCCGGGTACTTGTCAGTGACGTTGTCGCCACCCACGGTGAAGGTCCAGTTTTTCAGCTTGTAGTCGGCGGACAAGTCCAGCAGCCATGCAGCCTTGAAGGTCTGGTCGTTGATCTTGTCAGCCTGGTAGCTGGTGAATTCGCCGTAGCGCACCAGGTTGCTGTGCAGCGCCCAGTTGCCGAAGCTCAAATCGTTGCCCAGGCTCAGTTTGTGCTGTGGCGTGGTATCGCCCAGCAGGCCGATGCGTTCACGCCGGTCGACGCGCACCAGATTGACGCCCAGCCCATCCAGTACCGCCGGGTTGGCTTTTACGTCGGTAACCTTGGTGTGGTTGTAGTTGTAGCCAACCGTGCTGTTCCAACGGATGCCGTTGTCGAACTGGTAGCGATAGTTGGCCACCAGGTCGACGCCGTCGGTGCTGGTGTCGGTGGCATTGGTGAAGTAGCGGGCGCTGGTGTAGTTGATGTTGCCCACGCCGTTGGCTTGCAGGTAGTTGATCGCGTTCTGGTTGAGCACCAAGTTGGACGACAGGCTGATGCGGTCACGGATGTCGATGCGGTAGACATCGGCCGTCACCGTCAAGTTATCCACAGGCTCAAGCACCAGGCCGAGGCTGTAGTTGCGCGACTTCTCGGCCTTGAGGTCGTCGGCGCCAAGCAAGCGCGCCACTTTGCTGTTGGCCGGGAAAGTGCCGGCTTCCTGGATCGTATTGCCGATCAATTGCGACGAGGTGTAGGCAAAGTTCTGCTGGGCCAGGGACGGTGCGCGGAAACCATTGGAGATGCTGCCACGCAAGGCCACTTGCGGGGTGAAGTCGTAGCGGGCCGAGAACGAGCCGCTGACGTTGGAGCCAAAATCGCTGTAGTCCTCATGACGCACGGCGGCTGAGGCGCTGAGCTTTTCGGTGAAGTTGGTTTCCAGGTCCAGGTACTGAGCCCAGTTGTGGCGCGAGGCACTGCCGGCGTCGGCGTCGCGGAAACCGCCGAGGCCGGAACTACCGGTCTGGTAGTAAGAGGCCGGATCGCCGGACTCGATTTCGTAACCTTGGTGCAGGTATTCACCGCCAAAGGCGACGGACACCGGATACGGCAGCCAGCCCACATCGAATTCACGGGACAAGTCCAGGCTCACTTGTTTCTGGTCGTTGCTCAGGGTGCCGTTGTCGAACTTGCGCGGCGTGGCGAGGCCCAGGGAGGTATTGATGGTTTCTGTACTCAGGTCGTACTGGTTCTTGCCGTAGTTGGCCGACAGATCGTAATGCCAGTCATACGCCAACAGCCCGCGCAAACCCACCACCAGGGACGTGTCTTCCAGACTGCCACGGATCAGCGGCAAATAGCCGTTGGGATAGATTGCCGGGATATTGTTGGAGGCATTGCTGGCCCGGTAGAACGCCGCTGTCTCACCGCGTCGCTTGCTGTAGCCGCCAAAGGTGTAGAACTCGGCTGCGTCGTTGAAGGCGTATTCGGAGTTGAATTGAAACTTGCCTTCGTTGGTCGACGGCTCACCCTGGCGGAATACCCGCTGACCGTAAGTGGTCGAGCCAACACTGCCCGGACGCAGGTCGTCACCAGCACGGTTGGTGTAATCGTTGTCGGCGCCCTCGGCCGATAGATTGATAAAGCCGTTATCCCCCAACGCCAGGCCGGTGTTGCCGCTGACGTTACGCTGGATACCATCGCCCTTCTTGTACTCACCGAACTTGGTGGAGATCGAGCCACCATGGTCAGCGTGCTTGAGGATCACGTTGATCACCCCGGCAATCGCATCGGAGCCGTAGCGGGCGGACGCGCCGTCACGCAGCACTTCGACATGGTCCACCGCTGACAACGGGATCGCATTCAAATCCGCCGGTGCCGAGCCTCGACCCACCGCACCGCCGAGGTTGACGAAGGCGCTGGTGTGGCGACGCTTACCGTTGACCAGCACCAGTACTTGATCCGGCGACAGGCCGCGCAGTTGCGCCGGGCGCACCAGTTCGGCGCCGTCTACCAGGCTGGGGCGCGGGAAGTTGATGGAAGGAATCAGACGCGCCAGCACCGCGCCAAGTTCGTCGGAGCCGGTGCTGCGCAGGGTGTCGCCGGAAATCACATCGATGGGTGACAGCGAAGCACTGGCGGTGCGTTCCTGGGCCCGGGTGCCGGTGACGATCACCGTGTCGAGTTTCGGTGCATCGGCACTGGCCGTTTCGGCGGCTGCGACTGAGCTGAAGCCCACAGCGGTCAGCAAATTGGCTGACAAAATCGCTGTGTATAACCGGTGTTGTGTGGTGCTCCCCATACCGCTCCCCTTGGAATCAAAAGTCAGAACATCAATGCTCTGAGTTCATACGATCGATCCGTGTGGCGAACGGTGGCGGTCATTTATTGGCTATTGGCACAAAATCGGTAGTCCGTTGTCATATAGCCTAATGATATTTATCAGACAAATTAAATACCATAAAAGAATAAGCAAAAGCATAAGCGCCGACGACACACTCATCAGGATTGCCCCCATTCAATCCCGGTACCTTCAGCGCCCGTTCAGCCTTTGTGGGGGTTGAGCCTTCAAAATAGGCACTTGTCACGACCCACTTAGCCGACAACTACCGACTATCGAGGTCGCATTATGAAATACCGACTTTTAGGCCTGCTGCTTCTGGCGCAGGCCACCACCGCCCTGGCCGTCGAAACATCGACCCAGGATGAAAAAGGCTTCTGGTACGTCCAGACCAGCGTCTACACCCGGCACTTCTCACCGGACCCGGATCACAACAACAACCAGGACCTGATCGGTCTGGAGCGTAATGAGGCTTCAGGGCTGGTATATGGCGGGGCGACATTTCGCAACTCGTTCAGCCAGCGCTCGTACTACGCCTATGCCGGCAAGCGCTATGACATGACGGATTACCCGGTGTACCTGAAACTGACCGGGGGGCTGATCCAGGGCTATACCGGCAAATACAAGGACAAGATCCCCCTCAATGGCCTGGGGGTGGCGCCCGTGATCATCCCGTCAGTGGGTGCTCATTACGGACCGGTGGCGGCCGAGTTGGTGCTGCTCGGCTTCAATGCGGCGATGGTCACCGCCGGTGTGCGGTTCTGACACTGTAGATACCGTCTTGCGCGTCACCAGGCAAGAGCCCTGCCAGGTCATACATTTGGCCCGTTGTAGCCGCTGCTGCAGGACCTTCAACGGTTTCAAGATCCTGACGACTGCTGCGCAGCCGATCGCAGCCGATCGCAGGCTGCGCCAGCGGCTACAGGTGATCGACACATTCCCTGTAGCCGCCCGAGGTACGAGGCTGCGATGCAGGCCGCAGGACCGCCCTTGGGGTCGCTACGCTACGGTCTTGGCGCGTAGGCGAATACGTCAGCGCGCATCTGATGCGCATCCATGCCGGCGTTGACCAGCGCATCCAGCGTTCCATAGATCATTGCCGGTGAACCGCTGGCGTAGACGTGCACACCCTTGAGGTCGCTGATGTCTTCGCACACGGCTTCATGCAACAGCCCACAACGCCCTTCCCAACCGCACAGGTCGCTGACCACTTTGTGCAGGAACAGATTGGGCAATTGCTGCCACTGGTCCCAATGCTCGATCTGGTAGAAATCCTCCGGACGGCGCACGCCCCAATACAGGTGTACCGGGTATTTGAAGCCGGAGGCCCGGCAATGCTCGATCAGGCTGTGCATCTGGGCCATGCCGGTCCCGGCAGCAATCAGCACCAGCGGCCCGTCCGGCAGTTCCGCCAGGTGGGTATCGCCAAATGGCAGTTCAACGCGAGCCATCTGGTTACGCTGCAACTGCTCGATCAGGCTCCGGGCGCTGTCTTCGCGCACCAGCACATGCAGTTCCAACTCGCGCCCGCCGTGGGGGGCAGAGGCCAGGGAGAACGCTGACTTTTCGCCGTTTTCCCGCTCAATCATCAAATACTGGCCGGCGTGGTAGCGCACCGCCTTGCCGGCCGGAGCCCGCAGGCGTACACGCCAGACATCACCACCGATGTCCACACACTCCGTCAGTTGGCAGGACAGTTTGCGCACTGGCAACTCCCCCGGCGCCAGCACGCCGTCCCACAAGACAATGCAGTCCTCCAGTGGCTCGGCAATGCAGGTATAGAACTCGCCATGGTCACGCACCTCACCCGCTTGCTGCACCCGGCCCTCCACCAGCAACGCCGCGCACACATGGCACACGCCGTTGCGGCAAGCCTGAGGGCATTCATAGCCCAGGCGCCGCGCACCTTCGAGTATCCGCTCGCCGGGCACAATCTCAAGCACCGCTCCGGAGGGCTGCAGGGTTACACGCATCAATCTATTCCTAATTCTTTCCAGAGCGCATCGACACGGGCAGTCACCGCGTCATCCTTGACGATCACCCGACCCCACTCGCGGGTGGTTTCACCCGGCCATTTGTGGGTGGCATCCAAGCCCATCTTCGAACCCAGGCCCGAAACAGGCGAGGCGAAGTCGAGGTAGTCGATCGGCGTGTTATCGATCATCACCGTATCGCGCTTGGGGTCCATGCGCGTGGTGATGGCCCAGATCACATCGTTCCAGTCCCGGGCGTTGATGTCGTCGTCAGTGACGATAACGAACTTGGTGTACATGAACTGTCGCAAAAACGACCAGACACCCAGCATTACCCGCTTGGCGTGGCCCGGATACGACTTCTTCATGGTCACAATGGCCATGCGGTACGAGCAGCCTTCGGGCGGTAGGTAGAAGTCCGTGATTTCCGGGAACTGCTTCTGCAGGATCGGCACGAACACTTCGTTCAACGCCACACCTAGGATCGCAGGCTCATCCGGCGGACGACCGGTGTAGGTGCTGTGGTAGATCGGCTTGATCCGGTGGGTGATGCGCTCGACGGTGAACACCGGGAAGCTGTCGACTTCGTTGTAATAGCCCGTGTGGTCGCCGTAGGGGCCTTCATCAGCCATCTCTCCCGGATGAATCACCCCTTCGAGGATGATTTCAGCGGTGGCAGGCACTTGCAGATCGTTGCCACGGCATTTCACCAATTCGGTACGGTTGCCACGCAACAGGCCAGCGAAGGCGTATTCGGAGAGGCTGTCGGGCACCGGGGTCACGGCGCCGAGGATGGTCGCCGGGTCCGCGCCGAGGGCCACGGATACGGGGAACGGTTTGCCGGGGTGTTTTTCGCACCACTCGCGGAAATCCAGCGCGCCACCACGGTGGCTCAACCAGCGCATGATCACTTTGTTGCGGCCGATCACTTGTTGGCGATAAATGCCGAGGTTCTGGCGGTCCTTGTTCGGACCTTTGGTGACGGTCAGGCCCCAGGTGATCAGCGGGCCGACGTCGCCGGGCCAGCAGGTCTGCACGGGCAGCATGCCGAGGTCGACGTCATCGCCTTCGATGATCACTTCCTGGCACACCGCGTCCTTGACCACTTTGGGGGCCATGGCAATGATCTTGCGAAAGATCGGCAGCTTCGACCAGGCATCCTTCAGGCCCTTTGGCGGCTCGGGCTCCTTGAGGAAAGCCAGCAGCTTGCCAATCTCGCGCAACTCGCTGACCGCCTCGGCACCCATGCCAAACGCCACGCGCTCGGGGGTACCGAACAGGTTGCCGAGCACCGGGATATCAAAGCCCACCGGGTTTTCGAACAGCAGCGCCGGGCCCTTGTTACGCAAGGTACGGTCGCAAATCTCAGTCATTTCCAAGACCGGGGAAATCGGCACCTGGATACGTTTCAACTCTCCGCGCTGCTCAAGTTGCTGCACGAAATCCCGAAGATCCTTGAATTTCATTAACCATGCCACCCGTAAAATAGGCGTACATCCTACCTGCTCTTACGGCCGCTGGCAGCTTATTGAGCAGCATTGCAGGCGACACATGACTAAAGAGACGACTCCTCGGTTTCAGGGCGCAGGCTAAGGAACAAAGGTTCAAGGAACGCCTCGACATACCGCGAGCCTACGTCCGAGAGATGATTGTCGTCGGTGTACAGGGTTCGCCCGCCAAACTCCACGCGGCACCAACCGGTTGCATTACACAGTCGCGGCGCAGGATCCAGCAGCCTCACCCCGGGGTCAGTTGCGGCGATTTGCTCGAACACGCTGCTGATATAGGCCTGACGCTTGAGATGATCCTCCAGCGGTAGGCCCTCTCGGTCGGTAGGTCGCCCCAGCATCGCCAAGCGACTGAGTCGATAGGGCACGCTGAAGTCTTGCAGCGGCACTTCCTTGACCAACCACACCCGACGACCGCTGGCACGCACTTGCTGCACCAAAGTGCGCAAGGCCTCGCTAAAACGCTGCTCGGCGATGGCACGATCATATTTCCCGGTCGTCGGGTCCAGCAGCGAGGCGCCGGTATCGCCAGAGCGCTCCCCATAGACATACAAGCTCCAACGCGCCACCAGCACCACATCGCTGAACGCTTCCTGACTCAACACTTGGGTGACTCGTTGGTTGAAATTCACGCATCCAGGCGTACTTTCTTGCCTGCTGAAAGGCACACAGCCGGAATAACCGGCCTCGGTGACGCTGACGCCATACTTGCTCACGCCATCTTCCAGAGCCGGGATCAAGGCTGAGGCATGACTGTCGCCCCAGACCAAAGCACGTGTCGCTCCCAACTGAGGACCAAAACGGCAAAGCTCACGGTGGTTGTTTTTCTTGTCGTCCGACAAGCAGGCCATCAACTCAGGGCTCCACGTACGCGCCTGGGCGAATTGCAATGCCTCGGGCGACAATCGCCAAGGCACCCCATCCGCCCACCCCAGGTTTTTTCCGACTAGCCCCAACGCAAGGATCGCGATGCCTGCCGCTGCCAGGATCTGCCGCCGTCCTGCCAACAACCGCCGTTCGCGAAACGGCGCCTCGATAAAACGCCAGGACCCGTACCCCAACAACAGGCTCAACAGAAACAGGCCGCCGAGTTGCCAAGGGCCCAGACCATCAACACTGGCATAGTTGCCGAATACGAATACCGGCCAATGCCACAGGTACCACGAGTAGGAAATCAGCCCCACACCCACCATCAAACGGCTGCCCAACAGCTTACCCGTCAGGGTCAATTGCTGGCCGTTGGCCCAGATCAAGCAGACCACGCCCACGACCGGCAATAAGGCGGCGGCTCCAGGAAAAGGAGTACTCGGGTCATAAGCAAATATCGCCAGCAGAATCAGGCCGAGGCCGGCCAGACTGACCGTCTGCGCCAACGCCGGGCTCGCGCGCCACTCCCGCGTGGGCACTACCGCCAGCATCGAACCGGCCAACAGCTCCCAGGCACGCATTGGCAACAGGTAAAAGGCCTTCTCGGGATAGTGAGCCACCGCCCACACACTCAGGACGAAAGACCCCAGCAACACCACGAACAGGGCCATGCGCCAGTGTTTCAAGCGGCTCGACAACAACGCCAGCAGCAGCGGAAAAATGATGTAGAACTGCTCTTCGACCGACAATGACCAAGTGTGCAGCAGGGGTTTAAGGTCGGAGGCCGCATCAAAATAGCCGTCCTGGCGCATAAACAGCAGGTTTGAGGTGAACACCACTTGATAGTGCACCGAGCGCCCCAGCTCGTCGTAGTCCTTGGGCGCAAGCAGAAACCATCCCGCCACCAGAGCGCCGAGCATCATCACGAACAATGCTGGCAGGATCCGCCGTGCGCGCCGGGCCCAGAAACCCACAAAACTGAAACGCTGAGCCTGGCGCTCCCGCCAGATGATCGACGTAATCAGGTAACCGGAAATCACAAAAAAAATGTCGACGCCAACAAAGCCGCCTGTGAAGCCTGGAACACCAAAGTGAAACAGCACAACAGCGATGACGGCGATTGCGCGTAGGCCGTCAATATCTCTTCGAT
Organism: Pseudomonas sp. ADAK18; assembly: GCF_012935695.1. NCBI lineage: Bacteria > Pseudomonadati > Pseudomonadota > Gammaproteobacteria > Pseudomonadales > Pseudomonadaceae > Pseudomonas > Pseudomonas sp. ADAK18. Next base: position 5,350,186 of record NZ_CP052859.1, read on the forward strand.
AAGCAAGCGTGGTCATAAATCTTATTGTCTGCCAGTTACGGATGGAAGCGAGTGTAGTCGTGCTCGCCTTTTTTGTTTCATAACTGACACGCGCAGCGCTCAATCCTCCCTTTTTCAACACAAAAAAAATGGCGCCCCAAAGGGCGCCATTCTTTTTGACCTGAGAAGTCGCGTTATTTGCGCTTCATCGACAAGAAGAACTCGTCGTTGGTCTTGGTGGTTTTCAGCTTGTCGATCAGGAACTCGATGGCCGCTACTTCGTCCATCGGGTGCAGCAGCTTGCGTAGGATCCACATGCGCTGCAGTTCGTCGTCGGCCGTCAGCAACTCTTCGCGGCGGGTACCGGAACGGTTGATGTTGATGGCTGGGAACACACGTTTTTCCGCGATACGACGATCCAAAGGCAATTCCATGTTGCCGGTACCTTTGAATTCTTCGTAGATCACTTCGTCCATCTTCGAACCGGTTTCAACCAGCGCGGTAGCGATGATGGTCAGCGAACCGCCTTCTTCAATGTTCCGCGCGGCGCCGAAGAAACGTTTCGGTTTCTCCAGGGCGTGGGCATCGACACCACCGGTGAGGACCTTGCCGGAGCTCGGGATCACAGTGTTGTAGGCGCGAGCCAGACGGGTGATGGAGTCGAGCAGGATCACCACGTCTTTTTTGTGCTCGACCAGGCGCTTGGCCTTCTCGATCACCATCTCAGCAACCTGCACGTGGCGGGTTGGTGGCTCATCGAACGTCGAGGCAACGACTTCGCCGCGCACGGTGCGCTGCATTTCGGTTACTTCTTCCGGACGTTCGTCGATCAACAATACGATCAGATGAACTTCAGGATTGTTACGCGCGATGTTCGCTGCGATGTTCTGCAGCATGATGGTCTTACCGGCTTTCGGCGGTGCAACGATCAGGCCGCGCTGGCCTTTGCCGATCGGGGCGCACAGGTCGATGACACGACCGGTCAAGTCTTCGGTGGAACCATTACCGGCTTCCATCTTCATGCGCACGGTCGGGAACAGCGGCGTCAGGTTCTCGAAGAGAATCTTGTTTTTCGCGTTCTCGGGACGATCGAAGTTGATCGTGTCGACCTTGAGCAGGGCGAAATAACGCTCGCCTTCCTTCGGAGGACGGATCTTGCCAACGATGGTGTCACCGGTACGCAAGTTGAAGCGACGGATCTGGCTCGGCGAGACGTAGATATCGTCTGGGCCGGCAAGATAGGAGGCGTCTGCAGAGCGGAGAAAGCCGAAGCCGTCCTGGAGAATCTCCAGCACGCCATCACCGGAGATTTCCTCGCCGCTTTTCGCGTGCTTTTTCAGCAGGGAGAAAATCACGTCCTGCTTGCGCGAACGGGCCATATTTTCTATGCCCATCTGTTCGGCCAATTCGAGCAGTTCGGTAATCGGCTTTTGCTTGAGTTCAGTCAGATTCATATAGGAATGACGTAATCATTTATGGAGGGGGGGAAATTAAGCTTTTGGCTTAATGAGGCCGCGCCGCAGAGAAGGCGACAGGATCGCGTACTAATCGAAAAGGAATGCGTCGGCGACGGCTTGCAGGGGGCAGTGGAGAAACCAGTGCGGGGCCGAATGTACCACCTGAGTTTCAGAGCGTCTAGCCCTGTTTCACGAAAAAGCCCCGCGATTTGCGGGGCTTTTTTGACGACGCTTAGATGTTGGCGTCGAGGAAAGCTTGCAACTGGGACTTCGACAGTGCGCCGACCTTGGTGGCTTCGACGTTGCCGTTCTTGAACAGCATCAGCGTCGGGATACCACGCACGCCGTGCTTGGCCGGGGTTTCCTGGTTGTCGTCGATGTTCAGCTTGGCAATGGTCAACTTGCCTTCGTAGGCGGTAGCAATGTCGTCCAGAACCGGAGCGATCATTTTGCAAGGACCACACCACTCAGCCCAGTAGTCAACCAGCACCGGGCCTTGGGCCTTGAGTACTTCTGCCTCAAAGGTCGCGTCGGTGACGTGCTTGATAAGATCGTTGCTCATGGATGTCTCCGGGTTGTAAGCAAAAAAAACGTTGCCCATCATAGCCGCCCTTCCCGCGTTCAGGAAGCCGCAGCTGATTGACTCTTCCTATGATGGCGCATGAGTTTGGGTATAGCCCAACTCATGGGGTTACGGGAGTGATGAAGGCAATGCCGGTACGAAGCGCCGCATTGCGTACGTGCTCCTGCATGGTTTTCTGCGCTGCGGCACTGGCGCGCCGAGCCAGGGCACGGAGGATCTTGCGGTGTTCCTGCCAGGTCTCCATGGCTCGCTCCGGCCGGATGAACGGTAGCTTTTGACTCTCCAGAAACACCTCGGCGCTGGCACTGAGAATGCTGACCATCGCCTGATTGCCGCTGGCCAGCAGAATGCGCTGGTGGAATTCGAAGTCCAACCGCGCCGCCTCCTCAAAATCGCCGGCCTTGAGCTCCTTGCGCATGGCCTCGACATTATCGTCCAGAAGATCCAACTGATCGGTGGTCAACGTCACCGCTGCCAGCCCTGCTGCAAACCCTTCCAGGGCATAGCGCAGTTGAAAGATATCCAACGGCGTTGCCTGCGCAGCAAAAGGCCAGGCAAGACCCGGCAGTTCCTCAATCGCTTGCACGAACACACCTTTACCCGGCTGCACGCTGACCACGCCCAGCGCACTGAGAGAAGACAACGCTTCGCGTAACGAAGCGCGACTCACGCCCAATTGCAGCGCCAGGTCGCGTTGGGATGGCAACGCATCGCCCGGCCCAAAGCCCTCATCAGCGATCAGTTTGCGGATAGCTTGCAACGCTACTTCCGGTACGGCCTGCGCGATGAAATTCATAAAAAACTCAAGGTTCCAGTCAACTAAGCGGCTAGTTGTAAAGCTATTCGCGCAAGCCGGCAAGCCACGCCCCAAAGGGGCTCGCAGGGTTTTAGCGGCGCTCGAAAAGGGTGCAAAAACCAACGCAACTGTTCAGACCAGTAAGACCGCCGAAGCTCAATAGATTCGACCCTCTCAAGCGTTTCACAGAGTGATGGCATGGGCTGTGCACTGGCAGAAACCAGAAAGTTCCTTCGCCCGTTTCGGAGAGTTGCCATGACCAAGCGTTGCAGCGCCCTGCTCACCGCCCTGTTTGCCAGCCTGATGCTGAGCCAGGCGCCCGCCCAAGCCAACGGCCTGGACGATATCGTCGCCCGTGGCACCCTCAAGGTGGCCGTGCCCCAGGATTTCCCGCCGTTCGGTTCGGTCGGTCCGGATATGAAGCCCCGTGGCCTGGACATCGACACCGCAAAACTGCTGGCCGACCAACTCAAGGTCAAGCTTGAACTGACGCCGGTCAACAGCACCAATCGCATCCCATTCCTCACCACCGGCAAAGTCGACCTGGTGATTTCCAGCCTGGGCAAGAATGCCGAGCGGGAGAAAGTCATCGATTTCTCCAAGGCCTATGCGCCCTTCTACCTCGCCGTATTTGGCCCGCCGGATGCGCCTATCAGCACCGTCGATGACCTCAAGGGCAAAACCATCAGCGTGACCCGTGGCGCCATCGAAGACATCGAGCTGACCGCCGTCGCGCCCAAAGAGGCCACGATCAAGCGCTTCGAAGACAACAACTCGACCATCGCCGCCTACCTAGCCGGCCAGGTTGACCTGATCGCCAGCGGCAACGTGGTGATGGTCGCCATCAGCGAGCGCAGTCCCAAGCGTGTGCCGGCGCTGAAAGTGAAGCTCAAGGACTCACCCGTCTATGTAGGTGTGAACAAAAACGAGCCGGCGCTGCTGGACAAGATCAACCAGATCCTCGTCGCCGCCAAGGCCGACGGCAGCTTGGAAAAGAACGCGAAACTGTGGCTCAAAGAGCCGCTGCCGGCAGATCTCTGATCGGCGCAACGAGGGTTAGATATGGCCTATCAATTCGATTTTGTGCCGGTCCTGGCCAATACCGATCTGTTGCTGCGCGGTGCGCTGTTCACGCTTGAGCTGACCGCCATCGGTGCGGTGCTTGGAGTGGCCCTGGGGATCGTCGGCGCGGTGGCACGGGCGTGGAAAATCCAGCCGTTGTGCTGGATCTTCGGGGTGTATGTCGAGTTGATCCGCAACACGCCGTTTTTGGTGCAGTTGTTTTTCATCTTCTTCGGCCTGCCCTCCCTCGGCGTACAGATTTCCGAATGGCAGGCAGCGGTACTGGCGATGGTGATCAACCTGGGCGCCTACTCCACCGAGATTATTCGCGCCGGGATCCAGGCCATTCCGCGCGGGCAGCTGGAAGCTGCGGCGGCGCTGGCGATGACCCGGTTCGAAGCATTCCGCCATGTGGTGCTGCTGCCGGCGCTGGGCAAGGTCTGGCCGGCTTTGAGCAGTCAGATCATCATCGTGATGCTCGGCTCGGCGGTCTGTTCGCAGATTGCCACCGAGGAGCTGAGCTTTGCCGCCAACTTCATCCAGTCCCGCAACTTCCGAGCCTTCGAAACCTATGCCCTGACCACCCTGATTTACCTGTGCATGGCCTTGATGATCCGCCAGTTATTGAACTGGATCGGCCGACGGTACATTCAGAGGAGCAACCGATGAGTGACTTCTCCTTCTGGGACATCGTGAGCAACCTGCTGATTGGCCTGCAATGGACCTTGTTGCTCTCACTGGTGGCGTTTATCGGTGGAGGTCTGGTGGGATTACTGGTGATGACCCTGCGTATCAGCACCAAGGCCTTCCCACGCAATCTCGCCCGTACCTGGATCGAACTGTTCCAGGGCACGCCGCTGTTGATGCAGTTGTTCCTAGTGTTCTTCGGCGTGGCGTTGCTGGGGGTGGATATTTCGCCCTGGCTGGCGGCAGCGATCGCCTTGACCCTGTTTACCAGCGCCTACCTGGCGGAGATTTGGCGCGGCTGCGTCGAGTCCATCGCCCACGGGCAATGGGAAGCATCAGCGAGCCTGGCCCTCAGCCCTTATGAACAATTGCGCTATGTGATCCTGCCCCAAGCCCTGCGTATTGCCGTAGCGCCCACCGTGGGCTTCTCGGTGCAGGTGGTCAAAGGCACCGCCGTGACCTCGATCATCGGCTTCACCGAACTGACCAAGACTGGCGGGATGCTCGCCAACGCGACCTTCGAACCCTTCATGGTCTATGGCTTGGTGGCGCTCGGTTATTTCCTGCTCTGCTACCCCTTGTCCCTCAGCGCGCGCTACCTGGAAAGGAGACTGCATGCCTCTGCTTAGAATTTCCGCCCTGCACAAATATTACGGTGATCACCATGTACTCAAGGGCATTGACCTGAGTGTCGAAGAAGGCCAGGTGGTGGCGATCATCGGCCGCAGCGGTTCGGGCAAATCCACCTTGCTGCGCACGCTCAACGGCCTGGAGTCGATCAATGACGGGGTGATCGAAGTCGACGGTGAATACCTCGATGCCGCCCGCGCCGACCTGCGCAGCCTGCGGCAAAAAGTCGGCATGGTGTTCCAGCAGTTCAACCTGTTCCCGCACCTGACGGTAGGTGAGAACGTCATGCTGGCGCCCCAGGTGGTGCAAAAAGTGCCCAAGGCCAAGGCCGCGCAACTGGCACGGCAGATGCTGGAGCGGGTCGGGCTGGGAGAAAAGTTCGACGCGTTTCCTGATCGTTTGTCCGGCGGCCAGCAACAGCGGGTGGCCATCGCCCGGGCGCTCGCCATGTCGCCCAAGGTGCTGCTATGCGATGAAATCACCTCGGCCCTCGACCCGGAATTGGTCAATGAAGTGCTCGGCGTGGTCCGGCAACTGGCCAAGGATGGCATGACCCTGATCATGGTCACCCACGAGATGCGCTTTGCTCGGGAAGTGGGTGACAAACTGGTGTTCATGCACCAGGGCAAAGTCCACGAAGTGGGCGATCCGAAAACCCTGTTCGCCCAACCGCAGACAGCCGAACTGGCCAACTTCATCGGCTCGGTGGAACAGCCAGGCTGACCAGCTCAAACCCTCCCAGCCCCTCGAGCAATGTTTCGTTGCGCACGGCAAGCGCCGCAGACGGCAGGTCGACATCAATATCGACCTGTGCCGTCAACCGGCGGCCAGCCACCCTTGTTCCGGCGGCTCGTGCAACCAGCGTCTGGCCGGGCAAGAGACGTCCGCTTGCAGGCTCGCCCGGCAATTGCGCAACGACCCACTCGACATCGCGCCCATCGACCTGCGCCTGCTTGAGACTCAAGATGAAACGCCCCTGGCGCCCGAACTGGAACCCGTGCCCATCCGCCGGCATACCGTTAAAACGCAACGCCATTACCGAAGGATCAGTACAAACAACATTCAAGTGCAGGGTCCGCTTGCCTAAAGACTGCCGACCAGACGCCCCCTCCATCCGCTCAGTACGATGGATAACGCCATAATCAACTCGAGGCTGGCTCAAGGACAACCGACAGGTATCGGCCTGCGCTTCACTCGCCATCAAGACGGCAACGCATAGCAGCACTGGCCCCCACCGCTGACTTCCGGCTTCAAGGCTATTTACAGGCTCACGGCGCATGGCAGATCGCCGGAGCGGTTTCGTAGAGTTTGTCATGGTTGGGCTCTTGCTCAAGGTTCAGTTGCAGCAGGCAGGTGGTTGAGTCCGGTAGTGAAACCTTTAGGGTTTTCAGCTCACTCACATTACTGAGGAAGACCATCCCCTCGCCTGCGACGCTGGTCAGGAAGGTGTTGTCCTTGTCGAACACCGAGGCTCCCTGAGGCAGTGGCAGGCCTTGTTCGTCACGCACCTCAAGCAACAGGCGGCGAACTTTCACCACCTCAAAATCCACGTTATTGAAAGAGCCCCGCCCGGCGGCGAGCACTTTGGCGCCGTTCTTCAGGTCGATGCGCTTGGGTAGGGATTGGGTCTGCACTTCCACACGGCTACTGCTATAAGCCGGTAGCCCGGCAATCACCGCTTGGCCACTGTAATCCGTCCATACTGGGCCCAGCGGGGTCGCGACCTTGGCGGACCCGATATCGCCCACCGAGACGATGCCAAACGTGTCCTGAACAGCATAAGGTGAAAATGTCAGCCCACGCGCATGGGCCACAACGCCACCTTGAAGCTGACCTGTGTAACTGGTGCTCAATGGGTCACGGCTCACACCCAACCCGACACGCGTATAACGCGGCATCACGTCCACATGGCCCCGCATGGCTTGCTCACGATCGTTCAGGTCGCGCTCGATGCCCACCTCGTAGTTCACATATTCATTGACCCGTTCACTGAGCGATGTACCGGCGTCGAGCCTGTCGCCCCGACGACTGGCATAGGAAACAAGACGACGGTCTTCGCCCAAGGGAATGCTGACCTGCAGTCGAATGGAAACGCCCTCGTCCAACAGCTCATCGCGCGCCCTGCCAGCAGGTTTGTCGTGACTGCGGCGCCGTGAACCGCCCACTTGCGAATCTGCGATCAATGCCACGTCAGCGTGTCTGAATCCCTTGTTCCAGGAAGCAAATACGTGTTCTACGGAGCGTCCGTCAAATTGCGAACTGCGTGTGTAATTGAGAGAGAAGCCCCCCAGGAGGGGGTCGGCCCAGCTCAAGCCCGTCGTGTATTGATTCCTGAAACGTCCATCAAAAGCGTCCCCCCTCGACGACTGACCGGCTTCAAGTACCTCGCGATAACCACGGGTCTGGGAGGTTGCACTCAGGCTCATGTCAATATCGGCAAACAGCGGGCTGCTCAGGGAAAGCGTACTGCGTGCCCCGGACACCGAATCCCGACCATCGCGGGACAGGTTATGACGCACCCCGACGGCCACTCGCTGGAAAAAAATGCTGTTCAGGGTACCGCCCGCCGCCTGATACTCATCGGTACTCAACAGGCCGAACCCCAGGGACGACGCCTGCCCCAGCCCCCAAGTCCCACTGGCCATGGCCACCACCGGTTGCTCGTGTCCGTCGACCGATGACTCGCGCACCTTGCCCAGCGACATGTAATAACCAGGCGTTACCGGAGCCGCCCCGCGAAAGGAGGCGGCTGGCACAACAAAACTGCGCCTTGCACCACGAACGTCAATAACGCTCACTTCAAGGTCGCTCGTGCCATTGAGCAACGGCAACCCTGTCAGCTTGAACGGACCTTCCGGCACCAAGGTGCTGTAGATCAATGCCCCAGCCTGACGCACCTCAATACGTGATTGGCTTTGGGCCAGCCCCTCGACTACCACATCGTTGCTGCCCGCAGGCGTGCGTAACTGGCCGTCGGGGGAAAACTGGAATCCGGATAACTGCAACCCGCCGAACACCGGGTTATTGCTCGATATCTGGCCTACCTGAAAAGTCGACTGCAACGCGGCGATATCACGCTGGGCAAAGGCATGCACATGCTCGGTACTGGTCTTGCCATTGTCGGAAACATAGAATTGGCGACTGCGAACAATCCAGCTGCCAAGGTTGAAGCCCGCTTCGGTGTAAGCCGACATAAAGCGGCTGGAATCACCCCGTGACCGAGTATCAAAACCCAGCACGTCGTAATTGAACAGAGCCGCCGCCCCGTCCCGGGAAAAACTGCCGGCCTCCCATTCGGGCTCACGTAACGATTGGGTGGGCACCACCAGCGTGACCTCATCGCTGCTCGGACGCAGCCTCACCATCGTCGCAGGGAACTCACCGAGGAAGTCATGACAGGCCTGGTCAGGTGTAATGCCCTCACGAATGATTCCAGACGGCTTCAACAGGCCGGCTTTGTCCAGCAATCCAGGGGTGAAACACAGCTGTCCCTGATAGTCGAAGCGGGCATCTACCAACCCCAGAGGATTCCCGTTGACCCGCAGCCCCACCACATGGACACCCTCGCGAAAACGCGCCGCACTGCGAAAGTATTCGGAAACCTGCGGGTCAATCCCATGAGAGGTTAAGGCAGCAAGGTCAAAGCCCTCTCCCAGCTCAATGGCAGAGACATAGCCCGGTAACCCCCACAGTGTCGCAAGCCCCATGAAAATCTTTGAGCAGCAAGGCCTGAAGACTGAAGTGCCAGCGTTCGGTACATAGTAGGTACGGTTCGCCTTCTTTGGTTTTTTCATAATCCGATCAACGCGCATCGGCAATGACGGGCGCGCGGTAGCTGTCTACCGAAAACCCATAGACCGTGGCCGGTTGAATCTCCACCGAGGCCAGATCTTTCAATGGCCCATCCACGGCTGCCGTCAGGACTTCGCCAGGCAAAATGTAAGTACGCGGCAATGTGGCCAGGTGTTTTTGCGGAAGCAGTTGCACCTCCAGCGCCAGACGCACGACGTAGGCGCTATCGTTGTGAACGGTCAAGCGCTCACCGTCCCGTTTCCACGTCAACAACTCCCAAGGCGTCTGGTGCCTCGGTAAACCTTGGGGATGCAGGATCAACGGCAAGTTCTGCCGAAGGGTAATGCCGATGGTCGCCCCGCCCGGAACACGCGCCTGGGGAATGCCTTCGAACGAAACGCGCTTCAACCGTTGGGTCTTGAGTGGCACCTTCGAGGTGCTGATGAAACGGACAAGCTGTGTATCGCCACCCTCTACCCGAGTAATGGGTGGCGTAACGATCAATAAAGGCTCCAGATCCTCGGGTACATTCTCGACCACCGAGTGAAGCAATGCCGGGCCTGCGTCTGTATTCTTGATCGTGATTGTCGCCTCTGCGTCCTCTTCATAAAGAACAACAACGGTTGTTTCAGGCTGCATACCATCTGCCATGGCCATAGCGGACAAATAAAAATACAAACCTGCACACCCCAACAGCGTCATACTTATTCTTGAACGACTACTCACCAGGCTTTCCCCGCAACATTCAGAGTAAACAATTAGAAAAACAAATACGCGCACGAGGCCAGCCGATAAGAAACAGAAGTTTCCTGACGACTCCCGTATCAATATCGGCTGCTTTTTAGGTAGTTAGATGTAACTTAATACTAAAGTGGCGCGCCCATCCAAAGTAACATCCCGGGTGAGATCCAAATCTTGCGCCCTGTTGATCACGGCTTTTACAGCAATAACACCCGTCAGTTGAGCGATCGAAGCGGGAGTAACGGTCACTCCGTTGCGCCATGAATACTGGCTAGGTGTTTGGGCGACTTTGCCATCACTGTTCTGCCAGGCACCGTTGCTGACGCGCATGATCGGGTTCAGCACGACACCCGACGACCTCAGGTCCCTGAGGGTGACCGAGTAGCCGCCAGTACGGCGGGTACCCACAGCGCCCAGTCCGTAGTTCTGGGCCTCGGTAAAGCCGGTACCCAATATTCCGGGTACCTTGCTGCCAGCCTGCAGATCAGTCAGGGCCAGGCCGAACTTTGCGGGTGTCGCCCCACAGTTGACAACCAGCGAGGTCGTCCTCTCTTCACGGGGGTTGAAGGCCGTTTGGGACAGCTCCCCGGAACGGATCACGCCGTAGTCGATGATCCCGCCACCCGCCAGGCTCAGGTTACATGCCGCCGGCGTGATCGTACCCCTGACCACCAACTGCGCAACGGTCGTTGCTTGAGCACTGAGACTTGCTGCCAGGCAAATAACACCCATAGTCAAACCAAATATTTTTTTCATGTTCACCTGTCATTAGAAGACTTCAGGCGTTTTTTATTATGAGCCTGGCCATTCCTCGCCCGACAGCTGATCATCCTTGAAATACAAAACCATAAATAAATAACACCACGGCATGATTGCCGGATGACAGTCTCGCCCTTCAGCACACTTAAAAAGAATAAGACAACACTTCGGTCACTGTGGGACCTGTAAACAACAACTGCCCATTTAACCAAAACAAGTAGTAGTACCCGACAATAAATCGGCTAAAACAATTGAACATTCAATGTAGGCAAAATCGTGAAGGATGATGAGCGCTAACGATTTTTGAATTCACTCGACGCTCTAAGACCTAATCGCCAGGCGCTTGAGGAGTTCCCCTACATTTCCCGCAGAACTTGTTCACAGACAACGCTAGAAAAATTCCCCAAGCACTACGCGTTGGCGTCAGCGGTTGATCGTGGCACGATGGCAAGGTTATCGACCGAGATCCCTTACCCATGCCGCAATCCCAAGCCAAGAATCTGTCCCTGATCGCCGCCATCGACCTGGGCTCCAACAGTTTTCACATGGTCGTGGCCAAGGCCCAGAACGGCGAGATCCGCATCCTTGAGCGGCTCGGCGAGAAAGTACAATTGGCTGCCGGGATCGACGACGAGCGTCAGCTCAATGAAGAGTCCATGCAGCGCGGGCTCGATTGTCTCAAGCGCTTCGCCCAACTGATCAACGGCATGCCCCTGGGCGCTGTACGCATTGTCGGCACTAACGCCCTGCGTGAAGCCCGCAACCGTGGCGAGTTCATCCGCCGCGCCGAGGAAATCCTCGGGCACCCGGTGGAAGTCATCTCCGGCCGTGAAGAAGCGCGCCTGATCTACCTCGGCGTGTCCCACACCCTGGCCGACACCCCAGGCAAGCGCCTGGTGGCAGACATCGGCGGCGGCAGTACCGAGTTCATCATCGGCCAGCGTTTCGAGCCACTGCTGCGCGAAAGCCTGCAGATGGGTTGCGTCAGCTATACCCAGCGCTATTTCAAGGACGGCAAGATCACTCCGGCCCGTTACGCCCAGGCTTATACAGCTGCTCGGCTGGAGATCATGAGCATCGAGCACGCCCTGCACCGCCTGACCTGGGATGAAGCCATTGGCTCGTCCGGCACCATCCGCGCCATCGGCCTGGCCCTCAAGGCCGGCGGCCACGGTACCGGCGAGGTCAACGCCGAAGGGCTAGCCTGGCTCAAGCGCAAGCTGTTCAAGTTAGGGGACGCCGAGAAAATCGACTTCGACGGCATCAAGCCGGATCGCCGGGCAATCTTCCCCGCTGGCCTGGCGATTCTCGAAGCGATCTTCGACGCCCTCGAACTGCAACGCATGGACCACTGCGACGGCGCCCTGCGCGAAGGCGTGCTCTATGACCTGCTGGGCCGCCATCATCATGAAGACGTCCGTGAGCGCACTCTCAGTTCGTTGATGGAGCGCTACCATGTCGACCTGGAGCAGGCGGCACGAGTTGAGCGCAAGGCGCTGCATGCCTTTGATCAAGTGGCTGAAGACTGGGACTTGGAAGACGGCGTCTGGCGCGAACTGCTGGGTTGGGCGGCCAAGGTCCATGAAGTGGGTCTGGACATCGCCCACTACCATTACCACAAGCATGGCGCCTACCTGATCGAACACTCGGACCTGGCCGGGTTTTCCCGGGAAGACCAGCAAATGCTCGCGCTACTGGTGCGCGGTCATCGGCGCAATATCCCCAAGGATAAATTCGCCGAGTTCGGCGACGATGGCATCAAGCTGATCCGCCTGTGTGCGCTGCTGCGCTTCGCGATCCTGTTCCACCACATTCGCGGCACCCAGGAAATGCCCCAGGTGACCCTTCGCGCCCATGGTCACAGCCTGGACGTGGTGTTCCCGAAGAACTGGCTGGATGAAAACCAACTGACCCAGGCGGACTTCGCCCAGGAAGCCGAGTGGCTGACGCGGGTTGGGTTCAGCCTGAACGTGCGCTGATAGCCCTAAAGGCCACCGACAAACAGATGTGGGAGCCGGGCTTGCCCGCGATAGCGGTGGATCAGCCAATTAATGTGTTGGCTGACACTCCGTAATCGCGGGCAAGCCCGGCTCCCACATTTTTAGGATCGTGCCAGTGCTTAGTTCACCGTCAGAATCGGGCTACCCAACCGCTCCAGCAACGTCGCCTGGGCGCTGCGCGGGTTCTGGTTGCCGGTCGGCGTGTTGCGCACGTAGCGGCCGTCCGACTGCAGGCTCCAGCTGTGGGTGTTATCCGTGAGATAACTCTCCAATTCCTTCTTGACCCGCATGATCAGCTTCTTGCCCTCCACCGGGAAGCAAGTCTCCACACGCTTGTCGAGGTTGCGCTCCATCCAGTCAGCACTGGAGAGGAACATCTGCTCTTCACCGCCATTGAGGAAGTAGAACACCCGTGTGTGTTCCAGGAAGCGGCCGATGATCGAACGCACATGGATGTTGTGCGAGACGCCGGCAATCCCCGGACGCAAGCAGCACATGCCACGCACCACCAGGTCGATACGCACCCCAGACTGGCTGGCCTTGTACAGCGCGCGGATGATCTTCGGGTCGGTCAGCGAGTTGAACTTGGCGATGATGTGCGCTGGCTTGCCTTCGAGGGCGAACTGGGTTTCCCGGGCAATCATGTCGAGCATGCCCTTCTTCAGGGTGAACGGCGCATGCAGCAGCTTCTTCATGCGCAAGGTCTTGCCCATGCCGATCAACTGGCTGAACAGTTTGCCAACGTCTTCGCACAAAGCGTCGTCGGAGGTCAGCAAGCTGTAGTCGGTGTAAAGCTTGGCGTTGCCGGCGTGGTAGTTGCCGGTGCCCAAGTGGGCGTAACGCACGATCTCACCGGCTTCACGGCGCAGGATCAGCATCATCTTGGCGTGGGTCTTGAATCCAACCACACCGTAGATCACCACCGCACCAGCCGCTTGCAGGCGGCTGGCCAGTTGCAGGTTGGACTCTTCGTCGAAGCGCGCACGCAATTCGATGACGGCGGTCACTTCCTTGCCGTTACGCGCCGCGTCCACCAGTGCATCGACGATTTCCGAGTTGGCACCGCTGCGGTACAGGGTCTGGCGCACGGCCAGGACATGCGGGTCCTTGGCGGCCTGGCGCAGCAGGTCGACCACCGGGGTAAACGACTCAAACGGGTGCAGCAGCAAAATATCCTGCTTGCTGACCACGCTGAAGATGTTCTCGCTGTTTTGCAGCAGTTTCGGGATCTGCGGGGTGAAAGGCGTGTATTGCAGCTCCGGATGACTGTCCAGGCCGGTGATGCTGAACAGACGCGTCAGGTTCACCGGACCGTTGACCTGATACAGCTCGGTCTCGCCCAGGTTGAACTGCTTGAGCAGGTAGTCCGACAGGTGTTTAGGGCAGGTATCTGCCACTTCCAGGCGCACTGCATCACCGTAACGCCGGGAGAACAGCTCGCCGCGCAGGGCACGGGCCAAGTCTTCGACGTCTTCGGAGTCCAGTGCCAGGTCGGCGTTACGGGTCAGACGGAACTGGTAGCAGCCCTTGACCTTCATGCCCTGGAACAGGTCATCGGCGTGGGCGTGGATCATCGACGAGAGGAATACATAGTTATCGCCAGCGCCCCCCACTTCTTCCGGTACCTTGATGATCCGTGGCAGCAGACGCGGTGCCGGAATGATCGCCAAGCCCGAATCGCGACCGAAGGCGTCGATACCTTCCAGCTCGACGATGAAGTTCAAACTCTTGTTCACCAGCAACGGGAACGGGTGCGTCGGGTCCAGACCGATGGGGGTGATGATCGGAGCGATCTCATCGCGGAAAAAGCGGCGCACCCACGTCTTGATCTTGGTGGTCCAGTGTCGGCGACGGATGAAACGAACCTGATGTTTTTCCAACTCCGGCAACAGAATGTCGTTGAGGATCGCGTATTGGCGATCGACATGCCCGTGCACCAGCTCGCTGATGCGCGCCAGGGCTTGATGCGGTTGCAAGCCATCGGCACCCGCCTGTTCACGGGCGAAGGTGATCTGTTTCTTGAGGCCGGCGACACGAATCTCGAAGAACTCGTCCAGGTTGCTGGAGAAGATCAGCAGGAACTTCAGCCGCTCCAGCAGCGGGTAGGACTCATCCAGCGCCTGTTCCAGCACGCGGATGTTGAATTGCAGTTGTGACAGCTCACGATGGATGTACAGACTGCTGTCATCCAGGTTCGGAATCGCGATCGCCGGTGTCACGGCGTGCACCTCCGCCACTACGGCAGGCGGTGCGGGCTCCAGCTCCGGTGGCGTCTCGGTGACTTGTTCGACCACCGGGTGAGCGTCTTTTACTGCAACTTCTGAGAGTCCTTCGGTATTCATCGAGTGTTCCTGTGAGGGCTATTGTTGCTCTCTAAGCAATTGGGCGGCGCGGGCGGCAAAGTAAGTCAGGATGCCATCAGCCCCCGCACGTTTAAAGGCAGTCAGGGATTCGAGGATCACCCCTTCACTCAACCAACCATTCTGGATCGCGGCCATGTGCATGGCGTATTCACCGCTGACCTGATAGACAAAGGTCGGCACCTTGAATTCCTCTTTGACCCGATAAAGGATGTCCAGGTACGGCATCCCAGGCTTGACCATCACCATGTCGGCGCCTTCGGCCAGGTCGGCCGCCACTTCGTGCAGGGCTTCATGGCTGTTGGCAGGGTCCATCTGGTACGAGGCTTTATTAGCCTTGCCCAGGTTCAGCGCCGAACCTACCGCATCGCGGAACGGCCCGTAATAGGCACTGGCGTACTTGGCCGAATAGGCCATGATTCGCACATTGACGTGGTCAGCCAGCTCCAGGGCCTCGCGGATCGCCTGGATGCGACCGTCCATCATGTCCGACGGCGCAACCACCTGGGCGCCTGCGGCGGCGTGGGACAAGGCCTGCTTGACCAGCGCATCCACAGTGATGTCGTTCTGAACATAGCCTTCTTCGTCGAGAATGCCATCCTGCCCGTGGGTGGTGAACGGGTCCAGCGCCACATCGGTGATCACCCCCAGTTCCGGAAAGCGCTCACGCAGGGCACGGGTGGCGCGCTGGGCGATACCTTCCGGGTTCCAGGCTTCGGCGGCATCCAGGGATTTAAGCTCAGAAGGCGTGACCGGAAACAACGCCAAGGCTGGAATCCCCAACTCAACCCAGTTCGCCGCCTCGATCAGCAGCAGATCAATGGTCAAGCGCTCCACACCCGGCATCGAGGCCACCGCTTCCCGACGATTTTCACCGTCCAGCACAAAAACCGGCAGGATCAGATCATCTACCGTCAGAACGTTTTCACGAACCAGGCGGCGAGAGAAATCATCACGACGATTGCGGCGCAGGCGGGTGGCGGGAAACAGACGATTGGAAGGGGTAAAGCTCACGGCAGACTCCTGAGCCCGGCTTGACGGGCGAGCGTGACAGTTATAAGCGGCCATTATGACGAAGGAATTACAGTTGTGCTTACCCATGCGACCTGTAGTCGCATTCCTAGTTTTTGTAGGAATTGTTCACTTCGTGACACATCTCGATACTTTCATGAATGTTCACGAAGGCGTAGGCTGCGCGTTCATTTCGCCAGCACCCAGACAATGCTCCAACAATTTCTGCATGACTTTGGCTACTTTGCCCTCTTCCTAGGCACGTTCTTCGAAGGCGAAACCATTTTGGTCCTCGCAGGCTTCTTGGCGTTCCGCGGATACATGGATATCAACCTGGTGGTGGTCGTTGCCTTTTTCGGCAGCTACGCCGGCGACCAGTTGTGGTACTTCCTGGGGCGCAAGCATGGCCGCAAGCTGCTGGCCCGCAAACCGCGCTGGCAATTGATGGGCGATCGCGCCCTGGAACATATCCGCAAGCACCCGGATATCTGGGTGCTGAGCTTCCGTTTTGTCTACGGTTTGCGCACGGTGATGCCCGTAGCCATTGGTCTGTCAGGCTATCCGCCGGGACGCTATCTACTGCTCAATGGTATCGGTGCAGCTGTGTGGGCCGCAGCGTTGGGAGCGGCGGCCTACCATTTCGGCGCCGTACTCGAAGGCATGCTGGGTAGCGTCAAGAAGTACGAGCTATGGGTGCTCGGCGCCCTGCTGGTACTGGGCTTGGGCTTGTGGCTGCGGCGCCGCATCAAGAATGCCCGCTTGACGCGCCAGGCCTGTGCCGATGCAAAGGCTCGGCTGGCTGAACAACAGCTGGCCGAGCAAAAGAAAGAGCCTACGACGCCAGTCGAGTAAGCCGGTCTCTGCAGCAGTAGAGGCCGATGATGCTAAGCAGACTGTAGCTGAGCAGGCCCAGCCAGCCCAACGGGCTGGCCGGCCACAAACCGACCAGCGGCGCCAGCCACACCAGCGGCACATTCAGCGCCAGGCGCAATAATTCGGCCTTCAACGCCCACGGGCGATTCTCCAGCGCCACTCCCAGGGTAAACAACCCCAGCACCATCGCACTCCAGCCCAGCACCAGGGCGGCGGTTGGCAGCCCTTCGCCAAAATTCATCAAATAGCTGCCCAAGCCCACGTAAGCGGCGAATTGCAGGGCGATGTAAATCTGCTGGCGAGCGTCCAGCGGCACCTCGAATTTGCGGAACTGACTCAGGTCCGGCTTGGCCAGCGGGTACTTCGCCGCCACGTCCGCCGGCCGCCAGCCAGTGCGCATGAACCAGATACGCAACTTGTCCCACCTACTCTCGGTGCGCCGCGCGTCATTCCACAGCTGTGCATAAAACTGCAGGTTGGCCCACAACGGGTTCCAACTGGCCAGCGGCGTGGTCACGCCAAAGATTACCGGCTCGTTTTCGTCTTCTTCCTGGAAGGAGCCAAACAGCCGGTCCCAAATAATGAACACCCCGCCGTAGTTGCGATCCATGTAGAGAGCGTTCTGTGCGTGGTGAGCCCGATGATTGGAGGGTGTGACGAAAAACCACTCAAACCAGCCCAGCTTGGGCACATGGCGGGTATGGACCCAAAATTGATACAACAGGTTGAGGGACGCAACACTGATAAATACCAACAACGGCACGCCGAGCACTGCCAACGGCAGGTAGAAGATCCAGCTCAGAAGAAACCCGGTGCTGGTCTGGCGCAACGCGGTGGTGAGGTTGTAGTCCTCGCTCTGGTGATGCACCGAATGAGCGGCCCAGAGGATGTTGCGTTCGTGGCCACAGCGATGCAGCCAGTAGTAGCAGAAGTCGTAGAAAACAAAGGCGAACACCCAAGTCCAGACGTTCTGGGCCGATAATTCGATGATCGCCAGGTGCTTGAGGGCGAAGGCATAGGTCAGCAGCCCGACGCCTTTGGTCAGCAGCCCTGTGGTGGTGGACAGCACGCCAGTGCTGAGGCTATTGATGGCATCCGCCACCCGGTAATTGCGCTCACCGCGCCAACGGTCGGCCAGCAGCTCAACCACGATCAAGGCAATGAAAAACGGTACCGCATAAGGGACGAAGTCCATGGGCAAGTCCGGTCAATTATTGTTACATCAAGATTAGGTGTAGTGGCTGGATATCCCATTGGCAATGAGTGACAAATAAGTAGACATTTAACGCCATGAATCAGGAGAAATGCCCATGAGCAAAAAGATTGCAGTGATCCTTTCCGGCTGTGGCGTGTATGACGGCGCAGAAATCCATGAAAGTGTGATCACTCTGCTGCGCCTGGACCAACGTGGCGCTCAGGTTCAGTGTTTTGCACCCAATATTGCGCAGTTGCATGTAATCAATCACCTGACCGGTGAAGAAATGCCCGAATCGCGCAACGTGCTGGTGGAGTCGGCGCGCATCGCCCGGGGTGAGGTGAAGGACCTTCGTGAGGCCAATGCCGAGGATTTCGACGCGCTGATCGTACCTGGAGGTTTTGGAGCAGCGAAGAACCTGTCGAACTTCGCCGTCGAAGGCGCCGGGTGCAGCGTCAACCCGCAGGTGCTGGAACTGGCGGAAGCCTTTGCCGAAGCGGGCAAACCCGTAGGACTGATCTGCATCTCCCCGGCGCTGGCGGCAAAGATCTACGGCCCAGGCGTGACCTGCACCATTGGTAACGACGCCGACACGGCAGCGGCCATGGACAAGATGGGCGCGACCCACCGGGAATGCACAGTGGACGAGATTGTCGAGGACAAGGCTCGCAAGCTCGTGAGCACTCCGGCCTACATGCTGGGCAAAAACATCAGCGAAGTCGCGTCAGGGATCAACAAGCTGGTGGATCGGGTACTGGAGTTGACCCACGAGAACGACTGACTGTGGCAAGGGAGCTTGCTCCCGTTGGGCTGCGCAGCAGCCCCAAACCTGCAATCACGTTTTGACTGAATTAGGGCGGCTTCGCCACCCAACGGGAGCAAGCTCCCTCGCCACCAGCTGTCAGGCCTGACGCATCAACCGGGTGAGGATACGGTCGAGTGAGTTGGCAAACGCCTGTTTTTCCTTCTCGCCATGGGGCGGCGGCCCCCCGCCCATCTGGCCCTGTTCCCGCAGATCAGTGAACAGGTTACGCACCGCCAACCGCTCACTCATGTTTTGCGGGCTGAACTCCTTGCCGCGTGGATCGAGGGCTGTCACGCCGTTCTTCACCAGGCGATCGGCCAGCGGCACGTCGCTGCAAATCACCAACTCGCCAGGCACGGCGTGCTCAACGAGGTAGTCATCAGCGGCGTCCGGGCCACTGGGCACCACAATCAGCTTCACACACGAGAAGCTCGGTTTGATCTGGCTCTGCCCCGCCACCAGCACCACTTCGAATTGGCGCTTGAGGGCAAACTTCACCACCTGATCCTTGGCCGCCCGTGGGCAGGCATCGGCATCGATCCAGACGCGCATGGTTATGCCGTCACTCGGCGTTTTTCAGCCAGCCGACTGCGGCCATACAGCACCACGATTGCCAGAATCGCCACCGCCTGGGCACTCAGCGAATAGGCGTCAGCGTGGATGCCCAACCAATCGAAGTCGAAGAACGCTACCGGCCGGGTGCCGAAGATGCCGGCTTCCTGCAACGCCTTGACGCCATGCCCGGCGAACACCACCGACAGCGCGCACAGCAGCGCCGCGTTGATGCCAAAGAACAGTGCCAGCGGCAACTTCGCCGAACCCCGCAGAATCACCCAAGCCAGGCCCACCAGCAGCACCAGCGCCGTGGCGCCGCCTGCCAGGACCGCGTTGTGCCCGGCAGGACCTGCCTGCAGCCACAGGGTTTCGTAGAACAGGATCACTTCAAACAGCTCGCGGTAGACCGAGAAGAACGCCAATACTGCAAAGCCGAAACGTCCACCGCCGCCCACCAGGCTGCTCTTGATGTAGTCCTGCCAGGCCGCCGCATGGCGTCGGTCATGCATCCACACGCCGAGCCACAGCACCATGACGCTGGCAAACAGCGCCGTGCAGCCTTCCAGCAATTCACGCTGGGCGCCGCTGACGTCAATCACGTAGGCCGCCAAGGCCCAAGTCCCAAGACCGGCCAACAGCGCCAGGCCCCAACCGACGTTTACGCTGCGCACCGCCGATTGCTGGCCGGTGTTACGCAGGAAGGCGAGGATTGCCGCCAGTACCAGAATCGCTTCCAGGCCTTCTCGCAACAAGATCAGCAAGCCGGAGATATAACTCAAGGACCAACTCAAGCCATCGCTGCCCAGCAAGCCAGCGGACTGCTTGAGCTTGCCCTTGGCCACATCCAGGCGCTGCTCCACCTGCTCAATCGGCAAACCATCCTGCAGCGACTGCCGGTAAGCCATCAGGGCCTTCTCGGTGTCTTTGCGCACGTTGGCGTCGACGTTGTCCAGAGAGCTTTCAACCAGCTCGAAGCCTTCCAGATAAGCCGCTACCGACAGGTCGTACGCCTGTTCATGATCACCGTTGCGAAACGCGGCGAGACTTTTGTCCAGGGTGGTCGCGGTGTAGTCGAGCAACTGCGCCGGGCCACGCTTGACCTGCGGCGGCTGTGCGCGTTGTGCGCGGAAGGTGGCGGTGGCATCTGGGCCTTCAGCGGCCAGCACTTCGTTGGGGGTCTGACGTGCCAGATCAGCGAGGTTAAAGGACTTTTCGCTTTTTGCCGCAGCCGGGTTGGCAGTGAAGCCTGCGATATAGGTGGCGAGGTCCCAACGCTGACGATCGTCCAGTTGATCCGCGAAGGACGGCATGTCCGTGCCCTCGACGCCCAGCCCAAGGGTGTTGTAGATCGCGTAGAGGCTCAAGCGGTCAAGGCGCGCAGCATCCCGCAGGTTGGCCGGCGGCGGCGTCAGACCAACGCCTGCCGGGCCATCGCCGGCGCCTGCGTCACCGTGACAAACCGAACAGTGCTGGGCATACAACGGCGCACCACGCGCTGGGTCCGGGGTAATCGCCGGGGCCTGACTGACTTCATAGGCCACTGCCAACTTGGCACCTAGTTGCCGGGCCTGGTGAGCCACAGCTGCACCGTCCTCGTGGGCCTTGACGGCAACCAGCAGCTCATCGACACCTGTGACCAATTCCGCGCGCTCGGGTTTCTCTGGAAGCTCGGCCACCAGCCCCTGCAGAACACCGAGAAACTCGACCTGCTCACGGTATTCAGAATCATCAATGACCTTGCCCGCTTCCACCGTCGGCGGGTAGTCGGCGCCGATGTAATCCAGCAAATGCAGCGCCTGAGGTGCGCCTTCTGCGGTGGCTGCCAGCAGGTTGACGCTGCACGACATCAACGTCGGCAACAGCAGCCAAGCGAGGAAACGGGAGGGGCCAGTCATGAATGAATCTCAAATGGAAATACGAAGTAACACATTGTCAAACGTTAAGGAGTTTGACTCAAGGCGTGATCGCCAAAAGTACAGGCAACACAAACAAATGTGGGAGCGGGCTTGCTCGCGAAAGCGGAGTGTCAGTCAACAGATTCATCGACTGATCCACCACTTTCGCGAGCAAGCCCGCTCCCACATTTTGATCCGGTTTCTTCAGTTAGGCCAAAATCAGGCCGTTGCGCGGTGCAAACTGGCCAGGAAGCCTGCCGCGCCTACGAACAACCCGGCAAACGTGCGATTCATGCGCTTCTGCTGCTTGGGTGTGCGCAACAGCCGCAACACTTTCGACGCCAGGCCTGTGTAGCCGGCCATGACGATCATGTCCACACAGATCATCGTCGCGCCAAGGATCACGTACTGGATCAATAGCGGCGCCTGGGGATTCACAAACTGTGGCAGCACCGCCAGCATGAACACCAATGCCTTGGGGTTGCTGGCATTGACGAGGAAGCCGCGAAAGACCATCGCCAAAGGTTTGCCGATAGGCCGGACCGCCGCGTTATCGGTCAGATCAGCGGGCAGTGCACGCCATTGCTTGATGGCCAGGTAAACCAGGTACGCCACACCGAACCATTTGATCGCATAGAAGGCTGTGGAAGATGCCGCGAGAATCGCGCCCAGGCCACCCGCAACCACAACAATTTGCAGCGCCAGGCCCAATTGCAGACCCAGAGCATTCCAGTAACCGCGCAGGAAACCGTATTGCAAACCACTGGACATCGAGGCGATGGCGCCAGCGCCAGGAGAGAGACTGATGATCCAACTGGCCAGGAAAAAGGCCAGCCATGTATCGAGTGCCATTGCACACCTCGCAGAAGAATTCGCTGTTGTGCCTTAAGCTAACTCCGCCGAGCGAGGCATGGCTATAGATTTTTACAGGATGTGACGGCTACTTCTCGCCCGATCCGACAGGCAACACATCACTGCCCCGCCAACGTCGCACCGAGCGCTGGAAGAACAAGCTGTTGGGCACTTGCACCATCACGCTGCCAGTCCCCGCCTCTTCCACTTCAATCAACGTGGTGTACAGCAGGTTGATCGCCACTACACGACCTTTGACGCCAGGCTTGTCGACGGTGTCCACCAACTCGACCACATCACCCAGACGAAACGGCCCGACCGTGAAGATCAGAATCGCGCAGAGCAGGTTCGACAGCACCGACCACATGGCAAAGAACGCCACCGCCGCCACCGCGACAAACCCCGACAGCGCCGTCCACAACACCGTGGCGGAAACGCCCAGGCGCTCCAGCACAACGATCAGCGCACTGCCCATGATCAGCCAGCGCAGGCCACCACGCAGCGGCATCAGCAACTGCGGCGGAAACGGGTAACGTTCCCCCAGGCGCTTCAGGCATTTGGCAACGAAACGCTGGGCGAAGTAACCAGCCAGCAGGATCAGCAGGATTTGTACGCCGACCCATAGGGGCTCGATCCATTGGGCCGGCAGCGGCAGTTGCAGCGCTTCCATCAGGACAACGCCTCCAGCTCCGCTTGCAAGGACTCCAGCAACTCCAGGGCTTCCATCCAGGTTTCCTCCAGCTGTGCCTCGCGGACCTTGAGCTTAGCCTGCTCGGCCAACAAGTCCCGCAGTTCGTCCTTGCGCGCCGGTTCGTACACCGCGCTGTCACCCAGGCTGGTTTCGATCTTCGCCAGCTTTTCGTGAACCTTGCCCAGTTCAGCTTCCAGCTTGTCGGCTTCACGCTTGTGGGGAGCCAGTTGCTGGCGCAATGCGGCGGCGGCCTGGCGCTGGGCTTTCTTGTCGGTCTTGTCCGGATTGACCGGAGTGTTGCTGACCGGTGCGTTGCGCAGACGATAGTCCGACAGCCAGCGAGCGTAGTCTTCCAGGTCGCCGTCGAATTCCTCGACCTTGCCGTCAGCTACCAGCAGGAAGTTATCGGTGGTGCTCTTGAGCAAGTGTCGATCGTGGGACACCACCAACACCGCACCGCTGAATTCCTGCAGGGCCATGGTCAGCGCCAGGCGCATTTCCAGGTCCAGGTGGTTGGTCGGTTCGTCGAGCAGCAACAGGTTCGGCCGGTCCCAGGCGATCAACGCCAGGGCCAGGCGGGCCTTTTCACCACCGGAGAAATTCAGCACCGGCTCGTCGATGCGCGCGCCACGGAAGTCGAAACCGCCAAGGAAGTCGCGCAAGGTCTGTTCGCGCTCGGTAGGCGCCAGGCGTTGCAAGTGCAGCAGCGGGCTGGCCTTGGCGTCGAGGGAGTCCAACTGATGCTGGGCGAAGTAGCCCACTACCAGGTTCTCACCGCGTACCAGACGACCGGCCAAGGGTTGCAACTCGCCCGAGAGGTTTTTGATCAGGGTCGATTTGCCGGCGCCGTTGGGGCCGAGCAAACCGATCCGCGCGCCCGGCGTGAGCTGCAACTTGACCTTCTCGAGGATGGTCTTGTCGCCATAGCCCAGACGAGCGTCGGACAGATCGAGCAACGGGCTTGAGATCTTCACCGACTCGCGGAACACAAAGTCGAACGGCGAATCGACGTGGGCCGCCGACAGCTCTTCCATGCGCTCCAGGGCCTTGATCCGGCTCTGGGCCTGACGAGCCTTGGTGGCCTGGGCCTTGAACCGGGCGATGTAGCTCTCCATATGCGCCCGTTGCACCTGCTGCTTCTCGTAGGCCTGCTGCTGCTGGGCCAGACGTTCGGCGCGAGCGCGCTCGAAGGCGCTGTAGCCACCACGATAGAGAGTGATTTTTTTCTGTTCGACGTGGGCGATGTTATCGACCACGGCGTCGAGGAAGTCCCGGTCGTGGGAAATCAGCAGCAAAGTGCCCGGGTAGCTTTTCAGGAAATCTTCCAGCCACAGGATCGCATCGAGGTCCAAGTGGTTGGTCGGTTCATCGAGCAGCAACAGGTCCGAAGGGCACATCAGCGCCTGGGCCAGGTTCAGGCGCATGCGCCAGCCACCGGAAAAGTCGGCGACCGGACGGTCCATCTGCTCGTTGGTGAACCCCAGGCCCGCCAGCATTTTGCGAGCGCGGGCATCGGCGGTGTAGCCGTCGGCGCTGTCGAGTTCCGAGTGCAGGCGGGCTTGAGCGGCGCCGTCCTGAGTCTTCTCGGCCTCGGCCAGGTCGTGTTGCACCTGACGCAGGCGCAGGTCGCCATCGAGCACGTAGTCGATCGCAATGCGGTCCAGGGTGTCGATCTCCTGGCGCATGTGAGCGATTCGCCAGTCGGCCGGCATCAAGCAATCCCCGGAGTCGGGGGTCAGCTCACCCAGCAGCAAGGCGAACAACGTGGATTTGCCGGCGCCATTGGCACCGATCAGGCCGGCTTTGTGACCGGCGTGCAGGGTCAGCTCGGCGTCTTCAAGAAGACGCTGCGGGCCACGCTGTAATGTTAGGCTTTGAAGTCGGATCATAATGGCGGCGGAGTCTACCAGCTTCGTTGACCGCTGGCTTGGGTAGGAATATGTGCGCTGACCTGTGGAGCTTTGCCCTCTCGACTTATGCCCGTCCGGGTGTAGAGAACGCTTGCCTGCGCTTGCAGGAGCAGGGGGTCGATGTGTGCCTGTTGCTCTGCGGTTTATGGCTGGAGCAGCGAGGCGTGACGCTTGAGCCGACTCGTTTGCTGGCACTGCGGCAGATTGCAGAACCCTGGCAGGCCGAGGTGGTCGAGCCGCTACGACAAGTGCGTAAGCAATGGCGGGCCATGGCGCAGCAGGACACCGAGTTGGGGGCATTACGGGAGCGGATCAAAGCCCTGGAGCTGGAAGCCGAACAGCAGCTGTTATCACGCCTGGAAACCCGAGCACTGGAATGGCCGACGGGTGAAGCAACGTATCAGCGTACATGGCTTGAAGGACTGGCGGCCGAGGCCGCCAACCTTGACCACGACGCGCTGCATCAGCTGCGCGTCGCGGCCACCGGCACTTAGGAAGCGCTGGTTGGGGTGGTGCTTGCAGCCGGTGCAGGGGTGCTGCTGACCGTCGCGGTTGGCGCTGCAGCGCTGGCCGCAGGTGCTGCCGGGGCAGCCGGCTTGGCAGCAGGTGCCGCAGGTTTTGCAGCTGGCGCTTTAGCAACAACAGGCTTGGCCGCTGGTTTTGCGGCAGCTGGCTTAGCGGCTGGTTTTACAGCAGCAGGTTTAGCGGCCGGCTTCGCAGCAGGTTTTGCAGCAGCTGGCTTGGCGGCTGGTTTTGCAGCAGCAGTTTTAGCCGCTGGCTTTGCGGCAGGCTTCGCAGCAGGTTTCGCCGCAGCTGGCTTGGCGGCTGGTTTTGCAGCAGCAGTTTTAGCCGCTGGCTTTGCGGCAGGCTTCGCCGCAGTTGGCTTGACGGCTGGTTTTGCAGCAGCGGTTTTAGCCGCTGGCTTTGCGGCTGGCTTCGCAGCAGGTTTCGCCGCAGTTGGCTTGGCGGCTGGTTTTGCAGCAGCGGTTTTAGCCGCTGGCTTTGCGGCCGGCTTCGCAGCAGGTTTCGCCGCAGTTGGCTTGGCGGCTGGTTTTGCAGCAGCGGTTTTAGCCGCTGGCTTTGCGGCCGGCTTCGCAGCAGGTTTCGCCGCAGTTGGCTTGGCGGCTGGTTTCGCAGCAGCGGTTTTAGCCGCTGGCTTTGCGGCCGGCTTCGCAGCAGGTTTTGCCGTAGCTGGCTTGGCGGCTGGTTTCGCAGCAGCGGTTTTTGCAGCTGGTTTGGCGGCCGGCTTCACAGCAGGTTTAGCTGCTGGTTTGGCGGCGCTGGCAGCGGCTTTTTTCACTGCAGGCTTCGCAGCGGGTTTCGCCGGTGCTTTGGTCGCAGGCTTGGCTGCAGCTTTCGCAGGCGCTTTTGCTGCCACGGCTTTGCTGGCTGGTTTTTTCGCCGCGCTCGCAGCAGCGGCTTTAACCGGTGCACGAGTGCTCAGTACCTTGCCAACGGCTTCTTTCACACGACCAACGCCCTGAGCCAGTTTCAGACTCTCTTGAGCATCGCGCTTGAGTTGCAGAATGTAGGTGCGGGTTTCGGATTGACGATCCTTGAGGGCGTCGAGCAAGTCCTCAAGTTCTTTGACTGCACCCTTGGTCTTGGCTTGTGCCTTGGCTTTGCCGGCGCTTGCTGCGTCTTGCAGTTTGGAGCGGGATTTGTGCAGTTTTTCTTGAGCCTTGCCGCGTTGTTTTTCCAGCTTGGCGAGCAGCTTTTCAGCATCAGCCAAGGCTTGGGAACAAGCGCTTTCCAAATGTTCGAGCAGGCTGCTCGATAGCTGTTGGAGCAAGTGCAATGGGGTATTTACAGGCTTCTGTTTGGCCGACATGGTTTACCTCCTGGCTGACGTGGGTGCGGCTCATACTAGCCCTCTGCTCTTACCGCCGCTAGGGCATGTTGACAGTATCGAATGCGTTGCGTTGCACTGCATGGAAATTCTTATCGATATAACGAAAAGCCACTCCAGTTTTTGTGCATTCACACTGGCATAATCCACCGCACTTTCGGCTGGAGAACACCCATGTCGCGTTACCTTTTTTTAGCCTTGGGTTTGTCACTTTCCGTGGCCAACGCGGGCGAGCAATCCCCTGTCAAAGACCGCCACGACCTGGCCTACAGCCTGGGCGCGAGCCTGGGTGAACGCCTGCGCCAGGAAGTCCCCGACCTGCAAATCCAGGCACTGATCGACGGCCTCAAGCAAGCCTACCAAGGCAGGCCACTGGCGCTGGACGATGCGCGCATCGAACAGATCCTGGCCCAACACGAAGCACAGGCTGCAACCGTCGACCAAGTTCCACAAAGTGAAAAGGTCCTCGCCGCCGAGCAACAATTTTTATCCAGGGAGAAAGCCAAGAGCGGCGTACGCGAATTGGCAGACGGGATCTTGCTGATCGAGCTGGCTCCCGGTAATGGAAAAAAACCGACGGCCAATGATCGGGTTCAGGTGACGTATGTTGGACGGCTGCCCGATGGAACGATCTTTGACCAGAGCAAACAACCGCAATGGTTTCGCCTGGACAGTGTGATCAGTGGCTGGCGCAGCGCGTTGCAGCAGATGCCGGTCGGCGCGAAATGGCGCCTGGTGATTCCATCGGCCCAGGCTTATGGCGCAGACGGTGCAGGCGAGTTGATCCCGCCCTACACGCCTCTGGTATTCGAGATCGAACTGCTCGGCGCGAGCAGCTAGCCAAACGAAAAACGGTGCGCAATGCGCACCGTTTTTTTATCTTGCCGACAATCAAGCTTTCAGGCTTTGGCCGCCAACTCTTCCTTGTGGGCGTTGTGCAGCACTTCGATCAGACAGTCTTCCAACTCGAAACGCTCGTGGAGCAGACCGCCCAGCTCCTTGAATTTTTCTGCTACGCATTGGCCGGCATCACACAGATCATTGAAGGCCAGCAGCTTTTCGGTGATGACGTCGATACGCGGGTAGAGCGTCTCTGCCAGGTCCAGGCCCCGCTGATCATCGAAAGCCTCGGCTTCCTTGGTCAACTGCTCGTAGACACCGAAGTGCCCCGCAGACACATAATCCACCAGCGCACCACAGAACTCTTGCAGTGGCTTGCGGTTCTCACCCAACGCCTCAGGCTTGGCGCCGAGAGCATCAAAGGCCCGAACCAGTTCGTGACGTGCCTTCAACCAACCATCGATCAGTTTGTGCACACCACCCCAGCGCTCCTGAGCATTCTGACAAGTTTCCAGCATGATGATCTCTCTTCCCTATAGGGGCGGTGCCGCCCTCTGCCCGCGCAACACTTCAAGGATTAAAGCGGCCACCGGACAAAGCCGCATCGAACAAGCGGTTTCAATAACACGTGCGGGCCAGATTATGCCCGCATGACTATGGCTTCAAGGTACGCAGGAGAGAAAGTTCATACAAGTGTTTAATCCCGTCCTACATCCTGCGACCTTGAGTCAGTGCTTCGCCAGACGTAAACGCTGACTGAACAACAAGCGGGAAAACTGTGTAGCGCCCAGGATCAACATCGCGACAAAGAACAGCAGACTCCATTCGGGAAGGCTCAGATCAAACAACGTCCAGTTGATTTCGACGCAGTCGACATTTCCCTGAAATGCCCGCTTCAAGGCCTCCCAGAACGACAGGCTTTCGATCATGTGTTGCAGGCTGGGCCAGCAGCCGGGCAGCTGATCCAACGGGATGTTCTGCAACAACACCTGGCGCACTGCGGTGATGGCTCCGAGCAGTGCACACCCCATGCTCATCACCCCATACAAATAGACGCCATGGCGCTTAGGGCCATGAACCGCTGCCACCAGGTTGATCAACGTGAAGGCAGTCAACAGAATCCGCTGCACCATGCACAGGAAGCAAGGACGCAACAGGGCTCCGTATTCGAGGTACAAGGATGCGCCCAAAGTCAGCGCACCAGCCATAAACGCCAGGAGGAACAGGGAGCGTGAGTGGGCCAAAGACATTGTTTATCCGCAACGCAAGAGATAGGTGGTTACGGTAGAGGAAAGGCCTTACCCCTTTCAATACGCGCCGGCGCAGACGATTCTGCGAGAGCGTAGGGATATCCCGTCAGAACCGAGAGGATTGAATGCAAACCTGCGTAGGAGTTTACCGATCGGTCGTTTTAGTCGCCCCTATCAGGCGATGTTGAGGGGTTGGACCAGACAATTCTGAACCAACCTCTTCATGGTTTCCTACTTCAAACCCGCGTCGGTACGGGGAGCGGCGAAGCCAGTAAGCGCTTGTCCAAAAGCCCCAGGCCTTCCTGGAACAATTGGTTACTGCGCTCGGTATCTCCCAACTGCGCCAGCAAGCGTGCCAGTTCGGCACAGGCCTCGGGATTACGTTGAACCTGCAAACTGCTTTCCAGATAATCCCGCGCCTTGCCCCACAAACTATTTTGCAGGCAGAGACGACCCAACGTCAGCAACAGGCTGGCATCCCCCGGATGGTCCTTGAGCCAGCCTTCGGCAAACTTCAATTGCCGCGCTGGATCACTGCCCCGCAGCAAGCCGTACAGCCTGATCAAATGGCTGTCATACCCGCGCTTGATCGCACCACGCAATACTTCTTCGGCCGTGGTGTCCGCACCCAACTGGCGCAATTGCTCGGCGTAGGCCAATACCAGTGCAGGTTCCTGACGCTGAGCAGACGTCAATTGTTGCCACGCCCGCTCAAGGGATTGCTGGCCGGCCTCGCCTTGCTCTTCACGCTGAGCGGCCAGGGTCAAGTTCTCACCCCAGGCCCGACGCTCCAGATCCGCCAGTTCGGTAACGGGCAACACCTTGTCCTTGCGCAGCTCCGGCAACAACCGAATCACCGAGGACCAGTCTCCACGCTGTTGATGCAGCCGTTGCAACTGACGCAACACCTGAACGTTGTGTGGATGGCGCTCATGCATGGCTTGCAACGTGACCAGGGCCGCTTCGGTGTCGCCACGGTCCATCTGTAACTGGGCGTGGCTCAGAGCCACTGCCAGCTCGGCTTGAGGCTGGCGCTCGAGCGCACGCTCCAGCAAGCCGTCGGCCTCTTCATAACGCCCCTGCTCGTTGGCCGCTCGGGCCGCACCGAGGTAGTACAACAGCGGTTGACGCTCTGCTTCGGCGGCGCGCTGCAGATGGCGCTCGGCACTGGCCCAGCGGCCTTCGGCAAGGTCCATCTGGCCCTGTTCAATGGCAATCTGCACCCGACGACTACGGTTGCGCCGCGACCATGGATTGACCACGCCACCGGATGTCGTCACCAGACTCAGCAGCACTCTGATCAGATAGATCACCAGACCCACTACAAACAGCGCCACCAGGGTCGACCACAGCCCGGACTCGTAATGCAGCACATGGGGATAAGTAATCAGCACGTAGCCGGTGTGTTTTGAAATGCCCACGCCCAATGCCAAGGCAATCGCAATCGCCACCACCAGGATCACGTAGAAACGCTTCATCGGCTTTACTCCTGGGTCGCCGGCGCGCCAGCAGAAGCCTTGGCTTCATCGGCAGACAGATGACGACGTTCAAGGTAAGCCTGCACAGCAGCCAGGCTTGCAGCCAGGTCCGGGGTCACCACCGAGACGGCCTTGGGTTCCAGCTCGGCTATCCGGGCCAACATGGCCTGGCTTTGCGGGTTGTTCTGGTTGAAGTTGCCCTGCAAGACACTGCGGGCCTCGCCCAACGAACGGGTATACACCGCCGGCTCACCATTAAGGGCAGCCCATTGTGCCTGCTCCAACGCCAGGCTCAGGGCCAGGCGTACCTGGTTCAGGCCCTGGCCGGCCAGCAGCGGACGGATGTTGTCGTCCGGATTGAAGTCGATGCGGAAATAGCGGGAAATCTGCTCCCACCATTGGCTCCAGCGGTTTTCAGTATCGGTGGTTGGACGACCTGACTGCGGGGCATCCTGAAGCTGATACTCAGGCGAGATAGCTGCCAGTTGCACCACCTGATCGCGCAGGGCCGCCAGTTGCAGATACAACCCGGTACGATCCGGTTGCTCGACACTGCGCAACGCGGCGAGACTCTTGGCCAACTGCTCACGGGCAGCATAGGAACCCGGATCGCTCTGCTCACGAAGTATCTCGTCGGCACCCTGGACCAGCGCCTGAGCACTGTTGATGTCCTGCAAGGCAGACAAACGCAAACTGGCCAGGCGCAACAAATGTTCGGCTTCGGCCAGGCGCCAGTCCTTACGACTGGCACCCAGCACGGTTTCCAGACGCTGGTTCAAGCGCTGCTGATCACCCTGTAATTGCGCCACCAGACGGCGACGTTCTTCCAGCTCATCAGCGCCCGGCAACTGTGCCAGGCGTGCAGCCAACTGCTGCTGGCTCTGCTTGAGGCTCTGGGATTGATCGTCCAGGGTTTGCACCTGTCCCGACTGCTGCTGAGTGCTCGCTTGCAGGGCGCGGACCTGCCAGATCCCCCAGCCACCAGCCGCAACGCCCGCAGCACCGAGCAACAAGGCCACGATTGCCAGGCCATTGCCACGGCGTGGAGCAGTGACCGGTGTCTCAACAGGCGCATCAAGCGCGGGCTGGGCTTCATCTTTGGGCAAGGCTGTTTCGCTCACGTATCCATCCTTTGCGTATCAGAGAGTGGGCTCGGCAAAGCTGCGTAGCGCCACTAACAAAGCCGCAGCACTCGCGCCACGACAATCCACAACTTTACTTGCACCAGCAGCACGCGCCATCTTGGCGACTCGCGGGCTGGGCACGAACAGCGGTAACTGTGTTACCTGGGGCCAATCGGGGCCAGCCAAGGCTTGCAGATGTAAAAAACCCTGCCCACTGCTGACCACCAGGCCGTTCAAGCGTTCCACCTGAATGCGCTGCATCAACGTACCGGCGGTGTAGGCCGGCAGGAAACGGCGATACAACTCCAGATAGTCGACACTAGCACCTAGATCACGCAAGCGCTCAGCCAGCAACTCTCGCCCGCCTTCGCCGCGTAGGATCAATACCCGTGCATTGGGTCGTGCGATAGCGTCGCGCAACTGGGGTAAATCAAGCAAGGCCTCGCTGTCGTCGCCGTCCGGCGGGTAGCTGACATCAAGGCCGTGCTCGGCCAGCACCTGCGCCGTCGCCGCCCCAACGCTGAACCATGGTTGAGATGGCGCTTGATCAAGCCGCTGCAGAGCAAACCGCGCGGCCGGCTTGCTCACCGCGATCACAGCGCAGTATCGATCCAGATGACGGAAAACCGCTTGCTGCTCAGCGGTGGCAAGCAGCTCTTCGATTTCCAGTAACGGCAGGCTGCTGCTGAATATTGCGCTTTCGGACAGTGTCGCCGCCAAGGCTGCGGACTCTTCCGTCGGCCGGGTCAACAACACACGCCAGCCTGTCACTGCGGACCGGCCTCGCCGTAGACCGCTTGCAGGATGGCGCCGGCACCTTTCTCCAACAACTCCTCGGCCACCTTGATACCAAGGCTCGTGGCCTCACTTTGCGGGCCGCGTATCTCTGCCGTCAGCAGAAGCCCGCCGCTCGGATCCCCCACCAGGCCACGCAGCCAAAGGTTCTCGCCTTCAAGCACGGCGTAGCAGGCGATTGGCACCTGGCAACCACCGTTAAGGTGTTTGTTCAGCGCACGTTCGGCGGTGACGCGAATTTCAGTGTCGGCATGATCAAGGGGTTTGAGCAATGCATGGATTTCGCTGTCTGCCGTGCGGCACTCAATCCCGACGGCGCCCTGCCCGCCGGCGGGCAAGCTGTCTTCGACGCTGATGGCGGAAGTGATGCGGTCTTCGAAACCCAAACGGATCAAACCGGCTGCCGCCAGGATGATCGCGTCATATTCCCCGGCATCCAGCTTGGCCAGACGAGTATTGACGTTACCTCGCAGGAAGCGGATTTGCAGGTCTGGGCGGCGGGTCAGCAACTGGGCCTGACGACGCAAACTGGAGGTCCCAACGATGCTGCCCAAAGGCAATTCATCCAGGGAGGCATAGGTATTGGAAACGAACGCATCGCGCGGGTCTTCGCGCTCGCAGATGCAAAACAGGCCCAGGCCTTCGGGGAAGTCCATCGGCACGTCTTTCATCGAGTGCACGGCGATGTCGGCCTCGTTCTCCAACAGCGCGGTCTCCAGTTCCTTGACGAACAGGCCCTTGCCACCGATTTTCGACAGCGGCGAGTCCAGCAGCTTGTCGCCACGACTGACCATGGGCACCAGGGACACCTTGAGGCCTGGATGGGCCTGTTCAAGGCGTGCTTTGACGTATTCGGCCTGCCATAAGGCCAAGGCGCTTTTACGGGTGGCGATGCGGATTTCGCGAGAGGACATGGATCAATCCGTACTGAATAGATACGGCAGATAATAACAGCTCAGGCAAATACGCTTTGATTTGAATCAGCAAGTGCGGGGCCTCCCTGGCCGCATCGCACCGGGATATGGGATGCTGGAACCGGCGCAGCCCTTGGGTTAAAGCTGCTGCATCATCTTGCGTACACCGGCGACATGGCGCCGGCTGACGATCAAGGCGTCGCCATTGAGCCCTTTCAAAAACAACTGAAAGTGCCCAAGCGGCGTGCGCTGCAGGCGCTCGATACGCTCTCGGGCTACCAGCGCATTGCGATGGATGCGCACGAAGCGGTCGCCAAACTCGTCTTCCAGGGCCTTGAGCGGCTCATCGAGCAACACTTCACCGGCCTCGTGACGCAACGTCACGTACTTGTGATCGGCAATGAAGTAGACCACCTGGCTCAGGGGAATCAGCTCGATACCCTTGCGAGTCCGGGCACTGATATGGCTGCGCGGCCCGTTACCGCTTTGCGCCGCGGGCTGGGTCAGGGCGGCGAGTTGTATACGGTTGGGTCGCTCGGCCTTTTTCAGCGCCTTGAGCAGGGCGTCGGCACTGACTGGTTTGGCCAGGAAGCTGACACCGCTGGCCTGCAGGGCATCCGAGGAAAACTCATCCTCGGCGGCGCACAGCACCAATGCCGGCGGCGACTCGCGCTCACTCAAGCGCGCG
The DNA here is from genome assembly GCF_012935695.1 of Pseudomonas sp. ADAK18. Lineage (NCBI taxonomy): Bacteria > Pseudomonadati > Pseudomonadota > Gammaproteobacteria > Pseudomonadales > Pseudomonadaceae > Pseudomonas > Pseudomonas sp. ADAK18. The sequence continues at coordinate 5,383,757 of NZ_CP052859.1, forward strand.
GCAACCTGCAAGCCGTCAAGGCCTGGCATGCGGATATCGAGCAGCACGACATCCGGCTTCAGGCTGTCAATCAAGGCCAATGCCTCGTCGCCACTGGTGGCGCTCGGCTCCAGGACACTGTATCCCTCGAGTTCGCTGACCATACGGCTCAGTCGCTCGCGGGCTTGGGGTTCGTCATCAACGATCAGGACATTCATATTGCGCTGGATTCCTGCGTGAGTCTCGCACAAGGATAGCGTAGACAGGTGCGGTGACTTCCGTCACGGCGATCCACGCTAAGACTAGCGTGAGCGGCAAAAAGTGCCCCGAGAGTGGCACCAATATTTACCCGGACCTGTTCAATGCCGCCTGGAGCCCGATGCCGTAGGGCACCGTCGTAGGGTTTGCTGATACACAATACGAACACCCCCTCTCTTTATGGTTAGCCTGGAGTTCGACCTCACCGCCTGACATTGGTGCGCTGCACCACGGCCTTCACCTTCTGTCAGTACAACTACCTATCAGTGCAACTGTAGACGTTCGCGAAGACGATATTGCTCAATCGTCAAATATCGTTTCAATAAACACCTCTTGTTTACCCCAAGGACCGACCGCGTTAAACCCCCCGTTCAATCCTGGCTCCAGTCTCTTCCCGGACGAGGCCGACGGCAAGGCACTTAGCCACCCTTCAAACAAATAAAAATGCCGACACGCCGCAGCATCGCCTCCAAGGGCAACCCTGTTATTATCGGCGGCACACTTTCATGCCCTCTTTCAGCAGATCACGAGCGAATCCATGAGCACCGACAAGACCAACCAGTCCTGGGGCGGCCGCTTCAGTGAGCCCGTCGACGCCTTCGTCGCGCGTTTCACCGCCTCCGTCACCTTCGACCAGCGCCTCTATCGCCACGACATCATGGGCTCCATCGCCCACGCCACGATGCTGGCCAAGGTCGGCGTGCTGACCGAGGCCGAGCGCGACAGCATCGTCGACGGCCTGACCAACATCCGTGGTGAGATCGAAGCCGGTACCTTCGATTGGCGCGTCGACCTGGAAGACGTGCACATGAACATTGAGGCCCGCCTCACCGACCGCATCGGCGTGACCGGCAAAAAACTGCACACCGGTCGCAGCCGTAATGACCAGGTGGCCACCGATATTCGCCTGTGGCTGCGGGACGAGATCGACCTGATCCTCGCTGAAATCACCCGCCTGCAGAAAGGCCTGCTGGAGCAGGCCGAACGCGAGTCGGGCACCATCATGCCCGGCTTCACTCACTTGCAGACCGCACAGCCAGTGACCTTCGGCCACCATTTGCTGGCCTGGTTCGAAATGCTCAGCCGCGACTACGAGCGTCTGGTGGACTGCCGCAAGCGTGCCAACCGCATGCCTTTGGGCAGCGCCGCGCTGGCGGGCACCACCTACCCGATCGACCGCGAATACACCGCACAACTGCTGGGTTTCGACGCCGTTGGCGGCAACTCGCTGGATGGCGTGTCAGACCGTGACTTCGCCATCGAATTCTGCGCCGCAGCCAGCATTGCGATGATGCACTTGTCGCGGTTCTCCGAAGAACTGGTGTTGTGGACCAGCGCGCAATTCCAGTTCATCGACCTGCCGGACCGCTTCTGCACCGGCAGCTCGATCATGCCGCAAAAGAAAAACCCCGACGTGCCAGAGCTGGTACGCGGCAAAAGCGGCCGGGTGTTCGGCGCGCTGATGGGCCTGCTGACCCTGATGAAAGGCCAACCCCTGGCCTACAACAAGGACAACCAGGAAGACAAAGAACCGCTGTTCGACGCCGCCGATACCCTACGCGACTCGCTGCGGGCCTTTGCCGACATGATCCCCGCGATCAAACCCAAGCACGCCATCATGCGTGAAGCAGCCCTGCGCGGTTTCTCCACTGCCACCGACCTGGCCGATTACCTGGTACGCCGTGGCCTGCCGTTCCGTGACTGCCACGAAATCGTCGGCCACGCCGTGAAATACGGTGTGGACACTGGCAAGGACCTGGCGGAAATGAGCCTGGAAGAACTGCGTCGGTTCAGTGACCAGATCGAACAGGACGTGTTTGCGGTGCTGACCCTGGAAGGTTCGGTGAATGCCCGTAACCATATCGGCGGGACTGCGCCGGCGCAGGTGAAAGCCGCGGTTGTGCGCGGTCAGGAACTGCTCGCAAGCCGCTAAAAGCTTCGCGAGCAAGTCTAATCGTCGCACCGCCGCGCCCACATTTGGAATGCATTCCAAATGTGGGCGCTGGCTTGCTCACGAAGGCGCCATCACAGACACCCAAGCTCTACTTCTTAGCCGCAATCATCGCCATAAAAGCCGGCATCGCCGCTTCCCTGTCCGCTGCCACTCGCTGAGCATTGGGCAGTGCATGCAGACGCTCCAACAGTGCCTTGAGCGCTGGCAACTCAGCCAGGAAATCCAGACCAAACAGCTTCTCACCCACAGCGCGGGCCAGATTCACGCTGTACATGAAGTACAGGTCCGCAATTGTGAAGCTGTCTCCCGCCACATAAGGCGCGAACTTGCCATGGCGCCCCAACGAAGCAATCCCCAGCAGCAACTCAGCCTTGGACTTTTCCTTGATCGCCTCCGGTACCGGCATGCCGAAGAACGCTTCGGCGAAGCAAGCCCGGGCGGGCAGCTCGATATACAACTCGATCTCCCGGCACAACGCCAACACCTGCGCCCGCTGGAAGGGGTCGCCGGGTAATAGCGCAGGCCCCGACTGAGTCTGCTCGATGTACTCGAGGATCACGCTGGTTTCATTGATGAAGCCTTGCGCAACACCCAACACCGGCACCTTGCCACGGGGGCTTACGGCCAGGGCTTCAGGGGTTTGGCCTGCGTAGAAAGGCACCTCTTCAAAGGGTAGCCCTTTCTCCAGCAGCGCCAGCTTGACCATGTTGTAGTAGTTGCTGACCGAAAATCCATAAAGCTTGAGCATCACAAAGCCTCCAGGCCGTGTACGGGGTTGGCAGCGCTTGTTATAGAACGTCCGACCGTGCCTGACCAGCAGCATCACCCGACTGAATGGGGGTAGACTGGCGCCCTTTCCTTCAGGAGCCTGCCATGAGCGAGCCAACCGATATCGACAACGACGAAGAAGAGTTCGCCGAAACCACCTTGATTGAAGCGATCGAAAACCAGATCGAAAGCGACAACCCGCCTGCCGCCAAGGCGACGTTCAACAAACTGACCCTGGTGGGTTATGAGCGCGAAGACATCCTGCAGATGATGGCCCACGTGCTTGCCGTCGAGATTGATGCCCTGCTTGAAGAAGACCGCGCCTTCAATACCGAATGGTACGAAACCGCCTTGCGCGCACTGCCAGAATTGCCGCCAGAAAACTCGTAACACTCATAATTGCGGTCGAACATCGATCCATGTGGGAGCTGGCTTGCCTGCGATGTCGTCGGCACGGCCAATATTACAGTCGCCTGACACACTGCTATCGCAGGCAAGCCAGCTCCCACCCTGGATCCTCGTGACCGCACCATTTGCGTTCATCCTGCGTCATGTCAACACTCCACGACTTCCTGCTGGACAGCTCGCCCAAGTGCGTTCACCTTATGGCTGCTAACGCCTAAAAATTCCTAGAAAGTCTGGAGTCCTTATGTCGTATACCCCTGAGTTGGTTGCCGAACTGGAAATCCTTGCACTCTTCAACCTGGGCAGCTCCCAGGAAGGTCTGAAAGTTCATCAGACCGCCGCTCCGACTGCCATTGCCGCTGCCAAGAGCCTGTTTGATAAAAAATTGATCGACCAGCCAGACGGGGGCTACCTGACCAGCCTTGGCCGGGACGCTGCCGAGCACGCCCAAGTCCTGCTGACCATTCTTACCACCAGCAATACCAAAGAAGCCGCCTGACACCACGCATCGCCCACGGGATCCTCTTTTCACGGATTCCGCGGGCATTCCTGCGCCCGCGATAAAATCCTGACGTCAAAAACAAATTCCGCTTAAACGTCCTACGCTACTGACTGTAAACTCCCACACGGCTGCCCACGTCGGGCCCTGCGAGCCACCGAGTTCCACATGACCCGCACCCACGAGATCCGCCCCGACCTGGACGAAGGCATCGACCGCAAGGTGCTGGCCCAACTGCGCGCGCGGTTTCTAGCCCTGAATGAAGGGCGTATCGCCCGGGCCATCGAGGGGCTGACCCCACGTCAACAGAGCGTGCTGACCCTGCTGCCGTTGTTTTTCCACGTCAACCACCCGTTGTTGCCTGGCTATGTTTCAGGCAGCACACCGGCAGGGTTGTCGAACTTCGAACCCGACGCTTCGGTGCTAGCCGAAGCCCAGCGCCTGACTCGTTCGTTCTCCTACAAAGCCCGCCATGGCAACCCGCCACGACCGATTCATGGCCTGTTTCTGATGGGCAGCCTGGGCACCCTCGCCCAAGCGGATCAAAGTGATATGGACGTGTGGGTCTGTCATGCCCCCGACCTGAGCGAGAGCGAACTGGCCGAACTGCGCAAAAAATGCCAACTGCTAGAGGCCTGGGCCCTGACCATGGGTGCCGAGGCGCATTTTTTCCTGATCGAGCCGACCCGGTTTGTCCTGGGCGAGCGCGATACCCAACTCAGCTCCGACGACTGCGGTACCACCCAGCACTACCTGCTGCTGGACGAGTTCTATCGCACCGCCATCTGGCTGGCCGGGCGCACGCCGATCTGGTGGCTGGTGCCGGTCTATGAAGAAACCCGTTACGCCGAATTCACTCACGCGCTGATTTCCAAACGTTTTATCCCTGCCGATGAAACCCTCGATCTGGGCCACCTGGCTCATATCCCGCCCGGGGAATTTATCGGGGCCGGCCTGTGGCAGTTGTTCAAGGGTATCGAGTCCCCGTACAAGTCAGTGCTCAAACTGCTGCTGACCGAGGTCTACGCCAGCGAACACCCGAACGTGCAATGCCTGAGCCTGCGCTTCAAACGTGCGGTGTTCGCCAACCAAGTGGACCTGGATGAGCTGGACCCGTACATCGTGGTTTACCGACGTATCGAGGAGTACCTCAAGGCCCGCAATGAACCCGAGCGCCTGGAACTGGTACGGCGCAGCCTGTACCTGAAGGTGAACCGCAAACTCAGCGCTGGCCAACGCTCGTCAGGCTGGCAACGCCAACTGCTTGAACGCCTGGCCAACGAGTGGGGATGGGATCAACGACAACTGGCCCTGCTCGACAGCCGCAGCCAGTGGAAAGTCCGCCAGGTTGCTTCCGAACGCCGCGCCCTGGTCAACGAGCTCAACTACAGCTACCGCTTCCTGACCCAGTTTGCCCGTACCGAACAGACCGTCAGCCTGATCAACAAGCGCGACCTCAATGTGCTCGGTCGGCGCTTGTATGCCGCTTTCGAACGCAAGGCCGGCAAGGTCGAGTTCATCAACCCCGGGATTGCCCCGGACCTGGCCGAAGACACCCTGACGCTGGTCCACTCGCCCAATCGCAAAGAGCCGGGCCAACATCATTGGGGCCTGTACAACGGCAACCTGAACGCCCTGGAATGGGAGCACTTCGCGCCGATCAAACGCAGCCGGGACCTGCTGGAAATGCTCACCTGGTGCCATCGCAACGGTGTGATCGACAGCAGCACCCGCCTGGCCTTGCACCCAGGCGCCAGCGACATGACCGAATTTGAGCTGTTCAACCTGCTGGGCAGCCTGCAACAGACCATCTCCCTGCCCCTGGCGAGCGTCGACGAAGAGCACCTGCTGCGTACGGCGGTGCCCAACGAAGTGCTGTTGCTGATCAACGTCGGTGTCGACCCGCTCAAACATCACCGTGACCTGAATATCCTGATGACCACCGAGCGTACCGACTCCTTGAGTTACGCAGGCGTGCGGGAAAACCTGGTATTGACCCTGGACCAGGTCACGGTCAACAGCTGGAACGAGGTGATGGTCAGCCGCTATGACGGCCCCCATGCACTGCTCGATTGCCTGCGGGACTACTTGAACCAACTGCCGCCCAATCAATTGCCGAGACTCCGGGTGCGCTGCTTCTGTCATAACCGCGCGCAATTCATTGCCCTGCGAGTGGAAGAAGTTTTCGACACCGCGCAAAACCTGCTGCTCGGCCAGCTCAATCATCGCTACCTGCTTCAGGTGCAGCAGCACTATCACGTGATGGAGTTGGCGGCGGGGCACGTCAATCATGTGTCCTTGGCCAGCCAGCAGGCATTGATCGGCTACCTCAGTGAGGAGTTGGCCAGCTACAGCCCGCTGCACCTGGACGCCATGGCCCTGGAAGACCATGACTTGGCGTTGCTGCTGCCCATGGGCCGGCCCGACTGTGTGCAGGTGTTCTACCGGATCAACGAAGCCTTCGCCGAGCTGTACGTGCTCGACGAGTTCAATGCCCTCTGGCAACAGCGCCTGCCGTTTCACGACGAGCAAAGCCTGCTGGTACCGTTGCAGCGCTTCCTGCAGTCGATCATCTACCGCCGCGATGCGCTGTCCACTCTGGACCCGCAACAACCGCTGGGTGCGGTGCAAACGTTGTACTACCAGCTGTTGCCATCAGGTAGCGGCCGTGCGCGCCGGGCCGAACCGCGCTCCGCACCGCAGATCCCGGCCAATAAACCGTTTTATGACGTGCAGGCGATCATCGGCAAAGGCGCACCGGGTCAGGTGGGCATCACCTTGTACTGCAATCAGCGGGAGTTTTGCGAGTTGGAATTTGGCGACCAGCTATTTGCAGTGGTCGCTCAAGAGATCGTCGGGCAACGCCGGGAGACCGAACGTTACCGTTGCTACATCACCGACCTGGACCTGTCTGGCCTGCTCGGTGATGTTCAAAGCCCGAGCAATCTGTACCTGCGCTACAAGGCCGAGCTGGAGCAGGCGCTCAATCAGGCGCTGAACCAGATTTAGAGGCTGAAGGGGCCGCCGTCTTTGGGCTGGGCTTCGACACTGAGCAGTTCCAGCTTGAGGGTCTTGCCACCGGGCGCCGGCCAGTCGATGTGCTGGCCAACTTGCAGGCCCAGCAATGCGCTGCCGACCGGGGCCAGGATCGAGACCTTGCCTTGATCGGCATTCGCGTCCTTGGGGTAAACCAGGGTCAGGTGATAGTCCTTGCCACTGCCTTGCTCACGGCAATGCACACTGGAGTTCATGGTCACGACTGTTGCTGGCACCTCATCGTGGCCAACCACTGCTTCGGCACGGTCAAGTTCGTGTTGCAGGGCTTCAACGCCCGGCGAGTCCTCGCCTACACGGTCAATCAGTTGCTCAAGACGCTGCACGTCAAGACGGGTGAGGATGATGGAAGGTGCGGTCATGATTCAGGCAGACTCCTTTTTTCTGCACAAAAAAGCAAAACCCCGCCAGGAAAAGGCGGGGTTCTCACGGACCTCGATGAGTTGAGGTGTACCCGGACACTACCACAGCGCAATAAATAAACAAGCCAGGGTCAGGAGCACGCCTTGCGCTGCTCAGCTTGGGCGACGATCACCCGCCGCCGCTGATCATCGGCAGAACGCCATTCACGGATGTCTTCCACATGACGAAAGCAGCCGAGGCAGACTTTCTGCTCATCCAGCCGACATAAACTGATACAAGGTGACGGCACCGCCGGGCTGACATTACTGAACAGCGGCTTGGGCGGGCGTACAGAGACGGGCTGTATCACTATCAGATCTCGTCGAAGTCCAGCTCGACGCTGGCTTGCTCCAGCGTGAGGCGCGCGAGCATTTCGCTCAGCAGCTCATCACTCGTGTCGTGGGCCCAGCGATTTTCCTCTTCATCGTAGTCGAAGTGAAAACCACCGGAACGCGCCGCCAGCCATAGCTGACGCAGAGGCTCCTGGCGACTGAAAATCAGTTGGGTGCCATTTTCGAATTTGACGGTCAGCACGCCGGCCGAGTTCTCCAGATCCACATCCAGACCGCTCTCGTCGAAAATATCCTCCAGCGCTTGCTGGGTCGCATCCACCAGGTCGTGAAAGCGGGCTTCGGTCAAACTCATTGTGGGAACCTCGAAAAGTGTCTGGTCTCGCTCAAGCGCCGCACAATACGGACGCACCATCATGATTGCAAAGGATACCGATTTCATTACCCGCAGCCGTGTGAAATATCCTCAATTGAGGTAAGCACAATCTCGGCAATCTCGGCAAAGCCCCGCCGGACGGGTATCCCGGCGCATAGGCAAGCTGGCGGGTGGTCGGTATACTCGGGCGCAATTAATGCATATTCAAGGATTTCGCCATGAAGCGCCTGATCTCTTCCCTTGCTGCGCTCGTCGCGGTCGCTTGCCTCGTTAGTGCCTGTGGTCAAAAGGGCCCGTTGTACCTGCCAGATGACAGCAAAGATCCGAACGAGCAGGCGCAATCGTCGCAATCCAAAGCGCACAAGAACGACACCTTCTAAGGGAACACCATGGACGCTTTTAACTACCGGGACGGCGAGCTGTTCGCGGAAGGTGTCGCGCTGTCCGCCATTGCCGAGCGCTTTGGCACCCCGACCTACGTGTATTCCCGTGCCCACATCGAAGCGCAATACCGCTCCTTTGCCGATGCGCTGGAAGGCACGCCACACCTGGTGTGCTACGCAGTAAAAGCCAACTCCAACCTGGGCGTGCTCAATGTCCTGGCGCGTTTGGGCGCCGGTTTCGACATTGTCTCCCGAGGCGAGCTGGAACGTGTGCTGGCGGCTGGCGGTAAAGCGGACAAGATCGTGTTCTCCGGCGTCGGCAAGAGCCGTGAAGACATGCGCCGCGCGCTGGAAGTCGGCGTGCATTGCTTCAACGTCGAGTCCACCGACGAGCTGGAACGCCTGCAAGTGGTCGCCGCCGAGCTGGGTGTTCGCGCGCCGATCTCCCTGCGGGTCAACCCGGACGTCGATGCGGGCACTCACCCGTACATCTCCACCGGCCTCAAAGAAAACAAGTTCGGCATCGCCATTGCCGACGCCGAAGACGTCTACATCCGCGCCGCCCAGTTGCCGAACCTGGAAGTGCTGGGTGTCGACTGCCATATCGGCTCGCAACTGACCAGCCTGCCACCATTCCTCGATGCCCTCGACCGTCTGCTCGCACTGATCGACCGTCTTGGCGAGTGCGGCATCTACCTGCACCACATCGACCTCGGTGGTGGCGTGGGCGTGCGTTATCGCGATGAAGAGCCGCCACTGGTGGCCGACTACATCAAGGCCGTGCGCGAGCGTACCGAAGGCCGCGAACTGACGCTGATGTTCGAGCCGGGCCGCTATATCGTTGCCAATGCCGGCGTATTGCTGACCCAGGTCGAGTACCTCAAGCACACCGAGCACAAGGATTTCGCCATCGTCGACGCGGCGATGAACGACCTGATCCGCCCCGCGCTGTACCAGGCCTGGATGAACGTCACCGCCGTCAAACCGCGCGCAGGCGAAGGCCGCGACTACGACATCGTCGGGCCGATCTGCGAAACCGGCGACTTCCTGGCCAAGGAACGTCAGTTGGCCCTGGAAGAAGGCGATCTGCTGGCCGTGCATTCGGCCGGTGCCTACGGGTTTGTCATGAGTTCCAACTACAATACCCGCGGCCGTACCGCCGAGGTGCTGGTGGACGGTGATCAAGCGTTTGAAGTGCGTCGCCGCGAGACGGTAGCCGAGTTGTATGCTGGCGAAAGCCTGCTGCTGGAGTAAGACCATGCTGCTGCGTTTTACCAAGATGCACGGCCTGGGCAACGATTTCATGGTCCTCGACCTGGTCAGCCAGCACGCGCATATCCTGCCCAAGCACGCCAAGCTGTGGGGCGATCGACACACCGGTGTTGGCTTCGACCAATTGCTGCTGGTCGAAGCCCCAAGCAACCCGGAAGTGGATTTCCGTTACCGGATCTTCAACTCCGACGGTTCCGAAGTGGAACAGTGCGGCAACGGTGCCCGCTGTTTCGCCCGTTTTGTCCTGGACAAGCGCCTGACCGCCAAGCGGCAGATTCGCGTCGAGACCAAGAGCGGCATCATCGAGCTGGATATCCGCAGCGACGGCCAGATCAGCGTCAATATGGGCGCGCCTCGGCTGGTCCCGGCAGATATTCCGTTCCAGGCTGACGCACAAGCGCTGAGCTACCCGGTGGAGGTGGACGGCAAGACGGTCGAGCTGGCCGCCGTGTCCATGGGCAACCCCCATGCCGTGCTGCGGGTCAACGACATCAACAACGCGCCGGTCCATGAATTGGGGCCGAAGATCGAACACCACCCGCGCTTTCCGGCACGGGTCAACGTCGGGTTCCTACAGGTCATCGACCGTTCTCGTGCGCAACTGCGCGTCTGGGAGCGCGGTGCCGGGGAAACCCAAGCGTGCGGCACTGGTGCTTGCGCCGCTGCCGTGGCGGCGATCAGCCAGGGGTGGATGGATTCGCCGCTATTGATCGACCTGCCCGGCGGACGCCTGTCCATCGAGTGGGCAGGCCCTGGCCAACCGGTGATGATGACCGGCCCGGCCATGCGCGTATACGAAGGACAGGTCCGCCTATGAGAGAGCCAATCCAATGACCGATAAGCCTCAGGTACCCGCTCCAACGCCCGAAGAGTCCCCTTGCGAAAGCCTGGAGGCAGCGGCTGTCGCCGCTTACCTAGAGGCTAATCCGGATTTCTTCGTCGAGCATGAAGAACTGCTGCCGGCCATGCGCATCCCCCATCAGCGCGGTGACACCGTGTCGCTGGTGGAGCGGCAAATGAAGATCCTGCGCGAGCGCAATATCGAAATGCGCCATCGCCTCTCGCAGTTGATGGACGTGGCTCGCGACAACGATCGCCTGTTCGACAAGACCCGTCGCCTGGTCCTCAGCCTGATGGATGCCGTCACCCTGGAAGATGCGGTGATTGCCGTCGAAGATAGCCTGCGCCAGGACTTCCAGGTGCCCTTTGTCAGCCTGATCCTGTTCAGCGACAAGCCGATGCCGGTGGGTCGTTGGGTCAGCGGCAGCGACGCACAAACCGCCATTGGCGGCCTGTTGTCCGAAGGCAAGACCATCAGCGGGACCTTGCGTGAGCATGAGCTGGACTTCCTGTTTGGCGAAGAACAACGCAAACAGATCGGCTCCACGGCCGTGGTCGCCCTCAGCCATCAAGGCCTGCACGGTGTCCTGGCCATCGCCAGCCGTGACCCGCAGCACTACAAGAGTTCGGTGGGTACGCTGTTTTTGAGCTACATCGCCGAAGTCCTCGGCCGAGTCTTGCCACGCTTCACCACCGCCCTGCGCGCGGTGCGCTAGCCATGGAACGACAACTGGACGCCTACTGCGCTCACCTGCGCAGCGAGCGCCAGGTGTCTCCTCATACGCTGGACGCCTATCGACGGGACCTGAACAAGGTCCTGGCGTTTTGCGAAAAGCAACAGATCGGCAGCTGGAAAGCCCTGGATATTCAGGGCCTGCGTAGCCTGATCGCCCGCCTGCACCAGCAAGGCCAATCCTCCCGCAGCCTGGCACGCCTGCTGTCGGCGGTGCGCGGCCTCTATCACTACCTGAACCGCGAAGGCCTGTGCGACCACGACCCGGCCAACGGCCTGGCCCCGCCCAAGGGCGAACGACGCCTGCCCAAGACCCTCGACACCGATCGCGCCCTGCAACTGCTGGAAGGTGCGGTAGAGGACGATTTCCTGGCCCACCGCGACCAGGCGATCCTTGAACTGTTCTACTCCTCGGGGCTGCGCCTGTCGGAGCTGACCAGTCTCAATCTTGATCAGCTGGATCTGGCGGACGGCCTGGTACAAGTACTCGGTAAAGGCAGCAAAACCCGCGTATTGCCGGTCGGCAGAAAAGCCCGGGAGGCCCTGGAGGTGTGGTTACCGCTGCGGGCCCTGAGCAATCCGGCGGATGACGCAGTGTTTGTCAGCCAGCAAGGCCGGCGCCTGGGGCCGCGGGCCATCCAGCTACGGGTCAAGGCCGCCGGAGCGCGTGAGCTGGGGCAAAACCTGCATCCGCACATGCTCAGGCACTCCTTTGCCAGCCACTTGCTGGAATCCTCCCAGGACTTGCGAGCGGTGCAGGAATTGCTTGGCCACTCCGACATCAAGACCACCCAGATCTACACCCACCTGGATTTCCAGCATCTGGCGACGGTGTATGACAGCGCCCACCCACGGGCCAAACGCATCAAAGGCAGCGACTCATGAGTATCAAGCTGATCACCTTCGACCTGGACGATACGCTCTGGGATAACGTGCCTGTCATCATCAATGCCGAAGCGTCGATGCGTGAATGGCTGGCCACCCACGCCACCAAGGTGGGCGACCTGCCCCTGGAGCAGTTCGCCAGCCTTCGCCAGCAAGTGCTGCAACGCCATCCTGAACTCAAATACCGCATCAGCGTGTTGCGCCATCGGGTGCTGATGCACGCCTTTGAAGAGGCAGGCTACCCACAGCCAGAAGCCATGGAAATGGCCGATGTGTGCTTCGAAGCCTTTATCCACGCCCGGCACCAGCTCACGGTCTTTCCCGAAGCCGAACCCATGCTACAAGCGCTGCGCCACCACTACCTGCTGGGCGTCATCACCAACGGCAATGCCGACGTGCAGCGCGTAGGCCTGGCGGACTATTTCCACTTTGCCCTGCGCGCCGAAGACATCGGCATCGCCAAGCCGGATGCGCGGTTGTTTCAGGAAGCGCTGCAGCGCGGTGGAGTAGATGCCAGCGCGGCCGTGCACATTGGCGATCATCCAGGCGATGACATCGCCGGGGCCCAGCAGGCGGGGCTTCGGGCGGTGTGGTTCAACCCGACGGGCAAGGACTGGGAGGCTGAGCAGTTGCCGGATGCGCAGATTCGTAGCCTGACTGAACTGCCCGACTTGCTCGCCCGCTGGAACACATAACCTCTGTGACGAGGGGGCTTGTCCCCCGTTGGGCTGCGAAGCGGCCCTAATTAAGAATGACTACGTTTTTTCAGGCGGGACCGTGGCGTCTGGTTTTGGGGCCGCTTCGCAGCCCAACGGGGGACAAGCCCCCTCGCCACAGAGGCTCCCTATCCACACAGTTCAGGGGCGACCTCGTGGGCTTTTGTTTCAGGCATGAAAAAGCCCGCAGCGACGGCGGGCTTTTTCAGCAAGCAAGTAACCGACCTTAGATAGGACGGCTGCCGTACTTGTTATCCGGCTTCTTCGGTGGATCTGCCACCACGTTGGCCTCGACTTCCTGCACTTTGCCGCCTTTAGCGAGGAATTCTTCCATCGCGCGGGCCAGCGCATCGCGCTCTTTGTTCTTGGCTTCTACGCTCGGCAGTTCATCAACCGAAACAGCGGCCTTGGCCTTGCCCTTGGCAGCCGGGGCCGGTGCATCATCGCCACCGTCGTCGTCAGCCACGTCTTCGGCAGCCGCCTCAAGACCTTCTTCAGCTTCGTCTTCGTCGCCTACTTCGAGGTCGTCGTTTTCCAGATCATCGTCGCTCATGTTCTACCTCATGACTTGCGAAAAGCAGATTAGTTATAGCCCAGCTTCGCCGTCTGTCGAAGGCCGCTGAGAAAAAATCAACATCCACCGGATAACCAGTGGCTTATGCCTCATCACCGTGCAAGGTGGCGAGGACTTTACGAGCACCGCCATGATCACGGTGCTCGCCCAGATAAACACCTTGCCAGGTCCCCATCGCCAAGCGGCCGGCCTTGACCGGCAAACTCAGCTGGCAGCCCAGGAGACTGGCCTTGAAGTGCGCCGGCAGATCATCGGGACCTTCGTCGTTATGTTCATATCCCGCCGTGCCTTGCGGCACCAGCGCATTGAAAAAACGTTCGAAGTCACGGCGAACCGCCGGATCGGCATTCTCGTTGATGGTCAACGAGGCCGAGGTGTGCTGCAGCCACAAATGCAACAGGCCCACCCGACAAGCCTTCAACTCAGGCAAACCGGCGAGCAACTCGTCCGTCACCAGATGAAAGCCCCGGGGCTTGGCCCGCAGGGTAATCAGGGTCTGTTGCCACATACAGTTCTCCGCACATCGGCGCGCATTCTAGCGCGCTCAGGGAAAAAACAAAGTGCCGAATACGCCTACATGGCTGTAAGACATTCGCACACTGAAAAGTGCCTTGTGGATCCCATCACAAAGTCAGGAGAAAAACCCATACACCTTTAACCGCAGACAAACGCCAGACAAAAAAATGCCCGGCAAGCCGGGCATCTTTTTTTCGCGTACTTACAAGTTGTAGCCGCGCTCGTTGTGTTGTGCCAGGTCGAGGCCGACAGCCTCTTCCTCTTCGGTCACACGCAGGCCCATGACCATGTCCAGCACCTTGAGAATGACGAAGGTCACAATCGCGGTGTAGATCACTGTAAAGCCAACGCCTTTGGCCTGGATCCAGACCTGCGCCGCAACGTCAGTCACGGTGCCGAAGCCGCCCAGGGCCGGTGCTGCGAACACACCGGTGAGGATCGCGCCGACGATGCCACCGATACCGTGCACGCCGAAGGCGTCCAGGGAGTCGTCGTAGCCCAGCTTGCGCTTGAGGCTGGTGGCGCAGAAGAAGCAGAGCACACCGGCAACCAAGCCGATCACCAAAGCACCCATCGGGCCGACGGTGCCAGCGGCTGGCGTGATGGCCACGAGGCCGGCGACCACACCCGAGGCGATCCCCAAGGCACTAGGCTTACCGTGGGTGATCCACTCGGCGAACATCCAGCCCAACGCCGCAGCAGCAGTGGCAATCTGGGTGACCAGCATCGCCATGCCGGCGGTGCCGTTGGCGGCAGCAGCGGAGCCGGCGTTGAAGCCGAACCAGCCGACCCACAACATGGCCGCACCCACCAGGGTGTAGCCCAGGTTATGCGGGGCCATTGGCGTGGTCGGGAAGCCTTTACGCTTGCCGAGCACGATGCACGCTACCAAACCGGCAACACCGGCGTTGATGTGCACCACGGTGCCGCCTGCGAAGTCCAGCACGCCCCAGTCGCCCAGCAACGAACCCGGACCGCCCCACACCATGTGGGCAATCGGCGCGTAGACCAAGGTGAACCACACAGCCATGAAAATCAGCATCGCGGAGAACTTCATCCGCTCGGCGAAGGCACCGACGATCAGCGCCGGAGTGATGATGGCGAAGGTCATCTGGAAGGTGACGAACACCGCTTCAGGGAACAGCGCCGCCGGGCCGGTGATGCTGGCCGGGGTCACACCCGAGAGGAACAGCTTGGACAAGCCGCCGACAAAGGAGTTGAAGTTGACGACGCCTGCTTCCATACCAGTGGTATCGAACGCCATGCTGTAGCCGTAGACGAACCACAAGATGGTGATCAGGCCGGTGATGGCGAAGCACTGCATCATCACGGAAAGAATATTTTTCGAACGAACCATGCCGCCGTAGAACAGCGCCAGGCCCGGAATGGTCATGAACAGCACCAGTGCGGTGGATGTCAGCATCCACGCCGTGTCGCCGGAATTGAGGACTGGAGCCGCCACTTCGTCTGCCGCCATAGCCAGGCTGGGCATTACGATGGACAACAGGGCTCCTAGCCCTGCGAATTTACGCAGAGTCATATTGTTTTCTCCTGGGGCGTTGGGGGTTTGGCGGCTTAGATTGCGTCGGTATCGGTTTCGCCGGTACGGATGCGAATAGCCTGTTCCAGATTGACCACGAAGATCTTGCCGTCACCGATCTTGCCGGTGTTGGCGGCCTTGGTTATCGCTTCGATAACCCGGTCAAGATCCTTGTCGTCAATGGCGACATCAATCTTCACCTTTGGCAGGAAATCGACCACGTATTCCGCGCCGCGATACAGCTCGGTATGACCCTTCTGCCGACCGAAGCCTTTGACCTCAGTAACGGTAATGCCCTGCACGCCGATCTCGGACAGTGACTCGCGTACATCGTCCAACTTGAACGGCTTGATGATGGCAGTGACTAGCTTCATGAAAACTCTCTCCCGAATTGGTGGACTTGCCCCAGGAAAACAAACCCGTCTCAAGTCTAAGCGCAGTGCCTGGCTTTGTAACGCTTCGTCGCCCTGACAAATGCCATTGCGACGCGAGCTAACCACTGGTGACGCAAGCTGTACTCCGGACCAAAGGCGCACTGCATTCGTCACAGCGACTGCATCAGTGCATGGGTCATGATCGTCTAAGCAGAAACCTTGCCAGCTCCGTAAAAATCACTGAAATCAGTCCTTTGCCCATTCACGCCCACCTACGGGGCTCAACGGCTGCGGCGATACGCACGAAAACAGTGCGCAGGCGCCCGGCCTCATGCGCGAAAAGCGTGCGTCGCCCGCCCTGGAAAAGACTATAGACGCTGCGTGATACACTGCCGGCCAACCGTTATTCCGGACTATTTCCCATGCTCGCGCCCAAAGACCTCCTCGACGCCCTGAGTGGCCACGCTTCCCGCCTGTTCAGCGGCGACACCCCGCTACCCCGCAATGAAATCGAAAGCCAGTTCAAGGCGCTGCTGCAAAGTGGTTTCAGCAAACTGGACCTGGTGAGCCGGGAAGAATTTGATAGCCAGATGGTGGTGTTGGCGCGCACTCGTGCGCGGTTGGAGAGCCTTGAAGCCAAGGTGGCGGAGCTGGAAGCGCGGTTGACGCCCACAGGAGAATAACGGGCACATCTCGACCCGTGTTGGGTTTTCCCGCCATCGACCGGCGCCTGCTGAGAGTCCAATTCAGCTTTTTGCTGGTAGTACTCGGTGGCCGTTGCAACCAACTCGCGGTGGCCTGGTGGGCCTTGCAGGAAACCGGCTCTGCCCTCTACTTCGCCAACATGATTGCCTGCTCCATTGCGGCAGAAGTGTTGGCCAGACCTCTGTTGGGATGGCTTGGGGACAAGTACAACAAGATCCTTCTCCTCAAACTGACCTCACTGGGTGGCCTGCTGACGGCGCTGTTGATGGTGCTGCTGGCCGCCTCGCAATCGTTCAACCCTTGGGCTGTTGGTGCACTGATGATGGTCAGCAGCGCCATCGCAGGCGTACGTGACCCTCTTCAGTCGTCGATCATTCCTTTGTTCGCAGGTGACGATAAGGTCTCCCTGGCCTTTCGTACCAAAAGCATGATGTCGTCAGTTTCCAATCTGCTGGGGCCGGTGTTGGCCAGCGCGTTGATCTACGGGTTCGGAACCACACTCGCCTTTATCGCTGACCTTTTTGCGTTGCTGGCCGCAGGTCTGTTGATCACGACTATTCCGAGCCGCCTCGGCACCGCTACGACGAACGAAAACGTCCCGGCAACCAACGGCTTCAGGATGATCTACTCGGGGTTCAAGGCTGTTTACGGCGTGAAAGTCGAGTTTTACCTGGCCATCATTGCAATGCTGGTCAACTTTGCCCTGTTCCCGTTCTTCACCATTCTGCTGCCCCTGTACGTGAAGAATGTCCTCCAGTACCCGGTCACTTACCTCGGCCTTCTGGATTCAAGCTTCGGGTTGGGCATCCTGGCAGGCAGCTACACGATCATCGGCTGGTTAGCCGACAGAGTCCCCCGTGACCTCTGTGTGTCCGCAGGTTTTGCACTGCTGGGAGGCAACCTGCTGGTGGCCGGCACATTTTCATCAATGATCATCGTGCCCCTGGCCTTTTTTTGCGGTGGCATCGGCCTGATGCTGATCAACATTCCGACCTCCGCCGTGAGGTTGCTGGCGACACCCAAAAGCCACCGCAATCGGATCTTTGCCACGGTTTCCTTCCTGTCTGCGGCGGCCAGCCCGCTGGGCAGTTTCGCCATGAGCAGTCTGATCGCAGGCCTGGGGGTTGCACTGACCATTACTGGGCTGGGGGCCATGGTGTTGATGTTGTCGCTGCTGGTTTTCCTGATCCCCGATTTCCGAACGTTCATGCGGTCCAAGGATACGCAGCTCAACGACGCCTACCTGGATAAGTACCCCGGCGCATTTGCGCGGTGATACGTCCTGTAAAAGTCTGATAACTCGCACTCTCGATCACTCGACTACCTTTGAACAACCGCAGGAAGCGGCCCTTCACTCAAGGAACGAGCATGTCCCTCGCCATCGTCCACAGCCGCGCCCAGATTGGCGTTGAAGCGCCCGCCGTCACTGTCGAGGTGCATATGGCCAACGGCTTGCCGTCCCTGACGCTGGTGGGTTTGCCGGAAACAGCGGTCAAGGAAAGCAAAGACCGCGTGCGTAGCGCCATTCTCAACTGCGCGCTGCAATACCCCGCCCGCCGCATCACCCTCAACCTCGCGCCCGCCGACCTGCCCAAGGACGGCGGGCGTTTTGATTTGGCGATTGCCTTGGGGATTCTCGCGGCCAGTGTGCAGGTGCCGGCGCTGATGCTCGATGATGTGGAGTGCCTTGGCGAACTGGCGCTGTCTGGCGAAGTACGCGCAGTGAAAGGCGTGCTGCCCGCAGCGTTGGCCGCGCGCAAGGCCGGGCGCACCTTGATAGTGCCGAGAGCGAATGCCGAGGAAGCGTGCCTCGCGTCAGGCCTGAAGGTGATCGCGGTGGACCATCTGCTGCAAGTGGTTGCGCACCTGAACGGGCAGGTGCCGATTGAGCCGTTTGTTTCCAGTGGGTTGATGTACCTCAACAAACCCTACCCCGACTTGAGTGAAGTGCAGGGACAACAGGCGGCCAAGCGAGCGCTGCTGATTGCCGCTGCAGGCGCCCACAACCTGCTGCTCAGCGGGCCTCCAGGCACCGGTAAAACCTTGCTGGCCAGCCGTCTGCCGGGATTGCTGCCACCCTTGAGTGAACAGGAAGCGCTGGAGGTGGCAGCGATTCAGTCGGTGGTCAGCCTGGCGCCGCTGAGCCATTGGCCGCACCGGCCGTTTCGCCAGCCGCACCATTCGGCCTCAGGACCGGCGTTGGTGGGCGGCGGCTCAAAACCACAGCCGGGAGAGATCACCCTCGCCCATCACGGCGTATTGTTTCTCGACGAACTGCCCGAGTTTGATCGCAAGGTGCTGGAAGTGCTGCGTGAGCCGCTGGAGTCAGGCCATATCGTGATCGCCCGCGCCCGCGATCGGGTGAGTTTCCCGGCGCGCTTTCAACTGGTGGCGGCAATGAATCCTTGCCCTTGCGGCTACATGGGCGAGCCGAGCGGGCGCTGTCGTTGCACGTCGGAACAGATCCAGCGCTATCGCAACAAACTCTCGGGCCCCTTGCTGGACCGGATTGACCTGCACGTCACCGTTGCGCGGGAAAGCACCGCTCTGAACCCCGGCCCACAAACCGGCGACGACACTGCCAGCGCTTCCGCCCTCGTCGCCCAGGCCAGAGATCGCCAGCAACAGCGCCAGGGTTGCGCCAACGCCTTTCTCGACCTGCCGGGGCTACGCAAGCACTGCTCGCTGTCGAAGGTCGATGAAGGCTGGCTGGAAACCGCCTGCGAGCGGTTGACCTTGTCGCTGCGGGCGGCGCATCGGTTACTCAAGGTGGCGCGCACCCTGGCGGACCTGGAGCAAGTAGAAGGTATTGCACGCCACCATTTGGCGGAAGCGTTGCAGTACCGTCCAGCCGCGGCAGGCTAAAGGTCCCTGGGCAAATCCAGAAGCAGCGTTGCCACTTCCATCACCTCATCCAGCACCGCTTCTGCTGATTCAGTAGAAGGTTTAAGCAACAGGTCATCGGCATACCCCATCGTGACGGCAAACAGCTGGCGGGCGGCGCGTGTGGGCGAGTCGCAACGGAATACCCCGGCGGCAACACCGCGCTCGATCACCTCGGCAAGCATGGCTTGCCATTGGGCGTTGATCTCCAGATACGCCTGGGCCAATTCCGGGTCGTGCATCGCCTCGTCCCAGGCATCCAACCACAACGCCCAACCGGCGTCGGCAGTGCTAGGCAAGCAATCGTGCAAGAACCCCAGCAGTGCATCGAGAGGCGACGCGTCCGCCAAGGGCGCACGCACTTCATCCAATTGCTCATTGGCAAACCGCACAAACGCTTCGCGGCGCAATTCTTTCCAGTCGCTGAAGTAGTGGTAGACATGGCTGCGGGACAGCCCGGCGTGCTCTGCCAGGTCGCGGGTGGAAACATCAGCGAAACCCTTGCTGCGAAACAGCTCCAGGGCGGCGGCGATGATCTGGTCTTTACGGTCGATACGCGACATCAGGCTTTTCCTTCAGGCACCGGCAGATAAGCGGCGCTTGCTTTTTGAGCGATCGCTCAAGGATACTTGAGCAGTCGCTCAATACTAGCGCTTATCACTCCTTCGGTGAACCCCATGCCATCCGCAACACCGCAAATCCTGATCGAAGAAAGCAAGAAAATCGGCCAACAATCCGCCAGCCAGACGCTCAAGGCGATTGCCAAAGCCTATCCCGGCAAGCTGTTCTGCACCTTGTCACTGGTGGCGTTGGAGAACGCATTGCTGCTGGCCTACCCGCTGTTTGCCGGGTTCGCAGTGGATTCAATTATCCGGGGTGACGCCACCAGTGCACTGTTCTACGCCGCCGTGGTCATGGCGTTCTGGGTGGTCGGGGCCGCGCGGCGGGCGCTGGATACCCGCACCTTCACACGGATCTACGCCGACCTTGCGGTGCCGGTGATTCTCAACCAGCGCCTGCAAAACCACAGCACATCAAAGGCGGCGGCACGGGTGGTACTCGCGCGGGAGTTTGTCGACTTCTTTGAAAAACACGTGCCGATCATGGCCACGGCGCTGGTGTCGATTATTGGCGCGGCGGTGATGTTGATCGTGATTGAGCCGTGGGTCGGCCTCGCGTGCCTGGCTGCACTGGTGCTGTGCGTCGCGTTATTGCCACGCTTTGCCCAACGCAATCAGGAACTGCATGAGCGCCTGAATGACCGCCTGGAGAAAGAAATCGGCCTGGTGGAAAAGGTTGGGGCGCCGACCTTGCAGCGCCACTACCATGTGTTGTCACGCCTGCGGATCTGGTTGTCAGATCGCGAGGCTGCGGCGTACCTGTTTCTCGGCACGCTGGCGGCGCTGTTGTTTGTGGTTGCCATCAGCCAATTGGCGCTGTCGCCAGCGGTCAAGGCCGGCCACGTGTATGCGGTGATGACCTACCTGTGGACCTTCGTCACCAGCATGGACGAAGCGCCAGGAATGGTCGATCAACTGGCGCGCCTCAAGGACATTGGCAAGCGGGTAGATCCGGGGCTTGGCTCTCTGTAGCCGCTGCCGAGGTACGAGGCTGCGATGGGGGCCATCAGCGAAACCGATCCACTTCCTGCCGCAAACCTGCCGCCAAGGTCTCAAGTTCCTTGGCGGTAATCGCCAGGTTCGACACCACTTCCCGCTGCTCGCTGTTGGCCAGGGCAATACTCTGCAGGTTGCTGCTGAGCAAGGTGGCTGTGCTGCTTTGCTCCTGGGTCGCCGTGGTAATCGCCGCAAACTGCTGGCCCGCCGAGCGGCTTTGCTCGTCGATTCGCGCCAGCGCCGACGCCACGTCGGCGTTGCGTGACAGGCCTTCCTGCATCAGCAGGTTGCCCTGCTCCATGGTGCTGATGGCGTTGCCGGTCTCCTGCTGAATGCTATGGATCATCCCGGAAATTTCGTCGGTAGCCTGACGGGTCCGCGATGCCAAATTGCGTACTTCATCCGCCACCACCGCAAAGCCACGGCCCTGCTCACCCGCGCGGGCAGCCTCGATAGCCGCGTTGAGCGCCAACAGGTTGGTCTGGTCGGCAATCGAGGTGATCACCCCGACTATCCCGCCAATTTCCTGGGAGCGCTGCCCCAACGTATTGATCACCACCGCCGTACTGTTCAGCGCCGTAGCGATGTGTTCAAGGGACGACGACGCCTCTTGCATCGAGGTACGCCCAATGCGGGTTTGCTGGGCATTGTCCTGGGCCAGGCGTTCGGTATTGCCCATGTTGTCGGCGATATTCAACGAGGTGGCGCTGAACTCCTCCACCGCGCCAGCCATGCTGGTGATCTCGCCGGATTGTTGCTCCATGCCTTCATAAGCTCCGCCGGACAGACCCGACAATGCCTGGGCGCGGCTGTTAACCTCTTCGGCCGCCTTGCGAATGTGCGAGACCATGGTCGACAGCGCTTCGCCCATCTGGTTGAAACTGCGGGCCAACTGGCCGATCTCGTCATGGCTGGACACGTTCAGGCGTGCACTCAAGTCCCCGGCACCCAGGGCTTCAGCCTGGCGCACCAGATCCCCCAACGGCTGCAACTTGCTGCGCAGCAACCAGACGGCGGCGCCCACCGCCAGCAACATCGCCAGCACGCTGCCGATCACCAAACGAATACCCACCGCCCAGGTGACGGCACGGATTTCGGCCTTCGGCATACTGGCGACGACCGACCACGGGCCGCCTTCAAAGGGCACCGAAACGCTGTAGAAGTCTTCGTTCTTGTCGCTCCAGAAACGACCTTTACCCGGCGTCTTGGCCAAGTCGAGCATGACCGCAACCGATTGAGCCAGCGCTTGCACACCCGCCGGAGGCACCAGCCAATGTTGCTGCTCATCCAACAACGCCAGGGAGCCGGTCTGGCCAATACGGAAGCGCTTGAGGTTATCGAACTGGGCATTCTGCGCATCGGTGTAATCGAAGCCGATAAACAACACGGCAATCACCTTGCCACCGGCATCACGCACCGGGCTGTACTGGGTCATGTAGGAGCGTTCGAACAAGACCGCCCGGCCCACATAGCTCTGCCCGGCGAGCAGGCGCTGATAGGCCGGATGCTGATGGTCCAGAACCGTACCAATGGCACGGCTGCCATCCTGTTTAGTCAGGGAAGTACTGACACGGATAAAATCCTCGCCACTGCGCACAAACACCGTCGCCACGCCGCCGGACATTTGCTTGAAGTTGTCGACTTCATCGAAATTGTTGTTGAGGACTTCGCTGCCCAAGTACAGGCCCGGTGTCTGTACACCGGCGACGGTCACCGACTGGTCAGGTCGCACGCTCAACCCGGCGCCGAAGCGTTTTTCAAACAGCCCGCTCAGACGCTGGGTACTCTCGCGCAAGGTGCTGTGGAAGGTATTGAGTTGGTCAGCCAGCAACCGCGCCTCGCTGGCCAGGTGTTCTTCCCGGGTGTCGAGGTTGGCGGAATCCAGCGAACGCAAGGCAAAAACGGTACTGCCGCTGATCACGACAGCCAGTATCACCGCTAAGGCAAGGCCCAATTGGGAGGCGATCCGGGCGCGAGGTTGAGACATGACAGCTCCTGGCCGAGGGACCGGATCATCCTGATCTCGTAGCGCGGCTCGGCGAAATTTCTAATAGGGGACACACTGAGCCGCCCCTGCAGGGTGGCTCCGATACACCTACTTCGGCGGCCACCCTAAATACTTGAGCGATCCGCAGGGGTATCGCTCAAACGCATTGTTTGCGGGCGCTACATCGATTCAGTCGAGACGCTCGACCTGAGGCAGCTCCATGGCCTGGACCTCGCCCTGAAGAAAGTCAGCAAGCCGGCGCAAGCGTTCACCGCCAGGTCGGGTTTTCGGCCATACCAGGTAATAATTTTCCCCGCTGGCAACCGCAGTGGGCCAAGGCAGACTCAGCCGACCCTGCGCCACATCTTCGGCCACCATCAGCAGATCGCCCATGGACACGCCGTAACCCCGAGCGGCAGCGATCATGCCCAACTCCAGCGTATCGAACACCTGCCCGCCCTTGAGCGATACCTGCGACGACAGCCCCATGCGCTCCAGCCAGTTGCGCCAGTCACGGCGGTCCGGCGTCGGGTGCAGCAGCTCGGCGGACGCCAACCGCGCGGCATCCCAGGGCCCGTCATTCAGCAGGTTTGGCGCGCCTACCGGAATCAGCAGCTCCGGGAACAGATAGCTGGCCTCCCAATCCGGTGGAAAATGGCCGTTGCTCAGCAGCACCGCACAGTCGAAGGGCTCCTGATTGAAGTCCACTTCATCGATGCTCATCCAGGCGCTGGTCAATTGCACTTCATTGCCCGGCTGCAAATGCCGGAACCGGCTGAGCCGCGCCAGCAACCAGCGCATGGTCAGGGTGGACGGCGCCTTCATGCGCAGGATGTCATCTTCGGCGTTCAAGGTATGGCAGGCGCGTTCCAGCGCGGCGAAGCCTTCGCGCACGCCGGGCAGCAGCAACCGCGCCGCCTCCGTAAGCTGCAAGGTGCGGCCGTTGCGCTGGAACAGACGGCATGCGAAATGCTCTTCGAGGGTGCGAATGTGCCGGCTGACCGCACTTTGGGTGATCGACAACTCCTCCGCCGCCCGGGTGAAGGAGTTATGCCTGGAAGCCGCTTCAAACGCCCGCAAGGCGTAAAGCGGAGGAAGACGACGAGACATGAGGAAAGCTCCGACGGCGCAATATCGAAACCCTACCAGAATCACTGACGCATGAGTTTTAATCATGCAAACGATCGCTTTTATCCCTTTGTGTAATGCACTGAGAGCGCCGAGAATCGACCCTTCCCCCACTCCCTGACTTTTTTGAGCGTGATGATCATGCAGCATCCGGTACGTAGCGAACTCTGGGCCATTCTGCGGCTGGCAGGGCCGTTGATTGCCTCACAGTTGGCCCACATGCTGATGGTGCTGACTGACACCCTGATGATGGCCCGCCTGAGCCCCGAAGCCCTGGCCGGTGGGGGCCTGGGAGCGGCAAGCTATTCGTTCGTGTCGATTTTCTGTATCGGCGTGATTGCCGCCGTCGGTACGCTAGTCAGCATCCGCCAGGGTGCCGGCGACATTGAAGGTGCCACCCGGCTGACCCAAGCCGGGCTCTGGCTGGCCTGGCTGATGGCGCTGGCGGCCGGCTTGCTGCTGTGGAACCTCAAGCCGGTGCTGCTGATGTTCGGCCAGACCGAAACCAACGTGCATTCGGCCGGCCAGTTCCTGACGATCCTGCCGTTCGCGCTGCCCGGTTACCTGACGTTCATGGCCCTGCGCGGCTTCACCAGCGCCATCGGCAAGGCAACGCCCGTGATGGTCATCAGCCTGGGCGGCACCGTGCTTAATTACCTGCTCAACCACGCTTTGATCGAAGGCATGTTCGGCCTACCGAAACTGGGGCTGATGGGCATTGGCTTGGTGACCGCCATTGTCGCCAATGGCATGGCGCTAGCGCTGATGTGGTACATCCGCCACAACCGAGCG
Source organism: Pseudomonas sp. ADAK18 (assembly GCF_012935695.1). NCBI lineage: Bacteria > Pseudomonadati > Pseudomonadota > Gammaproteobacteria > Pseudomonadales > Pseudomonadaceae > Pseudomonas > Pseudomonas sp. ADAK18. The sequence goes on from NZ_CP052859.1 coordinate 5,408,686, forward strand.
TATGACGCTTACCCACTGCGTAAGGGCCTGTCGCGCCCCAACCGCCAGTACCTGCGGGAACTGTGGCGTCTGGGCCTGCCGATTGGCGGCACCTACGCGGTGGAGGTCGGGTTGTTTGCCTTTGCCGCGCTGTGCATGGGCACCATGGGTAGCACGCAGTTGGCTGCGCACCAGATCGCCCTGCAAATCGTCTCGGTAGCGTTCATGGTGCCGGCAGGGTTGTCGTATGCGATCACGATGCGGATCGGCCAGCAGTACGGCGCCGGGCAATTGCTCGATGCGCGCATGGCCGGGCGGGTCGGGATCGTCTTTGGTGCGGTGATGATGCTGGGATTTGCCATGGTGTTCTGGTTGCTGTCGAACCAGTTGATCGGGTTGTTCCTGGATCATAACGACCCGGCCTTTCGCGACGTCATCAGCCTGGCAGTCAGCCTGTTGGCAGTGGCGGCCTGGTTTGAGCTGTTCGACGGTGTGCAAACCATCGCCATGGGCTGTATTCGTGGGCTCAAGGACGCCAAGACCACGTTCCTGGTGGGATTGGGATGCTACTGGTTGATCGGCGCGCCGTCAGCCTGGTTGATGGCTTTCACCCTGGGCTGGGGGCCGACCGGCGTGTGGTGGGGCCTGGCCCTGGGCCTTGCATGCGCCGCAGTGAGCCTGACCTGGGCGTTTGAAGTGAAGATGAAGCGGATGATTCGACGCGAAGGTGCGGAGCCTGACGCACAAGGCTCATTCCAAGCGGCACAGCCGGATTAACGAAAGTACTCGGTCAGTGTGGGAGCGGGCTTGCTCGCGAATACGTAGTGTCAGTCACCAGATACTTGGCTGACCCACCGCTTTCGCGAGCAAGCCCGCTCCCACATTTGATGGGGTTCACAAAGCTGAATCACTTAACCCAGTAACGCTTCCTGGCTGCCGCCAAACGTCAGGTACTCCACCAGTTCCGCCAACGGCAACGGCTTGCTGATCAGGTATCCCTGGGCCTGATCGCAGCCAAACAATCTCAGCAACGCCAACTGCTCCGGGGTTTCCACGCCTTCAGCTACCACTTCCAGGTTTAGGTTGTGGGCCAGGTTGATCATGGCGTGCACCAGCTTGCGGTTCTCTTCGCGCTCTTCCATGCCACCGACGAAGCTCTTGTCGATCTTCAGCAAGGCAATCGGCAGGCTGTTCAAGTGCACGAACGATGAGAAGCCGGTGCCGAAGTCATCCAGGGAGAAACGCACACCGAGGCGGCCGAGGGCATCCATGGTCTGCTTGACCAGGTCGCTGCGACGCATCACGGCGGTTTCCGTCAGTTCAAACTCCAGCCATTGCGCTTCTACGCCCCGCTCGGCAATCAGCCGGCTGAGGGTGGTGAGCAACTGGCTGTCCTGGAACTGGCGAAACGACAGGTTGACCGCCATGTGCAGCGGTGCCAGCCCTCGTTCGCGCAGGGCTTGCATGTCCCGCAGGGCCCGGGAGATCACCCAGTAGCCCAGCGGCACGATCAAGCCACTCTGCTCGGCCAACGGCACGAACTCACTGGGCGGCAGCAGCCCGCGCTCACCGTGACGCCAGCGCACCAGAGCCTCCAGGCCGACGATATGGCCGTCGTCCAGATCCAGCCGTGGCTGGTAATGCAGTTCCAGCTCGTCGCGGCGCAACGCCCGGCGCAGCTCGCTTTCCAGGTCAGCGAGGCTGCGGGCGTTGCGGTTGATGCGTTCGTTGAAGATGTGAAAGGTGCAGCCCTGAGTGCTTTTGGCTTGCTGCATGGCGATGTGGGCGTGCCACATCAGCGGGTCGGCGCCAGCCTTGGCCCGGGCGTGAGCCACACCGAGGCTGCAACCGATCAACAGGCTTTCACCGTCGACCCAATAAGGCTCGGCCATGGCCTCGGTGATGCGCTCGGCCATCCATTCGGCGCGTTGGGGCGCTCGGCGGGTGTCGATCAGCAAGGCGAATTCGTCACTGCCCAGGCGTGCCAGTTGGTCCCCTGCCTCAAGCTGGCTTTTTAGCCGCGAGACCACTTGCAGGATCAGCCGGTCGCCGGCCTGGTGGCCGAGGGCGTCGTTGGCATGGCGGAAGTTGTCCAGGTCCAGATGCCCGAGGGCCAGGCCTCGGCCTTCATTTTCAGCCAGGCGCGCGGCCAGCAGGGTCTGGAAACCCTGGCGATTGGCAATCCCGGTCAACGGGTCTTGTTCAGCCAGGCGCTGTAAAGTGTTTTCCAGCAACCCACGCTCGCGGACATGGCGCAGGCAGCGGCGCAATGTATCGATATCCAATGCATTACGGATCAACCAATCGCTGACGCCCAACGGCGTGACCAGTGGTTCCTGTTCCAACAGCAAGACGGTCGGCAGGCTGCAACGGCCGGGACCGGGTTGAAGGCTGGGAATGGTCAACAACACCGCGCTGTGATCGTCGTCGAACAGACTGCTCACAGACTCCCAGTTTGGCGCACTGATCAGGACAGCAGCATCCCCCATCGGCACCAGGCACTCGCGCAATAACGCTGCCCACGTAGGCGTATCGGCCAGTAGCAGCAAACGCAAGGGTTCGACAGGCGTAGACAAGCTAGCTCCCTAGACTCTGCAAAATTTCGTTGGCGGCGGGCATTATGACGTGCGGCCTGACAATGACCAATGATATTGATTATCAGGTACGTGCAGTGCGGCTCTAGATCGAACAATAGACCCAAATACTGCGTACATCCTGCGGCAAAGTAACAAAACCGGCAAATTTAGATCGAGTGGTACGTCACACTGTCGTTCAGAGGCAGCAGAATCTTTCCAGCCTGTTAAAATGCCCGCCCTTTTGATCAATGACTCCCGAAATTTCGTATGTCCCGACTCAATCCCCGGCAGCAAGAAGCCGTGAACTACGTCGGCGGCCCTCTATTGGTGCTCGCCGGTGCTGGCTCCGGCAAGACCAGCGTGATCACCCGCAAGATCGCGCACCTGATCCAGAGCTGTGGCATCCGCGCCCAGTACATCGTCGCCATGACCTTTACCAACAAGGCGGCGCGGGAAATGAAAGAGCGCGTCGGCACCCTGCTCAAAGGTGGCGAAGGCCGCGGCCTCACTGTGTGTACCTTCCACAACCTGGGCCTGAATATCATCCGCAAGGAGCATGTGCGGCTGGGCTACAAGCCGGGCTTCTCGATCTTCGACGAGACCGACGTCAAGGCCCTGATGACCGACATCATGCAGAAGGAATATGCGGGCGACGACGGCGTCGACGAGATCAAGAACATGATCGGCGCCTGGAAAAACGACCTGATCCTGCCGCCTGAAGCCCTGGAAAACGCGCGCAACCCCAAGGAGCAGACCGCCGCCATCGTCTACACCCATTATCAGCGCACGCTGAAAGCGTTCAACGCGGTGGACTTCGACGACCTGATCCTGCTGCCGGTAAAGCTGTTCCAGGAACACGCCGACATCCTCGAAAAGTGGCAGAACAAGGTCCGCTACCTGCTGGTGGACGAATATCAAGACACCAACGCCAGCCAGTATTTGCTGGTGAAGCTGCTGATCGGCACCCGTAACCAGTTCACCGTGGTAGGCGACGATGACCAGTCGATCTACGCCTGGCGCGGCGCCCGTCCGGAAAACCTGATGCTGCTCAAGGACGATTACCCGTCCCTGAAAGTGGTGATGCTGGAGCAGAACTACCGCTCTACCAGCCGTATCCTGCGTTGCGCCAACGTGCTGATCTCCAACAACCCCCACGAGTTTGAAAAACAACTGTGGAGCGAGATGGGCCATGGCGACGAGATCCGTGTGATCCGCTGTCGCAACGAAGACGCCGAAGCCGAGCGCGTGGCCGTGGAATTGCTGACGTTGCACCTGCGCACCGACCGGCCCTACAGCGACTTTGCGATCCTGTACCGCGGTAACTACCAGGCCAAGCTGATCGAGCTGAAGCTGCAACACCACCAGATTCCCTATCGTTTGTCGGGTGGCAACAGCTTTTTCGGACGCCAGGAAGTGAAAGACCTGATGGCCTACTTCCGGCTCATCGTGAACCCCGATGACGACAATGCCTTCCTGCGGGTGATCAACGTCCCACGCCGAGAAATCGGTTCGACGACCCTGGAAAAGCTCGGCAACTACGCCACCGAACGCAAAATCTCGATGTACGCCGCCACCGACGAAATCGGCCTGGGCGAGCACCTGGACACGCGCTTCACCGATCGCCTGTCACGCTTCAAGCGCTTCATGGACAAGGTGCGCGAGCAGTGTTCCGGCGAAGACCCGATCAGCGCCCTGCGCAGCATGGTCATGGACATCGACTACGAGAACTGGCTGCGCACCAACAGCTCCAGCGACAAGGCCGCCGATTACCGCATGGGCAACGTGTGGTTCCTGATCGAGGCGTTGAAAAACACCCTGGAGAAGGACGAAGAAGGCGAGATGACCGTCGAGGACGCCATCGGCAAGCTGGTCCTGCGGGACATGCTGGAACGTCAGCAGGAAGAGGAAGACGGCGCCGAAGGTGTGCAGATGATGACCTTGCATGCCTCCAAGGGCTTGGAATTTCCCTACGTGTTCATCATGGGCATGGAAGAGGAAATCCTCCCCCACCGTTCCAGCATCGAAGCCGACACCATCGAAGAAGAACGGCGCCTGGCCTACGTGGGCATTACCCGCGCGCGTCAGACCCTGGCCTTCACCTTTGCCGCCAAGCGCAAGCAGTACGGCGAGATCATCGATTGTGCCCCTAGCCGGTTCCTTGATGAGCTGCCGCCGGACGACCTGGCCTGGGAAGGCAACGACGACACACCGACCGAAGTCAAAGCCGTTCGCGGCAACACCGCCTTGGCGGATATACGCGCGATGTTAAAGCGCTAGAATCGACTACTTTTTAATCTACTTTCGGCGCCCGGGGCGCCAACAGAGGAAGCTTTCGTGGAAGCACTGCATAAGAAAATTCGCGAAGAAGGCATCGTGCTTTCCGATCACGTACTCAAGGTCGACGCCTTTCTGAACCATCAGATCGACCCGGCGCTGATGAAACTGATCGGCGACGAATTCGCCGCGTTGTTCAAGGATTCGGGCATCACCAAGATCGTCACCATCGAAGCCTCGGGCATTGCCCCGGCGATCATGACCGGTCTGAACCTAGGCGTGCCGGTGATCTTCGCCCGCAAGCACCAGTCCCTGACCCTGACCGAAAACCTGCTGTCGGCGACGGTATATTCCTTCACCAAGCAAACAGAAAGCACCGTGGCGATTTCCCCGCGCCACCTGACCAGCAGCGACCGCGTGCTGATCATCGATGACTTCCTGGCCAACGGTAAGGCGTCCCAGGCACTGATCTCGATCATCAAGCAAGCCGGCGCGACCGTGGCGGGCTTGGGGATCGTGATCGAGAAGTCGTTCCAGGGTGGGCGTGCGGAGTTGGACTCCCAGGGTTATCGGGTTGAATCCCTGGCTCGGGTGAAGTCCCTGGCGGGTGGGGTTGTGACCTTTATCGAGTAATCGATAACCCCAGCAATCTTGAGCGGGCACGGTTAAAAATGTGGGAGCGGGCTTGCTCGCGAAAGCGGCTACAACTGCATTCGCAGGCAAGCCAGCTCCCACATTTGATTTGTGTTGTCTGCTAATGCGCGGTCGCCTGTAAGCCGGCCAACAACAGCCGCTGATATAGGTCCTCTTTCAACCCATCCGGCTTCGCCAACCCCATCCGCTGCAAATGCTCGGGAAACGCCTCCGGCTCCGGTGCATCCAGTGCCGCCTTGCCCAGCTCGAAAATCTCCGTCAGCTTGAATTTGCTCTTGAGCCAGTTCAACGCTCGCAACAAATCCCGCTCTTCATCGGTGAAATCACAGCCCAACGGATACTCCGGGAACAACCGTGGATGCCGCGCCTGGATCGCCTGCAAACGCTCCGGCGTATTGTCGGCAAAACGCGGATTCAGCTGAAAATTCTTCGGCAGCTTGCCGGCCTTTTGCGCCTGTTCGATCAACGCTTCCTGGAACCGCGAGTCGGTGATGTTCAGCAGCGCCTCAATCACCTTGGCATCGGTCTGCCCACGCAAATCGGCAATGCCATATTCCGTGATGACGATGTCCCGCAGGTGCCGGGGAATGGTGCAGTGGCCGTACTCCCAGACGATATTGGAACTGACCTCCCCAGCCGACTCACGCCAACTGCGCAGAATCAGAATCGAACGCGCGCCCTCCAGGGCATGGCCCTGGGCAACAAAGTTGTATTGCCCACCCACACCACTCAACACCCGACCGTCTTCCAACTGGTCCGCCACCCCCGCGCCCAACAGAGTCACGGTAAAGGCACTGTTGATAAACCGTGCATCCAGACGCTGCAAACGCTTGAGCTCTTCCTGCCCGTACAGCTCGTTGATGTAGCTGATACGGGTCATGTTGAATTCAAGGCGCTTGCTCTGCGGTAGGTCCCGCAAGCGGTCATAAAAGCTGCGCGGCCCCAGGAAGAAGCCGCCATGTACCGAGATTCCGTCGGGCTGCGCAGCCTCGTCCAGAGTGCCGGCGTTGGCCCGTTCCTGGGTCGCGACATCCGGATAAACCTTGCGGCGGACAATCCCGGCATCCGCCAGCACCAGCAAGCCGTTGACGAACATTTCGCTGCAGCCGTAAAGACCACGAGCGAAGGGCTCGACCCCGCCCTCCCGGCTGATCAGCGGCGCCCACTGGTACACATCCAGATCGCTGAGCAACTGGCGATACGCTTCGTTGTCCGCCTGACGTGCCAGCAAGGCAGCCGTCAGCGCATCGCCCATGGAGCCGATACCAATCTGCAAGGTGCCACCATCACGCACCAGGGTGCTGGCGTGCAGGCCGATAAAGTGGTCCTGGCAGCCCACCGGCATGTTCGGCGTGGAGAACAGCGTGGTGCTGTCTTTCTCATCAATCAGGAAGTCGAACTCATCCATGCCCAGCTCGGCGTCACCGGGCATGTACGGCAAGTCGCCGTGGACCTGGCCGACCACCAAAATGGTCTCCCCCGTCTCGCGGCGCTTGGCGATCATCGGCAGCAGGTCGAGGGTGATGTCGGGGTTACAGCTAAGGCTCAAGCGATCCGGGTGTTCGCTGCTGCTGGCCACCAATTGCGCCACCAGGTTCAAACCGGCGGCATTGATGTCTCGGGCGGCATGGCTGTAGTTGCTGCTGACATAGTCCTGCTGCGCCGGGGCGCTGTTGAGCAGACTGCCAGGTTGCATGAAGAACTGTTCGACGTGGATATTCGCCGGCAGGCTGTCCTTGTGCAGGTCGGCAAGAAAATCCAGCTCCGGATAGTCGCCGAAAACCCGTTCGATAAAGGGGCCGAGGAAGCGTTTCTGCAAACCGTCGCCCATGGTCGGACGGCCCAGGCTCAAGGCCGTATAGATCGTCAGCGCCCGGTCCGGCAGTTTGGCGATGCGCCGGTACAGCGCATTGGCGAACAGGTTGGGCTTGCCCAGGCCCAGGGGCATGCCCATATGAATATGCGCCGGCAACCGCGCCAGTACGTCATCGACCGCTTGCTCGATTGAACACAACTGCACCATCCGACCCTCCCGAACATTCCATGAATTGGGGTTCGACCGAGCTTGCCGGGTCTTTGCTGCAAAGAACAGCCTCTAACGAAAAATCGCGGGCACAAAAAAGCCGCTGGTCAGCGGCTTTTTTAGCGAAGATCGGCTTATTTCAAGCCAGACATCTTCTCGATTGCGCCCTTGAGCTCGTCATCCGAGCAATCGGTACAGGTGCCTTTTGGCGGCATGGCGTTCAGGCCGGTGATGGCCTTGGCCAGCAGACCGTCGAGGCCACCTTGGTGGTCGGCACGGTCTTTCCAGGCGGCACTGTCACCAATTTTCGGTGCACCCAACAGGCCGGTACCGTGGCAAGCGTTGCAGTGTTTGGCAATCACATCATCCGGCGTTTTCGCGCCGCCACCGCCGCCTGCGGCTACAGCGACTTCCATCCCCTTGCACTCTTGCCCCTGGACGCAGACTTGGCCCACAGGCTCCAGGCGCTTGGCAATCTCATCATTGGTCGCAGCTTGAGCGCTGACAGCCCATAGGGCCAGTACGGTTGCTGGTGCAGCCAGCATTTTCATAATTAGGTTCACGCGTTCACCCTCAATGGTGGCTATTCACGCCTGCGGCCACGGTTTCGCAGGCGGCGAAAGTATAACGGTTAGCCCGCCCCGCTGAAACAACCCTATTATCCAAGGGGAGATTCATCACGACGGAATACTGCGTCGGGCACCTCTGCCATGCAAGCAGGACGCCTCTCTTCTTAAAAGTTCGCGGGTGTGGCTGCGCTGATTAGTCGCGCCGGCACATCGAACGGATTGCGAAAACGGTGCGGCTTGGTGCTTTCAAAGTAGTAGCTATCGCCGGCTTCGAGCACAAAAATTTCAAGACCGACCACCAACTCCAGGCGACCTTCCACCAGAATCCCGGTCTCCTCACCTTCGTGGGTGAGCATTTCTTCACCCGTGTCAGCGCCTGGCGGGTAGATCTCGTTGAGAAACGCAATCGCCCGGCTCGGATGCGCCCGGCCCACCAGTTTCATGGTGACGGCGCCGTCGGAGATGTCGATCAGCTCATTGGCTTTATAGACGATCTGGGTCGGTTTTTCCTGGAGGATCTCCTCGGAAAAGAACTCGACCATGGACATGGGAATGCCACCCAGCACCTTTCGCAAGGAACTGATGGAGGGGCTGACGCTGTTTTTCTCGATCATCGAGATGGTGCTGTTGGTGACACCCGCACGCTTGGCAAGCTCGCGCTGGGAAAGACCTTTCAGTTTACGGATGGATTGCAGTCGTTCGCCGACGTCCAATGCAGGAGCCTCCTAGGATTCAGGTCGTAAAGAAATTGAGCGTTATCATGGCGACAGCGTTCAGTATTTACAACACTTGGACCTAAATCCTGAGCTGCTCTGTTCGTAGCCGGCGGTTAAGTGCCGGAATAGAGCCGCGGCACTCGTCGCAGGTTGCAGAAAATCTGATAGGGGATGGTCTCGGCAGCGGTAGCAACGTCACTGGCGAGGATGTTTTTGCCCCACAGCTCGACGGTGGAGCCAAGCCCGGCCTGGGGGACGTCGGTCAGGTCGACACACAGCATGTCCATCGACACGCGACCGAGCAATTGGCTGCGCTGCCCCGCCACCAGCACTGGCGTACCGGTCGGCGCATGGCGTGGGTAGCCGTCGGCATAACCCATGGCCACCACCCCGATGCGCATCGGTTTGGGCGTGACGAACCTGGCGCCATAGCCCACCGGCTCACCCGCCGGCAGTTCACGTACGCAGATGACTTTCGACTCCAGGGTCATCACCGGCTGCAAACGTGCGGCGATCGCCTGGTCTTCACCAAAGGGCGTGGCACCGTAGAGCATGATGCCTGGGCGAACCCAATCACTGGAGACGTTCGGCCAGCCCATCACCGACGGCGAGTTGCGCAGGCTGACCTCGGCCGACAGGCCTTGGCGCGCCGCTTCAAATACCGCCACTTGTTCATTGCTGCGAACACAATCGAGCTCGTCAGCGCGAGCGAAGTGGCTCATCAAGACGATCTTGGCCACTTTGCCGCTGGCCAGCAGTCGCTGATAAGCCTCCTGGAAATCCTTGGGGTGCAGGCCGACCCGGTGCATGCCCGAATCCAGCTTGAGCCAGACGGTCAGCGGCTTGCTCAGGCGAGCCTGCTCGATCGCCTCCAATTGCCACAGCGAATGCACCACACACCAGAAGTCATGCTCGATGATCAGCGGCAGCTCGTCAGCCTCGAAAAAGCCTTCCAGCAACAGTACCGGCGCGCGAATCCCGGCGGCCCGCAATTCCAGTGCTTCCTCGATGCAGGCCACAGCAAACCCATTGGCCTCGGCTTCCAGCGCCTGGGCAACGCGCACGGCGCCATGGCCGTAGGCATCAGCCTTGATCACCGCGAGGGCCTTGGCCCCCGTGATTTCACGGGCCAGTTGGTAGTTGTGGCGCAGGGCTTGAAGGTCAATCAGGGCACGGGCAGGACGCATGGCGGCAGGCTTCTAGGCGGCAAGGGGAAGAAAAACCGGTACCGACCGACAGCGCCGGCACCGGGAGAGGGATTTTACTTAAGGCAGAGCGGCCACGACCGACAGCTCAACCAGGATTTCCGGTTCGCAGAGCTTTGCTTCAACTGTGGCACGGGCCGGGGCGACGCCTTTTGGCAGCCACTTGTCCCACACCGCGTTCATGCCGGCGAAATCGGCATCAATGTCTTTCAGGTAGATCGTCACCGACAGCAGCTTGCTCTTGTCGGTACCGGCCAGATCCAGCAAACGCTCGATATTGCCGAGGGTTTCACGGGTCTGCTGTTCAATCCCGGCGTTCATGTCGTCGCCGACCTGCCCCGCCAGATACACGGTACCGCTGTGGACAACAATCTGACTCATGCGCTCATTGGTGAGCTGGCGCTGGATTGACATGTTTTGCAGACTCCTGGTGGTTGCCGTAACGGGAAATATCGAGGCCTTCGGCACTGATCTGCGGCGTTTTTTTCGCCATCAAGTCCGCGAGCAAACGACCAGAGCCACAGGCCATGGTCCAGCCGAGGGTGCCGTGGCCGGTGTTCAAGAACAGGTTTTTGAATGGGGTGGCCCCCACAATCGGCGTGCCGTCTGGCGTGGTTGGGCGCAGGCCGGTCCAGAAACTGGCTTGGCTCAGGTCGCCGCCCTGAGGATAAAGGTCGTTGACGATCATCTCCAGGGTTTCACGCCGACGCGGGTTCAGCGACAGGTCAAAACCAGCTATTTCAGCCATGCCGCCAATGCGAATGCGATTGTCGAATCGGGTGATCGCCACCTTGTAGGTTTCGTCGAGAATGGTCGAGGTCGGAGCCATCGCCGGGTTGGTGATCGGCACAGTCATCGAGTAGCCCTTGAGCGGGTACACCGGCGCCTTGATCCCCAAAGGCTTGAGCAACTGCGGCGAGTAACTGCCCAGCGCCAACACGTAACGGTCGGCAGTTTCCAGCTTGCCGTCGACCCACACACCGTTGATGCGATCACCGGCGTAGTCCAGGCGCTGAATGTCTTGCTCGAAGCGGAATTCGACACCCAATTGCTTGCACATTTCGGCAAGACGGGTGGTGAACATCTGGCAGTCGCCGGTCTGATCGTTCGGCAGGCGCAAGGCACCGGCGAGGATATCGGTGACGTTGGCCAGGGCAGGCTCGACGCGGGCAATGCCGGCACGGTCCAACAGTTCGAACGGTACGCCGGACTCTTTCAGGACCGCAATGTCCTTGGCCGCGCCGTCGAGCTGGGCCTGGGTGCGAAACAGTTGAGTCGTCCCCAGGCTACGGCCTTCGTAGGCAATACCGGTTTCTGCGCGTAATTCGTCGAGGCAATCACGGCTGTACTCGGACAGGCGGACCATGCGCTCTTTGTTCACTGCATAGCGGTTGGCGGTGCAGTTACGCAGCATCTGCGCCATCCACAGGTATTGGTCGATATCGGCCGTAGCCTTGATCGCCAGCGGTGCGTGGCGCTGCAGCAGCCATTTGATGGCTTTGAGCGGAACGCCCGGGGCAGCCCATGGCGAGGCATAGCCTGGCGAGATTTGCCCGGCGTTGGCGAAGCTGGTCTCCATGGCAGCTGCCGGCTGACGGTCGACCACAACCACTTCAAAACCAGCCCGTGCCAAATAGTAGGCACTGGCCACGCCAATGACACCGCTACCCAAGACCAGAACGCGCATTTTATATCCTCATCACGGCTTGGCCGCTGACGTTTGTTGTTCAGTACACAGATACGCGCAGTATAAAAAGCAATCACCAGTGCATTTCACTATATAACTGCCTATATTTGGCGAGAATTCTCGGCAAAAACCCTTTTCACGGAGGCGCATCCCCTATGCGTACCAACACCCAGACCAAGCGGGAGCTGGACAAGATCGACCGCAACATCCTGCGCATCCTGCAAGCAGACGGGCGAATTTCCTTCACAGAGCTGGGGGAAAAGGTCGGGCTGTCGACCACGCCGTGTACCGAGCGGGTCCGGCGCCTGGAGCGCGAAGGGATCATCATGGGCTACAACGCCCGACTCAATCCGCAGCACTTGAAGGGCAGCCTGCTGGTGTTTGTCGAGATCAGCCTCGACTACAAGTCCGGCGACACCTTTGAAGAGTTCCGACGCGCCGTGCTGAAACTGCCCCATGTGCTGGAGTGTCATTTGGTATCGGGGGATTTCGACTACTTGGTTAAGGCGCGCATCTCGGAGATGGCTTCGTACCGCAAACTGCTGGGCGACATCCTGCTCAAGCTGCCCCATGTGCGGGAGTCCAAGAGCTATATCGTGATGGAAGAGGTGAAGGAGAGCTTGAACCTGCCCATCCCGGATTGAACCTGTAGCTGCGGGCACAAGCTGCTGTGGTCTTCTGTATCCGCTGCCGAGGCACGAGACTGCGATGCGTGTCCGCTCAAGGGTCGCTTCGCAACTCGTCGCAGCCTCGTGCCTTGGCAGCGGCTACAACCTGAGGATGATCTTCAGACCAGCACTTGGCGCGTGCTCGCCATGTACTCATGAATCTGTTTCTCGACCCGTGGGTGGATCAACTCCACCGGGCGGCGGCCGTTAGGGCACGGCAAGGTCGCCGTGGTCCCGAACAGCCGGCAAATCAGCGGCCGCTCGTCGTAGACGGTGCAGCCGTTAGGCCCCAGGTGTACGCAGTTGAGTTCGTCCATGGCCGCTTCCTGTTCGGCAGCGGTCTTACGGGGCAGGCGCGACATTTCTTCGGTTGAGGTGGTCACCGGCCCACAGCAGTCATGGCAGCCAGGGACACACTCAAACGAGGGAATCTGGCGGCGCATCGCGTTGACTTTCTGACTGTTGCAACTCATCGAAACACATACCAAACCACGAATAGGCGTGGATTCTGCCCTAAAAGCCCCCGCCGAGACAGCTCCGCCCGACCGCTGTATCCTGCGTCAAATTTTCCAAACACGGATGCTCTCCATGACCGCCAGCGCCCGGCACACCACCTCCTACTACGCCGCCAGCAGCCTGCCCCAGCCTGATTATCCGGTGCTGGCGGGAGAAGTGATGGCCGATGTGTGCGTGGTCGGCGGCGGTTTTTCCGGGCTCAACACGGCGCTGGAACTGGCCGAACGCGGCTTCAGCGTCGTGCTGCTGGAAGCACGCAAGGTCGGCTGGGGTGCCAGCGGACGTAACGGTGGGCAACTGATTCGCGGCGTCGGTCACGGCCTTGATCAGTTTACCAATGTCATCGGCACCGACGGCGTACGGCAGATGAAACTGATGGGGCTCGAAGCGGTGGAGATCGTGCGCCAGCGGGTCGACCGTTCACAGATCGCCTGCGACCTGACCTGGGGCTACTGCGACCTGGCGAACAAACCCCGTGACCTCGAAAGCCTCACCGCCGACGCCGAAGAACTGCGCAGCCTGGGCTATCGCCATGAGCTGCGTCTGCTGGAAGCCTCGGACATGCGCAGCGTGATCGGTTCCGACCGGTACGTGGGGGGCATGATCGACATGGGCTCGGGGCACCTGCACCCGCTGAACCTGGCCCTGGGTGAAGCCGCCGCCGCCCAACAGCTGGGCGTAAAACTGTTCGAGCAATCCGAAGTGCTGCGCATCGACTACGGACCGGAGGTCAAGGTCCACACCGCCCAGGGCAGCGTGCGCGCCAAAACCCTGGTGCTGGGATGCAACGCTTATTTGAACGGCCTCAACCCGCACCTGAGCGGTAAAGTGCTGCCCGCTGGCAGTTACATCATCGCCACCGAACCCTTGAGCGAAGCACAGGCCGCGGACCTGTTGCCGCAGAACATGGCGGTGTGCGATCAGCGGGTCACGGTGGATTACTTCCGGCTTTCAGCCGACCGGCGCTTGCTGTTCGGCGGTGCTTGTCATTATTCCGGACGGGATCCGAAGGACATCGGCGCGTACATGCGCCCGAAGATGCTGCAGGTATTCCCGCAATTGGCTGATGCGAAAATCGACTACCAATGGGGCGGGATGATCGGCATCGGTGCCAACCGCTTGCCCCAGATCGGCAGGTTGGCGGATCAACCGAATGTGTATTTCGCCCAGGCCTACGCTGGCCACGGCCTCAATGCGACCCACCTGGCCGGCAAGCTGCTGGCCGAAGCCATCAGCGGCCAGCAGGCTGGACGCTTCGATCTGTTTGCCAAGGTGCCCCACATCACCTTCCCTGGCGGCAAGCATTTGCGCTCGCCCCTGTTGGCGCTGGGGATGCTCTGGCACCGGTTGAAAGAACTGGTCTGAATCAACCGCGCCAGAAGGGTTTCAGGCCTTCTTGGCGCGCCTGTTCGGCACTCAGGCCGATATCCCGTAGTTGCTCCGGCGTCAGTTCCAACAAGGCTTGACGCGTGTGCCGGCGGAGCCAGAACAAGGCCCATCGGCTGAGTCCGGAGCGCGTATTGCGCGCCGACATCAATCGCTCCTGCCCTGCCTCCAGTTCCTGACTGTGTAACGCCAGCCGCACATCGCTCAAACCGCTCATTTTCCTGTCCCTCATTTGCTTGTTGCCATGAGTGAACAGGATGAGCCAACCGCAAAAACCATGACAGATTCAACAGACCTGTATTAATTCCATACAGATACTGCCTATCTGCCGCTGAATCCTGTATTTTCAGCCTATCTGTACTGGTCTCTCGGGAGCGACCACCATGACTCTTTATGTAAACCTCGCCGAACTGTTGGGCACCCGTATCGAACAAGGCTTCTATCGCCCCGGCGACCGACTGCCTTCGGTGCGGGCCTTGAGTGTTGAACATGGGGTCAGCCTGAGCACCGTGCAGCAAGCTTATCGGTTGCTGGAAGACAACGGCCTGGCGATGCCCAAACCCAAATCCGGCTATTTTGTACCGGTGGGGCGCGAGTTACCGGCGTTGCCAGCAGTAGGCCGTCCGGCCCAGCGGCCGGTGGAAATTTCCCAGTGGGACCAAGTGCTCGAACTGATTCGCGCGGTGCCACGCAAAGACGTCATACAGTTGGGCCGGGGCATGCCGGATGTATTGTCACCGACCATGAAACCCCTGCTCCGCAGCCTGGCCCGCATCAGTCGACGCCAGGACATGCCAGGCCTGTATTACGACACCATCCTCGGCAGCCTAGAGTTGCGTGAACAAATTGCCCGCTTGATGCTGGACTCAGGCTGCCAGCTGGGGCCCCAGGAACTGGTGATCACCACCGGCTGCCATGAGGCGCTGTCCGCCAGTGTCCGCGCCATTTGCGAACCCGGCGATATCGTTGCGGTGGACTCGCCGAGCTTCCACGGCGCCATGCAAACCCTCAAGGGCCTGGGCATGAAAGCCCTGGAAATTCCTACCGACCCATTGACCGGCATCAGCCTCGAAGCCCTTGAATTGGCCCTGGAGCAGTGGCCGATCAAGGTCATCCAGCTGACCCCCAACTGCAACAACCCCCTGGGCTACATCATGCCGGAGTCGCGCAAACGCGCACTGCTGACCTTGGCCCAGCGCTTTGACGTGGCGATCATCGAAGACGATGTGTATGGCGAATTGGCCTACAGCTACCCGCGACCGCGCACCATCAAATCCTTCGACGAAGACGGCCGCGTCCTGCTCTGCAGCTCGTTCTCGAAAACCCTGGCACCCGGCCTGCGGATCGGCTGGGTCGCGCCCGGTCGCTACCTGGAGCGGGTGCTGCACATGAAATACATCAGCACCGGCGCCACCGCCACCCAACCGCAGATCGCCATTGCCGAGTTTCTCAAGAGCGGCCATTTCGAGCCCCATTTGCGGCGCATGCGCACTCAATACCAGCGCAACCGCGACTTGATGCTGGATTGGGTCAGCCGCTACTTCCCCGCCGGCACCCGGGCCAGCCGTCCGCAAGGCAGTTTCATGCTGTGGGTAGAGCTGCCGGAAAGTTTCGACACACTGAAGCTCAATCGAGTACTGATCGACCAAGGCGTACAGATTGCCGTGGGCAGTATCTTCTCTGCCTCCGGGAAATACCGTAACTGCCTGCGGATGAACTACGCTGCCAAACCGACGCCCCAGGTTGAAGAGGCCGTGCGCAAGGTCGGTGTGGCCGCCATCAAGCTGCTGGCTGAAACCGAACAGGGCCAGGACTGACCTTTCGCGAGAAATACCCGTCATATGCCGACAACCGCCCTGCTTCGGAACCGACATCCTTGATGAGCCAACGGCTTTTACCGATTTTCCTGCTGGGGGTCCTGGGTCTGGGCGGCTGCGCGACTGTGGATGTGCCGCGCACCCCGAGCGATGCCATTCCCGCCAAGGATTCCTCCTTCGGCCGTTCTATCCAGGCACAGGCCGCGCCTTATCAGGGCCGCTCCGGTTTTCGCCTGCTGCCCAACAGCAGCGAAGCCTTCATGGCCCGCGCCGAACTGATCCGCAACGCCCAGATCAGCCTCGACTTGCAGTACTACATCGTCCATGACGGCATCAGCACGCGGATGCTGGTGGATGAACTACTTAAGGCCGCCGACCGTGGCGTGCGTGTACGTATCCTGCTGGACGACACTACCAGCGACGGCCTGGACCAGATCATCGCCACCCTCGCCGCCCACCCACAGATCCAGATTCGCCTGTTCAACCCACTGCACCTGGGCCGCAGCACCGGCGTGACGCGTGCCATGGGCCGGCTGTTCAACCTGTCGCTGCAACACCGGCGCATGCATAACAAATTGTGGCTGGCAGACAACAGCGCGGCCATCGTCGGTGGGCGCAACCTGGGGGATGAGTATTTCGATGCCGAACCCAACCTGAACTTCACCGATATCGACATGCTCAGCGTCGGTCCAGTGGCCGAGCAGTTGGGGCATAGCTTCGACCAGTACTGGAACAGCGCCTTGAGCAAGCCCATTGGCGACTTCATCTCCAGCGCGCCGTCGAAAGGAGACTTGGCCAACGCCCGCCTGCGCCTGGAAGACTCTCTTGCCGAATCCCGCCAGCAAAACCATGCCCTGTACAACCGCTTGAGGGCCTACAAGACCCAGCCGCGCATGAACATCTGGCGCCACGAGTTGATCTGGGCCTGGAACCAGGCGTTGTGGGACGCGCCGAGCAAAGTCCTGGCCAAGGCCGATCCCGATCCACAGTTGCTGCTGACCACCCAATTGGCGCCGGAACTGCAGGGCGTCAACCATGAGCTGATGATGATTTCGGCCTACTTCGTGCCTGGGCAGCCCGGCTTGGTGTACCTGACCGGCCGTGCCGACGCAGGGGTGTCGGTGAGCCTGCTGACCAACTCCCTGGAGGCCACTGATGTGCCGGCGGTCCATGGCGGTTACGCGCCCTATCGCAAGGCCTTGCTGGAGCATGGGGTGAAGCTCTATGAGTTGCGCCGCCAACCGGGGAATGGCGGCGGCAGTGGCCCTCATCTGTTTCGCAGCGGTTCGCTGCATGGCTCCGATTCCAGCCTGCACAGCAAGGCGATGATCTTTGATCGAGAGAAGTCGTTTATCGGCTCGTTCAACTTCGACCCGCGATCAGTGCTGTGGAACACCGAGGTCGGGGTGCTGGTGGACAGTCCGGAACTGGCCGAGCACGTGCGCAACCTGGCGCTGGAAGGCATGGCGCCAGAGTTGAGCTATCAGGCGAAACTGCAGGATGGCCAGGTGGTGTGGGTGACTGAAGACCACGGCCAGTTGCACACCCTGACCCGGGAACCGGGCACGTGGTGGCGCCGGTTCAATGCCTGGTTCGCCACCACCGTAGGCCTGGAGCGCATGCTTTAGGCCGGCTGGGTTGCGCCGAATGCACCCTGGCGCAGCAACAGCACCACCAACCCCAACGCGCCCGCCGCCATCAACAGCGGCAAGGCATGCCCACTGATCCACTGGCTACCCGCACCCGCTGCCAATGGCCCGATCAAGCAGCCGATACCCCACAGTTGCGCAATGTGGGCATTGGCGCGCACCAGCGCATCGTCACGATAGCGCTCACCAATCAGGATCAACGACAAGGTGAACAAACCACCGGCACTGGCGCCGAACAGCACCCACACCGGCCAGATCAGCAGCGTATCCATCAACACTGGAATTGCCAGGCTCGACGCCAGCAACAGCAGCGCACAGCCGAGAAACAGGGTACGCCGGGGCAGGTAATCCGCCAGTGCACCGATAGGCAGTTGCAACAGCGCATCACCGACCACCACGGTACTGACCATGGCCAGGGCAATCTCGGCGGTGAAGCCTTGCTGCAGGCAATACACCGGCAACAGCGTAAGAATCATCGCCTCAAAGGCCGCAAACAACGCGACAGCCCAAGCGATCGCCGGTAAGCCTCGACAAAAGTTCAGCAAGTCGCCAAAGGTCACGCTGAAGGATTCCGCCGTCGGCGCCCCCGAACGGCCCATCAGCAGGATCGGTGAAAAGGTCAACAATCCCACGCCGACCCAGATACCCGCATTGGTATCAGTCTCCAGGACGCCCAACAGCAACGGCCCCGACAGCTGGCTCAAGGCATAGCTGCTGCCATACAGCGCTACCAGCCGACCGCGCCATTGCTCGACGACCAGTTGATTGATCCAGCTCTCGCCGAGGATAAACACGATGGTGAGGACAACCCCAATCATCAGTCGCAGCAACAACCACACCGGGTAACTGGGCAACACCGCCAGCAGGCCGATGGAGATAGCACCGGCCCACAGGCACAGGCGCATCAGGTTCGCCGTGCCCAGGCGTGACGCCAGCCGACTGGAGACCTTGGCCCCCAGCAAAACGCCAAAGGCCGGCATCGCTGCCATTACGCCAATGGCAAAGCTGCCATAGCCCCAGCTTTCCAGGCGCAAGGACACCAGCGGCATGCTCACGCCCAAGGCCAGGCCCACGCTCAGTACCGAGGCCAGGACGGCGAAGTAAGTCGCCCAACGCATTTCCACGCTCCTGTGGATGATTATTTTGCAGACGCCAGAAAATACTGTGGGAGCCGGGCTTGCCCGCGATGCAGGCACCTCGGTGCGTCAGTCACACCGAGGTGATGCTATCGCGGGCAAGCCCGCTCCCACAGGGATCTCGAGTGTTGCTTACAACTTGATCCAGGTCGCCTTCAGCTCGGTGTACTTGTCGAACGCGTGCAGCGATTTGTCGCGGCCGTTACCCGACTGCTTGAAGCCGCCGAACGGTGCGGTCATGTCGCCGCCATCGTATTGGTTGACCCACACGCTACCGGCGCGCAGCGCCTTGGCGGTCAGGTGAGCCTTGGAGATGTTCGACGTCCACACCGCAGCGGCGAGGCCGTATTGGGTGTCGTTGGCAATCTCGATGGCTTCTTCCACGCTGTCGAAGGCAATCACCGACAGCACTGGGCCGAAGATTTCTTCCTGGGCGATCCGCATCGCGTTCGTCACACCATCGAAAATCGTTGGCTCGACGTAGGTACCGCCCGTTTCCTGCAATATGCGTTTGCCACCGGCCACCAGCTTGGCGCCATCGCCATGCCCGGCTTCGATGTACGACAGCACGGTGTTCATCTGCTGGGTATCCACCAAGGCACCGACGGTAGTGGCCGGGTCCAGCGGATTGCCCGGCTTCCAGCCCTTGAGGGCCTCGATCACCAACGGCAGGAATTTATCCTTGATCGAACGCTCCACCAGCAGGCGCGAGCCGGCGGTGCAGACTTCGCCCTGGTTGAAAGCAATGGCACCGGCGGCGGCTTCAGCAGCCGCTTGCAGGTCCGGCGCATCGGCAAACACGATGTTCGGGCTCTTGCCGCCAGCTTCCAGCCAGACGCGCTTCATGTTCGACTCGCCGGAGCGGATCAGCAACTGCTTGGCGATTTTGGTGGAGCCGGTGAACACCAGGGTATCGACGTCCATGTGCACCGCCAGGGCATTACCCACGGTGTGGCCGTAGCCCGGCAGCACGTTGAGTACGCCTTTCGGAATGCCAGCTTCAACAGCCAGCGCCGCGATGCGGATGGCAGTCAGTGGCGACTTTTCAGACGGCTTGAGGATCACCGAGTTACCGGTGGACAGCGCCGGCCCGAGTTTCCAGCAGGCCATCATCAGCGGGAAGTTCCACGGCACGATCGCACCGACCACGCCGACCGGCTCACGGGTCACCAGACCCAATTGGTCATGGGGAGTGGCGGCGACTTCGTCGTAGATCTTGTCGATGGCCTCGCCGCTCCAGCTCAGGGCTTGCGCCGCGCCGGGGACGTCGATGTTCAGGGAGTCGCTGATAGGTTTGCCCATGTCCAGGGTTTCCAGCAGCGCCAGCTCTTCGGCATTGGCCTTGAGCAGTGCCGCGAAACGGATCATGGTGGCTTTGCGTTTGCTCGGCGCCAGGCGCGACCAGACGCCGGAATTGAAGGTGGCGCGGGCATTTTCAACGGCGCGCTGGGCGTCAGCGACGTCACAGCTGGCAACGGTGGTCAGCAGTCGGCCGTCGACCGGGCTGATGCACTCGAACGTGTCACCGGAAACAGCTGCGGTGTATTCGCCATTGATGTAGGCGCGGCCTTCGATCTTCAGATCCTTGGCGCGTTGTTCCCAGTCGGCACGGGTCAGGGTGGTCATGCGAGTGTCCTCCTCTTATTGAATACAAAGGGCCTGGTGAGTACTCAGGTACCTTCAAAGAATTCTTGCCCGGCCAGCCATCTGTTTGGCTCAAGGCACCCGCCACCCTAAACCAGCGGCCAGGGATGTTTCAATATATTTGACATAACTGTCGTAAACACCCTTGCGATGTTCATTTTAATAAACATAGACTTTGGCCATTCCAACCGCAGGCCAGACGGGACACGCTCATGAACATTCAGAATATTGTCGACTTCAGCCAGGCCAAGACCGAGCCTGACCGCTACCGCCCGGCCGCGGAAAAAATCCTCAAGGGCGACCCCGAACAAACCATTTACAACCACTACAACAGTCCGTGCGGCCAGATGAGCGCCGGGGTCTGGGAAGGTGAGGTCGGGCAGTGGAAGGTCAACTACAGCGAACATGAGTACTGCGAGATCGTCCAGGGTGTTTCGGTACTGCGCGATACCGACGGCAATGCCAAGACCCTGCGAGCGGGTGATCGCTTCGTGATTCCAGCAGGCTTTACCGGCACCTGGGAGGTATTGGAGACGTGCCGCAAGATCTACGTGGTGTTCGAAGAAAAGGCCTGATTTATCTACCTCCCTGGCCCACCGAACCTGCGCGACTCTGTTGCGCCGCCTTGAACCCAAGGCAGCGCAACAGATCAACACAGCAGGAGGCAGCATGGACCGGCTTACCGATGAACAGGTAATCGACGATTTTCAGCACATCATCGGCCAAAAATACTCACAGGCCATTCTTCACGAGGTGCAGCAGGAAAGTGGTCGCCCTGTGCGGGCTGGCCATTACGGCACCACCGATTATTGCCCGGAGCGGATCAACCTGGAGATGGATGATCAGGACGCGATAACAGGCATCACCTTTGGCTGATTGCCTTTATCCAGACAAAAAAAAGCCCGCATCGTGAGATACGGGCTTTTTTCACAAGAAAGAAAACCAATTACTTGATTTTGCCTTCTTTATAGATCACGTGCTTGCGAACGCGCGGGTCGAACATTTTCTTTTCGAGCTTGTCCGGGGTAGTACGCTTGTTCTTGTCGGTAGTGTAGAAGTGACCAGTACCGGCGCTAGAGATCATTCGAATCAATTCACGCATGATATAGCTCCTTAGATTGTGCCGGCGCGGCGCATTTCAGCGAGCACGACAGTGATGCCACGCTTGTCGATGATGCGCATGCCTTTGGCAGATACGCGCAGACGGACAAAACGTTTCTCTTCTTCAACCCAAAAGCGATGATGCTGCAGGTTCGGCAGGAAACGACGACGGGTTTTGTTGTTTGCGTGGGAAATGTTATTCCCAGTCACCGGACCCTTACCGGTAACTTGACAGACTCTCGACATGCCTCAGCCCTCTAAAACCACATGCCCAACCCGGCATGGGTTGGCCGCTTAATCTCTCAGTCATTTGGCGCCAGGCGCCGCGTTTCTTTAGGGTCTTACCGGCTACACCTACAAGCGAAGGAACCGGGCCCCTAGAAAAGAGCGCTGCTTTATACCAGAAAGACCCCACTGCAACAACAGGCCGTGTGTTTTTACCCACGTAAATCTTACCCATGAACGCCTGAGCCGTTGCCAGGATGGGCTGCTGTAGAAGCTGACCGCTCGTCGCACAGAATGATTTACAGCGCCTGCGCGTACCGCAAGGTACCGGGCAAAACGACCTGAAGCGCCATCAAAACAGCATTTGAGCCAAAAGCACAGGCAAAAATGGGGTAGTCATTTATCAATCACCCTACTACGGTAGGCGTTTTCCAGACTGCACTCGCAGATGGGCCTTCGATCTGCAAAGGAAACCGAATATGCGCCTCGCTGCCCTACCGCTATTGCTAGCCCCTCTTTTTATCGCCTCCCAGGCCCTGGCAGCCACCACCCTGAGTGTCTGTACCGAGGCCAGCCCCGAGGGGTTCGATGTGGTGCAATACAACTCGCTGACCACCACCAACGCCTCAGCGGACGTGCTGATGAACCGCCTGGTGGACTTTGACGCCGCCAGCGGCAAAGTGGTCCCGAGCCTGGCAGACAGTTGGGAAGTATCGCCCGATGGCCTGACGTACACCTTCAAGCTGCACCCGGACGTGAAATTCCATCGCACCGAGTATTTCAGCCCGAGCCGCTCGCTGACCGCCGAAGACGTGCGCTTCAGCTTCGAGCGCATGCTGGACCCGGCCAACCCATGGCACCAGGTCGCCCAGAGCGGCTTCCCTCACGCACAATCCCTGCAGTTGCCTGCACTGATCAAGAAGATCGACGCATTGGACCCACTAACCGTGCGCTTCACCCTGGACCATGCCGACTCCACTTTCCTGGCGACGCTGAGTATGGGTTTTGCTTCGATCTATCCGGCGGAATACGCCGACAAACTGCTCAAGGCTGGCACTCCGGAAAAACTCAACAGCCAGCCCATCGGTACCGGGCCGTTCATCTTCGGGCGCTTCCAGAAAGATGCATCCATCCGCTACAAGGCCAACCCGGATTACTTCGCCGGCAAGCCTGCTGTGGATAACCTGATTTTTGCGATCACCCCAGACGCCAACGTGCGGCTGCAGAAGTTGCGCCGTGACGAATGCCAGATCGCCCTGTCGCCCAAGCCCCTGGACATCACAGCCGCCCAGCAGGACGCCACGCTCAAGGTGGAAAAAACACCCGCGTTCATGACCGCATTTGTTGCCATCAACAGCCAGCATCCGCCGCTGGACAAGCCACAGGTGCGCCAGGCGATCAACCTGGCCTTCGACAAGGCCAGCTATGTCAAAGCCGTATTCGAAGACACCGCTGAACCAGCCAACGGCCCTTTCCCCCCCAATACCTGGAGTTATGCCAAGGAGTTGCCGGGTTATCCCCACGACGTCGCCAAGGCCAAGGCGTTACTGGCGCAAGCCGGGTTCAAGGATGGTTTCAAGACCACCATCTGGACTCGCCCCTCGGGCAGCCTGCTGAACCCCAATCCCAGCTTGGGTGCACAGCTGTTGCAGGCAGACTTGGCGCAAGTCGGCATCCAGGCGGAAATCCGCGTGATCGAATGGGGCGAGCTGATTCGTCGCGCCAAGGCCGGCGAGCACGACCTGCTATTCATGGGCTGGGCCGGGGACAACGGCGACCCGGATAACTTCCTGACCCCGCAGTTCTCCTGCGCGGCGGTGAAATCAGGTACTAACTTCGCTCGCTACTGCGACCCGGGCCTGGACAAGTTGATCAGTGCCGGCAAGACCACCAGTGAACAGGGTGTGCGCAGCAAGCTGTATCAGCAGGCCCAGGCACAAATCCAGCAGCAGGCCCTGTGGCTGCCACTGGCACACCCGACGGCCTTTGCCCTGACTCGCAAGAATGTCGAGGGGTATCAGGTAAGTCCGTTTGGGCGCCAGGATTATTCAAAGGTCAGCGTCAAGCCGTGACAACCCTTTGGGGCCGGCCCGCCGGCCCCTATATCCATCCGTACTCGGCCATCGATAAGGGATCGCCGTCACCCACGATGATGTGATCCAGCACCCGCACATCCACCACTTCCAGGGCTTTTTGCAGCAGTTTGGTCAATTTTCGATCAGCCATGCTGGGCTCGGCGCTGCCGGAAGGATGGTTGTGGCACAGGATCAGCGCGGCTGCGTTATAAGCCAGTGCACGCTTGACCACTTGCCTGGGGTAGACCGTGGCATTGTCGATAGTCCCTTGAAACAACGCCTCGAAACCCAGCACCCGGTGCCTTGAGTCGAGGAACAGGCAACCGAAGATCTCGTGGGGCTCATGACGCAAAAGCGCCTTGAGGTAATCACGCACGGCGACCGGGTTTTCCAGCACCGAATCGTTACGCAGGCGCTCGGCCAAATGACGCCGGCCCATTTCCAGTACCGCCTGGAGCTGGGCGAACTTTGCCGGACCTAAACCCAGGTGCTGGCTGAAAACCACCTGCTTGGCCTCCAGCAACGAGCGCAGGCTGCCAAATTGCGCCAGCAGATGCCGCGCCAGGTCCACCGCACTTTTACCGGACACCCCGGTACGCAAGAAAATCGCCAACAGTTCGGCATCGGAAAGACTCGCCGCACCCAACTCCAAAAGCTTCTCCCGTGGACGCTCCGCCACAGGCCAATCGCGAATACTCATAGCACCTCCGTGTGCACGCGCGCCGCTGTTGCGGCGCGGACGCTGTGTTATCTTAGGCCATCTTTTTGCGTGCGATTTCACCTGGGGAGGGGGCATCGCAACGCCATCACTGAACTGGAAAGGCAAGCCAATGCAGCGTCTGTATCGGAAACGCATCGTTCTCGGCGTCGGCGGCGGTATTGCCGCCTACAAGAGCGCAGAGCTGGTTCGCCGGCTCCTGGACCAAGGCGCGGAAGTGCGCGTGGTCATGACCCGTGGCGGCAGCGAGTTCATTACCCCGCTGACCATGCAGGCGCTGTCCGGCCACCCGGTTCACCTGGACCTGCTGGACCCGGCGGCTG
Organism: Pseudomonas sp. ADAK18; assembly: GCF_012935695.1. Lineage (NCBI taxonomy): Bacteria > Pseudomonadati > Pseudomonadota > Gammaproteobacteria > Pseudomonadales > Pseudomonadaceae > Pseudomonas > Pseudomonas sp. ADAK18. The sequence goes on from NZ_CP052859.1 coordinate 5,433,627, forward strand.
AAGCTGCCATGGGCCATATCGAACTGGCCAAATGGGCCGACCTCGTACTCATCGCCCCGGCTACCGCCGACCTGATCGCCCGCCTGGCACAGGGCATTGCCGACGACCTGCTGACCACCCTGGTGCTGGCCACCGACGCCACCGTCGCCATCGCCCCGGCCATGAACCAGGCCATGTGGCGCGACCCGGCCACCCAAGCCAACACTCAACTGCTGCAAAGCCGTGGCCTCAAGGTCTTCGGCCCGGCGTCCGGCAGCCAGGCCTGTGGCGACGTGGGCATGGGCCGCATGCTCGAGGCCACCGACCTTGCACTGTGTGCCGCCGAGTGCTTCCAGCACCTGGCCCTGACCGGCAAGCACGTATTGATCACCGCTGGCCCGACCCAGGAAAATATCGACCCGGTGCGCTACATCACCAACCATAGCTCAGGAAAAATGGGCTTTGCCCTGGCCGAAGCGGCGGTGGAGGCAGGCGCCCGTGTGACCCTGATCACCGGGCCGGTACACCTGCCGACACCGGATCGAGTCACCCGCATCGACGTAGTCAGCGCCCGGGACATGCTCGCGGCCTGCGAAGCAGCGATTCCCTGCGACCTGTTTATCGCCTCGGCAGCGGTAGCAGACTACCGCCCAGAAGTCGTTGCGCCGCAAAAGCTCAAGAAAGACCCTACAAGCGGCGACGGCCTGCTCCTGCAAATGGTCCGCAACCCGGACATTCTGGCAACGATTGCCACCCGTCCGGATCGTCCGTTCAGCGTCGGTTTCGCTGCAGAAACCGAGCACCTGCTGGACTATGCCGCACGCAAATTGAAAGACAAAAACCTCGACCTGATCGTTGCCAATGATGTCGCCAACCCGAGCATCGGCTTCAACAGCGAGGAAAACGCCTGCAGCGTGATCGACCGCGACCTGCACGCCACCCTTTTCGCCCAGACCAGCAAGGGCAAGATTGCCCGCCAACTGATCTCTTTTATCGCCCAACGGCTGAACCAGGTTTAATTTCCATGCACGCTTTGCAAGCCAAGATCCTCGACCCCCGCATCGGCAACGAATTCCCGCTGCCGGCCTACGCCACGACTGGTTCCGCCGGTCTCGACCTGCGGGCCATGCTCAAGCAGGACACCGTTCTCGAACCGGGCCAGACCTTGCTGATTCCTACTGGCCTGTCGATCTACATCGGCGACCCAGGCCTGGCAGCCATGATCCTCCCGCGTTCCGGCCTGGGTCATAAACACGGCATCGTCCTCGGCAACCTCGTTGGCCTGATCGACTCCGACTACCAGGGCGAGCTGATGGTCTCCTGCTGGAACCGTGGCCAGACCGCGTTCAACATCGCCGTCGGCGAGCGCATTGCTCAGTTGGTGCTGGTACCCGTGGTGCAGGCGCACTTCGAATTGGTCGAAGAGTTCGACGAAACCCAGCGCGGCGCTGGTGGTTTCGGGCATTCCGGCAGCCACTGACTAAGCTGAGTCAGGCTGGGCACCTTGTCCGGCCTGACACCGCCGCATGGCTTTTCAGGATGAAGAATACGCGGAACTGATCGTGAAGATTTCCCAAGCGAAATCAAGGTATTAAGCGGTTAGTCGCACAGAATTCAGGCGCCGATGGCACTTTTGCACTACGAACTCTATGCCAAAAACGCCGTCTTACCCTTCAGTTTGAGCCTGCCGGTCACCACTAAGGCCAGCCCCTTATCGATGGAGTTTCCCCCGCCATGAGCAACGCAGCCAAAGTCGCACCGACATTTCCCGACAGCATTTTCCGCGCCTATGACATCCGCGGTGTTGTCCCCAAGACCCTGACTGCCGAAACTGCCTACTGGATCGGCCGCGCCATTGGCTCCCAGAGCCTGGCCCAAGACGAACCCAATGTTTCCGTTGGCCGTGATGGCCGCCTGTCGGGCCCCGAGCTGGTTGAGCAACTGATCCAGGGCCTGGCCGACAGCGGCTGCCATGTCAGCGACGTCGGCCTGGTGCCAACGCCTGCGCTGTACTACGCGGCCAACGTGCTGGCCGGCAAGTCGGGCGTGATGCTCACCGGCAGCCATAACCCGTCGGACTACAACGGCTTCAAGATCGTCATCGCAGGCGACACCTTGGCCAACGAACAGATCCAGGCCTTGCACACTCGCCTGAAGACCAACGACCTGACCAGCGGCGCAGGCACCGTCACCAAAGTCGACATTCTTCAGCGCTACTCAGACAAAATTACCGGCGACGTCAAACTCGCCCGTCGCCTGAAAGTGGTGGTGGACTGCGGCAACGGCGCGGCCGGCGTGATCGCCCCGCAACTGCTCGAAGCCTTGAACTGCGAAGTGATCCCGCTGTTCTGCGACGTCGACGGCCACTTCCCGAACCACCACCCGGACCCGGGCAAGCCTGAGAACCTGGTGGACCTGATCGCCAAGGTCGAGGAAGTCGGTGCCGATCTCGGCCTGGCCTTCGACGGTGACGGCGACCGTGTCGGCGTGGTGACCAACACCGGCAATATCGTGTTCCCGGACCGCTTGCTGATGCTGTTCGCCCGTGACGTAGTCGCCCGCAACCCTGGCGCCGAGATCATTTTCGACGTCAAATGCACCCGCCGCCTGACACCGCTGATCAAGGAATACGGCGGTCGTCCGCTAATGTGGAAGACCGGTCATTCGTTGATCAAAAAGAAAATGAAGGAAACCGGCGCCCTGTTGGCTGGCGAAATGAGCGGTCACGTGTTCTTCAAGGAGCGCTGGTACGGTTTTGACGACGGCATTTACAGCGCCGCCCGCCTGCTGGAGATCCTCAGCAAGGAAAAATCCACCGCCGAAGAACTGTTTGCAACCTTCCCGGACGATATTTCTACGCCAGAGATCAATATCCATGTGACCGAGGAGAGCAAATTCAGCATCATTGACGCACTGCATGATGCGCAATGGGGCGAAGGCGCCAACCTGACCACCATTGATGGTGTGCGAGTCGATTACGCCAAAGGCTGGGGCCTGGTTCGCGCCTCCAACACCACACCGGTGCTGGTACTGCGTTTCGAGGCGGATACCGAGGCTGAGTTGCAGCGCATCAAGGACGTGTTCCACGCCCAGTTGAAACGTGTTGCCCCTGATCTCCAATTACCGTTCTGATTTTTTGCACCGGAGCCCTGAATGACCCTCGAACGCGAAGCCGCCGCCAATACCGCCAAGGTCCTTTCCGAAGCGTTGCCTTACATTCGACGCTACGTCGGCAAGACGCTGGTGATCAAGTACGGCGGCAATGCCATGGAAAGCGACGAGCTGAAAACCGGCTTTGCCCGCGACATCGTGTTGATGAAAGCTGTCGGGATCAACCCGGTGGTGGTGCACGGCGGCGGTCCGCAAATCGGTGACCTGCTCAAGCGCCTGTCCATCGAGAGTCATTTCATCGACGGTATGCGCGTTACCGACGCGCAGACCATGGACGTTGTGGAGATGGTCCTCGGCGGCCAGGTGAACAAAGACATCGTCAACCTGATCAACCGCCACGGCGGCAGCGCCATCGGCCTGACCGGCAAGGACGCCGAACTGATCCGGGCAAAGAAGCTCACCGTGACCCGCAAGACCCCGGAGATGACCCAGCCGGAAATCATCGACATCGGCCAAGTGGGCGAAGTGATCGGCATCAACACCGACTTGCTGAACCTGCTGGTCAAGGGTGATTTCATTCCGGTGATCGCGCCTATCGGTGTAGGCGCCAACGGTGAGTCCTATAACATCAACGCCGATCTGGTGGCCGGCAAGGTGGCCGAGGCGCTGAAGGCTGAGAAGCTGATGTTGCTGACCAACATCGCCGGCTTGATGGACAAGGAAGGCAAGGTATTGACCGGCCTGACCACCCAACAGGTGGACGACCTGATCGCCGACGGCACCATCTACGGCGGCATGCTGCCGAAGATCCGTTGCGCACTGGAAGCGGTGCAAGGCGGCGTCGGCAGTTCGCTGATCCTGGATGGCCGGGTTCCAAATGCGATCCTGCTGGAAATCTTCACTGACACCGGTGTGGGCACCCTGATCAGCAATCGCAAGCGCCCTTAAAACGCTGAAAACAAAAAGCCCCCGCTCAATCAGGTTGAGCGGGGGCTTTTTTGTGGGAGCTGGCTTGCCTGCGATGCAGGCACCTCGGTAAATCAGTTGTACCGAGGTGATGCTATCGCGGGCAAGCCCGGCTCCTACAGAAACATCAAACGCCGAATTGCTCGCGGTATGCACGAACAGCCGGCAAATGCTGCTTGAGCTGTGGATCATCTTCCAGAAACTGCAACACCTGGTTCAGCGACACGATGCTCACCACCGGAATCCCGAAGTCACGCTCCACTTCCTGGATCGCCGACAACTCACCGTTGCCGCGCTCCTGGCGGTTCAGCGCGATCAACACGCCGGCAGCCTTGGCGCCGTCCTGGGAAGCGATGATCTGCATCACCTCGCGAATCGCCGTACCGGCAGTGATCACGTCGTCGATGATCAGCACATCACCCTTGAGCGGCGCGCCCACCAGGCTACCGCCTTCGCCATGGGCCTTGGCTTCCTTGCGGTTGAAGCACCATGGCAGATCCAGCCCGTGATGCTCAGCCAGCGCTACGGCAGTCGCAGCGGCCAAGGGAATACCCTTGTAGGCCGGGCCAAACAGCACATCGAAGGAAATACCACTTTCAACGATGGCCGCTGCGTAGAAACGGCCCAGTTGCGCCAAGGCAGAACCCGAGTTGAACAGGCCCGCGTTGAAGAAGTACGGGCTGGTGCGCCCGGACTTGAGGGTGAACTCACCGAAGCGCAAAACCCCGCGATCGATGGCAAAACGAATGAAATCGCGTTGATACGCCTGCATGAAAAAAGCCTCAGATACCACGGATTTAGCTAATTAGGTAGACGGCGTGTATCATACACGCACGCGATTTTTGGGGCCATTTATGCGGATCATCAGTGTGAACGTCAATGGTATTCAGGCTGCAGTCGAGCGTGGTTTGCTCAGTTGGCTGCAAGCACAGAATGCCGACGTCATCTGCCTGCAGGACACCCGCGCCTCCGCCTTTGAACTGGACGACCCAGCCTTCCAACTGGATGGCTACTTCCTTTATGCCTGTGATGCCGAAGTCCCTGCCCAAGGTGGCGTGGCTTTGTATTCGCGGTTGCAACCCAAGGCGGTCATCAGCGGCCTCGGCTTCGAGACAGCCGACCGCTACGGGCGCTACCTGCAGGCCGATTTCGACAAGGTCAGTATCGCGACCTTGCTGCTTCCATCAGGGCAGAACGGCGATGAAGACTTGAACCAGAAGTTCAAGCTAATGGACGATTTCGCCCGTTATCTGGATAAACAGCGACGCAAACGTCGCGAGTACATTTATTGTGGCTCGCTGTACGTGGCGCAACAGAAGCTGGATATCAAGAACTGGCGCGACAGCCAGCAATCCCCGGGCTTCCTGGCGCCAGAACGCGCCTGGATGGACGAGATTGTCGGCAACATGGGTTATGTAGATGCCCTGCGCGAAGTCAGCCGCGAAGGCGATCAGTACAGCTGGTGGCCAGACAACGAACAGGCTGAGATGCTCAACCTGGGTTGGCGTTTCGACTACCAGTTGCTGACCCCTGGCTTGCGCCGGTTCGTGCGCAGTGCACGCCTGCCGCGTCAGCCTAGGTTTTCGCAACACGCGCCACTGATCGTGGACTACGACTGGACCCTGACCATCTAAGGTCGATTCCAGAATGCAAAAAAGCCGACATCGCTGTCGGCTTTTTTGTGGGTGCCTACTGGAGCTATTTGACCAGCCGCCAGGTAAACGGGTACCGGTAAGGTATGCCCTGATTGGCCTTGAGCCCACCGATAATGGTCAGCACCAACGCTGCGATCAACACAAACGCCAGCAGCGCAAAGCCGATCAATACGAACATCAGCAGATAACAAATCGCCGAAGCGATGGCCACGGTGATCTGGAAGTTCAGCGCTTCCTTACCCTGGTCGTCAATGAACGGGTCCATCTCACGCTTGACCTGCCACAGGATCAACGGCCCCAGCAGGTTGCCGAACGGAAACCACATCCCTAGAAACGCCGCGAAGTGACAAAGCATCGCCCACTGGCGAACTTCCTGGCTCGGCGTCGGCAGTGAAAGTTGACTGTCACTCATGGCGCTTCTCCTTGAGGCTGACTTAGTCAGCCAATGCAGCGGTTTGCAGTTCGAACAGTTCGGTCATGCCTTTCTGGGCCAAGGCCAGCATGGCGTTCAGCTCGTGCGGCTGGAACGGCGCACCTTCGGCGGTGCCCTGGACTTCGATGAAACCACCGGAACTGGTCATCACCACGTTCAGATCGGTCTCGGCAGCCGAGTCCTCAAGATAGTCCAGATCCAGCACTGGCTCACCCTGATACATGCCCACCGAAACAGCGGCGATCATCTGCTTGAGCGGATCACCGGCTTTCAGGCCGCCGCGCTTCTTGATGACTTTCAAGGCATCGGCCAGAGCAACCATGGCGCCGGTGATGGACGCGGTACGGGTACCACCGTCGGCCTGGATCACGTCGCAATCGACGTACAGGGTCACATCACCCAGCTTAGACATGTCCAGCGCTGCGCGCAGGGAACGGCCGATCAGGCGCTGGATTTCCAGGGTACGGCCGCCTTGCTTGCCACGGCTGGCTTCGCGCTGGTTACGCTCGCCGGTGGCACGCGGCAGCATGCCGTATTCGGCGGTCAACCAACCTTGGCCCTGCCCCTTGAGGAAACGTGGCACGCCATTTTCGACGCTGACGGTGCAGATAACCTTGGTATCGCCAAACTCGACCAGTACAGATCCCTCGGCGTGTTTGGTGTAGTTGCGGGTGATGCGGATCGAGCGGAGCTGATCGGCAGCGCGACCACTTGGACGTTTCATAGGGAACACCTGTACTGAGGACGAAAAACTGCCGAGCATTATAGAGCTGCCAGCCGCGCGTGGGCACTTCTAAAAAAATCCAGTTACGAAGCAGCGCGCTGAACCGCACCTGCCACCCTTTGTCACAGCCACTGTTTGGGGCCGTACGCCCCGTTGCGCTACAATCCTGCGCCTTCGCAGCCTGTCGGCTTCAATCTACCTATCAGCCCGCCCGTTTGCGGGACTGCATCGCGAGGTACCTCCATGGTGCACAGCATGACCGCCTTCGCCCGCGTCGAAAAAGCTGGCGTCCAAGGCACCCTGAGCTGGGAGCTGCGCTCGGTCAACAGCCGCTATCTGGAACCCCATTTGCGCCTGCCAGAGTCCTTCCGCGACCTCGAAGGCGCGGTCCGCGAAGCGCTGCGCCAGGGCCTGTCCCGTGGCAAGCTGGAATGCACCCTGCGCTTTACCGAAGAAACCACCGGCAAGCCGTTGCAGATTGACCGCGATCGTGCCGCTCAACTCGTGGCCGCTGCCGAAACCATCGCCAGCCTGATCAAGCAGCCCGCTGCGTTGAACCCCCTCGAGGTCCTGGCCTGGCCGGGCGTGCTGGTGGCCGACGCCACTGACCCGCAAGCCCTGAATGCCGAAGCCTTGGCGCTGTTCAATCAAGGCTTGAAGGAACTCAAGGCTGGCCGCGAGCGTGAAGGTGCCGAACTCGCCCGCCTGATCAACGAACGCCTGACGTCCATCGAAGAAGACGTGGTCACCTTGCGCGAGCTGGTACCGCAGATGTTGGCGACCCAGCGCCAGAAGGTCCTCGACCGCTTCGCCGACATGCAGGCCGAGCTGGATCCGGTCCGTCTGGAACAGGAAATGGTCCTACTGGCGCAAAAGAGCGACGTCGCCGAAGAACTCGACCGCCTGAGCACCCACATCCTGGAAGTGCGCCGCGTGCTCAAGTCCGCAGGTGCCGCCGGTCGGCGCCTGGACTTCCTGATGCAGGAACTCAACCGCGAAGCCAATACACTGGGCTCCAAGGCTTTCGATCCGCGCAGCACCACGGCTGCGGTCAACCTCAAAGTGTTGATCGAGCAGATGCGCGAACAAGTACAGAATATTGAGTAAGGCAACCCCCATGACCCACAGCACCGGCACCCTGTACATCATTTCCGCCCCATCGGGCGCGGGCAAGAGCAGCCTGGTCAAGGCCCTGACCGACGCCGATCAGGAGATCCGCGTCTCGGTCTCCCACACCACCCGCGCCATGCGCCCCGGTGAAGTGAACGGCGTGAACTACCATTTCGTCGAACGCAATGAGTTCGTGAAGATGATCGAGCACGGGGACTTCCTCGAGCGCGCCGAGGTGTTCGGTAACCTCTACGGCACCTCCCAAAGCCACCTGCAGCAGACCTTGGACGAAGGCCACGACCTGATCCTGGAAATCGACTGGCAGGGTGCCGAGCAAGTGCGTCAACTGATGCCCAAGGCTCGCTCGGTCTTCATTCTGCCGCCGTCCCTTGAGGCCCTGCGCCAGCGCCTGAACAACCGCGGCCAAGACAGCGACGAAGTCATCGAAGGCCGCATGCGTGAAGCAGTCAGTGAAATGAGCCATTATGTCGACTACGACTACCTGATCATCAACGACGATTTTGCCCAGGCCCTGGACGATCTGAAGGCGATTTTCCGTGCCAATCAGCTCCAGCAGAAACGTCAGCAACAGCGTTTTGGCAAATTACTGGCCGAATTGCTCGGCTGACAGGCTCTTCCCAAAACCGCTGCAAGGGCTTTACATTGGCACTTGTAGCGCGCTTGAGGCGGGTCCTTGAAAATCAGCGCTTCCCTAAACGCTGGTGATTTTTTAAACTGTTCAGTCCGCTCGCCCAACCGGGCAGCGCGCATATTGCATTCGCTCCGAGGAATATCATGGCCCGCGTAACTGTTGAAGACTGCCTAGACCACGTGGCAAACCGCTTTGAGCTGGTCATGCTCTCTACCAAGCGTGCCCGTCAACTGGCAACTGGTGGCAAAGAGCCCCTGGTCCAGTGGGAAAACGACAAGCCTACCGTTGTAGCCCTGCGTGAAATCGCCGAAGGCCTGATGAGCTACGAGTTCATCGCCAACGCTGAAATCGTTGAAGACGAACCGCTGTTTGCAGCGTTCGAGGACGAGTCCAACGAGGCCGTCTAAGCCTATGCCTGGTCGACGTAGCACGGCGCAGGGTCACGGCCAACGGCAGGAGTTAATACTTTGCCGAGCATAGACGCCCTCGCCGATCGCTTATCGACCTACCTCGGCCCAGACCAGGTCAACCTGGTCCGCCGAGCGTACTTCTACGCCGAACAAGCCCACGACGGCCAACGCCGCCGAAGCGGCGAGGCGTATGTCACGCACCCTCTTGCCGTGGCCAATATTCTTGCCGACATGCACATGGACCATCAGAGCCTGATGGCTGCGATGCTGCATGACGTGATCGAAGACACCGGTATTGCCAAGGAAGCGCTCAGTGCGCAATTTGGCGAAACCGTGGCCGAACTGGTCGACGGGGTCAGCAAACTGACCCAGATGAATTTCGAGACCAAGGCCGAAGCCCAGGCGGAAAACTTCCAGAAAATGGCCATGGCCATGGCCCGGGATATCCGGGTGATTCTGGTCAAGCTGGCCGACCGGCTGCACAACATGCGCACGCTGGAAGTGCTGTCCGGCGAAAAACGCCGGCGCATCGCCAAGGAAACACTGGAAATCTACGCGCCCATCGCCAATCGGCTGGGCATGCATGCCATTCGTATCGAATTCGAAGACCTCGGCTTCAAGGCCATGCACCCGATGCGTTCCGCGCGCATCTACCAGGCGGTCAAGCGCGCCCGGGGCAATCGCAAGGAAATCGTCAACAAGATCGAAGAATCCCTGAGCCATTGCCTGGCGATCGATGAGATCGAGGGCGAGGTCAGCGGCCGGCAGAAACACATCTACGGCATCTATAAAAAGATGCGCGGCAAGCGCCGCGCCTTCAACGAGATCATGGACGTCTACGCGTTCCGTATCATCGTCGACAAGGTTGATACCTGCTACCGCGTGCTGGGCGCTGTACATAATTTGTACAAACCCCTGCCGGGACGCTTCAAGGATTACATCGCCATTCCCAAGGCCAACGGCTATCAGTCGCTGCATACCACGCTGTTCGGTATGCATGGGGTCCCGATCGAGATCCAGATCCGTACCCGGGAAATGGAAGAGATGGCCAACAACGGCATTGCCGCCCATTGGCTGTACAAATCCAGCGGCGACGAGCAGCCAAAAGGCACCCATGCCCGCGCCCGCCAGTGGGTCAAGGGTGTGCTGGAAATGCAGCAACGTGCCGGCAACTCCCTGGAATTCATCGAAAGTGTGAAGATCGACCTGTTCCCGGACGAGGTCTATGTGTTCACACCCAAAGGCCGGATCATGGAGCTGCCCAAAGGCTCCACAGCGGTCGACTTTGCCTACGCCGTGCACACCGATGTCGGCAATAGCTGCATCGCATGCCGAATCAATCGCCGCCTGGCACCGCTGTCGGAACCGCTGCAAAGCGGTTCCACCGTGGAGATCGTCAGCGCACCGGGCGCTCGCCCGAATCCGGCCTGGCTCAACTTCGTGGTCACCGGCAAGGCCCGTACCCACATTCGTCACGCCCTGAAGCTGCAACGCCGCTCCGAGTCCATCAGCCTGGGCGAACGCCTACTGAACAAAGTACTCAACGGCTTCGACAGCGCCCTGGACAAGATCCCGGCCGAGCGCGTGCAGGCGATGCTCCACGAGTATCGCCAGGAAACCATCGAAGACTTGCTGGAAGACATAGGCCTGGGCAACCGCATGGCCTATGTCGTCGCCCGCCGCCTGCTGGGCGAAGGCGAACAACTGCCAAGTCCGGAAGGTCCTCTGGCGATTCGCGGCACCGAAGGCCTGGTGCTCAGCTACGCCAAGTGTTGCACGCCGATCCCAGGCGACCCGATTGTCGGCCACCTGTCCGCGGGCAAAGGCATGGTGGTGCACCTGGACAACTGCCGCAATATCAGCGAAATCCGCCACAACCCGGAAAAATGCATCCAACTGTCCTGGGCCAAGGATGTCACTGGCGAATTCAACGTCGAGCTGCGGGTTGAACTGGAACACCAGCGCGGCTTGATCGCCCTGCTGGCCAGCAGCGTCAACGCGGCCGACGGCAATATCGAGAAAATCAGCATGGACGAACGCGATGGTCGCATCAGCGTGGTCCAACTGGTGGTCAGCGTACACGACCGCGTGCACCTGGCCCGCGTGATCAAGAAACTGCGCGCATTGACCGGCGTCATCCGCATCACTCGCATGCGTGCGTAGCCCATCCATTACAAGGAGTCATTCATGACCAAGACAGTTATCACCAGCGACAAGGCACCTGCGGCAATCGGTACTTATTCCCAGGCGATCAAGGCAGGCAATACCGTCTACATGTCCGGCCAGATTCCACTGGACCCAAAAACCATGGAATTGGTTGAAGGTTTCGAAGCACAAACCGTACAGGTCTTCGAAAACCTCAAGTCCGTTGCCGAAGCCGCTGGCGGTTCGTTCAAGGACATCGTCAAGCTGAACATCTTCCTCACCGACCTGAGCCACTTCGCCAAGGTCAACGAGATCATGGGCAAGTACTTCGAACAGCCGTACCCTGCCCGCGCCGCCATCGGCGTTGCTGCCCTGCCAAAGGGCGCGCAGGTTGAGATGGACGCGATTCTGGTCATCGAGTAAAACACCCGGCGCGCCCTCTCTTCAAAAGGGTGCGCCGACATCGTTTTAAAAGGATTCCGTAATGCGCAAAGCGCTCGTTGCTTCTTCGCTGCTCGCCCTGTTGCTCAGCGGCTGTGCCAGCAACCCTGCCGACCGTGACGTCAGCGGTACCTGGATCAACCAGGTCGCCATCGATGCGGCATCCAAGGGTGGCCCTTTGCGTGAAGCCCTGCAGGCCAATGGCCCGAACCTCGAATGGGAGGTCAACACCAAGGCCAACCAGGCGCGCTACTTCAATGGTTTTGAACGTCCCGAAGGTACCTTGGTGGGCGAAAAATCCGGTACCTGGAGCGTTAATTTCTACGGCAGCTCGACTACCGAGCTCAAGCGTGATGGCAAACAACTGCTGCAAGCCGCCAACGACAACGAGCCGGAACAGCTTTTTGGCCGCCCCAAGGAGCCAGCCCCCGAAGGCGCGCCACTGGGTGCCAACTTTGAACTGGCCTTGTACTCAGCTTATATGGGCGGCAGCTGGAAAATCGTCAACGGCAACGGTGAAGGCGCTACCGTGCAATTCCAGGCCAACGGCCAGGTCTCCGGCCTGCCAGGCGCCGACCAGTACTCGCTGTGCCTCGCTGGCGACTGCGCGTCCATGAGCGGCGGCTACGACAGCATCTGGTTGCAGCAAGGCGGCCAGGGTAATCCGTGGATCTTTGCTCGCAAAGGCAAGCAACTGGAAATTTTCCAGGCGATCAATACTGCCCAAACTGACGAAGTGCCTCAGTTCACTCCCGGACCACGGCAGTGGCTGCTGGAAAAACAGTGATACAGAACAAAGGAGCCTGCAGGCTCCTTTTTCTTTAGTCTGCCCCATCGTTTTCCAACCTCGTGCAGAGTGCCCCCATGCGCCTATCACTTGTCCTTTGCCTGATCCTGCTGGGCGGCTGCACTCACACGCCGTCAATAACCGACATCAACGGGCTCTGGATCAACCAGGCAGCCATCGATTCCGCGGCCCAAGGCAGACCCTTGCTACGAGCACTTGATGCGCACGGCTTGAACCTGGAATGGAACATCGACACCCATAGCGGCAAGGCGCAATTTAGCAATGCGTTCGAACTGGGCGAAGGTCAATTGCTGCCAAAGGCGCCTGGCATATGGACCGTCGACTATAACGGCCACGGCACCGACGAACTTCAATCGGATGGCAAGCAACTGATCCAACACACCACGAAAAATACCGCAGGCCAGGTGTTCAGCCGCCCCACCCAGCCCGCCGCCGCAGACGCGAAGTGGGGCACGACCTTCAGACAGGCGCTGAATTCAGCCTATATGGGCGGCCACTGGAAAATCGTTGAGGGCCAAGGCGTCGGCAACTCCGTAGAATTCAGAGCAGATGGCAGCGTGTCAGGGCTGGCAAAAAATGACCGGTACGAGTTATGCCTGGGAGGAGATTGCGCCACTCAAGGCGCAGGCAATGACACCCTCTATTTGGGCACGGGTGATGTGGGAGACGGATGGATTTTCGTCCGCTACGGCAAACAACTGGAGATTCTCCAGGCGATCAACCTGTCCCAACCTGACGAAATACCCCAACTCACACCAGGCCCACGTCAGTGGTTGCTGGAAAAACAGTGACGTAAAAAAGGAGCCCGCAGGCTCCTTTTTTTCAACCCTCGAGAATCGCCGCATACCCTTCGCGATAGCTCGGATACCGCGGCACCCACCCCAGTGCCTTGGCCCGGGCATTGCTGCACCGCTTGCTGCCGGCCCGTCGTACGCTGGCGTCTGCGGCCCATTCAGTCACGCCAAGGTATTCACGTAACCAATCCACCACCTCGGCCAGTGGCACAGGCGCGTCGTCGACGCCGATGTAGCAGTTATCCAGCGCACCGCCCTGCTGCACATGCCTCAGCAAAAAGGCCAACAAGCCCGCAGCGTCATCCGCGTGAATCCGGTTGCCATATAAAGGCGGGTCAATCGCAACGCGATAGCCTTCACGCACCTGGGTCGACAAGCGCTCACGACCGGGGCCATAGATACCCGTGAGGCGCACTACGCTCGCCGGAATACCGCTCTTTAGCGCAACTTGCTCGGCTTCCAACATGACGTTGCCGGAGTAACCACTGGCCTGAGTCTCAGAGGTTTCATCAACCCACTCCCCGCTCTGCTGCCCATAGACGCTGCTGCTGGAAACGAACAGAAGATGCTCAGGCTCCTGACCATAGTCGTTCAACCAGCCGATCACATGCTGCAACCCTTGAACATAGGCCGCGCGGTAGCCTGCTTCGTCGTGATCGGTGGCAGTCGCGCAATACACCAGATAATCCACGCCGCCCACCGGCCAGGTGTCAGGACAGTCTTCGTTGAACAGATCGCCGGCAATCCCGATAACACCCTCGGGAAGGCGCGAGATATCACGCCGCAGGCCATGGACTTCCCAGCCCAGGGCCAGCAACTGGGTCGCCAGACGGCTACCGACATCGCCACAACCGGCAATCACAACAGATGGCGCAGACATCACAAAACTCCATTCTTAAAGGCCAAGGTTAGCCTTCACAGGTGACCGGCGGCCAGGAAATAGACAAATAAAGTAACTGTATTACTTTTGTTAACAAGAATTACTTGCAATAATAACCGCCCATTTGTCCTCGACCCAATGCGGTCTGGAAGGACAATCTCCTATTTTTCCTCTCAGGTCCGGCCAGCATGACACGCAATAAACTCCCCGCTTCGCCAACCAAGCCTCACAGCCCATCCCGCGCCTGGCGTGCGATTGCTGCGATGCTGTTCAGCGTTCTGCTGGCTCCGACCGCCGCGTTCGCCGATAGCACGGCTCCGGTTGCTCAACCGGCCGCCACCGCTCCAGCACCTGAGCAAAACGCTGCCGCGCCAGCCGCCGCACCTACTGCCACCGACCCGGCCCAGGCCGTAGACGCAACGCCCGCCGATGAAACCGGCGTGGTACTGGAAGAAGACAACACCCTGGGCATGGCCCACGACCTGTCGCCTTGGGGCATGTACCAGAACGCTGACATCATCGTGAAGATCGTGATGATCGGCCTGGCCATCGCTTCGGTCATCACCTGGACCATCTGGATCGCCAAAGGCTTCGAGCTGCTGGGCGCCAAACGCCGTCTGCGCACCGAAATCGTCAACCTGAAAAAAGCCACCACCCTTAAGGAAGCCAGCGAAAGCGCGGCGAAGAAGGGAACTCTGGCGCACCTGCTGGTCCACGACGCGCTGGAAGAAATGCGCCTGTCGGCCAACAGCCGTGAAAAAGAAGGCATCAAGGAGCGCGTCAGTTTCCGCCTTGAGCGTCTGGTCGCGGCCTGCGGTCGCAACATGAGCAATGGTACCGGCGTACTCGCCACCATCGGTTCCACCGCGCCCTTCGTCGGCCTGTTCGGTACCGTATGGGGCATCATGAACAGCTTCATCGGCATCGCCAAAACCCAGACCACCAACCTTGCTGTTGTCGCACCCGGCATTGCCGAAGCCCTGCTGGCAACCGCCCTGGGCCTGGTGGCCGCGATTCCTGCGGTGGTGATCTACAACGTCTTCGCCCGTTCGATCGCCGGCTACAAAGCTCAGGTGTCGGATGCCTCGGCTGAAGTCCTGTTGTTGGTCAGCCGTGACCTCGATCACCTGCCTACCGAGCGCAGCTCGCAACCGCACATGGTGAAAGTGGGGTAATCGGCCATGGGCCTGCATTTGAATCAAGGCGACGACGAACTCGTCGAGAACCACGAAATCAACGTCACACCGTTTATCGACGTGATGCTGGTGCTGTTGATCATCTTCATGGTGGCAGCACCGCTGGCCACCGTGGACATCAAGGTCGACCTGCCCGCCTCCAGCGCGAAACCTGCGCCACGGCCAGAGAAACCGGTATTCCTCAGCGTCAAGATGGACCAGCGCCTGTTCCTGGGCGAAGAAGAAGTCAAAGCCGAAACCCTGGGCGCGGTGCTCGACGCCAAGACCCAAGGCAAGAAAGACACGACGATCTTCTTCCAGGCCGACAAGGGCGTGGACTACGGCGACCTGATGAGCGTGATGGATGCCCTGCGGGCAGCCGGCTACCTCAAGGTAGGCCTGGTCGGACTTGAGACGGCAGCCAAGAAATGATCACGACGCGCCACAAACTGACGCGTTATGGCACCAGCCTCGCCGTCGTGCTGGGCGTCCACGCCGTCGCGATCATCATCGCGCTCCAATGGTCGGCACCTCACACGGTCCAACTGCCACCTGCGGCCATGGTCATCGACCTGGCACCGATGCCGGCACCGCCACCTCCGGCACCGCCGAAGGTGGTGACGCCGCCGCAACCACCTGCGCCGGTGGAAGAGCTGCCATTACCGAAACTGGCCGAAGCACCGAAACCGACAATCCAGGTGCCCAAGCCGGTCAAGCCCAAGCCAAAACCTGCGCCGCCCAAGCCTGTGGAGAAAAAGCCCGAGCCGCCCAAGGAGAAACCTTCCGAGGAGCCGCCGAGTGAAACCCCGCAGAACGCACCGGTGGAAAAATCCGCCCAGCCAACTCCTGGTCCGTCACCGGCGCAAGTAGCGGCCAAGGCGTCTTGGGAAGGTACGTTGCTGGCGCACCTGCAGAAGTACAAAAAGTACCCGCCGGGCGCCCAGGCGCGCGGCAAAGAAGGCCTGAACCGCTTGCGCTTCGTGGTCGACGCTGACGGCAACGTGCTGTCCTATGAGCTGGTGGGCCGCTCCGGCAACGCCGACCTGGACCGCGCGACCTTGGACATGATCCGTCGCGCCCAGCCTTTGCCCAAGCCGCCGGCCGAGATGTTGAAAGGCGGCAGCATCGAGATCGTGGCGCCGTTCGTCTACAACATCGAGAAGCGTCGCCGGTAAAGGCAATGTGGGAGGGGGCTTGCTCCCTCCCACATTTGACTGCGTACGGCTAAAAATCCTGTGCATTCCCCGCTCAATCCCCACCAAAGTTCTGATAACGTGCGTCTATCGATTGCAGCCGGTATGCTTGGCCCGCAACCTCATGGACGCCCGCTATGACTCTTACAGAATTACGCTACATCGTTACCCTCGCCCAAGAGCAGCACTTCGGCCACGCGGCCGAGCGTTGCCACGTCAGCCAGCCGACCTTGTCGGTGGGTGTGAAGAAGCTTGAAGACGAACTCGGTGTGCTGATTTTCGAGCGCAGCAAAAGCGCCGTGCGCCTGACGCCAGTCGGCGAAGGCATCGTCGCCCAGGCCCAGAAGGTGCTGGAGCAAGCCCAAAGCATTCGCGAGCTGGCCCAGGCCGGCAAGAACCAGCTGACCGCACCGCTGAAAGTCGGCGCGATCTACACCGTCGGTCCGTACCTGTTCCCGCACCTGATTCCGCAACTGCACCGCGTCGCACCGCAGATGCCGCTGTATATCGAAGAAAATTTCACCCACGTGCTGCGCGACAAACTGCGCAATGGCGAGCTGGACGCGATCATCATCGCCCTGCCATTCAACGAGGCAGATGTACTGACCCTGCCGCTCTACGATGAGCCGTTCTACGTGTTGATGCCAGCGTCCCACCCCTGGACGCAAAAAGACACCATCGACGCCGCCCTGCTCAACGACAAGAGTTTGCTGCTGCTCGGCGAAGGTCACTGCTTCCGCGACCAGGTGCTGGAAGCCTGTCCGACCCTGACCAAAGGCAACGACGGCGCCAAGCACACCACCGTGGAATCCAGCTCCCTGGAAACCATCCGCCATATGGTGGCGTCTGGCCTGGGTATTTCGATCCTGCCGTTGTCAGCCGTGGACAGCCATCACTATGCTCCCGGCGTGATCGCCGTGCGCCCACTGACGCCTCCGGTACCTTTCCGTACCGTGGCGATTGCCTGGCGTGCCAGCTTCCCGCGTCCGAAAGCCATTGAAATCCTCGCCGACTCGATCCGCCTGTGTTCGGTGGCCAAGCCGCCTGCCGCGAGCTGAGTAACTGTATGACCGAGTTGTCGCAGGTGTCGGTGACGGCACTCAAGGGTGTCGGTGAAGCCATGGCCGAGAAGTTGGCCAAGGTTGGCCTGGAAAATCTCCAGGACGTGCTGTTTCACCTGCCCCTGCGCTACCAGGATCGGACCCGCGTCGTGCCCATCGGCCAATTGCGCCCCGGGCAGGATGCGGTGATCGAAGGCACCGTCAGCGGCGCCGACGTGGTCATGGGCAAGCGCCGCAGTTTGCTGGTGCGCCTGCAGGATGGTACCGGTGGCCTAAGCCTGCGCTTCTACCATTTCAGCAACGCACAAAAGGAAGGCCTCAAACGCGGCACCCGCGTGCGCTGCTACGGCGAAGCCCGGCCCGGCGCGTCAGGACTTGAAATCTACCACCCGGAATACCGCGCCATCACCGGCGACGAACCTCCGCCGGTAGACACAACCCTCACGCCGATCTACCCACTCACCGAAGGCCTGACCCAACAGCGCCTACGCCAGCTGTGCATGCAGACCCTGACGATGCTCGGCCCGAAAAGCCTGCCCGACTGGCTGCCTCAGGAACTGGCCCGCGACTACCAATTGGCACCGCTGGATGATGCGATCCGCTACCTGCATCACCCTCCGGCCGATGCCGATGTGGATGAGTTAGCCCTCGGTCATCACTGGGCCCAGCATCGCCTGGCCTTCGAAGAATTGCTGACCCACCAACTGTCGCAACAGCGCCTGCGGGAAAGCATGCGCTCCCTGCGCGCACCGGCGATGCCCAAGGCCAAGCGTTTGCCTGCGCAATACCTGGCCAACCTGGGGTTTGCACCGACCGGTGCACAGCAACGGGTTGGCAATGAAATCGCCTACGACCTCAGCCAGAAAGAACCCATGCTGCGCCTGATTCAGGGTGACGTAGGCGCGGGTAAAACCGTGGTCGCCGCCCTCGCTGCGTTGCAAGCCCTGGAAGCCGGGTACCAAGTGGCGCTGATGGCGCCCACCGAGATTCTCGCCGAGCAGCACTTCATCACCTTCAAACGCTGGCTCGAACCGTTGGGCCTGGAAGTGGCGTGGCTGGCCGGCAAGCTCAAGGGCAAGAACCGCGCAGCCGCACTGGAACAGATTGCTGGAGGCGCACCGATGGTGGTCGGTACTCACGCCCTGTTCCAGGACGAAGTGCAGTTCAAGAACCTGGCCCTGGTGATCATCGACGAACAGCACCGCTTCGGTGTGCAGCAACGCCTGGCACTGCGCCAGAAGGGCGTGGGCGGACGCATGTGCCCGCACCAGTTGATCATGACCGCCACACCAATCCCGCGCACCCTGGCCATGAGTGCCTACGCCGACCTCGACACCTCGATCCTCGACGAACTGCCGCCCGGCCGGACTCCGGTCAACACGGTGCTGGTGACCGATACCCGCCGTGTCGAAGTGATCGAGCGGGTGCGCGGCGCCTGCGCCGAAGGGCGCCAGGCGTATTGGGTGTGCACGCTGATCGAAGAGTCGGAAGAGCTGACCTGCCAGGCCGCCGAAACCACCTATGAAGACCTCACCAGCGCCCTGGGCGAGCTCAAGGTCGGGTTGATCCACGGTCGTATGAAACCCGCCGAAAAAGCCGCGGTGATGGCCGAGTTCAAGGCTGGCAACCTGCAACTGTTGGTCGCCACCACCGTGATCGAAGTCGGCGTGGACGTACCCAACGCCAGCCTGATGATCATCGAAAACCCCGAACGTCTGGGCCTGGCGCAACTGCACCAGTTGCGCGGTCGCGTCGGCCGGGGCAGCGCGGCCAGCCATTGCGTGTTGCTGTACCACCCACCGCTGTCGCAGATCGGGCGCCAGCGACTGGGGATAATGCGCGAGACCAACGATGGTTTCGTGATTGCTGAAAAAGACCTCGAACTGCGCGGCCCCGGCGAAATGCTCGGCACCCGCCAGACCGGTCTACTGCAATTCAAGGTCGCTGACCTGATGCGCGACGCCGACTTGCTGCCGGCCGTGCGCGATGCCGCTCAAGCGTTGCTGGAGCGCTGGCCACAACACGTCAGCCCCTTGCTGGATCGCTGGTTACGGCATGGGCAGCAATACGGCCAAGTGTGACAAAGCAAACTGTAGCCGCTGCCGAAGAATGAGGCTGCAATGCGGGCCGCAGGACCGCACTTGAGGTCTGCTGCAGTCGAGCGCGACCTCGGTCCCATCGCAGCCTCGTACCTCGCCAGCGGCTACAACAGGACGGACGTCACAAACCCTACTTAGTCGACCCTCACCGGTATCAAGCTGGTTATACTCCAATGACTGTAGGAAATTGGATCCGGCCATGACAGAAGTTGCCCTCGCTACAGCGCCCCCGACCGCTCCCTCGGTCATTCGGACGCTGCTCGCAAAGCTCGCCATCAGCTACACGGAAGTCGCCGAACGGCCTGGCTTGAACCCTGCGCAAAAGGTCCAGGCGGTGCTGCTGGATGACGCCGTGGGCGCCCTCATGGTGCTGTTTCCCCAGAGCCAGTTGCTGGACCTCAATCGCCTCACCGAACTCACCGGTCGCCGCCTCACCGCCGTGTCGCCGGAACGCCTTGAGCGCATGCTCGGCAAGCACAGCCTGAGCCTGTTGCCCGGCCTGCCACCACTGACCAGTTCGCCCTGCCTGTACGAAGAAAGTCTGCTGCGCGAACCCACCGTGTTGGTCCACTCGGGTGAAGCCGGTGTACTGCTGGAGATTGCCAGCGAAGACTTCAAACGCATGCTGACCAAGGCCAGCGCTGCCAACTTTGGCGAACCGCTGAGCAGCATCCGGCCCAACTTCGACCGCCCGAATGACGACCGCGAGGAAATCACCCAGGCAGTGCAGGCGTTTACCGCCCGCCGCATCCAGCAACGCCTGGAAGCGACCATCGAGATTCCGCCCCTGGCCGACACCGCGCAGAAGATTATCAAACTACGGGTCGACCCCAACGCCACCATCGACGACATCACCGGCGTGGTGGAAACCGACCCGGCCCTGGCCGCGCAAGTGGTGAGCTGGGCAGCGTCGCCCTACTACGCCTCCCCCGGCAAGATCCGCTCGGTGGAAGACGCCATTGTTCGCGTATTGGGTTTTGATCTGGTGATCAACCTGGCATTGGGCCTGGCCCTGGGCAAGACCTTGAGCCTGCCCAAGGACCACCCACAACAAGCCACGCCGTACTGGCAACAGTCGATCTACACCGCTGCGGTGATCGAAGGCCTGACCCGCGCCATGCCGCGCGCCCAGCGCCCGGAAGCCGGCCTGACCTACCTGGCGGGCTTGCTGCATAACTTCGGCTACCTGTTGCTGGCCCACGTCTTCCCGCCGCATTTCTCACTGATCTGCCGGCACCTGGAGGTCAACCCGCACCTGTGCCACAGCTACGTTGAGCAACACCTGCTGGGCATCAGCCGCGAGCAGATTGGCGCCTGGTTGATGCGCTACTGGGACATGCCGGAAGAACTGTCCACCGCGTTGCGCTTCCAGCACGACCCGAGCTATGACGGCGACTATGCCGAGTACCCGAATCTGGTGTGCCTGGCCGTGCGCCTGTTGCGCAACCGTGGCATCGGCTCCGGACCTGATACCGAGATCCCCGACGAACTGCTGGAACGCCTGGGCCTGACCCGGGACAAGGCCGAGGATGCGGTGGGCAAGGTGTTGGACGCGGAAGTGTTGTTGCGCGAATTGGCGTCGCAGTTCAGCCAAGGCTGATCTGCCTGGCTCTTTTGTGGCGAGCGGGCTTGCCCGCGTTGGGCTGCGCAGCAGCCCTATAAGGCCATCGCATTCTTTCAGACCGAAATCAGTGACTGGCTTTGGGGTGGCTTCGCAACCCAACGGAGGCAAGCCCCCTCGCCACGGTGTTATCGGTCAGCCTTTCAAGCCTTCGGCTTTTTCTTCGGCTTCAAATACTTGGTCAACCCCTGGAACCAGATCACCAGCGCCGGGTTGCCCTTGATCTGGATCGACTTGTCCTGAATCCCCGTCATGAACGCCAGTTGCTTGTTCTTCGCCTGCATCGTGGCGAAGCCGTAGGCAGCATCTTTAAAGGCGATGGCGAACGCAGGCTCCGGGTGGACACCCGAGCGGCTGGTAATGCGCTGATCTTTGACAATGAAGTGACGGGCAACCTTGCCGTCGAGGGTCTGCAGCTGGAACGCCAGGTCCTTGTCACCCAACTGTTGCTGGAAGGCAGGATTGCTGCGGCTGGCTTTGCCCATCATCAGGCCCAGCACCCAGAGGAGAAGACGAAATTTCATGCACACGGCCTCGGTGTAATTATTGAGTGGCCGCAGCAGTTTAACGATTTGCAAACAGAACGCCACCGATCTTGCGCATTAGCAGAAGATCGGCTGGCGTTTACCGCTTATAGCAACAACTTACCCTTAGACGTTAGGGCAAGGAACCGGTGCCCAGTCGCCCAGGTCAGGGTTTTTGCACATGCTGTTGACCTGCGTGGTACCTGCGCTGGCAACCTGCTTGCTTTCAGCCTGCTTGGTCTTGGCGGTCTGGATGGTTTTCTCGGTAGTCACCGCTTCGCTAGGCACGGTTGGCAGCACAGGCTTCTTCGCCGGCTTGACCGCTTTCTTGCCTTTGGTTGGAGTGACTGCTGGCGTGGTGTCGGCAGTCGCCACGGTCACCACGTCTGCACGCTGCACGCCGACTTGTTGCAGATCTTTCTCGTAAGCCTGGGTGTAGTTGTTCAGGTCTTCACTGGCCTTGCCGTTGACGGCGACGATCAGGTCATTGGACTCTTTCAGGCCGGAGACGATTTCCGCCAGGCGCTTGCGGCCTTCGGTGTCGTTGACGGTCTTGGCCTTACGGTCAGCCACCAGCTTGGTGAACGCGCTCTGGTAGCACTGCTGGGATGCCTTGGCGTACGCAGTGCTGCGGTCGATGTCCGAAGAGCTTTTGTTGACGTCAGTGGCGTAGGAAGCAATACGCTGGTTGTCATCAGTGATCTGCTTCTGGCGCTCGGTGTAGTAACCTGCCGCACCACCGGCCAGGGCGCCGCCCGCGGCACCGATGGCGGCGTTACGGCCGCGATTGTCGGAGTTGCCGGTCAAAGCACCCAGCAGTGCGCCACCCGCAGCGCCAATGGCTGCACCGGTCACGACCGACTTGGTCATGTCCGAATCAGTGGCACGCAAGTGCTGCACCGGCTCGTAGCAGTTAGGGTAGTACTCGACCTTGGTGGTCGAGGCCACCTTGGAGGCGGGGGACGTGGCGCAACCGGTCAATACAGTACTGAAGCCGGCGGCGATCAGCAGCAGATGACGCTTGGAAACCGAAGCAGAAGCTTTACGGGAGAAAAGCATAGTTGTGTACTCTTTTAAGTTTGACCAGCCCAGCACGGCCCACCGCCGCCTGAGTCCCTTCCAAGCTCGCTGTACAACCAACGGTCAAGACCGCTGACCGCTCGCTGCGAGCAATTCCTTCAATATCGTCGCCGGGTCGGCTCGCTGTTGTTTGCGATAGTTACCGACATGACGAACGAATAACGTTGCGCGCGTCACCAGGCTCTTACCCAGCACTGGCTTGCGATCCAACTCTTCCTTGATCCTTTGAAACTGCGCCTGAATCACTGCATCGGTGTAGCGCGTGCCAGTCGCCAGGTTATCAATATAGATCGCTACCGCGCCGTCCAGCGCGCTGCGTCCATTGTCGATCGCCATAGTGAACAGTTTCGCGCTGGCCTCGTCCTTGGCGTCCACGGCCTGTTGACGACTTTTCTGCAGATTGGTCAGGCGGATGTTGTAGTTGTTGATGGTCTCGGCCACCAGGGCGGAGGATTGAATCAGGTTGCCGGCGGCTTCCTCGCGTTGCTGGGCGATCAGCGAGACGTTGCGCTTGAGCTCTTCGTTGACCAGCCCCAACTCGGCTTGCAGGCGCGGATCGACGCTGGCAGCGATGATGCTGTCCAGGCGCTTGGTCGGGTCCTGGGCGTCGTCGATGGCGTCGGTCAGCGAAGCCAGCCGGCCTTCTTTCTGCCACTGGGCGAACAGCTCCTTGTAGCGCGAACGGGGCGCCGACAACGCACCAATTGCCACGCGAAAACCGGTGGTCTCGTTGCTTTGTTCGGTGCCATCCGCCGCGAACAACGGATACTCGCGACGCATGCCGGTGAACAGCGTGCCCTCGCCTTCGAGGTAATTGCCGCCCTTGACCACAAAACCGCCATAGGTGCCTTGACGGCGTCCGGCGTGAACCAGTTGGAATGACTCCTGAACCATCTCGGCGGCGTTGCCGATCACATCGAACATACCAATCGGGTTCGGCAGCTTGGTGCCGATGGGCATCAGCCGGGCCGCCTGGCCGGTGCCACCGGCGACCTGGTTGAACACCGCCCAATCCGCCAGCGGGCCGTCGCTTTCGCTGCCTTCGATACGTCGCGGGAAGAGTCGACCTTCCAAATCCTGACGGCTCACAGCCTGGCCACCACGCGCGGCAAACTCCCACTCCACTTCGGTTGGCAGCCGTACAAAGCCTAGCCCGCCATCTTCCGCCGACGCACCACGACCGCTGACCGGCAACAGCTCACGGTGATATTTCATCAGCCAGGCGCTGTACACCGCCGAGAAGCGCTCGGCCTCAAACCGCGACAACTTGACCTTGGGCAAGCGCCCGGCCAGGCCGGTGGGCGCATCGCACGCCGGGGCCGGCTCGCCGCTGGCCAGGGATTGGGCCTGGGACATAACCTGGGCATATTGACGGGCGGTGACTTCATACTTGCCGATGAAGTACAGCATCGGCTTGAGCGGGGTCTTGGCGTCGGTCTTGGGCATCAGCGGCGCAATGACCTTGTTCCAATCCGTGGGCAGGTCCTTGAGGGTGAACTGGCCGTTGATGAAGTCGCGGCGATAGCCAGAGATAAACGACTGCTGATAGCCCGCCTCGCCCTCGCTGAACGGGTAGCCGAGGCTGATTTCGCGGTCATCCAGGGTGCCCTGGGCCAGGACATAGGCGTAGCGGAACACCATGTTGCCTTCGCAGGGCAGCGGCAGGCTGACGTCATCCGCCAACGGCTTGGGGTTGTCCAGCTTATCGCTTGCCTCATCGGCCCAGGCCATCGAAGCCAGGCTCAGCGCCACGGCGGCGCCCAGTAACTTATACATCTCTGATTCCTTCAGACGCCTGGATACGCGCCACTCGCCAACCGCCACACGCCGCTGCCACGGCGCTGATACCAAGGATAGCCACCAGGGCCACACCGTAATGCTGCACCAGCAAGTGACTGGCGTATTCACCCGGCACCTGCACGAATAATTGATTCAAGCCTGATTCGGCCAAGCCGTACAGCCCGGCGCTGATCAGGGCTGCAAAACTCGCGCTGTAAAGCGCCTGCAACACCACAAACAACAACAGCCCGGCGGTGGAAAACCCCAACAGCCGCAGCACCGACAACTCCCGACGCTTGCGCGCCACCGACGCCAACGCGCCGGCGAAGATCGCCGCGAAGGCCCCGGCCAGAGCCAACCCGGCAATGATCCAGAACACGATCGACAGGTTGCGGCTCAGCGACTGCACCTGGGCGATGGTTTGGGCCTGGGTCGACACCAACAGGGTCTGCCCGGCAAAAAACACCCGCAACGGTTCGACGTCCGTAAGACTTCTGGCATACAGACGAAACGCCGGGTACACCCGTTGCTCGCTCACGCCCACCGCATCGCCTTCCCAGCCCAACGCCGGTACTGCACGACCATCCCGGTAATCTTCCGCCGCCTCCAGCAACCCCAGGGACGCAAACAAACCGTCCCGGGCGAACGCTTCCAGCGGCAATACATTCAACACCTGAACCCGGGTGCGCTGCGCCTCGACACGACCTGCCACCTGACGACCAAAACTGGCTTGCAGCCAATCACCGGCCTTGGCCCCGAGCTTCTCGGCAGCGGTGCGGCTGAGCACCACCTGGTCCAGGCCTTGAGGTATCGGCAAACCGACCAATAGCGGATCCTTGGCGGCGGTCGGCAACATCTCCACCGTCACCAGCGCCGAGCTGCCGACGGACAGATCCGCAGTGGCCGCAATCTGCCGCGTACGCGGCAAGGCAAACGCCACATCGCCACGCTGACTGAGCTGCTCGACAAATGCGCCACTGAATCGACCACCGCCCAGGGGAATGATTTCACGAGTGGCCGGGTCATTCTCCAAACGTTCAGTCAAACTGCTAACCAGTCCAAACTTCAGCCCAAATAACACCAGCAACGGTGCGATCACCGCCACCAACGCCAGCACCGAACACGCCGATAGCCAGGCATCGTTACGGTAATCCTGCCAGGCCAGGGAAGCCACCAGCGCGCCGCGCATCAGCAGACCTCCCCAAGCGTGGCGGTGACACCGCCGTCGGTGTCACGCCGGCAACTGATGCGCCGCACTGACAAGCCGCTGGCCCGGGCCAACGGTTCGTCATGAGTGGCGATCACACAACACGTGGCGTTTCCCCGGGCCTGGGCCAACAACGCCTGCATCACCCGTTCGGCGTTCAATGGATCGAGGGCGGCAGTAGGTTCATCCGCCAACAACAATTGCGGGCCGTGGGCCAAGGCACGCGCGCAACTCACCCGTTGGCGTTGGCCAACGGACAAGGCGGCCGGCTTTTTGGCCAACTGATCCGCGATCTCCAGTTGTTCAGCCAAACGCGTCACGCTGCCGTCATCCCTCAAACCCAGCAGTTTGCGGGACAGCGCAATGTTGCTGCGCACATCCAGAAAGCCCAACAGCCCGCCGGTTTGCAGCACATAGCCCAAGTGCCGGCTGCGTAAATTCGCCAGGACACTTTGCTGGTCGGCACGCCAAAGCCCGGCGATGTCGACGTTGTTGAAAGCAAACTGGCCCACCTGATCCGGCGCCAACACCAGCGCCAGCAAATCGAGCAACGTGCTTTTGCCGCAGCCACTGGGGCCGACGATCGCCAATTGCTCACCAGCGTTGAGGCGCAGCGCCGGAATCACCAGGCTATAGCGCTGGCTACCGACACCCCGGCTCTTGTGCACCGCGCTCAGGTTCAGCATTACGGCAGCGTCGACAATGGCACGCGGTACAACGCATCGCCCGGTTCGGCATCGCCGAAACGAACCCAGTTGGCCACATCGTTGTGGAAGGTTTCGTAGAGGCGAATTTTCGAATCCAGCTCGTCGATAAAGTCTTCCTGCTCGGCCACGCTCAACGACAACCACAAGTCCTGGGTCATGTTCAGCGACTTGCTGCGGTACGGCAGGCCTTCCAGGTATTCGCCGAGAATGCCGCCGTCGGCCAGGTTGCCGCCCTTGCGCAAGGCCGACGGGTCGCGGCTCATGTAAGCGCTGGCGCTGGCGATTTCCTGGAAGAAGTCTTTCGGCGATGTTTGGGTTTTGCGCGCCGCATCGACGATCAGTTTCAGCGATTGCTGCAAGTCGTTGAGCTGCAACTTGGTCAGCATCACGCACACCTGGAACGCCGGCAGCGCCGGGTTGGTCAGGTCACGGTCGGCGGTCCAGGCGCTGACCAGTTGCGGCGCCTGGCTCGCGGTTTTGCGGCCGAGGAAGTCCATGTGCATGGCGTAGCCAACGGCGGCCGATTTGTCCGCCAGGCTAGGCGCAGTACCCAACTGCGGCACCGGCTGCGGTGTGTTGCTGCGTACCTGATGCACGAGGTTGGCGAACACGCTGCCGATTTCGTCGACGCGCTCACCCAGCTTGTGGACATCGCCACCCGGCACCGGCGTGTACAAGTCGCCAATCTGCGGGTTGGCATCGGCGGTCAGGGTACGGTATTGGGTTTCGGCGCCAGCGTGGGTTTTCTTGCCGACGTCAGTGCGCAGGTGCAGGGCGTAGATCTTGATTTGCTTGCCCAGGGCGGCCTGGCGCACTTCGGCTTCGTTCATTTGGGTGGTGGCGTACGGGTCGTTCTTGCGCAGCGCACCGGCGTCGGTGACCAGCAGGATCAGCCGCCCGCCATAACCCGACCAGTCCATGCCCTCTACCGCTTGCATCACCCCGGCAAACGCGTCTTCGTTGAACGAGTGGCTGGACACGGTCGACGCCTTGACCTGCCGCGCCATGTCGAGGAAACGTTGCGGGTCGCGGCCCTGGTCGAGGGTGATCAGGGTCTTGGCCACGTACTCCAGGCCCGGGGTTTTCTTGATGCTGTTGCGAAAGCCGACCATGCCGAAGCTCACGCTGTCCAGCTCGCCACGCTCGGCGATACGCGTTTGCAACTCGTGCACCACGTCACGAATCTGGTCGATGTAGGGCTGCATCGAAACGGTCGTGTCCACCACCAACACCACAGCGGTACGGAAGGAGTCGGCGTTGGCACTCAGCACCGGCGTCGCCGCCTTGGCCACGGTTTGCGGCGTGCTGCCAGGGTCGATGGAGGCGACGTTGAGCAACTGCACCGGCTGGCCGTTCTCATCGAGGCTCTCCTTGGAGTCGAAGATCGGCAGCAGGTAGAACTGGTTTTGCGGCACGGCGCTGGCAGCAGGCTCCAGGGCCAACACCTGCTGATTGTCCTCGCTGTTTTTCTGCGCCTTGAGCAGCAGGTTTTTCGCGGCGCCAGGGTCAGACAGGAGTTTTTCCACTTCGCTGGATTGGCGCAGGAACATCACCGGTGCCCGGCCCGAACGCTCGGTGAACTTGAGCACCAGGCTCTGCTTCCAGTCACTGACCTGCGAGGCCGGCAGCCAGCCGTCACTGCGCCCGTCGGTGGCGGCGCCAATGCGCAACCACGGGCTGCCGTTGACGTCCTTGCGCTGGTAAACGTAGAGCACGGAAAACGCCGGCAAAACCTTGCCCGCCGCACCGCCCGCATCATTGGACAGTTTTGCGCCAGGCTTGCTGAGCACCCGCTGGAACAAGGTTTTCTTGCCGGCCATCAGCAATGGACGCTGACCGCCATCCGCATCAACCACCACCGGCTGAGTCACGGCAGGCGGAGCCTTGACTGTCGGTGTATTGACCGCAGGCGTCTTGGGCACCGACACCGTTGGCGGCGCGGCAGGTTTATCGTCGCTCAACCACCAGTAACTCGCACCACCGATGGCAAGCGCCACCGCCACAGCCACTGCGGCCAGAGCCAGCACGGGCCCACGGTTTTGCGTGGAGACCGCCGAATGCTGCGTCGCAGTGACCACCGGTTTGCGCACCGGCTGAGGTTGCGACTGGGCTTGAGGCGTATGGGTAGGAATCTCGATGGACACCGGAGTCAGGCCCGCCAGGTCGCTGCTCACCGGAATGGGCATGACCGCCGGCCGAATCAGCGTCGCTTCTACCGCTTCCTTGGGCAATTGATCCAACGCCAGCAGCAGGGCTGCCGCATCCGGGAAACGCTCCGCCGGGTCCTTGGCCAACAGCTTGCGCAACACGCCTTGATAGCGGCCATGGTGCACCGGCAGTTCCGGCAGCGGCTCGGTGAGGTGCGCCAACGCGGTGGAAAGTGCGTCGGTCCCGGTATAGGGCAGCTTGCCCACCAGGATTTCGTAAAGCACCACGCCCAACGCGTACAGGTCGGCGCGGCCATCAATGTCCTGGCCCCGCGCCTGTTCCGGGCTCATGTAGCTTGGGGTGCCGACGGCAAATCCGGCCTGAGTGAACTGGGTGCGATCATCCAGGGACTTGGCAATACCGAAGTCCGACAGCACAGCGGTGCCATCGGCGCGAAAGAGGATGTTGGCCGGTTTGACGTCACGGTGCACCAAGCCTTGGGCATGGGCATAGCCCAGTGCCGAGGCGATCTGGCGGATATAGACCAACCCCTGTTCCGGCGTCAGGCCAGAGGCGATGCGCTCCTTGAGGGTGCCGTTGGGCAGGTACTCCATGGCCATGTAATACAGCTCACCGACGTTGCCGATGTCATGGATGGTCACGGTGTGCGGATGGGACAGCCGCGCCAGCGTCTTGCCCTCGCGCAGGAAGCGTTCGCAGAAACTCGGATCAGCGGCCAGCGCCGCCGCCATGATTTTCAGCGCTACCTTGCGTTCCAGGGAACGCTGGGTGGCCAGGTAGACGTTGGCCATGGCGCCTTCGCCAATCTCGCCCTCGATGTCGAAACCGGGAATGACGATGTTCATGACGACACCTTCACGACAATGGCCGTGATGTTATCCGGCGCCCCACGGTTAAGCCCCAGGTGCACCAGACTGCGCACGATCTCGTCCGGCTCGTCATGGCTCAGCACTTCGCGAATCTCATGGTCCTCGACAGTCTTGTTCAACCCATCGCTGCACAGCAGGTAACTGTCGCCGTGGGCAATCAATAGGTCGACCGACGACAACTCCAACTGCGCCTCCACACCAACCGCGCGGGTGACGATATTGGCCCGTGGATGCACGCGGGCATCGGCTTCGCTGAGCAGGCCGCTGTCTTGCAGGTCCTGCACATAGCTGTGGTCGCGGGAGATGCTTTCCAGTACGCCATCGCGCAGGCGATACAGGCGACTGTCACCCGCCCACAGGCACACACCGCGCAAGCCTCGGGTGGCGAGAAGCACCACGGTGCTGCCCATCATGGTCACACCGCGGTTGGCGGTTTCTTCGCGCACCGCGCCATTGACCCGGATCAGGTCCGTGCGCAACGTCGCCGCGTATTCATCCAGCGACCGTCCCGCCGTAATACCCCGCAAGCTGTCGACAATCAGGCTGCTGACGTAATCGCCCGCCGCGTGCCCGCCCATGCCGTCGGCGACTACCCACAAGCCGTTTTCCGGCAGGTCCAGGCAGGCGTCTTCGTTGACCTGGCGGACCATGCCAACGTGGCTCTTGCTCGCGGATTTAAAGGTGACGCCTTGGGTGGACCGCATCTACACAACACCTTCTTGTCCGAGCAAAAATTGCGCAAAGTCGCCGGCGGCAGGCAAGCCCTGACACCGCATTAAACCAGGAGAAATTCGTTCCGAACCACGGCCCCACCACAGGCTTGCACCTTCGCAAGCCTGCTCCGCCAACACCGTCATACGCGCTTGCGGGTCGGTGGCGATAAAGCGTTGCAAACCGGCGAAGCGACTGCCCAGGGTGCGCGTCTGACATGCCGGAGCGCCGAGGGCTTCGAGCCCGTCACTGAAACCTTCGAAACTCGCCTCGACATCCAGCGTGCCCAACAGCAACTCTTCCACCTGTTCAAACCAGGCATCCGGGCCACCGATGACTGACGCAGGGTCCGTGTCGTGATCCAACAGCGCAGCGACCGTCAGCGGAAAATAGCGCCCTACCCGGTCGATACTCGGCATCACCACACCCACGGCCGCGTCCGGCCCGCACACACCCGGCGCCAGCACAAAGCGCCACAACGGACTGACCAGGTACACGTTCAACCATTCGGCACCGAGGCTGGTCTGGCTGGCGAGCAAACCCGAGGCCAGCCAACTGTCCCACGGGCCGATAAAGCTTTGTGGCAAGGCGCGGCTGACAAAGTCCCCGCGACTGGCCAACTTGCCGTAGAAACCCACCGTCGTCATAGCCGCTCCGGCAGGCTGAAACCACTGAGCACGCGGCTTCTGAACGGGTTGAAGGCACTGTTGGCCCGCAACTCGTAGGAGATGCTCGCGCCATCGACCCGCAACCGCAGGTTGAAGCGGTCCGGCGAGTTGCCGGCGGTCAGGTCTGATTGCTCCAACAGGCGAAACCAGGCCCATGGACCGTCCAAGGTGATGCCGGAGCGGCCGGTGGCCGATGGCGGCATGATGGAAATCCGTACCACACCGATACTGCCGGGGTTGGGCCACTGCATCGCGACCGGCCGGGCCGGGCCGTGGTCGTAGCTCAGTTGCTGGCCATCCAGGTCCAGCAGGAACTGAGTGATGGTCGCGTCCATCGCCACCGGCTTGAGCTCGAAACGCACAATCGGTTGAGTGCCACCGGAGCGGAAAAACGCATCACGAATGGTCGCCGCACGCTGAAAGGTCTGCAATATCCCTGGCGAGATCCCCAGTTTCTGCGCGGCACCCGGCTGCCAGCGCCAGGTCTGCGCTGAGGTGTCGACGTAAGGCTGCAGGTATTTACGGAAGTAGTTATCCATCACCCCGCCCACGCCGAAGAACTGACCGAAGTCATCCAGCGTCGCGTCTCGGGCACTGCCGGGGGACATCGGGTAACGCCCAGCCAGAGACTGGCGATAGACGTTGACCACTTCACTGACCCAGGCCGCGTTCAGTTGATTGCGCACCCCGCCCATCATGCTGTTAGTGGTGGAGTTGACCACCGACTTGACCATGCCCTGTACCAGCGGCGGCTGGCGTTCGGCATTCAGGCTGACGCGGGTGGCGGCAGCAGAAGCCTGGTTCTTGGCTTCGCCGAGCAAGGCATCGCCACTGGCTCCGACCATGGCGCTGACCTGCACATACAGCGCATTCATGTCGGCCAGCAGCCCGTCGATGGCCGCTGGTTCACCTTCGTTCTTGGCGACGATGCTGTTGAGCTCGGCAAAGTGCGCGGTCACCGGATCATCGCTGGCAGCCGGTGCGTTGGTCGAGGGCAACTCATCCTGACCCAGCAGGTTGCCCAGGCGCGTCTTGAGTTTGTCGACGCCACCTTCCACTGGCGCACCCTTGGCGGCCAGCAAGCGTTCTTCCTGTTGCAGGTCGGTTTCCTTGGCCACCGCCACCAGCAGCTTTTTCAGAGGCGAGGTGGGACCGGAAATCACCCGCAGCACGTCAGCTGCCTGGGCCACGCTGGTGATCGGCACGAAGTCGATGTCCGCCAGCAAGGCATCCCACTGGCGCTGATAGTCCTGGAAGTACAGACGGCGCACGTCAGCGGCGAGGCTGACAACGTTCTGCTGATCGGCCTGCTCCTGGCCCAGCACCCATTGCTCTTCAGCCAGGGTACCGGTCTGGTTCAAGCTGCTGAGCAGGAACGCCTGGCGATAGCCCTTGGCGGTGAAGAAACCGCTCAAAGGCTCACCCAGCGGCTTGCCACTCTTGCGACTGAACACCAGCGCGGCATCGCGGCCAGCAGCTTCGTTGATGCGAAAGTCCGGGATACCGTCCGGCAGCTTCTGACGTTTGACCCGGTCGTACACGCGCTGGGCCACCGGCAGTTGTTGCAGTTGCCGACGCAAGTCGTCGATCAGGCGCGGGTCCAGGCGTGCGCTGGGCGGATGGCGTTCGAACAGCGACTGCAAGTGCCCGGTCAGTGCCTGGCGCTGATCGGCCGGCAGGTCACGCGGCAGGTTGCGGTCCCAGTCCAGGGCGATCCAGGCCTTGATGAAGTCTGGGTCGTAATGCTCGTTATCGGCGAGCATCAGGTAAGCCTTCAAGCCCTCGTAGAGGAAGTCGGAATTGCCGCCACCGTGCAGTTGCTCTTCGATACGCGTCACCAATCGTGGCGCGAACACCGCGATCAACAGCTTGCGGTAGACGCTTCCGGACTCGGCTTCGAGCATGTCGCCCTGATACAGACCCAGGCCTTCGGACCAACTCGGTGAATCACCGGCGAGGTTCTTCACGGCGTTAAGCAGCGGCAACACGGCGAGAACTTCCCGTTGCGCCGGGCTGAGGTTCTGCACGGTCTGGCCCAGGGGCGCGACCTTCTGGTCCACCTGGGCGATGTACGCCTGGTTGGCGCGATAACTCACCCACCACAACGTGCCCACCACCAACACCACGGCCACGGTGGCGGCCAAGACACCGCGGGCAATCCACTTGCGTCGACGCTCGACCTTGGGGTTGACCCCCACCAGGCCCCGCTCGGCAAACGCCACAGCGTTAAACAGTTTCTCGATGAAGTAACTGCGCCCGGTGCCGCTCTGGCGCGCCAGGTGTTGGCGGTCCAGGTTCATGCTCTGGGCCATGGCTCCGATCAAGCGGTCAATCGGGCTGCCTTCCTGGGTACCACTGGTGAAGTACACGCCACGCAACAACACACGCTCTTCAAAGGCATTGGGCTTGAACACGCCTTCGAGGAAGCTCTGCAGGCAGTCTTTCAAGGCACCGAACTGTTGCGGGAAGCCGTAGATCAGGTCGCGCCGCGCCGGGTCACGCTCCTGTTGCAGGCGTTCCACTAACCGCTCGTTCAAGCGCTGCTCCAGGCCGGCGAATTCGCTTTGCAGATTCGCCAGGGGGCTGTCGCTGTTTTTGCCGTCGTCCAGGGCGAAGGTCATGCCCCAGACCTGAGCACGCTCTTCCTTGCTCAGGTTGTCGAAAAACTCCATGAAGCCCGGCACCAGGTCGAGCTTGGTCAGCATCAGGTAGATCGGGAAACGCACACCCAATTGGGTGTACAGCTCCTGGATACGCAGACGGATTGCCGCCGCATGGGCAGCACGCTCGGCGTCGCTGCCCAGCAGCAAGTCAGAGAGGCTGATGGCGATGAACGCACCGTCAATCGGGCGCCGCGAACGCTGCTTTTTCAGCAGATCGAGAAAGCCCAGCCAGGCAGCTTTATCCACCGTGGAATTGCTGTCCTGGGTGGTGTAGCGGCCAGCGGTGTCGAGCAACACGGCCTGATCGGTGAACCACCAATCGCAGTTGCGGGTACCACCGACGCCACGCACGGCACCGGCGCCCAATTGCGCGGCCAGCGGGAAATGCAGGCCCGAGTTGACCAACGCGGTGGTCTTGCCCGAACCCGGCGGGCCGATGATCACGTACCACGGCAGCTCATAGAGATTGCGGCGTTCGTCACCGCCCAGCTTGGCCTTTTTCAACAGGACCAGTGCTTCGTCCATGCGCTGGCGCAAGGTTGCCAGCTCTTCGGCGGTGGCGACGCTGGCCGGATCCGGTGGGGTTTCCGCAGCCAGGCTGCGCATCACTTCAGCGGCCTGACGGCGCGCCTGGATAATGCGGAAAACTCGGTAGGCGATCCACACCGCGAACACCAGAATGATCAGCGCCCAGCGCCGCCCTTCCGGTACCAGAAACTCGAGCAATGGCCCGACAAACCAGATGATCAGGCTCAGGGCGATCAGGCCCAGCAACGGGATCACCCAGCGAATCACAAAACTGAAAAACGCCTTCACTCGACGCCCTCCGCCAATACGGTGATTTCAACCCGACGATTGCGGGCACGGCCTTCGGCTGTGGCGTTGGTCGCCACCGGCTCGGTGTCGCTGCGGCCCTCGGCACTGAAGCGATCCGGCTGGCCGGTCTTGGCTGCCAGAATCTGCAACACCGACTTGGCTCGCGCCTCGGACAGCGCCCAGTTGGACGGGAAACGCAGGGTGGCAATCGGGCGGTTATCGCTGTGGCCGGTGATCCGCACCTGGCCCTTGACCTTGCGGATAGCGTCAGCAATACGCAGCATCAGCGGCTGGAAATCGTCGACGATGCTGGAGCTGGCCGAGGCGAACAGTTCATCGCCACGGATGGTCACCACCGAACGGTCGACGGCATCTTCCACCGCCACGCGACCGGCCTTGATGTCTTCGACGAGGAAGCCCGCCAGACGTGGTCGCTCGACGATTTTCGGCTGCACCACCGGCCGGTCGATGGCCTGCACCGGAATCTCACCCAGGGCATGAATGTTCTTGAACACCGGTTCGGCATCCGACGCCAGCTTCATCCGCAAGCCGAACAGCAACGCCAACAACAACGCCACGCCGATGGCCACGGCGATCCATGGCGGCATGAATTGCGCCAGGCGGTCGCGCGCCACGGTGACGCCACGCCAATGGGGCGACAATTCGCGCTCATGTTCGCCACGGGCACTGCGGATCGCAGCCGCAGTACGTTCGCGCAGGGCTTCCAACTGGCTGCGACCGTCGTTCATCACCCGGTAGCGGCCTTCGAAACCCAGGCACATACACAAGTACAACAACTCCAGCAGATACAGACGCTCCCGTGGGCTTTGCAGGCAGTGATCCAGCAACTGGAAGACTTTCTCGCCGCCCCAGGCTTCGTTGTGCACGGTGATCAACAGGCTTTGCTTGCCCCAGTCACTGGCACTGCCCCACGGCGTGCTCAGTACCGCTTCATCGAGGGCAGTGCACAACGCGTAACGGGCCAGCAGCACTTCGTTGCGGGCTACGCCAGCGGCCTCGGCGCGCTCTTCGAACTGGCGCAAGTAGGCCAGCAACTGTGCCCGCAGGCTCGACGGCGCCGGATGGGAAATGGTGTTGCGCAGCCGCGTCAGCAAGGCCAGCAGCGGGCCGGCGGCGCTTTCCAGTGGGTTCAAGCCTTCTGCTTTGCCCGTCAGGACGGGTGCGGCGGGCATCGAAAGCGGCGCGGCAGCCGCCGGTTCTGCGCGGTTGGGCTCTGGCGCACGGCCACCCGGACGCGGCATAAACTGGGTGCGGTCATCATCATTGGGATGCATCGCGGATTATCCTCGGATGGCCCAGAACGCCAGGTTCAACCCCGGGAACTGACCGGCAATGTGGAAGGCAAAACCACCGGAGTTGCTCAACTGCTGCCAGTGCTCGCTGCCCCGATCCAGTTCGTAATAGGTGGAGCCGGCGTGGTACGGAATCTGCCGTGGCGCCACCGGCAGCGGCAGCAGGCCAATGCCTGGCAACTGCAGGTTGACCAGGTCGCGGATGTGCTCCACCGAACCGACCTTGCTCTGCTGCGCAAAGCGCCCACGCAGGGTTTCGCCGGGGACGTCGGCACGTACCACCAGGATGAAGCTGGCGGTATCGATCAGGGTCTTGTCGGCCAACATCGCCACGTGCACGCCGTAGGCTTTCTCGACAATCGGGATCGGCGTGGCCTTGCTGTCGATCAGCATCGACAACGCCTCACGCAGGGCCTGCATCACCGGGACGAAGCTCAGGGCCAGGTCGTCGTGCTGGTATTGCGGGTATTCCTGAGGACGGCGACCGGAGGTGGAGAACGTTGAGAACTCACCGGCCAGGCTCACCAGCTCACTGAAGAAACGCTCCGGGTGCAGCGGGCTCAACTGGCTCAAATGCTGGATCAGCGGCTGGGCACGGTTGACCAGTTGCAGCAGCATGAAGTCGGCAATCTCCGAAGCGCCACCGGCGCCCGACGCCACCACGCGCCCGGCGAGGGCTTCGCCACGCTGGTGCAGCAGGCCGAGCAGTTCGCTGCGAAACGCCGTCAGCGGTTTGCTGGCGACCACGTCCAAGACCGGCGGGATGTAACTGTCGTCGAGTACCAGGGCACGGTCGGCGCGCTTTTCCTTGACCCGCACCAGGCCGATGGCGGCGTAGTCACTGACGCCCTCCTGAGCGGTCAGCA
The DNA here is from genome assembly GCF_012935695.1 of Pseudomonas sp. ADAK18. NCBI lineage: Bacteria > Pseudomonadati > Pseudomonadota > Gammaproteobacteria > Pseudomonadales > Pseudomonadaceae > Pseudomonas > Pseudomonas sp. ADAK18. The sequence continues at coordinate 5,470,256 of NZ_CP052859.1, forward strand.
AGCGCAAGGCACGGGAGCCGACGGCCACCGGCGCACGGTTTTCGAATGGGGCGTTGTCGTCCCGCACTTCCCGCACATGGCTGACGTAGCGAGCAGCGCCAAGGGTTTCGCCTTCATCAACGGTGTCGCGGGCGCCCGCGCGCTTGAGGGGCAAGGCCAGGTAGATCAGGCCGTCGCGCAGGTTGTCGTCGATATTCAACGGGCTGGGCGCCAGGTCATCCTGAGGGATATTGAACGGTGTGCCATCCGGCAACAGGCCCCGGGCCGAAACGATAGCCAGCTTGCCCTGGGCCAACAGGCCTTGATCGATCAGCAATTCGGAGAAGCCCCAGGCACCCGCCGACAACGGGCGGCTGCGAGCGTCAATCAGGTTTTCCAGGTAACGGTCATGCTGCTGAAAGTGCTGCGTTCCGATGAACATGCCTTCCGACCAGACCACGCGATTGTTCCAGGACATGGGGGCTCCGATTGCTTATTGGGCAGGGCTGGATGGGGAAACCACGACGTCGGCGCGCACGGCACGAACATCAAGGCTGATCTGGTATTCGGTGTACTGGCGCGCCGGGACAGTGAGCACCGTGCGCCACTGCGCGCGGTCCAGCTCGCGATAGCCCACCAGCAAGCCGATCTGACGGGTGGCCGGGTCCAGGTCACGCTTGATGCTCAGTTGCTGGTCGGGCTGGATCATGACTTCGTCCTGGTCGAGCAGGTCCAGGCCGAGGGTCGACTGGGCGCGGTCGGCCAGGGCGAAATAGTCGGAGCGGCTGAACGTCGCGGCGTTTTTCAGCTCGAAAATCCTCACCCGCACCGGTGCCGGCTGGCCGTTGGCACCGGGGTTGAGGCCGGCAATAGCATGGAAGTGCAGCTCGATGGCAGCGGTGTCCGCTTCAGCCTCGGCGGCTTCGGGTTTGGCGGCATCCTTGGCACACGCCGTCAGCAGCAGCGCGGTGGCGGCTACGAGTAAAAACCTGGGAATCATCCTGTGTCCTCAATGACTGCTTAGCTGTCCGTTGTTTCATTTTTTGTTATTCGACAACGCCACTCAGGGGCGACGCTGTCGTGCGCTGTGCTCTTCGTAGGCACGGCTGAATTCACGCCCGAACAAGTCCTGGAAATCCTCCTGGGCCTCACGGGAAATATTGCTGTAGAGCTCGGTGAACTGCTGCCAATACTGAGCCTGGCGCGAACCGTTGAAAATACTCGAGAGCCCGGCGGGCTTGCCCATGCGCTCTTCCAGTTGTGTGGGTTCAAAGCGCGTGAGCAGGTGCTTGATGGCCGCCTCGACGCCGGCCATTACCGCCAATTGATGAGCGCGCAGGTCATTGAAACTGTCACGCACCGCCAAATCCGGCGCCATAAACGCCTGGTTGCCGTGACGCAGCAACAGCAGTAATGCCTCATCGGCATTGGGCGCGAATTTCAACGGGTTGTTTTCCACCGGCTGAATCATCGTCTGCTGCATGCGGAACTCGCCCTTGAGGCTGCTGCGGGCACGCAACACGTCAATCAGGCCCTCGACCATCAGCCGGTAGCTGCGACCGATGCTTTCCATCTGCGCTTCAGCCTGGGCCTTGTCCAGGCGCAGTTGATCAATCCCTGCGCCACGCAAGAAGGCTTGCAGCAGGTCAGGCTGGTTGCTGTCGGCCACTGGTTGCGGGCGCTCGACGACGGGCGGCTCGATGACCGGCGGCGTTGATGGCGTTGGCGGCGGCGGTGTTGGTGGCGGCTCAGGCGTCGGGATCGATACCGGCGTGGGCGCACTGACCACGGGCGCAGGCGTGTCACCAAATAGATCCCAGTCGTCGGGAATCACCGAACCCGAGGCGACAGGCGGCGCAAGCGGTTCAACCACTGGCAACGGCGTGGGCGGGCGGAAGTCATGCTGCTGCGCCGGCACATGATCAGGCTGGGTGGCAGGCGGTACGGTGGTGGGCGTCAGGAAGTCGAACAGGTCCGGCAGGGTGTCCATCGAAGACGCACCCTGGAACTGCGGCGCGATCACCGGGGTTGGCATCGGCGTGTTCACGACGGCGCCCTGGCGCCCCATCAGGGCCTCGAAGCTGTTCGACGAATCGCCAGCAAAGGGTTGGCTTTCAGTGACTTGCAGTTTGAAATCGATGCGCGCCTGGATTTCGTAATCACCGATGCGGATCAGTTCGCCGTCTTCCAGCAGCTCACTACTGCCTCGGCGCAAACGAATGCCAGACTTGACCAACTCAACGCCATTGGTGCTGTTGTCGGTTAAGTAGTAACGGCCATCTTTGTATTGAATAACGCAATGTTGCGCGGAAACCAGACGCTCAGGGTCGGGCAATACCCAGTCATTTTCAGAACTGCGGCCAATTGCCATCGCTCCCTGGTCCATGGACTTTTCAGGGCATTGACCAGGGGTAATCTTGTGATAACTAGTGATAGTCAAACACAGCGACATCGTGCCTCCTTGCTGATACTTCGCGCACGGTCGACCCAAGGGAAGGTAACCCCTCGCGTTTCCCGACAGATGGTGCTAACAACCATCAAAAGCCTGTTTTATCAGCATGATCGCTGATCTTACTCGGCTCTTGTGACAAAAACCCCGTGTCAGGGCCTGCTTCGACCCAACGGTCGTGGGGGTTGCTAAGCACTGCACATCTGTCACACAGGGTGAATAGCTTACCTTGACAAGCCATAAGTACTACACCAAAAATGCACAACTTCTTGAATACCAATGATGGCACTTTAGAATCGAAGTGTTTATATACCAAGAAAGCATGCCAATTACGCGTGAGTATTACTTTCGCAACTAAGGCATGAACTGCCCGCACGCAAGCAGGCTGATAGGGAGATCGAACTCAGTGGATGTGCCTTTGCTGCTCGCCGCCGTTTCCGCGACTTCGCCATGTGGTGAAGACCTGGAATATGACGCGGCTTATTTGCAACTTGAGCGAGACGCTCAAGGCCAGCCTGAGCGCAGCATGGGCGACTCGATCCTGCCCGCTGAACCGCCAGAATGGCGCAGCATCCAGCAGCAGAGCCTGGACCTGCTGCAACGCAGCAAAGACCTGCGCATCACCCACTTCCTGCTGCAAAGCTCCCTGGCCCTGCAAGGTGTTACAGGACTGGCCACCGTCCTCACGCTGATCAACGAACTGCTGCGCCAGTACTGGACCGAGTTGCATCCGCGCCTGGATGCCGATGACGACAACGATCCCACCGTCCGCATCAACGCCCTCGCGGGTCTGACGTCCGATGACACCATCCGTCTGCTGCGCGAAAGCATGCTTACCCGCTCAAGGGCTTTCGGCCCCGTCAGCCTGCGCGCCGCCCTCAATGCCAGCGGCCTGCAAAGTTTCCCCGGTGAAAACCTCGGTGCCGAACAGTTGGCCGGCGCCTTCCTCGACAGCGATGTCGAGCAGTTGAACGCCACCCGTGCCGCCTTGAACGAAGCCCGCGCCGCCTGCGAATCCATCGAGCAGCAGGTCAGCGACCAAGTCGGTTCCGCCCAGGGCGTGGACCTCGGCCCGTTAAAGCACCCACTCAAACAAGCCTTGCAGGTCTTGGCGCAATACGCGCCGCACGGCGAAGGCAGCAGCGATCCCGAAGCCGTCAGTGACGACAGCGCCGCCCCGGTCGAACACGCCGCTGCCCCCGCTGCACCGCGCAACAACGGCGACATCGCCAACCGTGATGAAGTCCTGCGCAGCCTGGACCGCATCCTCGCGTACTACACCCGCCACGAGCCTTCCAGCCCGCTGCCGGTGCTGTTGAACCGGGCAAAAAATCTGGTGCACGCGGACTTCGCGGCCATCGTGCGCAACCTGATACCTGATGGCATGTCCCAATTTGAAAACCTGCGTGGACCGGACGGCGAATAAACGTCTGTACCGCGCAGTAACAACACCGTCGCTCAAGCGACCAGGAGCAGCAACGTGGCGAAGCAAAGTTCTCAGAAATTCATCGCGCGCAACCGTGCGCCTCGGGTGCAGATCGAGTACGACGTCGAGCTCTACGGCGCCGAGAAAAAGGTCCAGCTGCCCTTCGTCATGGGTGTCATGGCCGATCTCGCCGGCAAGCCGGCCGAGCCGCTGGCAGCCGTCGCCGACCGCAAGTTCCTTGAAGTGGACGTCGACAACTTCGACTCCCGCCTCAAGGCCATGCAGCCCCGCGTCGCGTTCCACGTGCCTAACGAGCTGACCGGCGAAGGCAACCTGAGCCTGGACATCACCTTTGAAAGCATGGACGACTTCAGCCCGGCCGCTGTGGCCCGCAAGGTCGACTCGCTGAACAAGCTGCTCGAAGCCCGCACTCAACTGGCCAACCTGCTGACCTACATGGACGGCAAGACCGGCGCCGAAGAAATCATCATGAAAGCGATCAAGGACCCGGCATTGCTCCAGGCACTTGCCAGTGCACCGAAGCCCGCCGAGCCCAAGGCTTAATCAGGACGAATGATCATGACCGATACAGCCCGCGAAGGCGCACAGAACCTGGGCGCCACCGAAGAAACCAGCGAGTTCGCTTCGCTGCTGCTGCAAGAATTCAAACCCAAGACCGAGCGCGCCCGTGAAGCGGTAGAAACCGCCGTGCGCACCTTGGCCGAGCAGGCCCTGGCGCAGACTGACCTGGTGTCCAACGACGCCATCAAGTCGATCGAATCGATTATTGCCGCCATCGACGCCAAGCTCACCGCCCAGGTCAATCAGGTCATTCACCACCCGGACTTCCAGCAACTGGAAAGCGCTTGGCGTGGCCTGCACTACTTGGTCAGCAACACCGAGAGCGATGAGCAGCTGAAGATTCGCGTGCTCAATATCTCCAAACCCGAACTGCACAAGACCCTGAAGAAATTCAAGGGCACCGCGTGGGACCAGAGCCCGATCTTCAAGAAGATGTACGAAGAAGAATACGGCCAGTTCGGCGGCGAACCTTACGGTTGCCTGGTGGGCGACTACTACTTCGACCAGTCGCCTCCCGACGTAGAGCTGTTGGGCGAACTGTCGAAAGTCTGCGCCGCCATGCACTCACCGTTCATTGCTGCCGCTTCGCCGACCGTGATGGGCATGGGCTCGTGGCAGGAACTGTCGAACCCGCGCGACCTGACCAAGATCTTCACCACTCCGGAATACGCCGGCTGGCGCTCGCTGCGTGAATCGGAAGACTCGCGCTACATCGGCCTGACCATGCCGCGCTTCCTGGCGCGTCTGCCATACGGCGCCAAGACCGACCCGGTGGAAGCCTTCGCCTTCGAAGAAAACACCGACGGCGCTGACAGCTCCAAATACACCTGGGCCAACGCCGCGTACGCAATGGCGGTGAACATCAACCGTTCGTTCAAACACTACGGCTGGTGCTCGCGCATCCGCGGTGTGGAGTCCGGCGGTGAAGTGGAAAACCTGCCCGCCCACACGTTCCCTACCGATGACGGTGGCGTGGACATGAAGTGCCCGACCGAAATCGCCATCAGTGACCGCCGTGAAGCGGAACTGGCGAAGAACGGTTTCATGCCACTGCTGCACAAGAAAAACACCGACTTCGCCGCGTTCATCGGCGCCCAGTCGTTGCAGAAACCGGCCGAATACGACGACCCGGACGCCACCGCCAACGCCAACCTGGCCGCACGCCTGCCGTACCTGTTCGCCACCTGCCGTTTCGCTCACTACTTGAAGTGCATCGTGCGCGACAAGATCGGTTCCTTCAAAGAGAAGGACGAAATGCAGCGTTGGTTGCAGGACTGGATCCTCAACTACGTTGACGGTGACCCGGCGCACTCCACCGAAACCACCAAGGCCCAGCACCCGTTGGCTGCCGCCGAAGTGATCGTGGAAGACGTCGAAGGCAACCCGGGGTATTACAACTCCAAGTTCTACCTGCGTCCGCACTATCAGCTCGAAGGGCTGACGGTGTCGCTGCGGTTGGTATCGAAGCTGCCTTCGGCCAAAAGCGCGTAAATAGCTGTTGATCTTGCTCTTCTGTGGGAGCCGGGCTTGCCCGCGGTGGCATCACTGCGCAGTCTGCTGACAGACCGCGTCGTGTGCATCGCGGGCAAGCCCGACTCCCACATAAAAACCAAATACAGTGGCTGAGACCACACAGGGAGTTAACATGGCTGTTGATATTTTCATCAAGATCGGTGACATCAAGGGCGAGTCCCAGGACAAGGCCCACAAGGACGAAATCGACGTTCTGAACTGGAGCTGGGGCATGTCCCAATCCGGCAACATGCACGTGGGCGGTGGCGGTGGCGCGGGCAAGGTGAATATCCAGGACCTGTCGCTGACCAAGTACGTCGACAAGGCCTCGCCTAACCTGATGATGCACTGCGCCAGCGGCAAGCACATCGACAAGGTGACCCTGACCGTGCGCAAGGCCGGCGGTGAAAGCCAGGTCGAGTACATGATCATCAACCTGGAAGAAGTGCTGGTCACTTCCCTGAGCACCGGTGGCTCGGGTAGCGATGATCGCCTGACCGAAAACGTCACGCTGAACTTCGCCCAGGTGATGGTGGATTACCAGCCGCAGAAAGCTGACGGCACCAAGGACGGCGGCGCGATCAAGTTTGGCTGGAACATCCGTTCCAACACCAAACGCTGATCTGCCCTGCCCTGTAACCCTTACTCCGTAGCAGCTGTCGAGTGAAACGAGGCTGCGTTCGACTGCGAAGCAGTCGTAAAACAAGCACCGAGATTTATCAAATAGATCCAGGTGTTCGGTTTGCGAGGACTTCGTCCTCGAACGCAGCCTCGCTCCGCTCGACAGCTGCTACGGGGTTGTTCCTCCTGCAACCCGTCCGTGGAGCTGCTTTAGTGGTAACTGAAATCGCTTCCCGCGACCGTCTGCAACCGTCCCTGCTGGACCGGTTGACCGACGACGACCCGACCAATCCCAAGGAAAGCGCCGATAAACGCGTGCTGTCCCTGACCCAATTAAAAGCCTCGGTGCTGCGTGACCTTGCGTGGCTGCTCAATACCACCTCATTGCTCGATGCCGATGCAACGCTACACACCCCCGCTGGGACCTCGGTGGTCAATTACGGCCTGCCGGCGCTGGCAGGTAACAGCGCCTCCAGCGTTGATGTCAGCGCCCTGGAAACCCTGATTTACCAGGCCATCGCCACCTTTGAGCCGCGCATCCTGCGCAACACGTTGCGGGTACGCGCACGGGTGGCTCACGGCGAGATGAACCACAATGCCTTGAGCTTCGAGATCGAAGGCGACCTGTGGGCCCAGCCGGTGCCGTTGCGCCTGTTGCTGCAAACCGACCTGGACCTGGAGTCCGGCCACGTGCGCGTGGTCAATGCCGACCAGCGGAGGCGCACATGAATCCGCGCCTGTTGGAGCTGTACAACCAGGAACTGCACCACGTGCGCGAAAGCGCTGCGGAGTTCGCCAAGGAATACCCGAAGATCGCCAGTCGGCTGACCCTGTCCGGCATGGACTGCGCCGACCCGTACGTCGAACGTTTGCTGGAAGGCTTCGCCTACCTCACTGCGCGGGTGCAGCTCAAACTCGACGCCGAGTACCCGACCTTCACCCATAACCTGTTGGAAATCGCCTACCCGCACTACCTGGCACCGACGCCGTCGATGACCGTGGTGCAGTTGCAGGCCGATCCCGACGAAGGCTCCCTGGCCAGCGGTTTTGCGCTGCCCCGGGACACCGTATTGCGCGCCGCCCTGGGCCGCGAAACCCAAACGTGCTGCGAGTACCGCACCGCGCATCCGGTGACGTTGTGGCCGCTGCAAGTCAGCCAGGCTGAGTACTTCGGCAACCCTTCGGCCGTGCTTGGGCGCCTGGCCGCCAGCGAGCCCAAGGCCAAAGCCGGTTTGCGCCTGACGTTGCGCACCGGCGCAGAGCTGCCGTTCAACAGCCTGGCCCTGGACAATCTGCCGCTGTATCTCAGCGGTGCCGACGAGCAGCCGTTCCGCCTCTACGAGCAATTGCTGGGCAACGCCTGTGCGGTGTTTGCCCGCAAGCCGGGCGGCGACTGGGTCGAACGCCTGCCGTCGGATGCCCTGCGCTCCCGGGGCTTCGACGACGTCGATGCGGCGATGCCGGTGGTTCCGCGGGCCTTTCAGGGCTATCGGTTGCTGCAGGAATACTTCGCCCTGCCGCATCGCTTCCTGTTCGTTGAGTTCGCTGAACTGAGCCGCGCCGTCAAGCGCTGTGACGGCCAGGAGCTGGAACTGATCGTGCTGTTCGACCGCCATGATCCGAGCCTGGAAGGCAGTGTTGGCGCCGCGCAATTCGTGCCGTTCTGCACGCCGGCGATCAACCTGTTTCCCAAGCGTGTGGATCGAATTCACCTGTCCGAACGGGTCAACGAACACCATGTGATCGCGGACCGCACGCGACCGATGGATTTCGAGATTCATTCCCTGAGCGCCATCACCGGCCACGGCACCGGGCCAGAACAGTCGTTCTTACCGTTCTACGCTGTGCGTGATCCGTCACGTTATGGTCGTGATCAGGCTTACTACACCGTACGCCGTGAGCCGCGCGTGCTGTCCAGCGACCAGCGTCGCAACGGCCCGCGCTCTACGTATGTGGGCAGCGAAACCTTTGTCAGCCTGGTGGACAGCCGGCAGGCACCGTATGGCCATGACCTGCGCCAACTGGGCGTCACGGCACTGTGCACCAACCGCGATCTGCCGCTGTTCATGAGCGTGGGCAACGGCAAGACCGACTTCACCCTGGCCGACAGCGCTCCGGTGCTGGCGGTGCGTTGCGTTGCCGGGCCCAGTCGCCCGCGCGCCAGCCACGCCCACGATGCCAAGGCCTGGCGACTGATCAGCCAGTTATCGCTCAACTACCTGTCCCTCAGCGAGCAAGGCCAGGGCGCCGCCGCGCTGCGCGAGTTGCTGCGCCTGTATGGCGACAGCAACGATGCCGCGCTGCAATTGCAGATCGAAGGCCTACGCGAGGTCAGCAGCAAAGCCGTGACCCGCCGCCTGCCGATGCCCGGGCCGATCGTGTTTGGGCGCGGGCTGGAAATCACGCTGGAATTTGATGAAAACGCGTTCCGCGGTACCGGCGTGTTTCTGCTCGGTGCGGTGTTTGAACGGTTCCTGGCACGCTACGTGTCGATCAACAGTTTTACCGAGACGGTGATCCGTACCACCGAACGCGGCGAGATCATGCGATGGAAAGCCAAGCCCGGACGCCGTCCGACCCTGTAAACACGCTGTCGGCGATGCATCAGGAGCCCTGGGAATATGACTTCTTCCAGGCGCTGCGTCGTATCGAGTGCGAATCGCCGAACCTGCCGCGCCTGGGCCATTCCCTGCGCCTGGCGGATGACCCATTGCGTCTCGGGCAGCAAGCCGATTGCACCTTCGCCCCAGCCACGTTGGCGTCGGTGGAGCCTGGTTTTGACGGCAAGCCGGCGCGCCTGGAACAGTTCTTTTTCGGCCTTGGCGGCCCCAACGGCCCGCTGCCGCTGCACATCACCGAATACGTGCGCGAACGCCAGCGCAACAATGCCGACGGTACCAGCAAGCGCTTCCTGGATGTATTCCACCACCGTCTGCTGAGCCTGTTTTACCGGGCGTGGGCCGAGGCCCGGCCAACGGTCAGCCATGATCGGCCGGACGACGATTATTGGTCGGCACGCCTGGCGGCGTTGAGCGGACGGGGTATGCCAGGCCTGCGGGAACAGGGCCTGATTCCCGACACCGCGAAGCTGCACTACAGCGGCCACCTGTCGGCGCAGACCCGCTACCCGGACGGCTTGAAAGCGATCCTCGGCGAATATTTTGGCCTGCCGGTGGAGATCGAAGAGTACGTCGGCCAATGGCTGGAACTGCCCGAACGCAGCCGCGTCGGTGTCAGCGCCAACCAGTTGGGCGTGGACTTTTGCCTGGGCAGCCACGTGTGGGATCGCCAGCATAAATTCCGCATCCGCCTGGGGCCGCTCAAGCTCGATGACTACATGGGCATGTTGCCCGGCAGCCCGCCATTCAACGAACTGGTGGCCTGGGTGGCCGAGTACCTGGGCCATGAATTGGACTGGGATTTGAACCTGATTCTTCAACAACCGGAAGTCCCGGCGTTGCAGCTCAACGGCCAGTTCCGCCTGGGTTTCAATACCTGGCTCGGCCAACCCGAGCACGACGCCAACGACCTAATCCTGGCACGGCATTATGCCGAGCTGGCCAACACCTCAAGGAATCCAGAGCATGGGTGAAATCAGTCGCGCCGCACTGTTCGGCAAACTCAACAGCGTGGCCTACAAGGCCATCGAAGCCGCCACCGTGTTTTGCAAACTGCGGGGTAACCCGTATGTGGAACTGGCTCACTGGCTTCACCAGTTGCTGCAACTGCAGGACTCGGACCTGCACCGCATCATCCGCCAGTTCAACATCGAGCCGGCGCGGCTGGCCCGTGACCTGACCGAAGTCCTGGACCGCTTGCCTCGCGGCTCAACGTCGATCACCGACCTGTCGTCCCATGTGGAAGAAGCCGTGGAGCGCGGCTGGGTCTACGGCAGCCTGATGTTTGGCGAAAGCCAGGTGCGCACGGGCTACCTGGTGCTGGGCCTTCTCAAGACCCCGAGCCTGCGCCATGCACTATTGGGCTTGTCGTCGGAATTCGACAAGATCAAGCCCGAAGCCTTGAGCGAGCGCTTTGACGAGTACGTCGGTGATTCGCCGGAAAACGCCCTCACCGCCAGCGACGGTTTTAATGCCGGCGCCGTACCGGGTGAAGCCAGTGGCGCGATGGCCCCGAGCGCGATGGGCAAGCAGGAAGCCCTCAAGCGCTTTACCGTCGACCTGACAGAGCAGGCCCGCAGCGGCAAGCTCGACCCTATCGTCGGCCGTGATGAAGAGATCCGCCAACTGGTGGACATCCTGATGCGTCGTCGCCAGAACAACCCGATCCTCACGGGTGAAGCCGGGGTGGGCAAAACCGCCGTGGTCGAAGGCTTCGCCCTGCGCATTGTCGCTGGTGACGTACCGCCCGCGTTGAAAGACGTGGAACTGCGCAGCCTCGATGTCGGCCTGCTGCAAGCCGGTGCGAGCATGAAAGGCGAGTTCGAACAGCGCCTGCGCCAAGTCATCGAAGACGTCCAGGCCTCGCCAAAACCGATCATTCTGTTTATCGATGAAGCCCACACGTTGGTGGGTGCCGGCGGTGCTGCCGGGACCGGCGATGCAGCCAACCTGCTCAAGCCTGCCCTGGCCCGTGGCACCTTGCGTACTGTGGCCGCTACCACCTGGGCCGAGTACAAGAAGCACATCGAGAAAGACCCGGCCCTGACTCGCCGTTTCCAGGTGGTACAAGTCGCCGAGCCGTCGGAAGACAAGGCGCTGCTGATGATGCGCGGCGTGGCCTCGACCATGGAAAAACACCACCAGGTGCAGATCCTCGACGAAGCCCTGGAAGCCTCGGTGAAGCTGTCCCACCGCTACATTCCTGCCCGCCAGTTGCCGGACAAATCCGTGAGCCTGCTGGACACCGCCTGCGCCCGCGTCGCCATCAGCCTGCACGCGGTGCCGGCGGAAGTGGACGACAGCCGCCGTCGTATCGAGGCGCTGGAAACCGAGCTGCAGATCATTGCCCGCGAACACGCCATCGGCATCGCCATCGGCGCGCGCCAAACCAACAGCGAAGCCTTGCTGACGGCCGAACGTGAGCGCCTGGCAACCCTGGAAAGCCGCTGGGCCGAAGAAAAAACCCTGGTGGACGAACTGCTCGCCACCCGCGCCACCCTGCGGGAAAAGGTCGGTGTAGTGGACAGCGATGCCGGCACCGACGACAGCCAGGCCTTGCGTGAAAAGCTGGTGGACCTGCAACAGCGCCTGACGACCTTGCAAGGTGAAACCCCGCTGATCTTGCCGACCGTGGATTACCAGGCCGTGGCCTCGGTGGTCGCCGACTGGACCGGCATTCCGGTGGGCCGTATGGCCCGCAACGAACTGGAAACGGTGCTCAACCTCGACCAGCACTTGAAGAAACGCATCATCGGCCAGGACCATGCCCTGCAGATGATCGCCAAGCGCATCCAGACCTCCCGCGCCGGCCTCGATAACCCGAGCAAGCCCATCGGCGTGTTCATGCTCGCCGGTACTTCCGGCGTGGGTAAGACCGAAACCGCCCTGGCCCTGGCCGAAGCCATGTACGGCGGCGAGCAGAACGTCATCACCATCAACATGAGCGAGTTCCAGGAAGCCCACACCGTGTCGACCCTCAAGGGTGCGCCTCCGGGCTACATCGGCTATGGCGAAGGCGGCGTGTTGACCGAAGCCGTGCGGCGTAAACCGTATAGCGTGGTGCTGCTGGACGAGGTGGAAAAAGCCCACCCGGACGTGCACGAGATCTTCTTCCAGGTGTTCGACAAGGGCGTGATGGAGGACGGCGAAGGCCGGGTGATTGACTTCAAGAATACCTTGATCCTGCTCACCACCAATGCCGGTACCGAGCTGATTTCCCGAGTCTGCAAAGACCCGGCGAACATCCCGGACCCCGAGGAGATCGCCAAGGCCCTGCGCCAGCCGCTGCTGGAAATTTTCCCACCAGCGTTGCTGGGGCGCCTGGTGACTATTCCGTACTACCCGCTGAACGACGAGATGCTCAAGGCGATCACTCGCCTGCAACTCAACCGCATCAAAAAGCGCGTGGAGAACACCCACAAAGTGGCCTTCGACTACGACGACGACGTGGTCGACCTGATCGTGTCCCGCTGCACCGAAACTGAAAGCGGCGGACGGATGATCGACACCATCCTCACCAACAGCCTGCTGCCGGACATGAGCCGCGAGTTCCTCACCCGCATGCTGGAAGGCAAGGCGTTGGCGGGGGTGCGGATCAGTACGCAGGATAACGAATTGCACTACCAGTTCAGCGACACCGAATAACTACTGTTGGAATGCGGTCAGTGTGGGAGCTGGCTTGCCTGCGATAGCGGTCTGACATTCAGCCTTGATGTTGACTGACACACCACTATCGCAGGCAAGCCCGCTCCCACATTTGGGCCGGTTTCTTCAGTGATTACGACACTTACGGGACACTCGATGTTATTCAACCAAGCCTCACGCCTGGCCAAGATCACCAGCCCCCTGGGGCCGGATGTGCTGATGCTCAATGAAATGGGCGGCGGCGAAGAGTTAGGCAGGCTGTTCAACTTCGAGTTGCAGCTGACTTCACTCGACGCCGCCATCGACCTCAACCGGTTGCTGGGCAAGCCCATGTGCCTGAGCCTGCAGCTGGCGGACGGTGGCGAGCGCTTTTTCCATGGCCTCGTTGCCCGTTGCAGCCAGAACATCGACCAGGGTCAGTTCGCCAGTTACCAGGTCACGTTGCGCCCGTGGTTGTGGCTGCTCAGCCGCACCTCCGATTGCCGGATTTTCCAGAATCTGACCATCCCGCAGATCATCAAGCAGGTGTTCCGTGATCTTGGCTTTTCCGACTTCGAAGACGCTCTGAGCCGTCCATACCGCGAGTGGGAATACTGCGTGCAGTACCGCGAAACCAGCTTCGAGTTCGTCAGCCGGTTGATGGAGCAGGAAGGTATCTACTACTTCTTCCGCCATGAACAGGACCGCCATGTGCTGGTGCTGGCCGATGCCTATGGCGCCCATACCGGCGTGGTCGGCTACGGTTCCGTGCCCTACTATCCCAAGGACGAGCAGCAGCGCGAACGGGACCATATGCACAACTGGCACCTGGCGCACGAAGTGCAGCCCGGCTCGCTGGAGCTCAACGACTACGACTTCCAGCGCCCCAGCGCCAGCATCGACGTGCGCTCGGCCATGCCACGCCCGCATACCGCCGGCGACTACCCGCTGTACGATTACCCCGGCGCTTATGTAAAGAGCGAAGACGGCGAACACTACGCCCGTACCCGTATCGAAGCCCTGCAAACCCTGCACGAACAAGTGGAGTTCAGCGGCAACGCCCGGGGCTTGGGTTCCGGCAACCTGTTCAGCCTCACCGGCTTCAGTCGCCAGGACCAGAACCGCGAATACCTGATCGTGGGCGCCCGTTATTACATCGCCCAGGAAAGCATGGAAAGCGGCGGTGGCGCGCCTTCGGCGCAGTTCGAAAGTAGCCTGACCTGCATTGATGCCCAGCAAAGCTTCCGGCCCCTGGCCAACACCCACCGCCCGATCGTCAAAGGCCCGCAAACCGCGTTGGTGGTGGGACCCAAGGGCGAGGAAATCTGGACCGATCAATACGGCCGGGTGAAGGTGCATTTCTATTGGGATCGTCACGACCAGTCCAACGAAAACAGCTCGTGCTGGATTCGTGTGTCGCAATCCTGGGCCGGGAAAAACTGGGGGAGTATTCAGATCCCACGCATTGGTCAGGAAGTGATCGTCAGTTTCCTTGAGGGTGATCCAGACCGGCCAATTATTACTGGCCGCGTTTATAACGCTGAGCAGACGGTGCCTTACACATTGCCCGCCAACGCGACCCAAAGCGGCACCAAAAGCCGCTCCAGCAAGGGTGGAACTCAGGCCAACTTCAATGAAATACGTATGGAGGACAAAAAAGGCGCCGAGCAACTGTATATCCATGCCGAGCGCAATCAGGATATTGCCGTAGAGAATGACGAGGGCCATTGGGTGGGCCACGACCGGCACAGCACAGTGGATCACGACGAGATTGTACGAATCGGCAACGATCGCCTACGGGCGGTGCAGTGCAACGATGCCTTACATGTAGGTGGGGCTAAGAGCGACAGCATCAGCACCCAATACCTCATCGAGGCGGGGTCGCAAATTCGGTTGGTGTGCGGGAAAAGCGTGCTTGAGTTCAATGCCAGTGGAGAGATCAACATCTCGGGCACGGCGTTCAATATCTACGCCAGTGGTAACGGCAACATCGATACCGGCGGCCGACTTGACCTCAACGCAGGAAATGCCTGTGCCGTGGATGACAAAGGGAAAGGCATCAAGGGCGCTATTGATGCAGCAGTGAAAGCCCTGTTTCCGAAAAAACCTAAACGCTGACAATACACATCGAGCCGGACAGAGAGCCTGTCCGGTTGATCAGATCGGCGCCAAAAGATACCGCAGCGCTTTGTGATACTTGGCAACCCTCTCCAGGTCCTTGGCCTCAAGTGTGGGCAACCGAGTGAGGTTGAGGTTGTCCCGGATGTCTTCGATTTTCACCTTTCGCGCCAACTCATCAGGCCGAATCCGTGCGATGAAGTCTTCGTAGTCTTCGCCGGGACGCTTTGAGAGGCAGTCGATGGCATGTACCACATGCTCGCAGAGGCCTAAATGCCTGAGTTCATCCAGAGTGACATTACCGTCTTCGACTACATCGTGCAGCACGCTGACGATCTGCTCATCCAATGTCTCAAACCTCAACATCAAGCGCAGCGGGTGCAGGATGTAAGGCTTGCCAGACTTGTCTACCTGCCCGGTATGAATACGACAAGCCAAGGTAATGGCGGCGTCGAGAATACTCATTGGCGTGGAAACCCTTTTTCGTATTGCTCGCGAGTGATTTCTCGGCCGGAGCACAGCGCCTCTCTATACAAACGATGGTCAGGAGTAACTGGCTCCGCACGCTCTTGTGCACCGTAAAATTTGACGTATATTTTTTTCTCACGGTGGTCCCAGCGATACGTGACCTCTTCAAAGTCGTAATCGATGAAAACATCTCGGGTTAAAAGCGCTTCGAAATTAATTGCCACTGCTCCCCCTTATTACGTCGTAATAAGCTCTGCTCCTCTCGGCAATGGCCTTTGCCTCGACACTGTTTGGGTCTAACACTCGCCACTCCTCATAGTACTTATGGCCCAGTCCGCCTTCGACGTTAGCTTTCGCCGCCACCGCATTGTAGGTGTCATCGCCCAACAGCACTCGACTAAGGGCCTCGGGCTCCTTGGCATAGATCATTTCAGGAGAGTTGACCTGAATTTCCCCTGGAATACCTGCACGCGTCGGCAAGGTGGAGTTCACACCGCTGTAGCCCATAGGGTCAGTCGCGCCATCGATGATCTTCACTTTAGCGCCCTGGTTGCCTAACTCAGTCGCTACCGCGCCTACCTGGTCTGACTTGACAATGATCGTGTTTCTCGCCAAATCCTTGATCCGGGTCGGGTCACCCTCATAGTCATTCATAATCTTCTCGACGGCCCTCGCCTGGGACTTAATGGGCGCCTTCGCAACCGTCCCGCCATATTTGGCGGCTAGCTGATCCGCCGTGGCATCGATTTCTGCCTTAGCACCTGGCGCCTTCGCATAAACCTCTTCAAAGCCTTTGGGCAGCGGATTCTCGAGCTCGGGTGTGGCTTTAGGCTTCGCAAGTTTGGCTCCCAGCCCCAACAGCGCCATTCCCGCTACACCTTGCAATAGATCCCGATAACCAGGTCCTAACCTATCACCCAGGTCTCCCAGAAGCGCCATACCGCCCAGAACCAGTCCACCCACAACAACGAACTCTGCCAGCACCGCAAGACCAGCCATACCTGCCAGGATCAGAGCGCCTCCCGCCGCCAGTAGCCCGAGGGTCTCCAAGCCCGTGTGCATCCAGCTTTCGATATCGAGGACGAACGCCACGGAGAGGGTTGGACCTCCGATAAACGTATTGGGGCTGCCACTCTTGATATGAGCACCACAGACCATTTTGCTATGAAGGCGTGCTGCTGGCTTACCGTTGATGAACACCGTGGCACTGCCTTCGGCAATCAATACCGGGAACGGCCACATCGGATGATTCAGCGGCAGACCGGTGCAGGACGAGGCAATGTCCTCCCCTGCCCTCATCGCATTGAGGTTATTGATATAGACATTCAAACTGCCCATCAACAACTTCCCCGTCGTGGGCTCCGGCAAGTTGAAGATCGTACTCAGGCCTTTGACGATCTGGAACATCGACAGTCCCCCCGCCGCAATCGCGCCGGCCATGATGACAACTGCCAACCCACCGGTGGCGACGGTGGCGGCGATCACAGCGGCACCAATCAAGGCACCTGCGACAGCGCCTGCGATCATCGCCGCCACCCCAAAACCGTGGGCTATTTCGTCACCTAAACGGGCTGCCGCTTGTGCGTCCATCGCGTCCCCTCTCTGCAGGTTAACTCTCGCTACACAGTCAGATCGCCGGTTCTCGGCTGGACAATCAAAAGTTCATCTAGCTCACGCTTGCGGCAGCGTATGACGAAGGGTGGTGCAGCATCCGCTTTGTCTGGAGAAGGCCTTCATTCACCGCATCAAATATTGGCGGGCACAAAGTCCGGTCCACCAAGCTTGTTCCGCACCACCAAGGCCGTACGCATCAACATATTGATGTCATTGCCGTGTGGGTATCGTCTTCCTGCTGGTTAACTCATGCTGCGCGATTACGAACCCATGGATCAAACACAATGATTCAAGCGTGATCAATACGATATTGACCAGGTGCCGTCCAGGCGACTCTCAAAAATCCACCACTAAGAAAACCTAGATCGTCCCGCAGGTATTCAAAAACCTCAGCAGGGCACCATTCCTTACCTGCAGAAAAGGCAACTTCCAGCGAACGCAGGGCATCAAATACTTGGGCCTTCTGCTTATCATCCAGAACATCCATAACATAAACATCACTTTCTGCCGTCTGCGAAAATCCAATAGCACGCAAAGCAGAGTCCAGCGTGTGATCAATCACTCGGACGCGAACTGAATCGCCGTCTGCTTTTTCCACATAAGCCTTTAGCGCTTCATTAATCACTGACGAACACCTCAGTTAACGTTTTAATACCGCTCGCATCTTTTGTAGGAATGGATTCAACGACCATTTCCGGAGCCCCTCCCGGCAAGTGTTTGCCAGGGCCTAAAAAGTACTGGTTACCTTCCAACGGGCTTCTGGGCATACGGTCAACAATATTATCGACCTGCCTGACTTTAAAGCCGCCTTGTAATGAACCGTCTTCCAACCCAAAGGCACGCTCCAACGCCGCTGCTTGTTTTGTACTGATGGTTACTTTGGGGCTTCCTGAGAAGTCACCGATGACATCCGTCACGCCTTTTTTATCAGAGATAAAGCTACCACCCCTGCCGATGGTCGGGTATTTATCCCACGAAGTAGGACTGACGTTAAAGCCGGTATTGTCTTTGAGCATTTGCTCTTGCCGCTGACGGGCCAATAGGGTCCGCTCGGTAGCGCTCATGGGCCTACGCGCTAATCTCGGGCTTACGCCCAGCAGGGCCAAACCCGCCACCCCTTGCAGCAAGTCTCGATAACCTGGTCCTAGCCTGTCGCCCAGGTCTCCAAGAAGCGCCATACCTCCCAAAACCAAACCACCGACAACAACAACTTCGGCAAGAACAGCGAGCCCTGCCATAGCAGCCATGACTAGACCTGCGCCCGCTGCCAGCAGCCCTACAAGCTCCAGCCCAGAATGCATCCAGCCTTCGATATCGAGGACGAATGCCACCGAAACCGTCGGCCCACCGATAAATGTATTGGGGCTACCACTCTTGATATGAGCACCGCAGACCATTTTGCTATGCAAGCGGGCGGCCGGCTTGCCGTTGATGAACACCGTGGAGCTGCCTTCGGCAATCAATACCGGGAACGGCCACATCGGGTGATTCAACGGCAGGCCGGTGCAGGACGAGGCAATGTCCTCCCCTGCCCTCATCGCATTGAGGCCATTGATATAGACATTGAAACTGCCCATCAACAGCTTTCCCGTCGTGGGCTCGGGCAGGTTGAAGATCGTACTCAGGCCCTTGACGATCTGGAACATCGACAAACCGCCCGCCGCGATCGAACCCGCCATGATGACCACCGCCAAGCCGCCAGTGGCGACGGTAGCCGCGATGACGGCCGCACCAATAAACGCGCCTGCCACTGCACCCGCAATCATCGCGGCGACACCAAAGCCGTGCGCTATTTCATCACCTAAGCGTGCTGCGGCCTGCGCATCCATCGCGTGCTTCTACCTTCTTGGTCAACTCACACTGCCTGAGCATGCATGGAGTGGGTCGCATGAATCAGATACTGGATACCAGTGGTTTGAGCGTACCCATGACCATCTTCCAAGCCGTCTCGTGATGTACAAGGTCGTTAGGGGTAGTGGTCAACGTGGTGATCAGGACGGCCGGCTTACGTTCAATAAACACCTGACGCAACATCAGTTCGCGCCCCTCACGCTGCCAGGTGTAATCCAGCAAAGTAGCGGCATGGTCATGCAGCACCATGTCCCAACGCTGAATCAGCTTAAAGTCAGGCAATTGCTGCTCAGCACTTTTCACTTGTCTATCGACGTACTCCACAAAGGTAGCTTCGCCCTGAGTAGCATCACGACTGATGACAAAGCTCGCTTCCTTGGCGCCGCCAACAGCCGGCAGCTTAAAGATGTTGATACTCTGGTCCTGCCAGGCATCAGGAATGTCGAAGTCTGCTTCTTGAATTCTGTATAGGGCCACAGTGATCGCGTTCCATGGATGTGAGTGACTCGAGGAAGGGCAAATACTCGGGTAATACAAGATAACAATCAAGCAAGCCGAAGGAGATACCTGATTCACACGCCACAAAAAATGGGCACCCGACCCAGTCGGCGTGCCCATTTTTTATTCTGCGACGCCTCCCTTCGAGACGGTACTGCCTGTTACGGGTTGACGCTGTCTTTGAGCGACTTGCCCGGCTTGAACGCAACGGTGTTGCTCGCCTTGATTTTTACCGGCTCGCCGGTTTGTGGGTTCTTGCCGGTGCGGGCGCCGCGGTGGCGTTGCAGGAAGGTGCCGAAGCCAACCAGGGTGACGCTGTCCTTGCGATGCAGGGCGCCAGTGATTTCTTCGAGAACGGCGTTGAGTACGCGGTTGGCCTGTTCTTTGGTCAGGTCTGCTTTTTCAGCAATAGCGGCTGCGAGTTCTGGTTTACGCATAAATGAAGCCTCTTTGACGGTTTTTTGTTGTTATGTCCGTGCTGCTCTCTGGTGGAGCAGCGCCCAAGGCGCCGCAGGCTCTACTCTGCGGCAGACGGGAGTGAGGATGGCATGCCATCGGACACTGCGCCAGTCTCGTGGCGACCTTTCTACGCTCAAAACAGGGGTTATTCCGACAGAACGACCGGCATTTACGCCAGCAACGGCGGAAGTTCTTTGTTCAGGGCCAGTTTTTCCATAACGGCTGTGCCGGTCAGCGCATAACCCAGCAGGCGACCGCTGGCGTCGCGGCACAATGCCTTGATGTCGGTACCCTGCCCTTCGACGCTCCAGACCCCTTCGGTGCCCCGTGGTGGTGGCGAGACCACCAACGGGCAGACCGGGGTTTTCACGGTGACGGGCATCGGCCCGTAATTGACTGCCGTGGCGTTGCCCGCCAGGGTCTGGGCCAGGGCGCGAGCACAGCTCATCAGTGGCATGACGTACAACAAATTCAGGCCATCGACCTCGGCGCAGTCGCCCAGGGCGTAGATATTGGCGTGGGAGGTCTTGAGGTGGCGGTCGACCATGATCCCGCGGTTGGTCTGCAAGCCGGCGGCGGCGGCCAGGTCTACGCGAGGACGCAAGCCGATGGCCGAGACCACCAGGTCACACTGAATCACTTCGCCATCAGACAAGTGCGCTTCCAGGCCGTCAGCGGTGCGTTGCAGGCGATTGAGCACCGGCCCCAGGTGGAAACGCGCACCGAGGCTTTCCAGCCCAGCCTGGACCGCTGCAGCCGCTGCCGGGTGCAGCAGGGTCGGCATGACTTGCTCGCACGGTGCGACTAGGTCGATTTCGTAGCCGCCGAGGATCAGGTCATTGGCAAATTCACAGCCAATCAGCCCGGCGCCCAGCAGCAGGACCCGGCGTTTGCCGGCCGCTGCCGCACGAAAGCGGGCGTAGTCTTCCAGGTCATTGATCGGGAAAATCAGCTCCGAGGCGTCGCCCTGCACCGGCACGCGCACGGTTTCCGCGCCCCACGCGAGAATCAGGTCGCGATAGGCCACGGCTTCTTCACCGATCCACAGGCGCTTGTGGCCCGGGTCGATGCCGCTGATGCGCGTGTGGGTGCGCACCTCGGCCTTGAGTTGCTCGGCCATGGCGCCAGGTTCAGCCATGCTCAGGCCATCGGCTTCCTTGTTCTTGCCAAAACCGGTGGAGAGCATGGGCTTGGAGTAGGAGCGGCCGTCATCTGCGGTGATCAGCAACAGCGGGGTTTCGCTATCGAGTTTGCGAAACTCCCGGGCCAGGTTGTAACCGGCCAATCCAGTGCCGACGATCACGACAGGTGCGTTCATTCCTTTCTCCTAGTAGTACGTTTCTTAAAATCGCTTCTTTAATTCAAAGAATTAACCGATCTCGATCATTTCGAAATCCATTTTGCCGACGCCGCAGTCCGGGCACAGCCAGTCTTCCGGGACGTCCTGCCACAGGGTACCCGGAGCGATTCCGTCATCCGGCCAGCCGTCCTTCTCGTCATAGATCAGGCCACAGACTACACATTGCCACTTCTTCATTACTTGCTTCCTCAAGATCCAGGCTTTACTGGCCGACAGTCGATAGATCCAGCGTTGCCGTACGGCTCAGGGCGTTTTGTACTGATCGGGGCTCGCAGATGCAAGCATGATCGACGCCTGGAGCAGGTATGCCCCGGCAAAAGTCCGGGTCACCATGGTAAGCTCGCCACCTCTTTTGCTGCCAATAATGACCCACTGTGCCGCACTCAAACGCCGCCTCCGTTGCTTGCCGATGGCTGACCCAGAGCCTTCTGGCCCCCTTGCCCGCGCCGTTGACCCTCGACTGGCTGTTCGATGACGGCTCGCTGACACGGCGCCTGACGCGCCTGTCCAATGACGGCTTCAGCGTGACGCCGCTGGTGGAAGGCTGGCAGCCGCTGCGAGACGATGAATGTGCCGCCCTGGACTTGCTGCCGGCCAGCATTGGCTGGGTTCGCGAGGTGTATTTGCGCGGTCATGGCCAGGCTTGGGTGTTTGCCCGCAGCGTGGCGGCTCGCAGTGCGTTGCAGGGCGACGGCTTGCATATGGACGAGTTGGGCAGCCGCTCGTTGGGAGAACTACTGTTCTGCGACCAGGCGTTTGCACGCCGGGCCATCGAGGTTTGCCGTTACCCACGGGAGTGGCTGCCAACGGCCGTGCAAGCCGATGAACTGTGGGCGCGCCGTTCGCGGTTTGATCGCGGGCCGCTGAGCGTGCTGGTGGCTGAAGTTTTCCTGCCGAGCCTGTGGCACGCCGTGCACGAACATCCGGAGAATGGTTGATGTATCAGCGTCTGCTCAAATCCCTGAATCATCTGAATCCTAGGGCCTGGGACTTCATCCAGTTGACCCGCATGGACAAACCCATCGGTATTTATCTGCTGCTGTGGCCGACTCTCTGGGCACTGTGGATTGCCGGCAAGGGGTCGCCGTCCCTGGCCAACATCGTGATTTTTGTCTTGGGCGTAACGCTGACCCGCGCTGCCGGTTGCGTCATTAATGACTGGGCTGACCGCAAGGTCGACGGCCATGTGAAACGCACCGCGCAGCGCCCGTTGGCCAGCGGCAAGATCAGTTCAAAAGAAGCCTTGGTGTTCTTTGCGGTACTGATGCTGATCAGCTTCCTGCTGGTACTGCTGACCAACTCCATGACCATCTGGCTGTCGCTGGGCGGCCTGGCACTGGCGGTCAGCTATCCGTTCATGAAGCGCTACACCTACTACCCGCAGGTGGTATTGGGCGCAGCGTTTTCCTGGGGAATGCCGATGGCGTTCACCGCCGAAACCAGTAGCCTGCCGGCCACCGCCTGGCTGCTATACATCGCCAACCTGCTGTGGACGGTGGCCTACGACACCTACTACGCGATGACCGATCGTGACGATGACTTGAAAATCGGCGTGAAATCCACCGCGATTCTGTTCGGTGACGCTGACCGGGTAATCATCCTGGCCTTGCAGGGCTTGGCGCTGGTTTGCCTGCTGCTGGCGGGCACGCGGTTCGAGCTGGGAGGCTGGTTCCACCTTGGGTTGCTCGCAGCAGCCGGGTGTTTCGCCTGGGAGTTCTGGTATACGCGGGACAGAGATCGGATGAAGTGCTTCAAGGCGTTCTTGCACAACCACTGGGCAGGGTTGGCGATTTTTGTCGGGATTGTGGCGGACTACGGGTTTCGGTAAGGGGCCAGGGCCCCTTACCGCTGCTCGATTGAATCAGGGTTTGGCGACCTTCCACGCCCCGTCCATTTTGCCTTCGCCAGTCATGTCACCAGCCTTTTTGTCCATGATGAAGGTGTAGAGCGGTTTGCCACCGTAGGCCCATTGACCCTTTTGGTCGTCACGAGTGATCACCGTCCACTTGCCCATGGGCTTGTCGGTAGATTCAGCCATCAGTGGTGGCCAGTTCGTAGCGCACTTGTCGTTGCACATGGACTTGCCGTCAGCATCCTTGGCAAAGGTGTAGAGCGTCATGCCCTTGTGATCCACCAGCATCCCGTCCTTGGTCATCGCAGGATCCGCGGCAAATGCCAGGGTCGGCAGCGTCAGTGCGGCCGTTACCAGCAGGGCTTTCCAGGAAAAAGTACTGTGAGTCATCGGAACCTTCCTTTTGTGGTTGTCAGGATTCGGACCCAAAGCGTAGCCCAGGAAGGCGCCGATTGCCCAAGCCACTAAAATACTGTCACACGACTGCAATAATTCCGTTATCTAATGCGGCGCAAGACAGTTAAATGACAAGGGGACTTAGCATGGTTGGCAGGAGCATTCTGATCGTTGACGACGAAGCGCCTATTCGCGAAATGATCGCCGTTGCGTTGGAAATGGCCGGCTATGACTGCCTGGAGGCGGAAAACTCCCAGCAGGCCCATGCCATTATCGTCGACCGCAAGCCGGACCTGATCCTGCTGGACTGGATGCTACCCGGCACCTCCGGCATCGAACTGGCCCGTCGTCTCAAGCGCGATGAACTGACCGGGGACATCCCGATCATCATGCTTACCGCCAAGGGCGAAGAGGACAACAAGATCCAGGGCCTGGAAGTTGGCGCCGATGACTACATCACCAAGCCATTCTCCCCACGGGAGCTGGTAGCCCGCCTGAAAGCCGTACTGCGCCGTGCCGGACCGACTGATGGCGAAGCGCCTATCGAAGTCGGTGGCCTGCTGCTGGACCCTATCAGCCACCGCGTGACCATCGACGGCAAGCCCGCCGAGATGGGCCCCACCGAATATCGCTTGCTGCAGTTCTTCATGACTCACCAGGAACGTGCCTACACCCGTGGCCAGTTGCTCGACCAGGTCTGGGGCGGCAACGTGTATGTCGAAGAGCGTACCGTTGACGTGCATATCCGCCGCCTGCGCAAAGCCTTGGGCGATGCCTACGAGAATCTGGTACAAACCGTGCGCGGCACCGGTTATCGGTTTTCCACCAAAGGCTGAGCCAGCCCCTCCCTGCCCGAACAGCTGACAAGGACGCGTGTTTAAGTGAATCAAAACTGGCATGGCACCCTGATCCGCCACATGCTTCTGCTGATCACCGGCTGCCTGCTGGTGGGCCTGATCAGCGGTTACTACGGCTGGAGCCTGGCCATTGGCCTTGGCGTCTACCTGGGCTGGACCCTCAAGCAACTGCTGCGTTTGCATGAATGGCTACGCAAGCACCAACCCGACGAAGCGCCACCCGACGGCTACGGCCTGTGGGGCGAGGTGTTCGACAGCATCTATCACCTGCAACGCCGCGACCAACGGGTACGCGGACGTCTGCAAGCGGTGATCGACCGGGTCCAGGAGTCGACTGCCGCACTGAAAGACGCGGTGATCATGCTCGACAGCGATGGCAACCTGGAATGGTGGAACCGCGCCGCCGAAACCCTGCTGGGCCTCAAGACACCTCAGGACAGCGGCCAGCCCGTGACGAACCTGGTGCGCCATCCGCGCTTTAAGGAGTACTTCGAGCAGGACAACTTCGAAGAAGCCCTGGAAATCCCGTCGCCGACCAATGATCGGGTGCGCATTCAGCTGTACCTGACGCGCTATGGCAACAACGAGCATTTGATGTTGGTGCGCGACGTCACCCGCATCCATCAGTTGGAACAGATGCGCAAAGACTTTGTGGCTAACGTCTCTCACGAGTTGCGCACGCCGCTGACGGTGATTTGCGGGTACCTGGAGACGCTGTTGGACAACGTCGAAGAGGTGAATCCACGCTGGACCCGTGCCCTGCAGCAGATGCAGCAACAAGGTGGCCGCATGCAAACCCTGCTCAACGATCTGCTGTTGCTGGCCAAGCTGGAAGCCACCGATTACCCCTCGGACAATCAGCCCGTACCGGTGCAAAGCCTATTGCAGACCATCAAGAACGACGCCCAGGCCTTGTCCGGGCAACGCGAGCAAAGCATTTCCCTGGAGGCCGACCCATCGATTCTGCTCAAAGGCAGCGAGGGCGAATTGCGCAGCGCGTTTTCCAATTTGGTGTTCAACGCGGTGAAGTACACCCAGGACAAAGGCACCATCCGCATCCGCTGGTGGGCTGACGACCAGGGGGCGCACCTGAGTGTTCAGGATTCCGGCATCGGTATCGACAGCAAACACCTGCCACGCCTGACCGAGCGTTTCTACCGAGTGGACTCCAGCCGCAACTCCAACACCGGCGGTACCGGCCTGGGCCTGGCGATCGTCAAGCATGTGCTGCTTCGTCATCGTGCTCGCCTGGAAATCAGCAGTGTGCTGGGACATGGCAGTACCTTCACCTGCCATTTTCCGCCGGCGCAGATGACGCGCTCACGGGCGCTTGGCAGCGATGAGTAACTGAAACTGGCAACGATCCAATGTGAGAGCTGGCTTGCCTGCGATAGCGTCTGCACATTCAACAGCGTCAGTGCCTGACACTACGCGATCAAAGGCAAGCCAGCTCCCACACTGGATTTACGTGGCTCCAGGCTGCAGTTTCCAGGCCCCGCCCGGCAGCCGCTACTAGGCAAGCGCCCCATCAGCCGCTACATTGGCTGACTTACGCCTGCCCTTCAGGCCTACCTGCTAACCCTTTTTGAATACACGGAACCCGCAAAACCCCATCATGGACCCTTCCCCTGGTATCACCCTCGCGACACTCTTCGCCGATTTCGGCATGATTCTTTTTGCACTGATCCTGGTACTGCTCAACGGCTTCTTCGTTGCGGCGGAATTTGCCATGGTCAAACTGCGCGCCACCCGGGTCGAGAGCATCGCCCACAAGAACGGCTGGCGCGGGCAGATCCTGCGCACCGTGCACAGCCAGCTCGACGCCTACCTGTCGGCCTGCCAACTGGGTATCACCCTCGCCTCCCTGGGCCTGGGCTGGGTCGGTGAACCGGCCTTTGCGCACATCCTGGAGCCGCTGCTGGGCGCCATCGGCGTGCAATCGCCCGAAGTGATCAAGGGCGTGTCGTTCTTTGCCGCCTTCTTCGTGATTTCCTACCTGCACATCGTGGTCGGTGAACTGGCACCCAAATCCTGGGCCATTCGCAAACCCGAGCTGCTGTCGCTGTGGACTGCGGTGCCGCTGTACCTGTTCTACTGGGCGATGTATCCGGCGATCTACCTGCTCAACGCCAGCGCCAACGCCATTTTGCGTATCGCCGGCCAAGGCGAGCCTGGCCCACACCACGAACACCATTACAGCCGTGAAGAACTGAAACTGATCCTGCACTCCAGCCGTGGCCAGGACCCGAGCGACCAGGGCATGCGCGTGCTCGCCTCCGCCGTGGAAATGGGCGAGCTGGAAGTGGTGGACTGGGCCAACTCCCGGGAAGACCTGGTGACCCTGGACTTCAACGCCCCGCTCAAGGAAATCCTCGCACTGTTCCGCCGCCACAAATTCAGCCGCTACCCAGTGTATGACGCGGTGCGCAATGAGTTTGTCGGCCTGCTGCACATCAAGGACCTGCTGCTGGAACTGGCAGCCCTGGACCACATCCCCGAGTCGTTCAACCTGGCCGAACTGACCCGCCCACTTGAGCGCGTATCCCGGCACATGCCGTTGTCGCAACTGCTGGAACAGTTCCGCAAAGGTGGCGCGCATTTCGCCCTGGTGGAGGAAGCCGACGGCAAGGTCATCGGCTACCTGACCATGGAGGATGTGCTGGAAGTGTTGGTGGGTGATATCCAGGACGAACACCGCAAGGCTGAGCGCGGCATCCTCGCCTACCAGCCCGGCAAGCTACTGGTGCGTGGCGACACGCCTCTGTTCAAAGTCGAACGCCTGCTGGGTATCGACCTGGACCACATCGAAGCCGAAACCCTCGCCGGCCTGATCTACGAAACCCTGAAACGGGTACCGGAAGAGGAAGAAGTGCTGGAAGTTGAAGGCCTGCGCATCATCATCAAGAAGATGAAGGGCCCGAAAATCGTGCTGGCCAAGGTGATGATGCTCGACTAGGGCGCGCCCTTGCTCGCGAAGAACCTGAGAGCCCCGCTGGGTGTCAGGTTCCCTGTGTCATCGTTAACGACCATCACGAGCAAGCTTGCTCCTACAGCCTCATGGCGTGCCCAACGCAAAGTTGGGCAACACCCCTACCGGTTGATTGAACTCGTAGGGAATCGACGCCAGCCCCAACTCCGTGGCGCGCTGCACCACAAAATGCAGATGTGGCCCGCTGCTGTTGCCGGTATTGCCCGACAACGCCAGCGGGCTGCCCACCGCCACACGTTGCCCTTGCCTGACGCTGACTGAACCTTGTTTCAGGTGCAGGTACACGCCCTGGGTGCCGTCATCGTGTTGCACCCGCACGAAGTTGCCCGACGGGTCGCTTCCGCGCCCCGCCTGGTTATTCTCGGTTTTCACCACCACCCCACCACGCGCCGCAATGATCGGTGTGCCTTCAGGCATCGCGATATCCATGGCGAAACGGCTTTTGAGGTCGGTGTGGCTGAAGGTGCCGTTCGGCCCCTGGGTCAGACGGAACGGTCCGCCGCGCCAGGGAAAGGGATAGCGATAGGTTTGGATGATGCCAACAGGGGCTTTGGGTTTCTGGATATCCAGCACCTGGCGCTTCAAGGGTTTGACGACCCGATCCTGAAACACGAACGCCTGCGCCCCCGGCGTGTGCCGGTCGCTGAAGACAACGACACCGTCGGCGTCGATGGATTTGTAGAGGGTCATGGCCGTTGCCGAGGAGGCGACCGTGAGTAATCCACAGAAAAGGAGTGAGCGCACGAACATAGGCTGGGCCTGCCAGGAACGACTGAATGGCAGGCTAGCAAGGGATCATGACAATGCTGTGTGGACTTAGGCCTGCAGCGGTGCGAAACAAATATCCACGTCCATATGGGCCGCCGCAGAAAGGTTGACCAGAGCATCCAGTGAGAACTTGTCGATCTTGCCGCTCAGCACATCATTAAGGCGCGGCTGACTGATATGAAGCCGCTGGGCGGCGTCTTTCTGGGAGAGCTCCCAACCGCGGATGGTTTTGCAGAGTTCCAAAAGCAGCTTGGAGCGCAAACGCATGTTCGCCGCTTGCTGGGGAGTGTCTTCCAAGGCATCCCAGACGCTACTGAAACGCTCGGTTTGAAACTTTTGATCTGTCATGGGCTTAACCTAACTCCTGCAGTCTGGCCCGAGCCAGTTCGATATCCCGCATTTCTGTTTTCTGTGTGGTTTTGCACAACGCATGCAGCACGTAAATGGCTTCAGGCCGGTTGACTACATAAAACACCCGAAACGCTCCTGACTCGTCGAAAATCCTGATCTCATTGACCCCCCGCCCGATGGTTCTCATCGGCTTGCAGTCAAAAGGCTGCTCGCCCTGCTGTAAGAGATCCAATTGAAAACCGGCAGCTCTTCGCGCATCGAGCGGGAACGACTTGAGATCCTTGAGCGAGCTTCCCACAAACACCACGTCCTTGTGCCTTGACATCCACTTCTCCTTTTCTGGAAAGGAAAAGCGTAATAGACGATTCAGCCAAAAGCGGTGGCGGTGTGTTTCAAGGCGTAGCGAACACTTAATAGCGCCAACGCGTTATCGAAAGACTATATCGAAACCGATATAAATCAAGCCAGATACCGAGAATCAGACAACTGGTTGATTTACGGCATTGGCGGAGAGTTCAGGCACCCGGCACAAAGTGTTTCTGCGCCGTCCCACGCGCAATCAGCCGCGAGATGTAATCCAGCTTCTGCGCATCCTGGTCGATAAAACGGAAGGTCAGTTGCAGCCAGTCGCTGTCAGGCTTGGGTTCGTAGGCGACGATGGCGTGCAAGTAGCCGTTGAGACGCGCAGTTTCGGCGTTCTCGCCTTGCTCAAGGTCGAGTACGGCGCTTTCCAACACCTGGGGCAGGACTTCACCGCGGCGCACCACCAGCAGCGCTTCCTTGATGCTCAGGGCCTTAATCACGCATTGCTGGGTGCCGCTGGACAAGCGCAGTTGGCCTTGCCCACGTCCGCTGGCCGGCGATGCTGCAGGTGCCTGCACCGGTGGGCTATTGAGCAGACCTTTGCTGGGAGCGGCGACGGGGGCCGGCTTGACCGCTTCGGGTTTTCCGCCGGTCAAGGCACTCAGGGAGTCGTTGCCGAAAGCCGAGTTCATCTTGGTCGGGACGCTGGCGATCAGCGCGTCCAGGCGGCCTATCTTGTGCAGGGCCTGCTTGACCTTGTTCAGCAACTGCTCGTTGGTGAAGGGTTTGCTGACGTAGCCCGAGACCCCGGCCTGGATCGCCTGAACTACGTTTTCCTTGTCGCCACGGCTGGTGACCATGACAAACGGCATGGCCTTGAGATGAGGTTGCTCACGGCACCAAGTCAACAGTTCCAGGCCGGACATTTCCGGCATTTCCCAGTCACACAGGACCATGTCGAAGGTTTCGCGCATCAGGATGGCCTGGGCCTTTTTGCCGTTCACCGCATCTTCGATCTTGATGCCAGGGAAGTAATTGCGCAGGCACTTCTTCACCAGATCGCGAATAAACGAGGCGTCATCCACCACCAATACACTGACTTTACTCATCGACCCTTCATCCTTTAAAAACCCCGGCAAGCATAACGCTTCGCTGATGGCATTTCGCCAAAACTCTTCAGTCACGCCGGGACTTTACTGGCGCCCGCAGCGCAAAATTCATACGCCACAAACAAAAACGCCCGACCAAAGGCCGGGCGTTTATTTCTCGGGCAATCTTACTTATCGTCAGATTCAGCCGGAACATTAGAGATTTGATCGACGGTGCCTTCCACTTCGGCCTTCATACGCTTGAGGCCCATGTGGCGTACATCGGTACCGCGCACCAGGTAGATCACCAACTCCGAGATGTTGCGGGCGTGGTCGCCGATACGCTCCAGGGAACGCAGGACCCAGATGATGTTCAACACCCGCGAGATCGAGCGCGGGTCTTCCATCATGTAGGTTGCCAGTTCACGCAGGGCGGTCTTGTATTCGCGGTCGATGATCTTGTCGTACTGGGCCACCGACAACGCCAGTTCGGCGTCGAAACGGGCAAATGCGTCCAGGGCATCGCGGACCATGTTGCGCACCTGGTCACCGATATGGCGCACTTCAACATACCCGCGCGGCGCTTCGCCTTCTTCGCACAGCAGGATGGCGCGACGGGCAATCTTGGTGGCTTCGTCGCCAATGCGCTCCAGGTCGATCACCGACTTGGAAATGCTGATGATCAAACGCAGGTCGGACGCGGCCGGTTGCCGACGAGCGAGGATGCGCAGGCATTCCTCGTCGATATTGCGTTCCATCTGATTAATCTGGTCATCGATCTCGCGCACCTGCTGGGCCAGGCCGGAGTCGGCCTCGATCAGCGCCGTGACGGCGTCGTTGACTTGCTTCTCCACCAGCCCGCCCATGGCCAGGAGGTGGCTGCGCACTTCCTCAAGCTCGGCGTTGAACTGCGCGGAGATGTGATGGGTAAGACCTTCTTTGCTAATCATGTTGGCGTCCTTGGAGCGTCCGGTAAAGTGCGGTCGACCGCAGCATCAGTTCAGTGAAACCACAGCGCCCTAGCCGTAACGACCGGTGATGTAGTCTTCGGTCTGTTTCTTCGCCGGATTGGTGAACAGGGTATCGGTATCGCCGAACTCCACCAGCTTGCCCATGTACATGAACGCGGTGTAGTCGGAGACTCGCGCGGCCTGTTGCATGTTGTGGGTCACGATGACGATGGTGAACTTGGATTTCAGCTCGTAGATCAGCTCTTCAACCTTCAGGGTAGAGATCGGGTCGAGTGCCGAGCACGGCTCATCGAGCAGCAGCACTTCCGGCTCCACGGCAATGGTGCGAGCAATCACCAGACGTTGCTGCTGACCACCGGACAGACCCAGTGCCGATTCGTGCAGGCGGTCCTTGACCTCATCCCACAACGCCGCGCCCTTGAGCGCCCATTCCACGGCCTCGTCGAGGATGCGTTTTTTGTTGATACCCTGGATGCGCAAGCCATAGACCACGTTTTCGTAGATGGTCTTGGGAAACGGGTTGGGCTTCTGGAACACCATGCCGACCCGGCGACGCAGCTCGGCCACGTCTTCACCCTTGCGGTAGATGTTGGTGCCGTAGAGATTGATCGCGCCTTCCACACGGCAGCCGTCCACCAGATCGTTCATCCGATTGAAGGTGCGCAGCAGCGTGGACTTGCCACAGCCCGACGGGCCGATGAAGGCGGTCACGCGCTGTTTGGGGATGTTCATGCTGACGTCGTACAGCGCCTGCTTGTCACCGTAGAACAGGCTCAAGCCCGGGACTTCGATGGCCACGGTTTCCTGGGCCAGGCTCAGGCTCTGCTTGTCGCGACCCAGGGCAGACATGTTGATGCCGTGGGTGTGGGTTTCGTGTTGCATGGGATGCTCCCTGTGCTACCAATTCGTTTCGTTGAACCGCCGGGGCGGCTTACTCAAAATCTGTGTCTAGCGCCAACCCCTGTGGGAGCTGGCTTGCCTGCGATGCGGGCGGCGCGGTGTTTCAGTAACAACGCGGTGATGCCATCGCAGGCAAGCCAGCTCCCACATTTGTCCGCGTCCACATAAAAATCAGCTATCCAGCGCCTTGTACTTCTCGCGCAGGTGGTTACGAATCCACACCGCCGACAAGTTGAGCGTGGCGATCACCAGCACCAGCAGCAACGCGGTGGCGTACACCAGCGGCCGCGCGGCTTCGACGTTAGGGCTCTGGAAGCCAACGTCATAAATATGGAAGCCCAAGTGCATGATCTTCTGGTCCAGGTGCAGGTATGGATAGTTGCCATCCACCGGCAGCGACGGCGCCAGTTTCACCACACCCACCAGCATCAGCGGTGCCACTTCACCAGCGGCGCGGGCCACGGCGAGGATCATGCCGGTCATCATCGCCGGGCTGGCCATTGGCAGGACGATTTTCCACAGCGTTTCGGCCTTGGTCGCGCCCAGTGCCAGGGAGCCTTCACGCACGGTACGAGGAATCCGTGCCAGGCCTTCTTCAGTGGCCACGATCACCACCGGTACTGCCAGCAGCGCCAGGGTCAGGGACGCCCAGAGTAGACCCGGAGTACCGAAGGTCGGTGCCGGCAAGGCTTCGGAGAAGAACAACCGGTCCACCGAACCACCCAGCACGTAGACGAAAAAGCCCAGGCCGAACACGCCATAGACGATGGCCGGGACACCCGCCAGGTTGTTCACGGCAATACGGATAATCCGGGTCAGGGTGTTCTGCTTGGCATACTCACGCAGATACACCGCCGCCAGCACGCCGAACGGGGTCACGATCATGGCCATGATCAGGGTCATCATCACGGTGCCGAAAATCGCCGGGAAGATCCCACCTTCGGTGTTGGCTTCCCGTGGGTCGTCGCTGAGGAATTCCCAGACCTTGCTGAAGTAGAAGCCAACCTTGGTCATGTAACCCATGGCGTTCGGTTGGTAGGCGTGTACCACCTTGCCGATGCTGATCTCCAGCTCTTTGCCGTTGGCATCACGAGCGGTCAGGCTGTCGCGATTGAACTGGGCATGCAAGTCGCTCAGGCGCGCTTCGATGTCCTTGTAACGATTGTTCAGCTCGGCGCGGCCACTGTCCATGTCGGCCTGCGCGGTGGCATCCAGCTTGCCTTCCAGCTCCAGTTTGCGACCGTGTAGGCGGATACGCTCCAACCCTGCGTTGATCGCGCCAATATCGGACTTCTCAAGGGTCTTGAGCTGGGCCGCGAGCTTGTTGACGCGATCCACACGGGCTTGCAGTTCCGGCCAGGCGGCAGCGCCTTCGGCGATCACCTTGCCGTCCTGTTTGACGTTGACCAACGTGCCGTAGAAATTACCCCACTCACGACGCTCGATGGTCATCAGTTCTGCGGGCTTGGTCTGGTTGGTCAGCCACTCACCGACGATCCAGGTGAAGTCATTGCCGTTCAAGTCGCGGTTGCCGACCTTGATCAGCTCGCGGGTCATGAATTCCGGACCTTGATCCGGCACCGGCAAGCCAGCGCTTTTCAGGCGCTCACGGGGCACTTCTTCTTTCTGTACCACTTCGCCGATGACGATATGGTTGGCTTGGCCCGGTACGTCGTAGCTGGCCTGGATCAGGTCAGCCGGCCAGAAGTGGCCCAGGCCACGCACAGCAATCACGGCCAGCAAACCAATGGTCATGATGACCGCGATGGACACCGCGCCACCGCTGATCCAGACGCCGGGGGCGCCGCTCTTGAACCATCCATTCAGGGAGTTCTGTTTCACAGACTTCTACCTTTCTTAAAGCGACGAGTATTTCTTGCGCAGACGCTGACGAATCAGCTCGGCGAGGGTGTTCATGATGAAGGTGAACAACAGCAGCACCAGCGCCGAGAGGAACAGCACGCGGTAGTGGCTACCGCCGACTTCCGACTCGGGCATTTCCACCGCGACGTTGGCTGCCAGGGTGCGCAGGCCTTCGAACAGGTTCATTTCCATCACGGGGGTGTTACCGGTGGCCATCAGTACGATCATGGTTTCGCCCACCGCACGGCCCATGCCGATCATCAGCGCCGAGAAAATCCCCGGGCTGGCGGTCAGGATCACCACGCGCGTCATGGTCTGCCATGGCGTGGCGCCGAGGGCCAGGGAACCCAGGGTCAGGCCGCGGGGCACACTGAACACGGCGTCTTCGGCGATGGAGTAGATGTTCGGGATCACCGCAAAACCCATGGCCAGGCCGACGACCAGAGCGTTGCGCTGGTCGTAGGTGATACCTAAGTCGTGGGAGATCCACATGCGCATGTCGCCGCCGAAGAACCAGGTTTCCAGGTACGGGCTCATGAACAGCGAGAGCCAGCCCACAAACAGAATGACCGGGATCAGGATCGCGCTTTCCCAGCCGTCCGGAACCCGCAGGCGGATGGACTCAGGCAGGCGGCTGAAGACGAAGCCGGCTACCAGGATGCCAATCGGCAACAGCATCAGCAGACTGAATATCCCCGGTAGATGCCCTTCGACATACGGCGCCAGGAACAGGCCGGCGAAGAAGCCAAGAATCACCGTCGGCATCGCTTCCATCAGTTCGATCACCGGCTTGACCTTGCGGCGCAGGCTCGGGGCCATGAAGTAGGCGGTGTAGATGGCTGCGGCGACGGCCAGCGGTGCGGCCAGCAGCATGGCGTAGAACGCAGCCTTGAGCGTACCGAAGGTCAGTGGCGCCAGGCTCATCTTGGGTTCAAAGTCGGTGTTGGCAGCGGTCGATTGCCAGACGTATTTAGGCTCGTCGTAGTTTTCGTACCAGACTTTGCTCCACAACGCGCTCCAGGACACTTCCGGGTGCGGGTTGTCGAGCAGCAATGGTTGCAGCTTGCCGCCGGCTTCGACGATCACACGGTTGGCCCGTGGTGACAGACCGAACACGCCTTGGCCATCGACTACCGGGTCTACCAGCAAGGTGCGGTGGGCGGTGCTGTGGAACACGCCGAGCTTGCCGGATGCGTCGAGGGCAACAAAGCCTTTGCGACGCTCTTCGGCGGTGATTTCGATGACAGGCGCGGTGCCCATCTGGAAGGTGCGGATCTGCTTCAGGCGTTGCTCACCATCCGGGTCACGGGCCATGAACCACTGGGCCAGGCCACCCTTGGAGTCGCCGATAATCAGCGAGATACCGCCCACCAGTTGGGTACTGGCAGTCACTTCGGCACCGGCGTCTTCCAGCAATTTGTAGCGGCCGTTGAGGCTGTTGTCGCGCAGGCTGAACACATCGGCCAAAGCACGGCCGTTGATCACGTACAGCCATTGCTGACGCGGGTCGACGAAAATGGCTTTGACCGGCTCAGTCATTTGCGGCAGCTCGATGCGCTTCTGCTCGCTGGTGACTTCACCGGTCATCATGTTTTCTTCGCGGCTCACCGACAGCACGTTCAAGTGCGACCCTGCGGAACCGGCCACCACCAGCGACGAATCCGTGGCGTTGAGGGCTACGTGCTCCAGCGGACGACCTTGCTCGTCGAGGACGATAGGCGTTTCGCCGTAAGGATATTCGACCGCAGGCGTGATGGTCTTCTTGCCGTCCGGGTAGGACACTTTGTAGGTGTGGCGGAACACCAAAGACTGGCCGTTGGACAGGCCCAGGATCACCAGCGGGCTGCCAGGCTGGTCTTCACCGATGGAAGCGACGCTGGTACCGGCCGGAAGTGGCAGATTGACGCGCTTGAGTTCAGCGCCGGTGTCGACATCAAAGAACAGCGCCTGGCCCTTGTCGGAAACCCGCATGGCCACCTGGTTCTGCTCTTCCAGGGAGATCATCAGCGGCTTGCCGGCGTCCTGTATCCAGGCTGGGGTCAGGGCCTCCTCCTTCGTCAGGCTGGCACCCTGGAACAGCGGCGCAACCACGTAGGCAAGGAAGAAGAAGATCAAGGTGATCGCGCCCAGGACGGCGAGGCCGCCAATCAGGACATACCAACGGGTCAGGCGATCCTTGAGCGCGCGAATGCGGCGCTTGCGTTGCAGCTCAGGCGTATTGAAATCAATGCGCTTGGGGGGAGAAGTCGTCGTCATGGTGGAATTGGCCAGATCATTCATGCGCACACCCTAGCGATCCTGTATGACAGAAAGATGACAATGCAGTGACGCAAAAAATCCGCCGCGTAGCAGAGCTGGCAGCGGACTGAAAAATTGAGGGTGAGGTCCAGGTCCTGCAGACCCCACCTGGGCCGTGAACCTGGACAACACCCAGGCTCAAGGCAGCTTTACCGAAGGCTTATTTGCCACCTTCTTTCAGACCCAGGTCAGCCAGTGCCTTGGCGGCAACTTTGGCTGGCAGTGGGATGTAGCCGTCTTTCACTACAACTTCCTGGCCCTGTTTGGACAGAACCAGCTTCACGAACTCAGCTTCCAACGGAGCCAGAGGCTTGTTCGGGGCTTTGTTGACGTAGACGTAGAGGAAACGCGACAGCGGGTATTTGCCGTTCAGGGCGTTTTCTTCGCTGTCTTCGATGAAGTCAGTGCTGCCTTTCTTGGCCAAGGCCACGGTCTTCACGCTAGCGGTCTTGTAGCCGATGCCCGAGTAACCGATGCCGTTCAGCGAGGAGCTGATGGACTGCACGACCGAAGCCGAGCCAGGTTGTTCGTTCACGTTAGGTTTGTAATCGCCTTTGCACAGGGCTTCTTCTTTGAAGTAGCCATAGGTGCCGGATACCGAGTTACGACCGAACAGTTGCACTGGCTTATTGGCCAGGTCGCCGGTCACGCCCAGATCACCCCAGGTTTTCACTTCAGCTTTGGCGCCGCACAGACGAGTCGAGGAGAAGATCGCGTCGACTTGTTCCATGGTCAGGTGCTGGATCGGGTTGTCCTTGTGCACGAACACGGCCAGGGCATCCACGGCAACCGGGATAGCGGTTGGCTTGTAGCCGTACTTCTGCTCGAAGGCAGCCAGTTCGGTGTCCTTCATCTTGCGGCTCATCGGGCCCAGGTTCGAGGTGCCTTCAGTCAGCGCAGGTGGCGCAGTGGCGGAGCCCGCGGCCTGAATCTGGATGTTGACGTTCGGGTACTCCTTTTTGTAACCCTCAGCCCACAAGGTCATCAGGTTTGCCAGGGTATCGGAACCAACGCTGGACAAGTTGCCCGACACACCCGTGGTCTTCACGTAAGCCGGAATTGCCGGGTCAACACCAGCGGCCACCGCGTGGGCAGTCGCAACGCCAGCAGCGACAAAAGTCATTGCCGCCATCAAACGCTTCAGTTTCATGCCTTACTCCTAGCAGATAGGGATAGTTGGATCGGGGCCAAGTATCGGTAGGCCGTGTGAACACTCTATGTCCGGAATGTGACAATTAGATGAAAGGCCAGTATTCGAGAAGAACACTGGCCTTTGGGGGGAATACCCGGAAATACGGGACTAGAGAGGAGATGAAGAGGTGGATGCAGGGGCTAGGAAATACTCTGTAATGGTTAACGGGCTGCGCCTGGCGACGCAGCCTTCAGGCAAATACCGTTAGCGTCCGCGCTTCCACAAATACCCACCCACCAGCATCCCCATCGTGCAGATAACAGCCACGTAGTACGCCGGCCCCATCGGGCTTTCCTTCATCAGCAGCGACACCGCCAATGGCGTCAGGCCGCCAAACACGGCGTAGGCGACGTTGTAGGAAAACGACAACCCGCTAAACCGTACTACCGGCGGGAAGGCCTTGACCATAACGTAAGGCACCACGCCAACCACACCGACAAACAGGCCCGTCAGGGTGTACAGCGGGAACAACCAGTCCGGATGATCGAGCAGGCTGTGGTAGAGCGTCCAGGAGGTCGCCAGCAGCAGCGCACAACCGGCGATCAGCACGCGGCCTGCACCGAAGCGGTCCGCCAGGGCGCCGGAAGCGATGCAACCGAGGCTCAGGGTGACGATCGCCAGGCTGTTGGCCTGCAGCGACACGGTGGGGCTGAAGTGGTAGACGGTCTGCAGCACGGTCGGGGTCATCAGGATGACCACCACGATACCGGCGGAGAGCAGCCAGGTCAGCAGCATCGACAGCACAATGGCGCTGCGGTGGTCACGTAGCACCGCACGCAGCGGCAACTCGGCGGCCAGTGTCTTGCGTTGCTGCATCTCGGCGAAGATCGGTGTTTCATGCAGCCAGCGACGCAGGTACACCGAGAACAGACCGAAAACGCCACCCAGCAGGAAAGGGATCCGCCAGGCGTAATCCGAGACCTGTTCCGGGCTGTAGAGCGTGTTGATGGCAGTCGCCACCAGCGAGCCCAACAGAATCCCGGCGGTCAGGCCGCTCGTCAACGTGCCGCAGGCGTAGCCGATGTGCCGTGGCGGCACGTGCTCGGAGACGAATACCCAAGCACCCGGCACCTCACCACCAATCGCCGCGCCTTGGATGACTCGCATCAACAGCAACAGGATCGGCGCCCACAGGCCGATCTGCGCGTAGGTCGGCAGCAAGCCCATGATCAGGGTGGGTACGGCCATCATGAAGATGCTCAGGGTGAACATCTTCTTGCGACCCAGCAGGTCGCCGAAGTGCGCCATGACGATGCCGCCCAGCGGACGCGCAAGATAACCGGCGGCGAAGATGCCAAAGGTCTGCATCAGGCGCAGCCATTCGGGCATGTCGGCGGGGAAAAACAGCTTTCCGACCACCGTGGCGAAAAATACGAAAATGATGAAGTCGTAGAACTCCAGCGCCCCGCCCAAGGCAGACAGCGACAGGGTTTTGTAGTCGTTGCGGGTCAGCGGGCGCGAAGGTTGCGCACTGCTTGCGGGCACAGAGGACATGGCAAGGCTTCTCTTATAGTAGTCAGAACGGCAAGCCCGGGGACGCTCGCAGCGCGTGCGACGGGTTCGGCAAGATAACAAATCGCCTGGAAAAGCACAGCGCCGACCTGTTAACAGTTCCCATGGGCGAAATATTCCCAAGATCTGCGTCCACTGGGTAGCGCAGAAGAACAGTTGCTGGAAAAATCCGCGATACAGCCGCTATTTACCGACCAAATGAGCGTCTGGTGGTCGTCGTGGCGCCGACGGCTCGATATACTCGGCCACTGCAAGCGCCAGACCCGCATCCTTGAGGGGCTGCTGTGCCAAAACGCCGTTGGGTGGTCCCAGCCGGTTTGGCAGAGTTTCCCTTTAGTACGCCTTACGAGAAACGTGTAAAACGGAGTATGTTTGTGCTGAAACGTTTTTCCAACAGTCGGCTATTCACTTGAAATACCCATGAAGCGTCACGGGTCAGAGGCACCCCCGGCATGATCGAACTCGAACAAGAAGATCCTATCCCGCAAGGCGATCTTGCCCTGCAAATCACCGCGCTTCCGCGTGAAACCAATGGTTTCGGCGATATCTTCGGCGGCTGGCTGGTGGCCCAGATGGACCTGGCGGGCACGGCAATGGCCAGCAAGGTTGCGGGGGGCCGCGTTGCGACCGTCGCGATTGACCGCATGGCATTCCTGGTTCCGGTGGCAGTAGGCGCGCAGCTGTCCTTCTACACCCAGGCGCTGGAAATCGGCCGCAGCTCGATCCAGATGATGGTCGAAGTATGGAGCGACGATCCGCTGTCCAGTGAATGGCGCAAGGTCACCGAGGCGGTGTTTGTGTTTGTCGCCATTGATGGCAGCGGCCGCACCCGATCGGTTCCGTCGCGAGCGCGTTAAACCTCGCTGCGGTTTGACGGTCCACTGCACCATTGTCTGTCATTAAGAGAACACCTATGTCTACGCCTGACGTTGAAATCGTGAAACTGGATGAGCTGACCTGCTGGCGCATCCGCCACGAAGGCGCCGAATTGGTGATCGCCCAACAAGGCGCCCACCTCGTCAGCTACCAGCGTGCCGGCGAAAAGCCGCTGATCTGGCCCAACGACAACGCGGTATTCAAGACAGGCAAAGGCATCCGCACGGGCGTGCCGATATGCTGGCCATGGTTTGGGGTTTTCGACCGTAACCCGCAAAGCGTCAAGGCCATGCGTCACAGTGACACGCCGGCCGGGGCCCACGGTTTCGTGCGCACCGCTGACTGGACGCTGGAGAAAACTACCCCGATTGCCAAGGCCTTGCAGTTGGATTTTGCACTGACGGTACCGCAGGGCGGCTTTCCGGAGTGGCCCCATCAGGTCGACCTGAAGATGACCGTGCTGCTGGATGATCAGTTGCATATCCGCTTGACCAGCCACAACCGCAGTACCGACACCGTGACCATCAGCCAGGCGCTGCACAGCTATTTCGCCGTCAGCGACGTGCGCAATGTGCAGGTCGAAGGGTTGGATGGGCTGGAGTACATCAATACCGCAGACAACTGGAAGACCGCCAAACAGTCAGGCCCTCTGCACTTTACCGGCGAAACCGACCGCATCTACCTCGACACGCCGGCGCAGTTGAGCATTGTCGATAGCGACTGGCAGCGCCGTATCCAGCTCACCAGCACTGGCTCACACTCGACGGTGATCTGGAACCCCTGGACCGAACGGGCCAAGGCCTTCAGCGACATGGCTGACGATGGTTGGCAGGGCATGCTGTGCATCGAGACGGCGAACGTGCTGGGCGATGTGGTGAGCTTGGCACCGGGTGAAAGCCATACCTTGGGTGTGAGCATCACCGGCATCGCCCTGTAAAAATCCGATCACCTGTGGGAGCTGGCTTGCCTGCGATGCAAGCGACTCGGTGTATCAGTGAAACCAAGTTGATGCTATCGCAGGCAAGCCAGCTCCCACACAAGCGCGCCGCGTGTTTTAGAGATCCGACTCTTTGACCGCCCGCACTTTCCCCGCATCCAGCGCATACGCCGCGTCAGCCAGGTCATTGTTGACCGTCTCCACCTTCAACGTTCCCGTCACCCACAGCGGTGTGTAGATGTCATCCAGCTTCAAGCCTTTGGGATAACGCACCAGCACCAACTGGTTAGGCGGCGGTGGCGGCACGTGGATGCAGGCACCTGGGTAAGGCACCAGGAAGAACAGCGTGCTGCGGCCCTTGGCGTCGGTTTCCAATGGCACCGGATAACCACCAATGCGGATGTTCTTGCCGTTCATGGCCGCCACAGTCTTGGTGGAATACATCACCGCAGGCAAACCCTTGCTCTGCTTCAAACCACCCTTTGCAGTAAAGGTGCCTTGGGCTTCCGGGGAGTTGTGGTCGATTTCCGGCATTTGCTCGAGGGCTTTCTGGTCCGACTTGGGCATCAATTCAAGCCAATCGGTTTCCGGCAGTTCGCCGGCATGGGCCAGGCCAGTGCCCAGCAGGAGGAGAGTCAACAAGAGACGGCGCATGGAGTAGCTCGGCAAGGAAACAATGCCGAGCATTCTAGCCCTCTGCGCCTGCGTAGCGCAGAGGGATCAACACTGAATTACTTCTTTTTCAGCAGACTGTAGATCACCAGCAGAATCACGGCACCCACCAGCGCACCGATAAAACCTGCACCCTGGCCTGCCTGGTAGATACCCAGTGCCTGACCGCCGTAGGTGGCGGCCAAAGAGCCGGCAATACCCAGCAGGATGGTCATGATCCAACCCATGCTGTCGTCACCTGGCTTCAGGAAACGCGCCAGCAGGCCGACGATCAAGCCGATAAAGATGGTTCCAATAATACCCATGGCATTTCCCTCTGAATGAATTTAGCTAGAGCCTAGTCAGACTTTGGCATCCTGCAATCAGAGGATGGCGGTTACCAATGGTTCCCGCCAGCGTTTGGGTTATTGTTCAGCGATCAGCGCTTCGACCTTGAGGATCTGTTGTTCCAACGTCGCGCGATCAGCACAGCGCAGGTTGGCATGGCCGACTTTGCGCCCGACCTTGAACGCCTTGCCGTAGTGGTGCAGGTGGCAGTCATCGATAGCGAGGACCTTTTCCACCGGAGGGACGACACCGATGAAGTTGAGCATCGCGCTCTCGCCGACCTTGGCCGTCGACCCCAACGGCAAGCCCGCTACCGCCCGCAGGTGGTTTTCGAACTGGCTGCACTCGGCGCCTTCGGTGGTCCAGTGCCCGGAGTTGTGCACGCGTGGGGCGATTTCGTTGGCCTTGAGGCCACCGTCGACTTCAAAGAATTCGAACGCCATCACGCCGACGTAATCCAGCTGCTTCAACACCCGGCTGGAATAATCTTCGGCCAGGGCTTGCAGCGGGTGGTCGGTGCTGGCTACGGATAGCTTGAGGATGCCGCTGTCGTGGGTGTTGTGCACCAACGGGTAGAAACGGGTTTCGCCATCACGAGCGCGTACGGCGATCAGCGAAACTTCACCGGTGAACGGCACGAAACCTTCCAGCAGGCAAGCGACGCTGCCCAGCTCGGCGAAAGTACCGACCACATCGGCGGCGGTACGCAGGACTTTCTGGCCCTTGCCGTCATAACCCAACGTGCGGGTCTTCAACACAGCCGGCAGGCCGATGGCCGCGACTGCAGCGTCCAGGTCCGTCTGGGACTGGATGTCGGCGAACGCGGGCGTTGGAATGCCCAGATCCTTGAACATGCTTTTTTCGAACCAGCGGTCGCGAGCAATACGCAGGGCTTCGGCGCTCGGGTACACCGGGACGAACTGCGACAGAAAGGCCACGGTTTCGGCCGGGACGCTTTCGAACTCGAACGTCACCAGGTCGACTTCATCGGCCAGTTGGCGCAGGTGATCCGGGTCGCTGTAGTCAGCTCGCAGGTGTTCACCCAGCGCCGCAGCACAGGCGTCCGGCGCCGGATCCAGGAAAGCGAAGTTCATCCCCAGCGGGGTGCCCGCCAGGGCCAGCATACGGCCCAACTGGCCGCCACCGATTACACCGATTTTCATCGTCAACAACCTCAGGCGATGCGTGGGTCTGGATTGTCCAGGACGCTGTCTGTCTGCTCGGCACGGAATTTTTTCAGCGCCGCGTGGAACTGCGGGTGCTTGGCGCCCAGGATGCTGGCAGACAACAAGGCTGCGTTGATCGCACCGGCCTTGCCAATCGCCAGGGTTGCCACCGGAATACCGGCGGGCATCTGCACGATGGACAACAGCGAATCCACGCCCGAGAGCATCGACGACTGCACCGGCACACCGAGTACCGGCAGGTGGGTCTTGGCCGCACACATGCCCGGCAGGTGCGCCGCACCACCGGCACCGGCGATGATCACCTCGATGCCACGGGATTCTGCTTCATCGGCATACTGGAACAGCAAATCCGGCGTGCGGTGGGCGGAGACCACTTTCACTTCATACGGAATGCCG
The DNA here is from genome assembly GCF_012935695.1 of Pseudomonas sp. ADAK18. NCBI lineage: Bacteria > Pseudomonadati > Pseudomonadota > Gammaproteobacteria > Pseudomonadales > Pseudomonadaceae > Pseudomonas > Pseudomonas sp. ADAK18. The sequence goes on from NZ_CP052859.1 coordinate 5,513,170, forward strand.
AGCTTTTCCAGCATATCGGCGGTGTGGCTAAGGGTGGACCAATCGGACTTGGAGCCCATGATCACGCCAACCAATGCACTCATCGTCGTGCCTCTTCTCTCTGGGCGCCCGCAGGCGCGTCAAAAAACAACAAGCCACGCGGGAAATCCGGCGTGGCTTGTTGTACGAATTAAGGCCGGTTGGACCGGCCGAAGGCCGCGCAGTATACCGTAATACAGCGGATAAACAGCCCCTTGGGCGACCATCTGTCTTAGAGGGCAAACCGGCGGTTTTATTGACTTAAGAGTCAGCGAAAACACCACAAAACAATGTGGGAGCGGGCTTGCTCGCGAATGCGGTGTATCAGCCACAGATGGGTTGACTGACACTGCGCTTTCGCGAGCAAGCCCGCTCCCACATTTGATCTGTGTTGGCTCAGGTATTTTGCGCCGCACCGCCTTCCAACTTGCGCCATAACAACCGCACATTCGCCTTGCGCACCAACGCGCAGCGGTACAGTCGAATTTCCAACGGCACATGCCATTGCGGACCACCGCACACCACCAGCTCACCTCGGCCCAATTCGGCACGCACGCTCAACTGCGGCACCCAGGCAATCCCCAAGCCTTCCAGGGCCATGCTTTTCAGGCTGTCGGCCATCGCCGTTTCGTAAACCGTGGTGAACCGCAGCGCACGCTGACGCAACAGCAGGTTCACCGAACGCCCAAGGAAAGCCCCGGCGCTATAGGCCAATAGCGGCACGCTACCCTCGCCTTCCAGGTCGAACAACGGCTTGCCGTCCGCATCAGCGGCGCACACTGGGAGCATTTCGGTATTGCCCAGGTGCAGCGACGGGAAGATCTCCGGGTCCATCTGCATCGCGGCATCCGGGTCATAGAACGCCAACATCAGGTCACAACCGCCCTCACGCAGTGCATGCACGGCGTCACCGACGTTGGTGGCGACCAGCCGCGTGGCGATGTTCAGGCCTTCGTTACGCAACTGGGCGATCCAGCGCGGGAAAAACCCCAATGCCAGGGAGTGCGCGGCCGCCACTTGCATCACTTCGCCCTGCCCGCCTTCCAAGTGATGCAAGTGGCGCAGCACTTCACCGAGTTGCTCGACCACCGTGCGGGCGGTGACCAGAAACAGCTGCCCCGCCGCCGTCAGTTCAACCGGCGTACGCGAGCGGTTGACCAGCGTCAGCCCCAGTGCGGCCTCAAGGCTGCGGATCCTGCGGCTGAACGCTGGCTGGGTGACGAAGCGCCGCTCCGCCGCCTGGGAGAAGCTGCGGGTGGCAGCCAGGGCGCTAAAGTCTTCCAGCCATTTGCTTTCAAGGTTCATCAGGTCCTCCCAGGGTATGCACCATTTTGGCACACACGCCCGCCATGGTAATCGGGTCACACCAACATTATGCCGTTTCTGCATAGGGCAGTGCTTAACAGCATTGGCCCTAAAACTTCTGCAAGCCTAGCATTCACAGCGTTCCGGCCAGTTCCGGGTCCATATCGAGATGATTTCCGTCATGTCCTCCGCTGCATCATTCCGCACAGAAAAAGACCTGCTTGGCGTACTCGAAGTACCCGCTCAAGCGTATTACGGCATCCAGACCCTGCGAGCGGTGAATAACTTCCGCCTCTCGGGCGTTCCGATTTCGCATTACCCGAAATTGGTGGTCGGCCTGGCAATGGTCAAACAAGCCGCCGCTGACGCCAACCGCGAGTTGGGCCAGCTCAGCGAAGCCAAGCACGCTGCCATCAGCGAAGCCTGTGCCCGTCTGATCCGCGGCGATTTCCACGAAGAGTTCGTGGTGGACATGATTCAAGGCGGCGCTGGCACTTCAACCAACATGAATGCCAACGAAGTCATCGCCAACATCGCGTTGGAGGCCATGGGCCACAACAAGGGCGAATACCAGTACCTGCACCCGAACAACGACGTGAACATGGCGCAGTCGACCAACGATGCCTACCCGACTGCGATCCGCCTGGGTCTGCTGCTGGGCCACGACGCACTGTTGGCCAGCCTCGACAGCCTGATCCAGGCGTTCGCCGCCAAAGGCGTCGAGTTCAGCCACGTCCTGAAAATGGGCCGTACCCAGCTGCAAGACGCCGTGCCGATGACCCTCGGCCAGGAATTCCGCGCCTTCGCCACCACCCTGGGTGAAGACCTGGCTCGCCTGAAGACCCTGGCGCCGGAGCTGCTGACTGAAGTCAACCTGGGTGGCACCGCCATCGGTACCGGCATCAACGCCGACCCGCGTTACCAGGCCCTGGCCGTTTCGCGCCTGGCCACCATCAGCGGTCAGCCGCTGGTACCGGCAGCCGACCTGATCGAAGCCACCTCCGACATGGGCGCCTTCGTGCTGTTCTCCGGCATGCTCAAGCGTACCGCGGTGAAGCTGTCGAAGATCTGCAACGACCTGCGCCTGCTGTCCAGCGGCCCACGCACCGGCATCAACGAGATCAACCTGCCGGCTCGCCAGCCAGGCAGCTCGATCATGCCCGGCAAGGTCAACCCGGTGATCCCGGAAGCGGTTAACCAGGTCGCGTTCCAAATCATCGGTAACGATTTGGCACTGACCATTGCTGCCGAAGGCGGCCAATTGCAACTGAACGTGATGGAGCCGCTGATCGCCTACAAGATCTTCGACTCGATCCGCCTGCTGCAACGCGCCATGGACATGCTGCGCGAGCACTGCATCGTCGGCATTACCGCCAACGAAGCCCGCTGCCGCGAGTTGGTGGAGCATTCCATCGGCCTGGTCACCGCGCTGAACCCGTACATCGGCTATGAAAACGCCACCCGTATCGCCCGTATCGCCCTTGAAAGCGGCCGCGGCGTGCTGGAACTGGTGCGCGAAGAAGGCTTGCTCGACGACGCCATGCTCGACGACATCCTGCGCCCGGAAAACATGATTGCCCCGCGTCTGGTGCCTTTGAAGGCCTAAGCGCTGTTGCACCGCTCACCAGGTTGAGGGACTAGACACCTCTCACCTTTTGAGGGCCTGAAGGCTCGTTCTTCAGGCCCTTTTTTTTGCCTGGAATACGATCAAACGAACACCGCAATACCCTGTGGGAGCTGGGCTTACCCGCGATAGCGGCGTGCCAGGCAACCGTGATGTCGACTGACCGGGCCGCATCGCGGGCAAGCCCGGCTCCCACAGGGATACGTACCTCCCGAAGCATTTTGGTGAAACCTTTAATCGGTGCGGGAAGACGTAAGCCGCTCGCCTAGGTATAGTGCCGCCCCTCTTCGCGTCAGCGGTCGTCGGTAACGAGGCCCTGTGAAGCGCGAAACCGCATGAATAAAAACACCCGCAAAAGGATTGGGGTCGACCGTCGCGCACTGCCTGGTGCTATGCGAAGGATCGGACCGTCCTGCGTTTGCCATTAGAAAAATCAGCGAGGAACACTCCATGCTAGAAGTCATCAACGACTTCCTCTCAGGGAAAGTATTGATCGTGCTCATTGTCGGGCTCGGTGGTTACTTCACGATCCGCTCGCGTTTCGTTCAGCTGCGCCACTTTTTCCACATGTTTGCGGTGTTCCGCGACAGCCTGAAAAGCAGCGCCGGTCAGCTCAGTTCGTTCCAGGCGCTGATGCTCAGCCTCGCCGGGCGTGTGGGTGCCGGTAACATTGCCGGTGTCGGCATTGCCGTGACCTTGGGTGGCCCGGGCGCCGTGTTCTGGATGTGGGTGACCGCACTGGTGGGCATGTCCTCGAGCTTTATCGAGTGCTCCCTCGGCCAACTCTACAAACGCACCGACGCTGAAGGTACATACCGTGGCGGCCCGGCCTATTACATCCAGCACGGCCTGCACAAACGCTGGCTGGGTATGGTGATGGCGTTCCTGCTGCTGGTGACTTTCGGCTTCGCCTTCAACGGCCTGCAAGCCCATGCCGTGACCCACTCGCTGAATAACGCCTTTGGCCTGGACACCACCTACACCGGCCTGGCCCTGGCGGTATTGCTGGGCCTAGTGTTTATCGGCGGGATCAAGCGTATCGCTTCGATCGCCGACCTGCTGGTGCCGGTCAAGACCCTGGTCTACATCGCCGTGACCCTGTACGTGATCGTGCTGCAATTCGACCACGTACCGGCCATGCTGATGACCATCGTCAAGAGCGCCTTCGGCCTCGACCAAGCTTTCGGTGGCCTGGTGGGCAGCGCCATTATCATGGGTGTGAAACGCGGCGTATTCGCCAACGAAGCCGGCCTGGGCAGTGCGCCTAACGTGGCAGCCGTGGCTTCGGTGGAACACCCGATCGCCCAAGGTGTGGTGCAAGCGTTCAGCGTGTTCCTCGACACGTTCATCATCTGCACCTGCACCGCGTTGCTGATCCTGCTCTCGGGTTTCTACACTCCAGGCTTTGAGGGCGACGGTATCGCACTGACCCAGAACTCCCTGGCGGCAGTTGTCGGTGAGTGGGGGCGGATGTTCATCTCGGTCGCCCTGGCGTTGTTCGTGTTCACCTCGATCATGTACAACTACTACCTCGGCGAGAGCAACCTGCGCTTCATTGTGGGCGACAACCGCAAGGTGTTGATGGGCTACCGCGCGCTGGTGCTGGTGCTGATCTTCTGGGGTTCCATCGAGAACCTCGGCACCGTGTTCGCCTTCGCCGACATCACCATGACCATGCTCGCGTTCGTCAACCTGTTCGCCCTGGCGTTCCTGTTCAAGATCGCCATGCGCATCCTGAATGACTACGACAACCAGCGCGCTGCGGGCATCAAGACCCCAGTGTTCGATTCCAGCCAGTTCCCTGACCTGGACCTGGACCGTAACGCCTGGCCCGCCAATCCGGCGAAGCCAGAACCCGCTGCCAAGGCAACGGCTGAACTGAACGCTCAAGCGCAACGCTAAGAGCTATCCGGTCTCGCCAATACAGTTACGCTTTTGATGAGACCGGATACCCCGTGACACACCGCCTGGCCTTGGGCATGCTCTGGGCCACGCGGTGTTTTTCGTTCAGGAGAATTCTCGATGTCCCCAGCTAACAACGTCATGGTGCTCTACACCGGTGGCACCATCGGCATGCAGGCCAGCGCTAATGGCCTGGCGCCTGCTTCGGGTTTTGAAGCGCGCATGAGCGACTTCCTCGCCAGCCAACCCCACATCAAAGTCCCTGCCTGGCGCTTCCGGGAAATGTCCCCGCTGATCGACAGCGCCAACATGACCCCCACCTACTGGCAGCGTTTGCGCATTGCCGTGATCGAAGCGGTGGATGCCGGCTGCGACGCCGTACTGATCCTGCACGGCACCGATACCCTGGCCTACAGCGCGGCGGCTATGAGTTTCCAACTGCTGGGCCTGCCGGCGCCGGTGCTGTTCACCGGCTCCATGCTGCCGGCCGGCGTGCCCGATAGCGATGCCTGGGAAAACGTCAGTGGTGCACTCGTGGCGCTGGGCGAAGGCTTGGCGCCGGATGTGCAACTGTATTTCCATGGCGAGCTGATGGCGCCGACCCGCTGCGCGAAGATTCGCAGTTTTGGCCGCCATCCGTTTGCCGCGTTGCAGCGCAATGGCGGCGTGGCCAAGGCTGACTCGGTGCCTGCGGCGCTGAATTATCGTCATGACAAAGTGCTCGCCAACGTCGGCGTACTGCCGCTGGTACCGGGCATCACCGCCGCGCAACTCGACGGACTGATCAACAGCGGCATTCAGGCACTGGTGCTGGAATGCTTCGGCAGCGGTACCGGGCCGAGCGATAACCCGGCGTTTCTCGCCAGCCTCAAGCGGGCTCAAGAGCTGGGCATCGTGGTCGTGGCAATCACCCAATGCCATGAAGGCGGCGTGGAGCTGGACGTGTATGAAGCCGGCAGCCGCTTGCGGGGTGTTGGCGTGTTGTCGGGAGGCGGCATGACCCGCGAAGCAGCGTTCGGCAAACTCAATGCACTGATCGGTGCCGGGCTCGCGACTCAAGAGATTCGCCGACTGGTCGAGCTGGACCTGTGCGGCGAGCTCAACTGATCGACGGCATATAACTTGCTCGCTTCCAGCCAACCCCTGGCTGGAAGCCCCCATGCTTCACTCGCACCTCACCACCCTCAATGCGGTCTCCCTGATACTCGATACCTTCAAGACCGAAGGCGTCGCCAGCGAGGTGTTGCTGGCCGGTAGCGGCATCTGCGGTGCCGACCTGAGCCGTGCCGACACGTGCATCACCACCAATCAGGAAATGCGCGTCTGCACCAATGCCGTGGCCTTGCGCCGGGATATCGGCCTGGAACTGGGCCAACGCATGCATGTGTCGTCCTACGGCATGCTCGGCTATGCGCTGCTGACCAGTGCCACCTTCGGTGACGCTTTGCGCCTGGCCCTGCGCTACCCGGCGCTGTTGGGAACACTTTTTGAGCTGAGCCTGGAAGAAGACGGTCAGCTAATCTGGTTCACCGCCAGCGATTACCGGGAAAACCCGGCGCTGACCGAATTCAATGTCGAGTTCTGCCTGGTCTCGCTGAAAGTCATCTGTGACGATTTACTGGGCCATCCCCTGACATTGCTCGGTGCCCGTTTTGAGCACTCGGCCCCCGACTACCGCGCGCGTTATGCCGAACGTTTCGACTGCCCGCTGCAGTTTGAAGCCACCGCCAATGCCTTCGCCTTCGACCGGCGCTGGCTGGATCAACCCTTGCCGTTGGCCGACGCCATCACCCATCGCGCCATGGCCGAGCGCTGCCGCAAACAGAACACCGAATTCACCGGGCGCCAGGCCTGGCTGGGCCGTGTGCGCCTATTGCTGACGGCGCAATTGAGCGTCGCACCGGGCATCGATGGACTGGCCGAGCAGATGAACTGTTCACCCCGCACCTTGCGCCGGCATCTGCATGACCTGGGTTGCAGCTACCAGGAACTGCTGGACGAACTACGCTTCGAGCGGGCTAAGCAGTTGCTGGGAGAGAATGGACTGCCGATCTATCGTATTGCCGAGCAATTGGGTTTCAGCGAAACCGCGAGCTTCAGGCATGCCTTCGTGCGCTGGAGCGGCGTAGCACCCAGCCAGTTCAGGCCGTGATGCGCCACGACCGGGCACGGCTGCTTCATTGAGGGGCGAATAACGGACATAGACTTTGGCCATATTTATCCCCTTTTGGCCGCTCCTGCCGTTCTCCAAAACCCCGCGCACCGCAACACTGCAAGGCATCCCAATCAGCCTGCGGAGAACAACAATATGCTGACGATCTACTCGGACGATCATCATCTGCACCACGGCCGTTGCGAATTGATGGACGGGAAATTGATGCCCTGCTTCGAAATGCCCTCCCGCGCCGACCATGTATTGCAACGGGTCAAGGATCGCGAGCTGGGCCCCGTGCAAGCCCCTCAGGACTTTGGCCTGGCGCCGCTGCAACGCATCCACAGCCGCGACTACCTGGACTTCTTCAAAGGCGCCTGGCAACGCTGGACCGAGTTTGGCCAGGACGGTGACCTGCTGCCCTACACCTGGCCGGCTCGTACCTTGCGCCGCGTATTGCCCACCAGCCTGCATGGCCAACTGGGCTATTACAGCTTCGACGGCGGCGCACCGATCACCGCCGGCACCTGGCAAGCGGCCTACAGCGCGGCCCAAGTAGCACTGACCGCCCAACAAGCGATCCAGCAAGGCGCCCACAGCGCCTTTGCTTTGTGCCGGCCGCCGGGACACCACGCCGCCGGCGACTTGATGGGCGGTTATTGCTACCTCAACAACGCCGCCATCGCCGCCCAGGCCTTTCTCGATCAGGGCCACACAAAGGTCGCGATCCTCGATGTCGATTACCACCACGGCAACGGCACCCAGTCGATTTTTTATGAGCGTAGCGACGTGCTCTTCACCTCGATCCATGGACATCCGGAAGCGGAGTTTCCGTTTTTTCTGGGCTATGCCGATGAGCGGGGTGACGGCGCAGGTGAAGGCTTCAACTTCAACTATCCACTGCCGGCGGGTTCCGGCTGGGACAGCTGGAGCGCCGCGCTGGAAGAAGCCTGCACGGAAATCGAGCGCTACGGTGCCGACGTCATCGTTGTCTCCCTGGGAGTGGACACGTTCAAGGACGATCCGATCTCACAGTTCAAACTCGACAGCCCCGACTACCTGCGCATGGGCCAACGTATCGCCCGCCTGGGCAAGCCGACGCTGTTCGTGATGGAAGGCGGCTACGCCGTGGAAGAAATCGGCATCAACGCCGTCAACGTACTCGAAGGCTTTGAACACGAGGGGTCGCCACAATGAACATGCTCAAGTCTCTGGTCCTGTGCACGGCGCTCATCGGCGGCGTCGCCCACGCCGAAGAAAAAACCCTGCGGGTCTACAACTGGTTCGACTACATCACCCCCAAAGCCCTGGAAGACTTCAAGGCCCAGAACCCCGCGATCAAACTGGTTTACGACATCTTCGACACCAACGAAGCCCTAGAAGCCAAGCTGCTCACCGGCAACTCCGGGTATGACGTGGTGGTGCCGTCCAATGTGTTCCTGGCCAAGCAGATCGAGGCCGGTGTATTCCAGCCGCTGGACCGCAGCCAGTTGCCGAACTGGAACCACCTCGATCCCAAGCTGATGAAGTTGATCGAGGCCAACGACCCGGGCAATAAATTCGCCGTGCCTTACATGTACGGCACCATCCTCATCGGCTTCAATCCAGACAAGGTCAAGGCGGCGCTGGGCGCCAATGCACCCGTGGACAGCTGGGACCTGATCTTCAAGGAAGAGAACATCAGCAAGCTCAAGCAGTGCGGCGTCGCGTTGCTGGATTCGCCGTCGGAGATCCTGCCGCTGGCTTTACAGCACCTGGGCCTGGACCCCAACAGCAACAACCCCAAGGACTATGAAAAAGCCGAAGCGTTGCTGATGAAGATTCGCCCCTACATCACCTACTTCCATTCCTCCAAATACATGGCAGATATCGCCAACGGTGACATCTGCGTCGCCGTCGGTTACTCCGGTAGTTTCTCCCAGGCCGCCAACCGCGCCAAAGAAGCCAAGAACGGTGTGATCGTCGACATGCGCCTGCCCAAGGAAGGCGCACCGATCTGGTTCGACATGCTCGCCATTCCCAAAGGCGCGAAGAACCCGCAGGACGCCTACACCTTCATCAATTACCTGCTGCAACCCAAAGTGATTGCGCCCGTGAGCGATTTCGTCGGCTACCCCAACCCGAACAAGGACGCCACCGAGTTGGTCGACCCGGCGATCCGCAATAACCCCAACCTGTACCCCACCGAAGCGGCGATGGCCACGCTGTACACCTTGAAGCCATTGGACAGCAAAGCTGAACGCGCCCGGACTCGCGCCTGGACCAAGATCAAGTCCGGGACCTGAGCCACGCACTGGCCGGGGCAGACAGACCTGCCCCGGCCTATCTAACTACTACCTGCCACACCACACACCTCGTTAGCTTTTTGCCTCGCAACGGTACCGCTCACCGGTACCGATCACGGCAAGGAAAAGGCTATGAGCGCAACCCCTTCAACCCCACACGCCACTCCACTGACACACCCACTACTGGAAAAGGCCCTACTCACCCGCCTGAGCTACGAAGGGCCAACCCTCCACGAAGTCGCCTCGAATCTGCTGCGCGTAGAGCTGAAAACCCTCTACCCCGATCTGGACATCGACCCCGACGACACCATGATCGCTACCCCGGCGTGGGGCCTCATCGATAACGAGTTGGTCTGCAGTCACATCCGGTACGTCTCCTTGAGCCGAACCCTGATCGGCCAGTGCCTGGAAGAAACGGTCGCCAACTTCCTGGAAGGGGAACACTTTCTTACGCGCCAACCTTTGTCCGACAACCCGGTGCACCTGGAAGTCAGCATCGAAAAAATCGCACAACTGCTTAATGATTTAGCCTCCGTGTTTTTCTTCTCATTCAAGGAGCAGCAACTGGCCTTCTGGAACGCCACAGGCGCCAAGCTGCCTCGCTGGCAAGAGCTTTCCGATGGCCTTCGTAAAGCACTGAATGTGCAGAAAGTCGGGGGTTGGGATGCCGATCACTGCGCCATCGCCCAAGCGGTATCGACATTCCCCGACAAGCAGGAACGTGTAACCCGACGACCAGAGATGGCAGACATCCAAGCCTGCCTGGTCGACATCGACATCCCAAACGGGAAGGCCCTTAAACATCTATCACTGGCAGGTATCGCGGTTCTACAAGGCCGCTACAAACAACGCGACATCCTGCTGATGTACACCGTCGAATTCGGCTATGAAACATTCAGCTCGGTGAAAGCGCTGGGTGTCGCACTACGCCCACTATTCGAACCGCTGGAAGCTTCAGAGCCGTTTTCCTGGCGGCTGGTCGAGCCGGAAGGCAACTTCTTCGACCATATGGCCTGGGCCTTGATCAGCACTCAGCTCAAGAAAATCGAATCACTCAATATCATCGATCCGCCAACGCCCTCCACTCAGGAAAACGACGTTACGCCTCCTTCGACCGATGAATTCAGTGACCGGGAAACAACCCGACTGACGCAACTTGAAGAGGCGATACCCGACTGGCTGCTCCAGGCGTCGACACATGAACTGAGCGACTACAGCCAATACCTGATTGAACTGAGCACGCTGCGTAATCAGACACCGGATGACCTGTTCAGCATTCCCCCGATTAACGCCTTCGCCCAAAAGACAATGCGTGAAGCCATCATTGCCGACAAGACAAAGGAAGGCGCCGGCAAACTGCCGCTCGATGAACTGCAAATCATCCTGACGGAAAGCTTCACAGCAGGTGTATTTACCCTGCCCAATCCGTTCGAACGGCGTGTCCAGACCCTTGGCGAATATGGCCTCACCAACTCGCCACCCTACCTGGCCAGCGCAAGCTTCAAACATGGGCAAACCGTTCCTGACTGGCTCACCATCAGCTATCTGACGGACATTGCGGAACACGTCGACATCGGTAAGGTTTACCCCCACTTGATCAAAAGCAACCTGGTCGATGACCCGCACGAAGCACCCCGACAAAAGCAATTCCACAGCCGCCAACTACGTTCGATGCTCCCGCTGCTGGCGCTGGAATGCAAAGTCAAACAACAGGGCAATGTGGATGCCCAAGGCTATCGCTACATCGCCGAACTGGTTCAGCCGACGCCCGATAACCGACAGCCTATCGTGATCAGACCGCTATCGATTCGCCCACAGGGTCGGTTCAGCAGCACCAGCGATAACATTCTCAATATGTTTATTATTGGCCCGCGCGACCCGGATGACGGACCGTGCCTGCTCTATCGTCCCTTGCTGGACAACCCACTGCTGCAGTTCCAGTCACTCCAGAACATGCTCTATGCCATGCACCAACCGGGCGAACTGCGCGACTCGATACTTGCCTGGCTGCCTGACCGGGCGCTGAGCTTCAACTACTCCCAATATATCTTCCCCATTGGCCTGCCTTCGCCTTGGCTGACGATTCAGTCGTTGTCTGAGCCATTGAGCCTGCACGAGTGGACAGGGCCCGTCGTTTTCTCCAGCACTGAACTGACGGGCGATATTTTTGGTGCCCTCTTTGACGCCAACACGAAGGCCATGATCGAACTGGCAGACCGCCAATCGCTGTCCAACGCCGAGAGACAGTGGGCCTTGCTCGCAGACAGTGGCTGGGCGATTTTCAACGTGGCCTCGAACTTTCTGAACGGGTCCGCAGGTGTAGCGGTATGGGCCTGGCAAGTCATCAGCGATATCCAACAAACGGTGGATGCCCACAATCAAGGCGACGACCTGATCCAATGGACAAGCTTGGGCGATGTATTGATGGCGCTGGCGATCATGGTTGCCCATCAGGCCCATCATCATCGCCAAACAGGAACCAAACAGCACGCTCATTTCAGGCCAGTGTTCACAGAGGGTGAAACATCGACGGCGATGCAAAACCGCCCCACGACGGTCGCCCACGGCTCATTGCCCCACAGTGAATACGCAACCATCGCAATTGCAGGTTCGGTGCCGCGTCGAACACCTGAGCAACTGAATACCTACCTGGACAGTCTCAAGGTCGCGGCGCCAAACCTGCAGGACAACGCAATAACACTCACCGCCTCACCGGCTTCACCGGCTTCACCATTGCATCAGTTACAGGACACCCATTACGCACAGGTTGGCCAACGCTGGTTTGAGGTGGTGGCTGATGAAGATGAAAACATCCTGGTACTCGACCCCCAACACCCTTCCCGGGAAGGCCCTCGCCTGAGCCATGGGCCCACGGGCTCTTGGCGCATCGATACCAGCTTGCGCTTGCTCGGCAGCGGCGTAAGCCTGAAAAGCCAACTGAAAACCAAGCGATTGGCCAAGGCGCAGCGCCTAAAGGTGTTGGATGAGCAGTTGGAAGAACGCAAGGCAAGAGAAAAGCCGCTGAAGACTGAGCTGCAGGCGTTGTATCGAGACTTCATGCAGGAACAAGAATCATCGCAGTATCAGCTGAAACTGCAGCGCAGTCTGGCCAAGACCGAAGAACTCAGCACGCTTTACCAAGAAACGCTGGCGCTGTTCAAAAAGTGGCGAGAGGCAGGGGGCACTGAGGGGTACACACAGGAATTGCTCAGGCTGAGCATTGAACACCACAAGCACCTCAGCCTGTGGATATCAATCAAGCAAATTGGCTATTCAGGCGTCATGTCACGTATCGAGAGCGCCTTGAAGTCTGAGCCAGGTCCTTCTCGACAACCACTTCTGGACGATATCAACCTGGGCGTTCAACTCAGTCACGACATGCAAGCCAAGCTGGGACTCCTGAACCAAATGCAGGGTGAACTCGCTGGCCTCGGCGCTCCCGGCGTCATGGAGGTCGTACGGTTAAAAGCATTGGCCCCCAAGTTCACTAAATGGGACTTGAAAACCAATGAAATCGCCACCGCCTACGAACTGTGCATCCGTGAACAGGCCGCTCAGGACATGGAGGAAGCGCGAACGATGGTCGCCTACGTCGTACACCGCGCAGGATTGGCCAGCAAATCGCTGGTGCACATGATGCGAGGTATAGAGGACGGCCCGGCGGGGGAAGACCAGATCGAACACCTGCTCGGAATCGTGGATGACTACACCAGCGCCAGCCAGCGTATCGATGAGCTACCAGGGGACTACCCGGACCTGGTTGAGCCAACTCAATTGGCACGCCTGAAGGTACTGGTCGAGGAGTTTCAGCACCTGGCACAGGGCAAACTCAATAGCCTGCTTTCACAACAGACTGCTTCCGCCAGGAACACCGCCGGTCCTTCCAGGCCTCGCCCCAAAATAAAAATCACCAAAACCCGCCCCCAAGATCAACCCAAAAAATCAGCTGATACCCCCAAACAAGAGCCGCTGAAGCTTATCCAGCCCTGGGCCGTTCACTCTTCAACCAGCCACGGCGACTATGCCCAAACGATCAGCGACGCGATGGACCTCAACATAGACACCAACGCCTTTATCAAACGCACGCAAAAGGACGCCCTCAAACCCAATCGGGTACCTGCAGACATGCAGGATATTTTCGACCAACAAGCCCTCAAGCTGGAACTGGCTGCCACGACGGTCGAAACGCTCAATTCGGATGCATCCAACGCCGGAAAGCTCGCCCCGGTGGCCGGTCTGCCCGTAGAGTTGCGTGAGGCTGCCGCCCGGCTACGCCGTGAAGGCATCAATACCCGGGCGAAAATCCTCAAGACCCGCAAACCCCGCCAGGCCTATTTTCAGTGGCTGCTCGACAACGATCAGGTCCGGGTCACTCGCAACGCCGCCGGCAGAATCAAGACCCAGCAGCAGGATTACTTCCAGGAGTACGTGATTCTCGACACGGCCAACAAGGATCAACCCTTATGGCTGGCCCACTTCCACTACCCAAGTCTCAAGACCCCCGCCAACACGTTCACCGCAGCTCATCTCAAGATTGCCGACTCGCATTTGCAGCAATTCACCCCTGCCGTCCAGCACGAGCTGAACCACCGTACCCCCTTGGATAACCAAGTGCGCAAGCTCAGCGATCCACTGATGCAGGCAGTATTTCTGAAGCTAGAACGCCCTCTGCGTTGACCGCGCGATGCGCTACCGGGGCAGCCACGCCTTGTGCAACCGCGCCAGCGCATCAGTGATAGCGGCCTCGGGCACTGCGGCAAACCCCAGCACCAAGCCGGCACGCTGATCCGGTGGAGTGCTGGAGTCCGGTAGCCAATAGCTGCTCAAACCATTGACCTCGACATCAGCCTCGCGCGCCTGGCCCTGCAATTCATCTTCTCTGGCCAGGCTGTCCACCCTCACTGTCAGGTGCAGACCTGCCGCAACACTGGGCAGGTTGCCCATGCCTGGCACGTCGGCGGGCCAACCGGCCAGCAAGGCGTTGCGCCGACTCAAGGCCGCTCGGCGCATGCGGCGGATGTGCCGCTGGAAATGCCCTGCCGCCATGAACTCGGCCATTACCGCCTGAGTACTGACTTCCGAGTGCCGCACATCCACGGCACGGCGCTGGGAGAAGGCGTCCACCAGGCCTGGCGGCAATACCAGGTAACCCAGGCGCAACGCCGGAAAAGCGACTTTGCCGAAGGTGCCGACGTAGAGCACCCGCCCGCTGCGGTCCAACGCTGCCAACGGCGCCAGGGGAGCGCCGCTGTAGCGGTACTCGCCGTCATAGTCATCCTCGATGATCCAGCCGCCGCTGCGCTCGGCCCAGGCCAGTAATTCCAGGCGTCGGGCCAGGCTCATCACCACCCCCATTGGGTATTGGTGGGAGGGCGTGACGTAGGCCAGACGACAATCGTTAAGCATGTTCAGTGCGGTGCAGTCGATGCCTTCACCGTCCACCGCCACGCCGTGGAGTTTCGCACCCGCAATCGCGAACGCATGCCCGGCCGCCCGATAGCCCGGGTTTTCAATGGCTACCGTGTCCCCAGGCGCCACCAGCAACTGTGCACAAAGGCTAATTCCCTGCTGCGCGCCACTGGTGATCACTATTTGCTCAGCCGTGCACTGCATGCCTCGAGAACTGCGCAAATAGGCAGCGATCAGTCCACGCAGTCGCTCATCTCCCGCCGGGTCGCCATAACACAGTTGCTGCAGGTCGGGCTTGCGCCAGAAAGCCGCATTCAGCTTGGCCCAGACGTCAAACGGAAACAGGTCGAAGGCCGGTACGCCCACGCGAAAAGCTCGCGGCGGGCCAGCGGGAGGCTGAGGTAAATGGTTGTTTTCCAGCCGTGCCAAAGCGGGACTGTGGATAACTTTACTGGACGAAATCCCAGTGGAATTTAATGATTTTGTGGATAAGGTTGGGGATAAGCCTGTTGAAAACCCTGTGGATAGTTTTGTGGATAGTTTTTTTGCCGCCCCCTCGCTTGTCGGCAGTTGTGCCACATAGGTCCCATCACCAACCCGTCCTTCGATAAAGCCTTCGGCATAGAGCTGATCGTAGGCCCGCACCACGCTGTTACGGGAAATCGACAAGGCAGCCGCCAGATCCCGACTGGCTGGCAGCCGCGTGCCACCGACCAACCGCCCATCTAGGACTCGCTGGCGCAGGGCCTGGTACAGCTGACGCGTCAGCCCCTGTCGTCGATCCAGTTCGATTCCGGCAGGGTTGAACGACAGCGGTGGCTCTAACGAGGGCATGGCAAACGCTCCGCGAATTGGACCTATGAAATGGACCAAAGATGGCTCTTACAACGAACCATTAGCCTGCCTAGGATGTAGCCATTCGCCAAGGAAAATATTCATGTACACACCCCGCGCCTTTGCCCTCGATGATTTGCCCGAACTCCAGCAACTGATCCAGCACACACGCCTGGCGCAGGTGGTAACCTTTGGCGAACAAGGCCTGCAAGCCAGCCACCTGCCGCTGCTGCTCAACCCCGATGAAGGTCCCAATGGCACCCTCTACGGGCACATGGCCAAGGCCAATCCCCAGTGGCAAGACCTGCAAAACGGCAACGAGGCCCTGGTGATTTTTGCCGGTGCCGATGCGTACGTCAGTCCATCGTTTTACCCGGCCAAGGCTGAACACGGCAAAGTGGTGCCTACCTGGAATTACCTCGCAGTCCATGCTTACGGCCAGGCTGAGGTGTTCACCGATGCCGAGCGTCTACTCAAGCTGGTCAGCGCTCTGACCAATCGCCACGAATCCACTCGGACCCAGCCGTGGAAAGTCAGCGATGCCCCGGCGGACTACATTGACGGCATGCTCAAGGCCATTGTCGGCTTCGCCCTGCCGATCCAGCGCCTGGTGGGCAAACGCAAACTCAGCCAGAACCGCAGCGCAGCAGACATCGCCGGCGTGCGCGAAGGGCTGGCTGCAAGCTCGGACCTGCGCGACCAGACCCTCGCCCGATTCATCCCCAAGGAGCCAACATGAGCCAGATCGAAATCCGCCGGGTAGAAACCGCCGACCACGCTGCCTGGTTGCCCCTGTGGCAAGCGTACTTGCGCTTCTACAACACTGAACTGCCAGACGCAGTCAGTGCCAGCACCTGGCAACGCATGATCGACCCCAGCGAGCCGACTCACTCGGCCCTTGCCTGGCAGGACGGCAAGGCTGTGGGCATGGTCAACTTCATCTACCACCGCTCCAACTGGAGCATCGAGAACTCCTGCTACCTGCAGGACTTGCTGGTAGACCCGGCTCAACGGGGTACCGGTGTGGGCCGCAAACTGATTGAGTTCGTCTACACCACCGCCAAGGCGGATGGCTGCTGCAAGGTCCACTGGTTGACCCACGAGACCAACACCACCGCTATTCAACTCTATGAACGCATCGCCGAACGTCCTGGTTTCATCCAGTTTCGCAAAGGCCTTTAAGGAGCACCGTATGTCGACATCACTGGCAGACTGGAAAGGCGTTCCCGCACCGACGGTCCAACTGATCGAAGGGCGCTTTATCCGCCTGGAAAAACTTGACCCGGCCCGCCACAGCGATGGCCTGTGGCAAGCCCTCGCAGGCCCCGGCGCCGACCCCAAGTTGTGGGACTATTTGCCCTACGGCCCCTTCGAGCGCAGCGCGTTCGATGCCTGGCTGGACAACCACGCGGCCAACAGCGACCCGTACTTCTTCAGCGTCATCGATCGCGCTACCGGCGAGGTGCAAGGCATCCTCAGCCTGATGTCCATCGTCCCGGCCCAGGGCCGTATCGAAATCGGCCACGTCACCTTCGGCGCACCGATGCAGCGCTCGCCGAAAAGCACCGAGGCGGTGTACCTGCTGGCCAGGCATTCATTCGAACAGGGCTACCGCCGCCTGGAATGGAAGTGCAACAACGGTAACGCCCGCTCCAAATATGCGGCCGAGCGCCTGGGCTTCAGTTTTGAAGGAGTGTTCCGCCAGCACATGGTGGTCAAGGGGCAGAACCGGGATACGGCGTGGTTTTCGATTCTGGATTCGGAATGGCCGGCGATTGGGGCAGGGTTTGAGCACTGGCTTTCGGATGAAAACCAGGCCGGTGACGGGCAGGTGAAGACGCTGGCGGAGTGCCGGGCCTGAGCCATTGATCGTTCCCGCTGCATGGGAACGATCATCCTGAACAGATCAGGCGACAATTTTTCTTAGAACGTCACCATTTCCGGGTAGATCCGCCGTACCCTCATCACCCCCATTTGCAGTCCAAATGGGCGGAATACGGCATTCAACGACTTCAAAGTCGGATTCCCTTGTCCGTGTTCGATATGCACCAACGTACGAACTGAAATTTTGCACATTTTGGCGAATTGGCTTTGATGCAAACCGGTGGCCTCCACGCGCAAACGACGCACCGCTTCTCCTATCTCCAACGTTCCTTGGGCAAACCCTCGCTCGATGCTCTCTATCAACTGGGCACGGTCGTCGACTGAAAGTGTCATTTCAACCCCCAGCTATTCAAGTGTTGATCAAGGCCGCGCAACTTAATGCCGGGATGGTTCAAAGTAACGTCCGGCAATCCGTTGTCCGCCAGAACGTCCGGCAGTGCCCGCAAGTGCTCGGCGTCTTGTCGGAGCCGCTCAAAAGCTTGTTCGGGATCAATGAACGGTGAAAGAACATCACAGACGCCACGCCAGTCGATATCACCTGCCACCTCCAGAGAACGCGGCCATTTCGTCGTGCGGGTAATGCCCTCGTCATCCATGACCATAGGCGCCAGATCATAAATAGGCGCCAGACGTAGGCTGTCAGTACCTCGAATAATCGAAGTGTTACGCCCATGATTGTCTGAGTTGCCCAAGATTTTGTTCAGCAAGTCACGACGCAGATAGTCTGCAATCAAATCGGTCACTTGGTCGCCCTGGTTGGCCTGTTTCCATTTGCCGACCAGTGCACGCACCACGTCCAAGTGCGACATGGCACTGCCGGGCGCAGTGTTACCTGCCAATGAGTAAATTGACTCGACCGCAAAACGCTCGACCCCTTGAGTACTGACATTACGGTCAAAACGGTGCATCCATAAGCTGGGCTTTATCCCTTCGCCATCCTCCAGCACCAATCCCTCGGCCGCGACAGTATCGATGCCCAGTGCCTGTAGTGCCTTGTAGTAGTGGAATTCGCTCCTGAGAATGTCTTGGTCTCTCTGCAAACCTTTATTGCGAGCGAACTTGATAAACCAGTGCTGGCTGACGTGCTCATCGCTCAATACCGCGTCGGGGTACAGGAGCCCTTCATGGTTCTGAGCCAACAATAATTTCGGCGCCTCGCCACCCGCGCCAGTGGCACCACCAATCGCGGCACCTTCTTCGTAGGCGTACTCAAGAAAACGGGTGTCGCGCTCAACCACTTCCTTGCGTGCAAACCCTATGGCTGGCCGCCCCTCGTCTGCCTGCACAGACTCCTTGATACGCATATGGCCAATCGGCGCCTGCGTACTACGTGCCAGCAGAAACAGATCAGCGCCGATATGATCCGGTTTTTGCCGCCCAATGCGCTCCATAAGGAAACGCTTTGCAGCGCCCGCAGGTGCAATGTCATAGAGAAAGGCCGGAGCTTGCCCCGGTGTCTCCTGCGCCCAATTCAATGGCACCTGGGCACTGACCGCGTTGGCAAATATAGTTTCAACCCGCTCGTAATGACTGTTCAGGTAATCGGAGTCATAGGAAAACCGGCAAGGGCTGGCAAAACCATTTTGCGGCTCAGCAAATTCGAGAATCATCGCGTCCTGCCAATGGCATTTATCGAAAATCTGAAGCGTCAGCCTGAAAGAGGTATCCATCCGCAATTTAATGCACCTGAAAGGCAGTAGAGGGTAATTCATTTGCAATATAGTGCATAAACACAATCTGCGCAGACCTACAAGCGCAATAAAATGCGTACATGCTAAGCATCAGGTAAAATAAACGCAATAAAATGCACATCCCTCTTCGTCGCTTCCCTGACATATTCCTGTAAACACCCTCCGCTATACAGGTCGCCTCGTTTCCTAAAACAAGGTCGATCACCATGCCCTCCTCGCCTCACCGTCTTGCGCTCACCCTCGCCCTGCTGACCGGCGGCGGCTTCGTTGAACTGGCGCAGGCCAAGACAGTGCAGATCGACACACCAACCACTACCGCGCAAACCCTGGGCGGCAGTGACACGCTGACGACCTCGGCACCCGGCAGCATCACCACCGCCAAGGTGGCGGTCACCCTCAAGGACGGTACCAGCGGCAAGGGCGTGGTGATTGATAACGCGGGCACCCTCGTCTCCACTGGAGGCCGGGCCATCGACAGCAGTGGCGACCTCACCAAGGCGCGCAACTACAGCATTTACAACCGCGCAGGCGGAGTGATCCAGGGCGCCAACGACGCGCTGCGCATTGACAGCAACTTCGCCAGCGGCAGCCTGTTGATCGACAACAGCGGCACCATTCGCTCTGCCACCGGCCAAGGCCTGGACCTGGATGCAGTCCGCAGCAATAACGTGACCACCACCCTCATCAACCGCGCAGGCGGGTTGATCCGGGGCGATGCCAGTGACGGCATGAAGACCGGCGCCAACGCCACCCTCACCAACTACGGCGAGATTTCCACCGGCGACACCTTCTCCCGGGATGACAAGTTCGATGGCGTCGATATCGACTCGGCCACCGGCGTGACCGTGACCAACTACGGGACCATTTCCGGTGGGCGTCACGGCATTACCACTGACCTGGGCGCAACGTTGACCAACTACGGCACAGTGATCGGTCGCAACGGCTCCGGCTTTGGTTCTGATGGCGACGGCACGGTGATCAACCACGGCACCATCACCGGCGCGTATTCCGGGCTGCAACCTGATGGCGATGGTGACGGCGTGGACATCGACAAGATCGCCCATATCGAAAACTACGGCGTCATCCAAGGCACAGGCGCGGGCGGTGTCGACAAGAACGGCTTTGCCAACGGCAGCGAAGGCATCGCCCTCGGCGGCGGCTATGTATTCAACGGCGTTGGCGCACGCGTGAGCGGCGCCAACAACGCGATCCTGGTGGACGACGGCAGCGACGGATCCGGATTGGCCGCCACCACCCTGGAAAACCACGGCACCATCGAAGGTCTGAATGGCTTTGGCGTGAAGTTCGTCGGCGAGTTTGCCGACACGGTAATCAACGCCGGCTTGATCAGCGCCAGCAACGGCCTGGCCCTGGATCTGGGCGGTGGCGATGACAACCTGATCCTGCGCAACGGCAGCCGTTTTGTCGGCGTGGTGGACGGCGGCAGCGGTTACGACCGCCTGACCATGGACGACACCGCCGGCGGCAGTTTTGGTGACAGTCGTAACTTCGAATCGCTGAACGTCAAACAGGGCACCTGGACCCTGACCGGCAGCGGCGACTTCAGCGACGGTGGAGAGATCTACAGCGGTGCCAAGCTGATCAACCAGGGAGGGATCGTCGGCAACCTGACGGTCGACGAAGGGGGGATTTATGCAGGTGGCGGCAGTGTCGGCAGCCTGTTGGTCAAAGGTACGCTGCAGACCAACACGGCGCTGGGCACCGCCAGCATCACCCGCGACCTGACCATGACCAGCGGCTCGACCCTGGCCTATGGCGTCAACGCCGATGGCAGCAGCGCACCGATCAACGTCGGCGGCACCGCCTACCTCAATGGCGCAACCCTCGCCGTGAATCCCGGCAGCGGTGCTTATCCATGGCAGAGCCATTACACGGTGCTGCAGGCGGGCAGCATCAATGGCACCTTCAGCACGGTCACCAGCGACTATGCCTTCCTGACCCCTACCCTGGATTACAGCCCGACCCAGGTCGGCCTGACCTACGCCCGTAACGATGTAGCGTTCAATCAGTTCGCCAGCACCGGCAACGGCAGTAGCGCCGCCAACAGCCTGGCGACCCTGGGCAAAAACAACGCGCTGTATAACGCCCTGCTCAACACCACCACTGGCACCGCAGGCGCAGCCATCGAACAATTGGCGGGCAGCAGCACCGCCAACCTGACCAGCGCCACCCTCGGCGCCAGTGCCCAGGTCGGCACCAGCATGCTGACAGCCCTGCATCAACTGGGCGGCGGTGCAGGATTGCTGGTCGGGGTTGATCAGGGCGATACACCTGCTCTCGCGGCCACTGGCGTACCGGCCGAGGCGCGCAACCTCAATGACCCAAATGCCCGAGGCCGCCTATGGCTGCAAGGCATCGGCAGCTACGGCAAGCTCGACGGCGACCACGGCAGCAATGGCCTGACCCAGCGCACCAAGGGCAGCGTGCTCGGCGCCGATTGGGCGCTCAACCCTGAGTGGCGGGTGGGTGTGCTGGCCGGCTATTCGAAGACCGACCTGGACACCACCGGCGTCGACGGCAGCGTCGACAGCTGGCACGCCGGGGTCTACGCCATGCGCCAGAGCGGGCCGCTGGCCTTGCGCCTGGGGGCGGCTTACAGCGGGCATCAAGGAGACAGCAAACGCACCGTGACCTTCAATGGTTTCAACGACCGGCCCAAGGGTGACTACGACGCCAACAGCCAGCAAGCTTTCGCCGAAGTGGGTTATGCCATGGGCAGCGGGCGCCTGAGTGCCGAGCCGTTCGCCAACCTGGGTTATCAGCGCTACCACCGTGACAGCTATAGCGAAAAAGGTGGCGCTGCGGCGCTGCGGGTCGAGGGGCAAACCCAGGATAATTTCAGCAGTACTTTCGGTCTGCGCCTGGCGCATTTGAGCCAACTGGAAAGCGGCATCAGCCTCACGCCACGGATCAGCGCCGGCTGGAAACATACCTACGGCGACGTCGACAGCAGCACCCGCCAAGCCTTCCTGATGGGGGGCACCGCCTTCAATGTCGAAGGCAGCGCCCTGGATCGCGACAGCTTGCTACTGGAAGCAGGGCTGGATATCGGCCTGTCGGCACGCCATACCCTCGGTGTCGGCTACAGCGGTGAAATCGGCAGTAACAGTCGCAATCATGGCCTGATCGGGCAATGGCAGATGAGTTTTTAATCGCGCCAGACTAGAGACGCCTCCCGCAAACGAGGAGTAAAAGCCCTGACAGTTATTGCCGCTGCGCCTCGCTAAATTCCCCGACCTCATACATCAGAGGTTGGGACAGCATGCCTTTCACATCACAGCGACTCGTACTCGCCATTGCCCTCGCGCTGGGCGCTACCAGCATTCAATACGCTCAGGCACGGGGAGACATGGAGCCGGACAGCGAGTGGTTCACCCAAAGCTCCGTTGACGACACAAAGGAGCAACACCACCCCGCGCTACCCGAGCCCACCACCGACTTCTACTTCGCCGACCACGCGACCTCCCGCAACGGCCTGCGCGCGGCCCACGTACTGGACTCTGCCGTCGATGCCCTGTTGGATTCGGACGAGTTGACCGAGTGGGATCGATACGAGCTCGAGAATATCGGGCAGTACCTGAGCGGCCTGGAACCGGGCCGGGTCGGTGCCGTCCTGGAGCAACTGGCGGCCAGTCAGAATGCCAACCTGGGTACCGCCACCCAAAAAGGCATGGAACAAATAAACAGCGGCTTGCTGCTTGCCATGCGCCAATTGCCCGACAGCCCAGGCGAGTCTGGCGGTCGCGTCTGGGTCCAGGGCCTGAACAACGGTGGCCGCCTGGACGGGCAACATGGCAGTGCCGGCTTGCAGCAAGACACCAAAGGCATGGTGATCGGTGCCGACTGGGCCGTGACCCATGATTGGCGAGTGGGATTAATGGGCGGTAAATCCGCCAGCAACTTTGACGCCAAACGCTTTCACGCCGAACTGGATAGCTGGCACCTGGGCGCTTACGCCGTGCGCCAGGATGGCCCCCTGGCGCTTCGCCTCGGGGCGATGTACAGCAACCATGACGGTCAGAACAAACGGGATGTCGACATTGAGTTCTTCGACTACCGGGAGCAACTCAAGGGCAAGTACAACGCCCAAAGCCAAAACGCCTTCGCCGAGCTGGGTTACCAAATGGGCAACGGTGACTTCAGCGCCGAGCCGTTCGCCAACATCGGCTACCAGCGCTATCACCGTGACAGCTTCAAGGAAAAAGGTGGCTTGACGGCCCTGAACGTCGGCGGACAGACCCAGCAAAATCTCAGCAGTACCTTCGGTATCCACCTGGCCAGCCTTTACCGGCTGGATAACCAGATGAGCCTGAAGCCACATCTGAGCACCCGCTGGAAACACTTGTACGGCAACGTCGACAGCAAGGTTCGGCAGTCTTCCGCCCTGGCAGACAAAAAGGACTTCAACAGCGACTTCACTATCGAAGGCACTGCCCTGGACCGCGACAGCCTGGCCCTGCAAGCTGGCCTGGACCTTGGCTTGTCCGCCGACCAGACCGTAGGACTGGCCTACACCAGCGAGTTTGGCAGCCGCAGTCGTAACCAGGGCATCATTGGCCAATGGGCCATGGCCTTCTGACGTGGCTGAATTGCAGGCAAAAAAAGGGGGCACATGCCCCCCCGAGGATTAAACGGTAGTCTCGAAGGCTGTGTTTCAGCCTTCGATTTCGATCAGGATTTCGCCAGGGTTGACCCGGTCGCCCTTGGCCACATGAACAGCGCTAACCTTGCCGGCGATAGACGCCTGGACTTCGGTCTCCATCTTCATGGCTTCAGTGATCAGCACGGCCTGGCCGGCTTTCACCACGTCGCCTTCCTTGACCAACACGTCGACGATATTGCCCGGCATCGCGGTGCTGACATGGCCCGGCTCGCTGGCATGCTTGCGCTTGCTGCCGCCACTGCTGACAAACTCGTTGAGCGGCTCGAACACCACTTCTTCCGGCATGCCATCGATGGACAGGTAGAAGTGACGCTTGCCTTCGGCCTTGACGCCCACACCGGTGATGTCGACGCGGTAGCTTTCGCCATGGACGTCGATAACAAATTCAGTCGGCACGCCTTCGCCACCAGCACGCGCCACACCGCCGGCTTCCGGGATCGGCAACAGCACTTCCGGCGTCAGGGTGCCGGCGTCGCGCTCCTCAAGGAACTTGCGGCCGATATCCGGGAACATCGCGTAGGTCAGCACGTCTTCTTCGGACTTGGCCAACGTACCGATTTCGCCACGCAGCTTGGTCATTTCCGGCTTGAGCAAGTCGGCCGGACGGACGTCGATCACCTCTTCGCTACCGATGGCCTGGCGACGCAGTTTTTCATTCACCACGCCCGGCGCCTTGCCGTAGCCGCCTTGCAGGTACAGCTTCACTTCGTTGGTGATGGTCTTGTAGCGCTCACCAGCCAACACGTTGAAGAACGCCTGGGTGCCGACGATCTGCGAAGTCGGGGTTACCAGTGGCGGGAAGCCAAGGTCTTCACGCACACGCGGAATCTCTGCCAACACTTCGCTCATGCGGTTCAGCGCGCCCTGCTCTTTCAACTGGTTGGCCAGGTTGGAAATCATCCCGCCCGGTACCTGATTGACTTGCACGCGGGTGTCGACGGCAGTGAATTCGCTTTCAAACTGGTGGTACTTCTTGCGGACGGCATAGAAGTACAGGCCGATTTCCTGCAGCAGTTCCAGGTTCAGACCGGTGTCGAACTCACTGCCTTTAAGGGCTGCGACCATCGACTCGGTGCCCGGGTGGCTGGTGCCCCAGGCGAAGCTGGAGATGGCGGTGTCGATATGATCGGCGCCGTTTTCGATGGCCTTGAGTTGGCACATCGCGGCCAAACCAGCCGTGTCGTGGGAATGGATGAACACCGGCAGGGTCTGCTCGGCTTTCAGCGCCTTGACCAGTTCGCCGGTGGCGTACGGGGTCAACAGGCCGGCCATGTCCTTGATCGCCACCGAGTCGCAACCCATGGCTTCCATTTGCTTGGCCTGGGCCACAAAGGCTTCGATGGTGTGTACCGGGCTGGTGGTATAGGCGATGGTGCCTTGGGCGTGTTTGCCGGCGGCTTTCACCGCTTCGATGGCCACGCGCAGGTTACGCACGTCGTTCATCGCATCGAAGATACGGAACACGTCGATACCGTTAACGGCGGCCTTGGCGACGAAGGCTTTGACCACGTCGTCGCTGTAGTGGCGGTAGCCCAGCAGGTTCTGGCCGCGCAGGAGCATTTGCAGGCGGGTGTTAGGCAACGCCGCACGCAGTTTGCGCAGGCGCTCCCATGGGTCTTCTTTGAGGAAGCGCACGCAGGCGTCGAAAGTCGCGCCGCCCCAGACTTCCAGGGACCAGTAGCCGACTTTGTCGAGCTTGTCGCAGATCGGCAGCATGTCGTCGGTGCGCATGCGGGTCGCCAGCAACGATTGGTGGGCGTCGCGCAGGATAGTGTCGGTTACGAAGATCTTTTTAGTCATTGGAATATTCCTCACAGGCCTGCGTGGGCGGCGATGGCGGCGGCGATGGCCAGGGCCAGCTCTTCGGGTTTGCGCTTGATCGAGTAGTTGGTCAGCTCAGGATGGCTTTCCACGAAACTGGTGTTGAACTGGCCGCTACGGAATTCCGGATTACGCAGGATTTCCTGGTAATAGGCGGCGGTGGTCTTCACGCCTTGCAGGCGCATGTCGTCCAGCGCGCGCAGGCCACGGTCCATTGCTTCTTCCCAGGTCAACGCCCACACCACCAGCTTCAGGCACATGGAGTCGTAGTAAGGCGGAATGGTGTAGCCGGTGTAGATCGCCGTGTCGGTGCGCACGCCGGGGCCGCCGGGCGCGTAATAACGGGTGATCTTGCCGAAGCTCGGCAGGAAGTTGTTCTTCGGGTCTTCGGCGTTGATCCGGAACTGCAACGCGAAACCACGGTGCTGGATGTCTTCCTGCTTGACCGACAACGGCAAGCCCGACGCGATGCGGATCTGCTCGCGAACAATATCGATGCCGGTGATTTCTTCGGTGATGGTGTGTTCCACCTGCACCCGGGTGTTCATCTCCATGAAGTACACCTCGCCCTCGGCGAGCAGGAACTCCACGGTGCCGGCGTTCTCGTAGCCCACGGCCTTGGCGGCACGCACCGACAAGTCGCCAATGTAGGCGCGCTGTTCCGGCGTCAGTTGCGGGCTGGGAGCGATCTCGATGAGCTTCTGGTTGCGGCGCTGGATCGAGCAGTCGCGCTCGAACAGGTGCACCACGTTGCCAAAGCTGTCACCGAGGATCTGCGCTTCGATGTGCTTGGGATTAACGATGCACTTTTCCAGGAACACTTCCGCCGAACCGAAAGCTTTGGTGGCTTCGGAAATAACCCGAGGGAAGGCTTGTTCAAGTTCTTCACGGCTGTTGCAACGACGAATGCCGCGACCGCCACCACCCGAGGTGGCCTTGAGCATCACCGGGTAACCAATGCGGTCGCCTTCGGTCAGCGCTTCGGCGATATCCGCGACGTTGCCTTCGGTGCCGGGGGTGACCGGCACGCCAGCCTTGATCATGCTGCGGCGGGCTTCGGTCTTGTCGCCCATGCGGCGGATGACTTCCGCCGACGGACCAATGAATTTGATTCCACGTTCAACGCAAATATCTGCCAGCTCGGCGTTTTCCGAGAGGAAGCCGTAGCCAGGGTGCAACGCGTCGCAACCGGTTTCCACCGCCAGGTTCACCAGCTTGCGCGGGTTCAGGTAGCCGGCCAGAGGCTCGGCACCGATGCTGTGGGCCTCGTCGGCACGCTTGACGTGCAAGGCATGGCGGTCGGCATCGGAATAGACCGCGACCGAGCGAATGCCCATCTCGGCGCAGGCACGCACGATTCGTACGGCAATCTCACCACGGTTGGCGATCAGGATCTTTTTTATCACTTGGAAATTCCCTTGAGCCGATTGCTGCGTTCTTCGACCCACTGGACCCGGGTCGGCGCGTGACCAAATGTTTCAAGCCAGTCGCGTGACACACACTATGCCCCGGGAAGGATTAACAAAAATCAATAATAATTGGGTCGTGTATAAGTAAAGACTTATAGTTGGCGCAACGGCGGTGGTCAGGGGTGTTTAGATAATGCGTAAGTCATTGATGCGTATGACATTGCGTCAGTTGCAGATTTTCAATGAGGTCTGTGATTTACGTTCCTATAGCCGTGCGGCCGAGGAAATGTCCCTCACACAACCGGCTGTTAGCCTACAAATTCGCCAACTGGAAGAGCTGATTGGCCAGCCTCTGTTCGACTACGTCGGCAAAAAGCTCTACATGACGGAAGCGGCTGAAGCACTGCAAAAGGCCAGCCGGGACATTTTCGGGCGCCTGGAAAACCTCGATATGCAGCTCTCGGACATGCAGGGCTCATTGCAGGGGCAACTGAAGCTGGCGGTGGAGTCCAGCGCCAAGTATTTCGTGCCGCACCTGTTTGCCGCCTTCAAGCGCCAACACCCAGAGGTCAATCTGCACCTGACGGTGGTCAACCGCGCCCAGGTGATTCGCCGGCTTTCCGACAACCGCGACGACCTGGTGATCATGTCCATGGTGCCCCAGGACATGGGCCTGGAGTTCCTGCCGTTTCTCAACAATCCGATTGTCGCCGTAGCACCGCCCGACCACCCACTAAATCTTCAGGGGCCGTTGCGTCTGCAGGACCTTGAACCTTACACCCTGCTGTTGCGCGAACCAGGCTCCGGAACCCGGATGGCTTGCGAGGAGTACTTCAAGGAGAAACGCGTGCACTTCACCCAGACGGTGGAAGTGGCCTCCGCCGAAGCTCAGCGTGAATGCGTGGTCGCCGGGTTGGGTGTGGCCCTGTTGACGCGCCACGCCTTGAACCTGGAGCTGGCCACCGGCGGACTCAAAGAGCTGCCGGTGGAAGAGCTGCCGCTGTACCGCAGTTGGTGCCTGGTGCAGGCCAAGGCCAAGCGCCTGTCACCGGTGGCCCATGCATTCCTGGGCTTTATCCGCAGCGAGCGAGTGCAGATCAGCGCCCTGGCTGAGCGCTTCGCTGGGCGGCCACTGGTGCCTGCCAGTGTGTGACAAGCTGTAATTCCGGGTAGTCGGTGATGTCCTGGAGCAATTGACGCTGTTCACAGCGGTCTTCAATTGCACGACGGAACGCCATGCGGCGCTGGTCTTCCTGTTGGCGACGAGTCTTGACGGTGCTGGTGCTGTCTTCGTATTGCCGGGCCATTTCGAGTCTCCCAATGCGAGTACGGGGAGCTCAGGATGGGCGCAGGGGATGACGGTTTAGCGGCGCGGGGATGACAAGCTGATGAATCTTCTGGATATGACGCAATTCAAAATGTGGGAGCGGGCTTGCTCGCGAAAGCGGTCTATCAGTAAACACCTCAGTGCCTGACACTCCGCTTTCGCGAGCAAGCCCGCTCCCACATTTTTAGACCGCGCATGACCTCTAGTCGTCTAGGGCTTTGACTGACTTGGGCGACAGACGAAGGCTACGCAGGCTGCGCTTGACGCTCTTGAGGTGGTTGACCAGGCTCGGTCCACGGGCCATGGCCACGCCCATTGCCAGCACGTCGATCACCACCAGATGGGCGATACGCGAGGTCAGCGGGGTGTAGATTTCGGTGTCTTCGTGTACATCGATCGCCAGGTTGACCGTCGACAGCTCCGCCAAGGGCGTCTGGCTCGGGCACAGGGTAATCAGTGACGCGCCGCTTTCACGCACCAGGTTGGCAGTGATCAGCAGGTCCTTGGAACGACCGGACTGGGAAATACAGATCGCCACGTCGGTGGGTTTCAAGGTCACCGCCGACATCGCCTGCATATGCGGGTCGCTGTAGGCCGCCGCCGTCAGCAGCAAGCGGAAAAATTTGTGCTGGGCATCCGCCGCTACCGCACCCGAAGCGCCAAAGCCGTAAAACTCCACACGCTGGGCCTGGGACATCGCCGTCACCGCCTTCTGCAGCGCCACCGGGTCGAGTTTTTCCCGCACTTCCATGAGCGTGTGCAAGGTGGTGTCGAAAATTTTCAGGCTGTAGTCGGCGACGGAGTCGTCTTCGTGAATGGCGAACTGCCCGAAGCTCGCCCCGGCGGCCAGGCTCTGGGCCAGCTTGAGCTTCAAGTCCTGGAACCCGGAGCAACCGATGGCGCGGCAGAAGCGCACGATGGTGGGCTCACTGATACCCACGCTGTGGGCCAGGTCAGCCATGGAACTGTGCATCACAGCCGCAGGATCAAGCAGCACGTGATCGGCAACCTTGAGTTCCGATTTGCGTAACAGGTGGCGCGACTGGGCGATATGTTGCAACAGGTTCAAAGGGCTGGACTCTTGTTATTGGCTGACGCCAGGGATGTAGCAAGCTTGTAGTTATACTACAAGAATTGTCGGTTTGCCCGTTCGATGCATCACTTAATCGCCCTGCTGCCCCCTATTTTGGCGGACACGTTCCATGTAGCTGCTGGGGCAGCCTACGTTCAGCTACGGAAAATTCGCATTTTTTCGTAACAAATCCGCCAAGCCATCGGCCTCCATTGGCCGACTGATCAAATAGCCCTGCACCTCATCGCATTGCTCGGCCCGCAGGAAATCCAGCTGCTGCTGATCCTCTACACCCTCGGCCACCACCTTGAGCGCCAAGCCATGAGCCATGGCGATGATCGCTCGGGTAATCGCCGCGTCTTCACGGCCCTGACCCAGGCCACGGATGAAGGTTTGGTCGATCTTCACGTAGTCCACCGGGATGCGCTTGAGGTAACTGAGGGACGAGTAGCCGGTACCAAAGTCATCGATGGCCAGTTTCACCCCCAGATCCCGCAGTTGCTGGAAGGTGGAGATGATGTGCTCGACACTGTCGAGCAACTGGCTTTCCGTCAGTTCCAGCTCCAGGTACTGCGGCGCCAGGCCGGTTTCATCCAGTACTTGCCGCACCAGGCTGACCAGCTTGCCCTGGCGCAACTGGTGCACCGACAGGTTCACCGACACCCGAATCGGTGCCAGCCCCTGGCGTTGCCACTCGCACGCCTGCCAACACGCCTGGCGCAGGACAAACTCACCCAGCGGCACGATCAACCCGGTTTCTTCCGCCAGGCCGATAAAGTCACCGGGCGGCACCCTGCCCCATTGCGGATGATCCCAACGAACCAGCGCCTCGACAGCGTTCATCTTGCCCGTGGCCAGGCACAACTTGGGCTGGTAATAGACGTTGAGCTGGCGCTCCTCGATGGCCTTGCGCAACTGGTTCTCCAACTGCAAACGTTCCAGGGTGCTGGCCTGCAGGCTGTCGGTATAGAACTGGAAGTTGTTGCCGCCCAAGTGCTTGGCATGTTGCATGGCCATGTTCGACTGACTGACCAGCGCAGAAATTTCCCGCGCATTGTCCGGCAACAGACTGACGCCGATTGAGGCGCTAACCACCAGCTCATGCCCTTCCACCGTCACCGGCACCCGCAGCTTGGCCAGCAGACGGGTCGCCACCCGCGCCAGGCTCGACAAGCTGCCATAGGCATCAAACAGCACGGCGAACTCATCCCCCGAGAGACGGGCAATGGTGTCGGCTTCCGGCAAGGCATTAATCAGGCGCCGGGCCATTTTCTGCAACAGCTGGTCGGCCACTTCATGACCGAGGCTGTCATTGAGCAGCTTGAAGCGGTCCAGGTTGATGTGCAGCAAGGCCAGGCTGCGGCCGCCCTGGCGTACCCGCTGATGGGCTTCACGCAGCCGCTCATGGAACAGTGAGCGATTGGCCAGGCCGGTCAATTCGTCGTAATGAGTGAGGTAACGCATGCGCTCTTCAGATTCGCGTCGAGCGGAAAGATCGGCAAAAAACCCCACGATATGACTGACATTTCCCCGAACATCGCGCACGACATTCAGTTGCAGCCATTGCGGATAGAGCTCGCCGTTTTTGCGCGCCTCCACCAGCTCGCCTTGCCAGGTGCCATGGCTTTGCAGGGCTTGGTGGATCACCGGAAAGTGACGCCGGGCGTCGCGGCTGCTGGGCAGTTCCACGACGTTGCGCCCCAGCATGTCGTCAATATCAAAACCGGTCACACGGCTGAATGCCTGGTTCACCGCAAGCAGCGCATAGTCCGGATCAAGGATCACAATACCTTCACTGGCGGCCTCGAACACCGTGGACGCCAACCGTTGCTGCTCTTCTATGGCTTTGCCGGCGCTGATATCGCGTCGAGTACCCAGCATCCGCGTGACCCGGCCGTTAGCCGCATGTTCCACAGCACGACCCCGGTCCTGAATCCAGACCCAATGCCCGTCGCCATGGCGTATCCGGTATTCCACCTGATAATCCTCGCTACGACCTTTGAGATGCTCCACCAGGGCACGCTTGAGCAGAGGCAGATCATCCGGATGCAGGCGTGGCTTGAGATGGCTGAGAACCGCAGTGACGTATTCCGGCTCCAGGCCGAACAGCTCCTTGAGCTGGGTGTGGTGGACCTCGTCGGTTTGCAGGTTCCAATCCCACAAGCCCAATTCGCTGGCCTGTAACGCCATGGCCAGACGGGCTTCGCTTTTGCGCAGGGCCAGGCTGGTAGCGCCCAGTTCCTGGCTGCGCTGTTCGACGCGCTGTTGCAAACCGACCTGCGCCTCTCGTAACTCCTGTTCTACCTGACGCCGCTGCTCCACTTCGCGAACCAGCTCCTGATTCAATTGTTCGCTGCGCTGGCGGGCTTGCTGCAAGTGCTCGATCAATGCCTGGTTCTGGAAGCGCCGCAACAGTCCACGCTGAATCAGACGATTGACCTGCCACGCCACCACGCTCAGGGACGCCAGCAGAATCAGGCACAAGCAGCCCCAACCTTGCAGCTGCGGGTCACCACTCCAGAACAGATAAACAATGGCAGGCACCAAACAAGGCAAGGCAAACGACAGGAACGCCAACAGGCTCACGGCATAGGCGACACTGGCGGACAGCGTCGCCACACCGATCAAGCCGAACACCCAGGCCTGTTGAGCGAAACTGTCTACCGGCACCAGGGCAATGGCCGCACTGGCCAGCGTCAAGCCGCTCACCGCCGACCCCAACATGAACATGCGGCGCCAGATCGGCTGCGCCTGGCGGCTCGGCATCGCTGAGTCGAACGCAGCCACCTGAATCACCCGCAAGGCCACCAGCGCCAGCAGCCACACCAGCCAAACGCTGACCAGCAGATAGCGCTGCGGGCTCCAGAGCAACCAGGCGCAGACCAGACCGTTGAGCAACATCAATAAGGTAGGCAACAGCGAGCCTTGGTACAGCAGGCGCGTGCGCTCGACCGCCATCTCCATGGCGTAGTGTTTGCGAATAACCTGCGCCGGCGCCACAGCGGGCCCAGACAGGTCAGAGCTAAGGGTCATAGGCAGTGTTCTTATAATGGTGAGCCCGAAACGTGGACGGAGCATACACAAGCAAACGTGCAGACCAAACAGCTGCGGATCATAAAAATGGGTCGTCAAATGGGCGCAAACCTTGGAGCCAGAGGGGCTGAGCGAGACGGGGCGCGGGTTGTGGGGGATGACCAGCCGGTCATCATTGGGAGCAGATTGTTGGTTTTCCTTCGACCACCGGGCATTGGGATTTGCCCCCCTTCCCCCGGCACCCTAGAATGCGCCGATGCGCGATGATCTCTCTCTTTTGCTGAACTCCCTCAACGATGCCCAACGCCAGGCCGTAGCAGCCTCCGTCGGCCGTCAGTTGGTCCTGGCCGGTGCTGGCTCCGGTAAAACCCGAGTGCTGGTGCACCGTATCGCCTGGTTGATCCAGGTCGAAAACGCCTCACCTCATTCAATCCTGTCGGTGACCTTCACCAATAAGGCTGCTGCCGAGATGCGCCATCGCATCGAGCAGTTGATGGGCATCAGCCCAGCCGGCATGTGGGTCGGTACCTTCCACGGCCTGGCGCACCGCCTGTTGCGGGCCCATTGGCAGGAAGCCGGGCTGAGCCAGACGTTCCAGATTCTCGACAGCGACGACCAGCAACGCCTGGTCAAGCGGGTGATCCGCGAATTGGGCCTGGACGAACAACGTTGGCCGGCCCGTCAGGCCCAGTGGTTCATCAACGGCCAGAAAGACGAAGGCCTGCGCCCGCAACACATCCAGGCCAGCGGCGACCTGTTCCTGGCGACCATGCGCAGCATCTATGAAGCCTACGAAGTGGCCTGCCAGCGTGCGGGCGTCATCGACTTCTCCGAACTGCTGCTGCGCGCCCTCGACCTGTGGCGCGACAACCCGGGCTTGCTGGCGCATTACCAGAAGCGCTTCCGCCATATCCTCGTGGACGAGTTCCAGGACACCAACGCCGTGCAGTACGCCTGGTTGCGCCTGCTGGCCAAGGGCGGCGACAGCCTGATGGTGGTGGGCGACGACGATCAGTCAATCTACGGCTGGCGCGGTGCGAAAATAGAGAACATCTACCAGTACTCCGACGACTTCCCGGACGCCGAAACCATTCGCCTGGAGCAGAACTATCGCTCCACTGCCGGGATTCTCAAGGCCGCCAACGCCCTGATCGCCAACAACACCGGGCGCATGGGCAAAGAACTGTGGACTGACGGCGGCGAAGGCGAAGCGATCAACCTCTACGCGGCGTTCAACGAGCACGATGAAGCGCGCTACGTGGTGGAAACCATCGAAAGCGCCCTGAAAACCGGCCTGGCCCGCAGCGATATCGCCATTCTGTACCGCTCCAACGCCCAATCCCGAGTGCTGGAGGAGGCCTTGCTGCGCGAGCGCATTCCTTATCGCATCTATGGCGGCCAGCGCTTCTTCGAGCGGGCGGAAATCAAGAACGCCATGGCCTACCTGCGCTTGCTGGAAGGCCGTGGCAACGATGCGGCGCTGGAACGGGTGATCAATATCCCGGCCCGTGGCATCGGCGAGAAAACCGTCGAGGCCATCCGCGACCACGCCCGTCACAGTGACGTGTCGATGTGGGAAGCCATGCGCCTGCTGATCGCCAACAAGGGCCTGACCGGTCGTGCTGCCGGTGCCTTGGGGGTGTTTGTCGAGTTGATCGAGAACCTGGCCGCCAAGTGCATGGAAATGCCCCTGCACTTGATGACCCAGACCGTGATCGAACAATCCGGCCTGATCGCTTACCACGAAGCGGAAAAGGGTGAGAAAGGCCAGGCTCGGGTAGAAAACCTTGAGGAACTGGTCAGCGCCGCCCGTGCGTTTGAAAACAGCGAAGAAGATGCTGAGCTGTCGCCGCTGGCCGCCTTCCTGGGGCACGCGTCGCTGGAAGCCGGTGATACCCAGGCCGACGAGCACGAAGACAGCGTCCAACTGATGACCCTGCACAGCGCCAAGGGCCTGGAATTCCCCTACGTGTTCCTAGTGGGCATGGAAGAAGGCCTGTTCCCTCACAAGATGAGCCTGGAAGAACCGGGCCGCCTGGAAGAGGAGCGCCGCCTGGCCTATGTCGGCATCACCCGCGCCATGCACAACCTGGTGATGACCTACGCCGAAACCCGACGTCTGTACGGCAGCGAGACCTACAACAAGGTGTCGCGCTTCGTACGTGAAGTACCGAAGGGACTGATTCAGGAAGTGCGGTTGTCCAACAGCGTCAGCCGGCCCTTCGGCGGTGGCCAACAGCAGAACTCCAGCAGTATGTTTGCCGGTTCTGAAATTCCCGAGACACCGTTCAGCCTTGGCCAACAGGTCAAGCATGCGATCTTCGGCGAAGGCGTGATCCTCAACTTCGAAGGCGCTGGCGCCCAGGCCCGGGTACAGGTGAACTTCGCCGAGGGCAGCAAGTGGCTGATGATGGGTTATGCCAAGTTGGAAGCGATTTAAAGTCCCGCCGCACATGAAGGTATATGGCCCGCCCTTGTTTTTACGGGAGACGGGCCAATATCTGTAATACATCCTACAGACCATTCTGATTCGGTCTTACGCAAAAGCCCGAAACATTATGTCGCTAGCCACTGTCACGACACCTGTGCAACATGGCGCGCGTGCAATCCACAAATGGGAATTCCCTTTATGAAACGTTTTCTTAGCATCGCCATGGCGTTGTGCATCGGCCTGACGATGAGCCTCGACGCCAACGCCAAGCGCTTCGGTGGCGGCAAAAGCATGGGTTCGGCGCCGAGCCACCAGACCAGCCAAATGGCCCCATCCGCTGGTGGTATGGGCGGCGCCGCTGCTACCGCCGGTGCTGCCGGTGCCGCGGGCGCTGCTGCCAAGGCTGGCGGTGCTTCGCGCTGGTTGGGCCCTCTGGCCGGTATCGCTGCCGGCGGCCTGCTCGCTTCCATGTTCATGGGCGGCGGCTTCCAGGGCATGCAGATCTTCGACATCCTGATCATGGCGGTCATCGGCTTTGTGATCTTCCGCTTCATCGCCGCCCGTCGACGCAAGCAGCAGGAGCACATGGCTCCGGCTGGCGCGCCGATGCAGCGTGAAGTATTCGAGCAAAAGCCTGCCATGGGTTCGATCTTCGGTGGTTCGGCCGCACCTGCTGCCGCTCGTCCGGTCATCAATGCACCTGCCTGGTTCAACGAAGAGCGTTTCGTTGAAGCGGCACGCAACCACTTCCAGTCCCTGCAGCAACACTGGGACGCCAACGAAATGGACAAGATCGCCGAGTTCGTGACTCCACAGCTGCTCGAGTTCCTCAAGCGCGAACGCGCTGACCTGGGCGAAGGCTTCCAGTCGACCTACATCGACGACCTGCGCGTACAGCTGGAAGGTGTGGATGACCGTGCCGACAAGACCATCGCCACCCTGACTTTCAGCGGCGTGTCGAAAACCTCGCGTTTCGACCAGGGCGAAGTGTTCAGCGAAAGCTGGAACATGGAACGTCCGCAGGGCGAGAACCAGCCTTGGCTGGTGGCCGGTATCCGCCAGAACGGCTGATCCCCACGCGCTTTGAGCATGCAGTAACAAAAACCCCGGACTTGTCCGGGGTTTTCTATTTCACGGTTGCACTTATAGCGAGCTACTGTATAAAACGCCCCTATAAACCGCGCCATCTAGCAAGAGGATCCCGGCCGTGGAAGAAGTCATCGAACAATTGCGTGAAGCCAACGAACCGGTTCCGGTTCCTCTGGAGCTGCCTGATGAAGACCAGATTGTGGAAATCGAGGAACAACTGTTCATCGATATCCCGTTCGTCTTCCGGGAATTTCTGCTGACCGTCAGCGACGTGGTCTACGGCAGCCTGGAGCCGGTGACCGTCACCGACCCACAATCCCACACCTACCTGCCAGACGTTGCCGCCAACGCCTGGGATGCAGGTGTTGACCGCAGCATGATCCCGATCTGCCAGAACGGCGACGACTACTACTGCGTCGAAGAAGACGGCACTGTGGTGCTGTGGTCCGGCGAAGAAGAACTCGTCACCGAAGAGACCTGGGAATCCGTGTGGCACTGGGCGCGGGACGTCTGGCTGGAAAGCTGAGACCTGGGGCAAGACCGCTTGTCGTGGCGAGCGAGCTTGCTCGCGTTGGGCTGCGAAGCAGCCCCAACCGCCAGGACCAGTTAGTGCTCCGGCGTATCCTTGTGGTTATCCAGGGTTTCCAGCAAGGCCACCTGCATCCGCGTATGCACGCGGATGAACCAGCGCCAGAGTACGGCGGCCACCGCGGCCGCCACTACGGCGATCAGCACGAGCAACTTGTTGGTTGGCAAAATGCTGGCCGACAAGGCTGCCAATAGCAGGAAAATCACCAACAACGAGAGCAGCGGGATCACTTCAGCGATCACCCGACGCACGCGCTGGGTATGGCGCCCGGCCATTTCCGGCTTGACGCTCATCTCTGCCAGCAACATCGACAGCGCCTTGAGCTTGCGGTACGCCGCGATCAGAAACGGCAGCGAAAGCAGCAGCGCCCCACCCCAGATCAACGCCTTCTGCCAGCTCGGATCACTGATCCAGCCTTCCAGATAACTGCCAATGCGCACCGCGAAGAAGCTGCCAGCAAAGAAGATCGCGATCACCAGCGCCAGATTCACCCCGACCTGCAGAATGATCTTGCGGATCATCGACGCCAGCATCGCGCCCTCGCCTTGGGGCTGAATACTGCGTAGCCACTCGCCATACATGCCGAATACCCGGCTCATACGCTTGGGCATCACCGCCGCAATCTTCAACGACAGCGGGTCGGCGCCACGAATCAGGTAAGGCGTGAGCAGCGTGGTAATGGCCGACACGGCCACCGCCACCGGATACAGGAAGTCGCTGGTCACCTGCAACGTCATCCCCAGCGCGGCGATGATGAACGAAAATTCGCCAATCTGTGACAGCCCCATCCCCACCCGCAACGACGTACGGCCATCATTACCCGCAATAAACGCCCCCAGTCCGCAGGACAACATCTTGCCCAGCACCACCGCCACGGTAATCACCGCGATCGGCCAGGCGTATTGCAGCAGGATCTGCGGGTCGATCATCAAGCCGATGGCAACAAAGAAGATCGCGCTGAACATGTCGCGAACCGGCTCGATCAAGCGCTCAATCTTCAGCAGTTGCCGGGACTCGGCCATGATCGCGCCGATCAGGAATGCGCCGAGCACCATGCTGTATTCCAGCTTGACCACCAGCAGGCAGAAGCCAAAACACAGGCCCAACACCGTGATCAACAGCATCTCGTTGCTTTCAAATTTGGCGACGTATTCCAGTAGCCGTGGCACCAGCAAAATGCCGATGACCAACGCGACGATCATAAACAACGAGAGCTTGCCGACGGTGGAGAACACCTCGCCGGAGCTGACCGTGCCGCTGACGGCGATGCTCGACAGCAAGGCGATGATACCGATGCCGAGGATGTCTTCGACGATCAGCACGCCGAAGATCAACTGGGCAAAGCGCTGGTTCTTCATCTTCAGGTCATTGAGCGCCTTGACGATGATAGTGGTCGAGGAGATCGCCAGGATCGCGCCGAGGAACAGTGAGTCCATGGTGTTCCAGTCGAACCAGCGGCCGATTTCGTAGCCAATCCAGATCATCAGGATGATTTCCAGGAAGGCCGCGATAAACGCGGTGGCACCGACCTTGAACAGCTTGCGCAGGCTGAACTCCAGGCCCAGGCAGAACATCAGGAAGATCACCCCCAGTTCGGCCAGGGTCTTGATGGTCTCTTCATCGTGGATCAGGCCGAACGGCGGGGTGTGAGGGCCAATGATGAAGCCGGCGACGATGTACCCCAGGACCACCGGTTGCTTGAGGCGGTGAAACAGAATGGTGACCACCCCTGCCACTAACATGATCACGGCCAGGTCCTGGATAAAGCTGATGGCGTGCATGGCGAGGGGCTCCTTGAGGGTACTGGCGCTTTTGTTCGCTTCCGTGCAACGGTCGTAATAAGCGGAAGGAAAAATCTGCCTTGATCGTAAGAAAGGCCCTTGAACTGGGCTTTTGAAGGGTAACACCGCGACTTCCAGCAGAAAGCCGGTGCAATATATGGAAACAGATCGCTCCAGGCGTGACGGCAAGCCGCATGACGGCGTCCCGTTAGGAATGGCTCTGCAAAGATTTCAGCACCCGCAGAGGTGCCACCCCAACCAATGCCTATAACCGTGAGTGTGCTATGGAACCCGGAAACGCCCAGCTGTCGATGACGGTACTGATGACCCCTGACATGGCCAACTTCTCTGGCAATGTCCACGGCGGCACCCTGCTCAAGTACCTCGACGAAGTCGCCTACGCCTGCGCCAGCCGTTACGCCGGACGCTATGTAGTCACCCTGTCGGTGGACCAGGTGATTTTTCGCGAGCCGATCCATGTCGGTGAGCTGGTGACCTTCCTGGCCTCGGTCAACTACACCGGCAACACCTCGATGGAAGTGGGAATCAAGGTAGTCACCGAGAATATTCGCGAACGCTCGGTACGCCATACCAATAGCTGCTTCTTCACCATGGTGGCGGTGGACGACCAGCGCAAGCCGGCTGTCGTCCCGCCGTTGCAACCGCAGAACAGCGAGGACAAGCGTCGTTTTGTCCAGGCTCAGCAGCGCCGGCAGATTCGTCAAGAGCTGGAGAAGCGGTACCGCGAAATCAAAGCGGACGCGCCCTGATTCCAGGGTGTGAACCCTATCCAGTGTGAGAGCTGGCTTGCCTGCGATTGCGATGTGACTGCCGATATCTCTTCTGGATATGAGGCCCTCATCGCAGGCAAGCCAGCTCCCACATTCAAGTTGCGTTTCTACAGGCTGATCGGCGTGGCTTCAAAGCGGACTCGCGGGTGCGCGATCCGGTCCTGGGCACGCACCAGCTCCAATTCGTAGCTGGCACAGGCCTGGGTTTCCAGCAGCACTTCATGCACCGCCGCCGCAGTGAACTCGAACGCGGCCAGCAGGCTGTCGCCCAACAGCACCCGCGCCAGGAACAGGCCTGAAGTCAGGTCGCCCACCCCCACCGGCTGGCGAGGGAATGCCAGCAACGGCCGGCGCAGATGCCAGCTGCCATCGGCAGTCACCAGCAGCATCTCGAATCCGTCCGGCAGTTTGCCAGGGTAATCCAAGTGTTTGACCAGCACCGCCTTCGGCCCACGGGCCAGCAATGCGCGCGCCATGCCCAGGCAATCGAACAGTGACTGCGGCTTGCGCCCGGCGAAGCTTTCCAGTTCCAGTTGGTTGGGGCACAGGAAGTCCGCCATGGCGGCCGCTTCTTCCAGCAGAAAATCGCTGACTTCCTGGGGCACGATGCAGCCTTTTTCCGCATGGCCCATTACCGGGTCGCACAGGTACAAGGCCTTGGGGTTGATCGCCTTGATCCGCGCCACACCGGTAAGGATCGCCCGGCCCTGGGCCGCGCTGCCCAGATAGCCCGACAACACCGCATCACAGTTGCCCAACTCGCCAATGGCCGCGATGCCTTCCACCAGTGCAGGAATTTGCTGCGGCGCCAACACTTCTCCCGCCCACTGACCATACTGAGTGTGGTTAGAGAACTGCACCGTGTTGAGCGGCCAGACATTCACCCCGACCCGCTGCATGGGGAACACGGCGGCGCTGTTTCCGGCGTGGCCAAAGACCACATGGGACTGGATCGCAAGCAGATGAGGGGTACGTTTCATGCGGAAAATGTCCGTAAAGCCGTTGAAATTCTGGCCGCGCAGTATGCGACTAAACGCAGCCTGTACGACAGACCGAAGACACAGTTAAGCTGGCCGTACTTTGTTGGAGTTCATCGAATGCTGACCCTGGGAAATATCTTGGTGCTGATGCTACTGGCGACCGGCGCCGCCTGGCTGTGGCACAACCACGGCCTGCGGGAGCGGGCGCTGGAACGGGTCAAGCAGCATTGCGCCAAGCTCGACATCGAGCTGCTGGACGGTGCCGTGGCGCTCAAACGCATCGGTTTTGTGAAGGATGCCAGCGGTCGCAAGCGGCTGGCACGGATTTATAACTTCGAGTTTACCGTGACCGGCGAAGCGCGCCACCCAGGGACTATCACGCAGTTTGGCGCCCACAGTGCGCAAATCGAACTGGCACCCTACCCGTTCGAGATCAAGACGCCATTACCCAGTGCCGAGGTGATTGAGCTAAGCCAATGGCGCCAGGAGCACGGCAAAAGTCGTCACTGACGACAATCAGCCAAAGCTCGCTGCAGTTCGGCAACGTCCTGAGCATCACTGAAGATCAGTTCGATGCGTGAATCCCGACGCCACTCACTGGGCTGCCAAGTGAAGGTGGTGTTATCCACAGCGTTAGCCGAGCGCCAACCTTGCGGGCTGTGGATAACCAGCTTGGCCCGCCGCCAGCTCAGGGATTGCAGCCAGTGTTGCAGGCGTTGCGGGTCAAATTGCTGACTCGGGTGCCAGCGCCAGCCAATACTCCAGCCACCGTCCTGCGCCTGGCTCAAACAAATCGGCAACGCCAGATCACTCCAGATCGCCGGTATCTGCGCCAAGCCTTTGGGCACCTCAAACTTATCCACAACCCCGCCCGCCTGAGCGGCCACACCTGGTAACTGCGCCAAGGGCAGTTGTGCCTGGCGCGTCCAGTAGACCGGGCAGGCAGGCAGTCGCCCTTCAATTGCCAAGCGTTGCACTGCGTCCAGAGACTCATCCTTGTTCAACACCAGCAATCCAGCACTGGCCAGCGCTTCCCCTTGCGCATCCGGCAGTGGCTTACCAGCCGCCAGCGCCTGGGCGTCCAGTACCAGCACACAAGGTTGAACAGCCAGGACCTCTTGCCAGGGTGCTTCACGCAATTGCTTGAGCAACTGAGCCGGATGGCCCAGTCCGGAGGGTTCGATAAACAGCCGGTCTGGCTTGGCCTTACGCAACAAACGGCCCAGTCCTACCTGGAACGGCGCACCGTTGACACAGCACAGGCAGCCACCCGCCACTTCGCCCAAGGCGACGCCATCGTCATCATGCGTCAGCAGTGCGGCGTCCAGGCCAATCTGCCCGAACTCGTTGATCAACACCGCCCACCGCTCGTTGGCCGGGCGCTGGGCCAGCAGGTGCTTGATCAGGCTGGTCTTGCCGGCGCCCAATGGGCCCGCAATCACATGGGTGGGAATGTTCTGCAGCATGGAGGGCATCATTCAGACCGTGTAGAGAGATTTGATCCTACCCGGTTATGCCAACCAATCCAGCGTCAGAATCAACCGCCGTTCGTTGGCGTTCAGTTGCGGCGACCGGTGGATCAAGCCGAAACCTTCATTGCCGTGCCATTTTTCGCCCTTGAGCAGCGCCACTTCACCGCAGTGGATTTGCTCGAAACCGCTTTCGGGCTCTGCGTTGGCCTGGCTCAGGTGTCGACGCTCCATCACACCTTCCCGCAACCATTGGCTGCCGATACCGGCATAGGTGGTGATCAACCGTACCGGCACATGATCCACATGGAAACGTGGGCACATGGCCTTATCCAATAGGCGCAGACGCACGCCAATGCGCTTGGCGCCGAGCAAGCAAGCGAAAGCACTGACCAACCACGACACATCGGCGATAAAGCCTTCATAGCCTTCAAGATCGCTGCAACTGGAGGCCAATCCCTGTAAGTTCGGCTCCGCATCCTCGCCGCTCAACTCAATGACCAGCGACTCAGCCAAAGGCTCGTTCAACGAAATCAGCAGCTCACCAAACTCAGCAATGTGCAGGGGCAACTGGCGCTGCCACAAAGCCAGGTTCACGCCGTCTTCCAGGATATCAGCGAGTACCACCGGGGTTTCGCCGGCGGTCTGGCGGATCACCGGACGCAGTTTCAGGGTCGGTGCCAGCATCAGGCCGCAGCCTCCTCAAACCAGGGGCCAAAGGGGTCTGCCAGCAAGCGCCAACCTTCAACGCCCATGGCCATTTCGTCGTCAGTCAGCAGGCAATCGTCCAGCTCGGCAGTGAGCTTGGCGAAGTCGATGTTCTGCCCGATAAACACCAGTTCCTGGCGACAGTCGCCGGTGCTCGGCTGCCAGTTACCCATGATGGCTGCGACACTTTCCTCGTCCTGCGGCCACTGGCTCTTCGGTACAAAACGCCACCAGCGTCCGGCAAAACCATGACGCATCAGGCCGCCGGCCTGGGACCAACTGCCAGCGTCCTGGTGCT
The DNA here is from genome assembly GCF_012935695.1 of Pseudomonas sp. ADAK18. Classification (NCBI taxonomy): domain Bacteria; kingdom Pseudomonadati; phylum Pseudomonadota; class Gammaproteobacteria; order Pseudomonadales; family Pseudomonadaceae; genus Pseudomonas; species Pseudomonas sp. ADAK18. The sequence goes on from NZ_CP052859.1 coordinate 5,555,756, forward strand.
TGCTGGCCAGCCAGAAAAACCCTTTGGAGCGCAGCAACTTGCCGTTGACCCATGGCCGATCGATGAAGTCGAAGAAGCGCTGGGGATGGAACGGGCGGCGTGCGCGATAAGCGGTAGAAGCGATGCCGTACTCTTCGGTTTCCGGCACATGCTCGCCACGTAACTCCTGCAGCCAGCCCGGTGCCTGGGCTGCGCGCTCGAAGTCGAAACGGCCAGTGTTGAGGATCTTGGCCAGCGGCACTTCACCCATGACCATCGGGATGATTTCCGCCTGGGAATTGAGGCGTTCGAGAATCGCCATCAACTCCTGACGCTCATCACTGCTGATCAGGTCGATCTTGCTGATCAGTATCACGTCGGCGAATTCAATCTGCTCGATCAATAGGTCGGTGATGGAGCGTTCATCCTCTTCACCGAGGGTTTCGCCGCGCGACGCCAGGCTTTCCGCAGCCTGATAGTCGAGCAGGAAGTTCATACCATCAACCACCGTGACCATGGTGTCGAGGCGCGCGATGTCCGCCAGGCTTTGGTCGTTTTCATCGCGAAAGGTGAAGGTTTCAGCCACCGGCAGCGGCTCGGAAATACCGGTGGACTCAATCAGCAGGTAATCGAACCGACCTTCCTTGGCGAGTTTTCCGACTTCTTCGAGCAGGTCTTCGCGCAAGGTGCAGCAGATGCAACCATTGCTCATCTCCACCAGTTTTTCTTCGGAACGGTTGAGGGTGACGTCGCGCTGGACCTCGCTGCCATCAATATTGATTTCGCTCATGTCATTAACGATCACCGCCACCCGCAGGTTTTCGCGGTTGCGCAGAACATAGTTGAGCAGCGTGCTTTTACCGGCGCCGAGAAAACCGGACAGCACAGTAACGGGGAGACGATTGGGCATCAGGTAGTCCTCATCAAGGTTGGCCGGTCAAATCGCCCGTTGATGGCGTTCGCGCAGCTCTTCACGTTCTTTGGCTTCGATACACAGGGTGGCCGTAGGCCGTAGCAACAGGCGCTGTAGGCCAATCGCCTCGCCGGTTTCACGGCACCAGCCGTACTCACCGCGGGCCAGGTGCTCCAGGGCGTCATCGATCTTGTCCAGGAGCTTTTTCTCGCGCTCCAGCAGGCGCAATTGCCACTGGCGCTGTTCTTCGGCGCTGCCGACATCAGCAGGGTCGCTGTTGGGTTCTTGCTCGCGCAGCACCATGAATTCGGCATCGATACGTGCTTGCAGCTCATCGCGCTGGGCCAGCAACAGTCCGCGGAAGAAACCTTGCTGGGCTTCATTCATGTAATCGTTGGGTGATTGGGCGAGAAGGTCTTGTTCAGTCATGGGCGGGGTTCACGGATCAGGCTTTCTTTAATGTTATAGTATAACAATGCAAATAAGCCAATCCTCGCTTGCTCGCCGCGACGAAGGGCGCAATGCTTGAGCCCATCAATTCCCCGAGAAAGCCTATGAAATACCTGCTGTGCGGCCTGTTGCTGGTCGCTGCGACACACGCCAGCGCCCAGGCGCCAAGCCTGCTAGCCAGCTGCACTCGCAGCGCCAACCTGCTGTCGTGTGTGGATGCCGAAGGCAACGCCTATAGCGTCGCCACTGCCGGCAGCACCACGTATTTGCGGGGTTTCGAGGTGATCGGCAAACGCTATTGGGCCCAGACCAACAGCCGCTATGGGCAACTGACGTTCTTTACCGGGTTGGCGTCCGATGGTGAGGCGTGGGTCGGCTACACGCGGCGGGTGGGCTGGACCACCATCAACCGGTTTTCCAGTTCCGGAGGGGCCAGCGCCAAATTTACGTGTAGCCGAATTACCGGCTGCTAAACCTGACCTTTCTTCTGCTCCTGGGCCCAAGCCATATAGCTGTTCACCGGCGGATTCTTCTGGAAGTAACGCTGCAAACCTTCAAACAAACCGTCTGCCACCGCCTGCTGATAGCGCGCCGTGACCAGCCGCTGACTGTCACGGGCGTTGGAAATGAAGCCCGTTTCCACGAGGATCGACGGCACGTCCGGTGACTTGAGCACCGCGAATCCTGCCTGTTCCACACGTTTTTGATGCAGCGTGGTGATCCCCGCCAAACTGCCCAGCACCGTGCCACCCAGTTGCAGGCTGGCGGCGATGGTCGCGTTCATCGACATGTCGAGAATCACTCCGGCCAACATCGGGTCCTTGTCCTTGAGGTTGAGCAAGCTGGTCGCGCCCAACAGGTCGGCACCGTTTTCCCGTTGTGCCATGAAGCGTGCGGTGGCGGACGTCGCGCCGCCCTCAGACAAGGCGTAAACCGACGCACCAGAAGCCGTTAGCCGTGGCGCTGCATCTGCATGCACGGAGATAAACATGTCGGCCTTGTGCTTGCGAGCAATCTCTACCCGCTTGCGCAGCGGCACAAAGAAGTCGTCGTTGCGCACCAGTTTCACGTCAAAGCCCTTCTCGCGTTTCAAGCGTTTGGCCAGCAATTGGGCGATCGACAACACCACATCTTTTTCCCGCTCGCCCTTGGAGCCAATGGCGCCTGGATCCTTGCCACCGTGGCCGGGGTCGACCACCACGATGATGTCGCGCTTGGGGTGAGCCTTGTCTATCGGCCCAGCCAATGGCGCCGCAGCGGCGGCGATCTGCAGAGGCGCCTTCGTGGCGCTGGTCAAATCCAGTACCAGGCGATGACCCTGGCCGTCCTGTGGCGGCAACAGAAAGCTGTTGAGCTGCATCGGCGCGGCGAGATCCAGGACGATGCGCGTATCACCCTGGCCGAAATGCCCGGAGCGAATCGAGGTAATGCCGCTATTGGCCAACGCCAGTTGGCTGAAATCACCACTCAGCTTCGAGCCGGAGAGATCAATGATCAACCGCTCCGGCGCGGTCAGGGAAAAGGTCTTGTACTGCACCGGCCCGCTGAGATCGAACACCAACCGCAACTTGTCATCCGAACGCCATAGGCGGGCATTGCGAATCTGCGTGGCCGAAACGCCGAAGGGCAACGTGAATACTGCGCTGGCCAGCAGCAGGTTGAGGAGTTGACGTCTGTGCATGACATATACCGCGAATGGGGGAGCGTCCGTACTCGACATGACTGAATAAAAACAAGGGCAGAAAAACCATCGTCGACGTAATAGTTATAATATAACATGTCTTTTTATTTCCAACGATGGACCTGCTCATGAATGCGCTGACTCTGCCGGATATCGCCGCGCAGGCTTCACGGCAAGCCTTGCCGCTCGAATGGGTAGGCATGTGCGGCATTGCACTTCCCATCCTGATTGACAGCCAGCACCTGAGCGCCAAGGCCGATGCAGGTGTCAGCCTGGACGACGGCGAGGCACGCGGCATTCATATGTCGCGGCTGTACCTGGCGCTGGAAATGCTAGAGCAAGAAAGCCTGACACCTGCCCTGTTGCGCCAAGTGCTACAGCGCTTCCTCGACAGCCATGAAGGGTTATCCCACAACGCCTACCTGCGAATTCATGCGGACTTGCTGCTCAAACGACCAGCCCTGGTCAGTCCATTGGCCGGCTGGAAGTCCTATCCGGTGAGCATCGAAGCACGCCTTGAAAACCAGATGTTCCACGTGGAACTAAAAATTGACGTTACCTACTCCTCAACTTGCCCCTGCTCTGCCGCCCTGGCCAGGCAGTTGATTCAGCAGCAATTTATCGAGGACTTCGCCAACACCTCGTTGCAACATGAACACGTCCTGACCTGGCTCGGCAGCGCAAACGGCATCGTCGCCACGCCCCACAGCCAGCGCAGCAGTGCGCAGCTACAGATCCATTTGCAAGACAACCAACAGACGCTGCCACTGACAGAACTGATCAACAATGCCGAAGCAGCCCTCGGCACCGCCGTGCAAACCGCCGTGAAACGCGCGGATGAACAAGCCTTCGCCTTGGCCAACGGCCAGAACCTGATGTTCTGCGAAGACGCCGCCAGACGCCTTAACCTCGCCTTGAAACGCTCGGATGCAGTCAAAGCCTTCCACCTGAAAGTGATCCACGCCGAAAGCCTGCACGCGCACGATGCCGTGGCTGAAAGCCGCTGGACGAGACCCTCCAAATGATCACCTGCAAAGCACTGCGCTGGGGCGCTCCCGGTCAACCGCTGACGCCTGCCGTGGATTTCGAACTGGCCCAAGGCAGCCTCACCGGCGTGATCGGCGCCAACGGCTCTGGCAAAAGCAGCCTGTTGAAAGTCATCGCCGGCTTGCAAAAGCCTCTCGCCGGAAAAGTCATCCTGAATGTTCCACGACGCGGCAGCCTGTCGTTCCTGCCCCAGCAACAACACCTGGACCGCCAGTTCCCCATCAACCTGCAAGAACTCGTGGCCGCAGGCTTCTGGGGCAGCAAACACACACCGCAACAACGCAGCCAGCGCCTGCAAGCCGTGTTGGAAGACTGGTGCCTGAGTGGCTTGGAGCACCGACCGTTGATGGCCCTTTCCGGCGGCGAACTGCAACGTGCCCTGCTCGCCCGCATGAGCCTGGCCGAGGCGCCAGTGCTGCTGCTCGACGAACCCCACGCCGCCCTCGACGAACAAGGCCAAATCCTGCTGTGGAAACACATCCACGCCTGGCATGCCGAGGGCCGCACGTTGGTCGTGGTGTGCCATGACCTGGCTGCCGTGCGCCAACATATTCCTCAGGCACTGCTGATCAAAAGCAGCGGCTGCGTGCTGGCGCCCAGTAAAGAACTGATCCTCCAGCAACCGCAAACGCAGGTGGCGTGATGCACTTCACTGCCCACCTGTGGCTACCCTTCCACGACTTTGTGTTCATGCGCCGTGCCTTGCTTGGCGGCCTGGTCCTGGCCTGCAGCACGGCGCCACTCGGTGTGTTTCTGATCCTGCGCCGCATGAGCCTGATCGGTGACGCCGTGGCCCACGGCATCCTGCCCGGCGCCGCGCTGGGCTTCTGGTTTGCCGGCCTGAGTCTGCCCGCACTGACCATCGGTGGCCTCGGTGCCGGCCTGAGCATGGCCGGCCTCGCGGCGTGGATAACCCGTCGAACAGGACTGAAGGAAGACGCCAGCCTCGCCGCCATCTACCCGATTTCTCTGGCCAGCGGCGTGCTGATCCTCGGCATCGCCGGTAAACGTCTGGACCTGCTGCACCTGCTGTTCGGCTCGGCCCTGGCGGTAGATGGCCCGACCCTCACCGGCATGCTCTGGGTTTCTGGTTTCAGCCTGATCGCCATGGCGCTGATCTACAAACCACTCTTGTTGGACACCCTCGACCCACTGTTCCTGCAAACCGTCAGCCGTCTCGGCCCACTGGCCCATGGCGTGTTCCTGACCCTGGTGGTGCTGAACCTGGTGATCGGCTTCCAGGCCATCGGCGCCTTGATGGTGGTCGGTTTGATGATGTTGCCAGCCATTGCTTCACGCTTCTGGAGCCGGCGCCTACCGGTATTGATCGCGGTATCGGCCGCGCTGGGATGCCTGTCGGTGTGGCTTGGTTTGTTGCTGTCGTTCTACTACTCGCTGCCCAGCGGCCCGGCGATTGTGTTGGTGGCTGGCGGCTTGTACCTGCTGTCCGTGGTCTTCGGTCCGGTGCACGGCTTGCTGCGCCGCCCGCCTTTGCTTACATCCCAATGAGGTGTTTCCCGATGCGCGCTCTACTCGTGCTGTTCAGTGTATTGCTGCCGCTGTCGTTCGCGACTGCCCAGGCGGCCGACAAGCTTCAGGTGGTTACCAGCTTCAGCATCCTCAACGACATAACCCACCAGATCGGTGGCGATCATATTCAGATCAGTAACATGGTCGGCCCCGACGCCGACGCCCATACCTACGAACCAACACCCGACGACGCCAAGGCCTTGCTCAAGGCCCGACTGATCATCAAGAACGGCCTTGGTTTCGAACCGTGGCTGGATCGTCTGGTCACCAGCACCGAGACCAAGGCCACCGTGGTCGCCGCCAGCAAAGGCGTGATCGCTCGCACCATGGAGGAAGATGGCGACACCATTCCCGACCCTCACGCCTGGCACAACCTGGCCAACGCCGAAATTTATGTGAGCAACATCACCAAGGCGCTGATCGCGGCCGACCCGGCCAACAAGACCGACTACCAGCACAACAGCCAGGTGTACCTGAAAGAGATCTACCGACTGCTGGCCGAAGCCAAGACCAAGTTGGGTTCGCTGCCACCGGGTAACCGTCGCATCGTCACCTCCCATGACGCCTTCGGTTACCTGGGCCAGGCCTACGGCATCGACTTCATGGCACCTCAAGGCTTGTCCACCGAACGTGAGCCGTCGGCTGCCGAAGTCGCCGCGCTGATCACTCAGATCCGCAACGATCACGTCAAAGCCGTGTTCATGGAAAACATCAAGGACTCGCGCCTGCTCAAGCAGATTGCCGACGAAAGTGGCGCTCACATCGGCGGCACGCTGTACTCCGATGCCTTGGCGGCAGAAGGTCCGGCCAGCACCTTTACCGGATTGTTCGAATACAACCTAAACACCTTGTACACCGCCCTGAGCAAGCCATGACCCTGAGCATGCTCGATCTGGAAGAGGCTGCCTTGGGCAGCCGCTTTCCGCTCGACTCGGTGCTAGATGCCTTGCCGTGGAACAGCGATGGCCTGATTGCCGCCATCGCCCAGCAACGCGGCAGCGGCGAAGTATTGATGTTGGCCTGGATGAACCGTCAGGCCCTCAATGAAACCCTGGCCACCGGGCAAGTCTGCTACTGGTCGCGCTCGCGCCAGCAACTGTGGCGCAAGGGTGAAACCTCCGGTCACCGCCAGCAACTGGTGGAGGCGCGCCTGGACTGCGATGGCGATGCGGTGCTGCTGATCGTCAACCAGCAAGGCCCCGCCTGCCATACCGGCCGACCCTCCTGCTTCTACAACGCCATCGCTGGCGGCGAAGTACACATCCTCACCGCGCCTCTCAAGGAACCTGCCGCATGATCCGCAAGAACCCTTCCGGCGATCTGCCCGTCATTGCCGAATCGGCCTACGTCGATAAGACCGCCATCATCTGCGGCAAAGTCATCATCGGCGAGAACGTCTTCGTCGGCCCCTACGCCGTGATCCGCGCCGACGAGGTCGACGCAACCGGCGACATGGACCCGATCACCATTGGCGCCAACTCCAATATCCAGGACGGCGTGGTGATTCACTCCAAGTCCGGCGCCGCCGTCACCATTGGCGAGTTCACCTCCATCGCCCACCGTTCCATCGTCCACGGCCCCTGCACCGTCGGTGATCGGGTGTTTATCGGCTTCAACAGTGTGCTGTTCAACTGCGCGGTCGGCGATGGCTGCGTGGTGCGCCACAACTCGGTGGTCGACGGACGCGACTTGCCCGCCGCCTTCTACGTGCCCTCCACCACCCGCATCGGCCCCAACACCGACCTGTCGCAGTTCCCACCGGTAAGCGTCAGCGCCTCGGAGTTTTCCGAAGACGTGGCCCGCACCAACGTCGACCTGGTGCGTGGTTACAAAGCCCTGCAAAACGAGTTCTGACCATGAGCCGCCTGCTGATCCGCAACGCCCGCCTGGTGAATGAAGGCCAGGAATTCGACGCCGACCTGCTCGTCGCCAATGGCCGCATCGAAAAGATCGCCAGCAGCATCGAAGGCGAAAACGCCCCCGTGGAAATCGACGCCCAAGGCCAATGGCTGCTGCCGGGGATGATCGACGATCAGGTGCATTTTCGCGAACCCGGCACGCCGGACAAAGGTAGTTTCTACAGCGAGTCCCGAGCCGCCGTCGCCGGTGGTATCACCAGTTTCATGGACATGCCCAACACTCGGCCGGCAACCCTGACGCTGGAAGCCTTGGCCGATAAAAAGCGGCGTGCCGCCCTGCATTCGGTGGCCAACTATGGTTTTCACTTTGGTGTGAGCAACGACAACCTGGACACCGTCGCCGCACTCGATCCGCGTGAAGTGGCCGGGGTCAAAGTGTTCATGGGTGCTTCTACCGGCAATATGCTGGTGGATGATCCTCGGGTTCTGGAACGTCTGTTCGCCGAGGTGCCGACCATTCTCCTGGCGCACTGCGAACATACGCCAAGCATCCTGGCCAACGAGCAACGCCTAAGGAATCGGTTCGGCGACAGCATTCCTGCCGTCGCGCACCCACTGATTCGCGACGCCGAAGCGTGCTATCGCTCCTCTTCCCTCGCAGTGGAACTGGCCCGCCGCCACGGTACTCGCCTGCACGTGTTGCACATCACCAGCGCGCGGGAGTTGGCGCTGTTCGAAGACAAACCCCTGGCGGAAAAACGCATCACCGCCGAAGTCTGCCTGCACCATTTGCTGTTCGATGACCACGACTACGCGCGCCTCGGCCACCAGATCAAATGCAACCCGGCGATCAAGACTCGCGCCGACCGCAATGCCCTGCGCCTGGCCTTGTTGAGTGATCGCCTGGATGTGATTGGCAGTGATCATGCGCCGCATACCTGGGCGCAAAAACAGCTGCCATACCGCGAGGCGCCATCAGGCTTGCCGTTGGTGCAACATGCCCTGCCGGCACTGCTGGAACTGGTGGCCGACGGCCTGTTACCGCTGACCACGCTGGTGGCAAAAACCAGCCACCGCGTCGCCGACCTATTCGCAATCCCCGACCGTGGCTACCTGCGAGAAGGCTACTGGGCCGATCTGGTGCTGATCAAACCCGAGCCTCATGGCAAGCCTGTCAGCAGCCAGCCGATCCTCGCCCGCTGCGGTTGGACACCTTTCGCCGAACGCAGCTTCCGTCACAGCGTCAGCAGCACCCTGGTTTCCGGCCACCTGGCCTGGCACGACGCGCGGGTGCACGACAGTTGCCAGGGCTTGCCTCTGCATTTCCAGCGTTAAGCGCGAGGTTTGACGGTGCCGCAATTGCTGCCCAGCCACTGCGCACTCGTGTCCAGGCTGCCGTTTTGCTGAATGCCTGTGGCATTGAACGTACCGTTAACCGTGGTAGTGAATTCCTTCTGGCTCTGGAATGTCGCCACGCCAGTACCCTGGGCTTTCGGGCAGCTGAAACGGAACTTCCACTGGTTGCCGGTCTTGTCGGTCACTTCCTGCTTACAGCCTGATTGCGGGTCGGTCAGCGGGATTGAATCGGACGCCACCTGGGCGGGTGTCAGGCAGACCTGAACCCCTTTGCCGGCCATGGTGATGCCTTGCTTTTCCAGCATCGCGCGCTGTTCCGGGGTCATCTGTTGCTTCAGTTGACCGAGGATCAGTGAGAGATCCGGCAGGGCCTGGTTATCGACTTTCATGTTGCTGGTGGTCAATTCCCACAAGCCCGGCGCCAACATCT